>DATGLY010000112.1:0-36136 GCA_035293905.1 Bryobacteraceae bacterium
GACGGGCTAACCGACGGCATCATCACTGAGCTTGCAAAGATCGGCCGGCCCCGTGTGATCTCTTGGACGTCGGCAATGCGCTACAAACGGGTCCGGAAACCGTTGCAAGAAATCGCCTGGGAGCTGGGCGTCACCCACATCCTTGAGGGATCTGTCATCCGAAGCGCGGGACGAATCCGCATCACCTGCCGCTTTATCCAGGTGACCGCGGAAAGGCACTTGTGGGCGGAATCGTACGAACGGGAACAGAACGACGTGCTGAACATCCTGACGGAGATTGCCCTCGCCGTCGCCAGGCAGGTCCGTGCTGTCTTGCCCCCACCCGAAGTGCAGACTGGCTGGCCAATCAGCCTGCCAGCCTACGAGTCGTACCTAAAAGGGCGTTTTCATTGCGGTCTCTCGACGCCGCAGGGTTTGCGCAAAGCCCTGGAGTGCTTTCAAGAGGCGCTCGCGCTAAGCCCCACCTACGCCGCAGCCTACGCCGGACTGGCTGAGGCTTGGCTGTGGCTTGGCGATCGCGGCGCCGTTCCGACCAGAGTATCGCATCCCAAGGCAAGAACCGCCGCACAACGAGCGCTGGAGCTCGATCCAGGCCTCGCCGAAGCGTGGAATGCCCTGGCCGGCGTCGCGGCTTGGCATGACTGGGATTGGGAACAAGCGGGCAGTCTCTTCACCCGGGCCCTCGATTTGAACCCACATTGTTCCACGGGGCATATGCAGTACGGCTTCTTTCTTGGCCAGACCGGGCGGCATAAAGACGCCATCCTCGAAAACCGCCTGGCCCATGTCCTGGATCCTTTTTCGGTCCTCACGGAATGCTACTACGGCGAACATCTTTACTGGGCCCACCGGTTTGAAGACGCCATAGAGCACTTGCGCGCGAGCATCTGCCTGGACCCTGGCTCTCTGATGGCGCATGTGTACATCGGACTTGCCTATGCTCGCGTGGGGCGTCTTTTCGAAGCTATTGAAGCCTTCAGCGCGGCGCATAAACTGGCTCCCGGCTTTCCCTACGCGCTGGCGTTGCTGGCATATGCGCACGCGCGGGGAAATCAGCGCGAGAAGGCGATGGAGCAGCGCGGCGAACTGGAGGCGCTGGCGAAAAAGGGTTATATGCCGGCGTTCTGTTTTGCTGTCGCCGCGCATGGTTTTAACGAGCATGACCGGGCTGTCGAGTATTTGGAGAAAGCGCACGAGGGAAAGGAACGCACCGTCTGCTTGCTCGGCGTCGAGCCTTTCTTTGACGACCTGCGCCAGCATTCCGGATTTTTAAACCTTGTCCGCCGCATGAATTTCCCCTCCGCCGCCGGCTAGCCGCAATGTTAAACACGGTATAACACCTTCCGGTTCAGCCGCAGCCCCGTCTATAATCCCCACAGAACACGAATCGCCCCTCGCAGTGGCGGCTCTATAACGGGCGGCAAGCAGGCGCCCACTCTGAGCTGCCCGTAGGGACGGTAGTGACGAAATTCAGGTCCATCTCGGCCGAATCGGAGAACCTATCTATGCGTAAGTTGACGTTTCCGGCTTTATTCTTGTCGATCGTCCTTGAAGCGGCGGCAGACACGGCCAACTCGCAATCCATCTTCTACGCGCGCGATTTCTTGTTTACGCTCCCGTTCCGGGCCGGTCTCGATATCGACCCGTCTTACGTCCCGATGGCTGTGTCGGGTGCGAGCATTTATGTGGCGGCTACGTTCCAGTCGTCCTATAGTCCGGCATTTCAGGGACTGCTGCGGCGCTACGATCTTGCTGGAAACGAGATCTGGACCCGGCAAATCACGGCTGCGGATACCGCGTTCCCGCAGGCGTTGGCGGCCGGCAATGCCGCAATCTATGTAGCCGGTTCCGCCGGGCAAAGCCGCACGGAGCTGTTTCTCAACAAATATGACGAGCAGGGCAACCAGTTGTGGGCTCGGCAATTTCAAATTTCCGACGGCGGCTATCACATGCTTGCCGGCATTGCTACAGACTCGTCCGGGCTGTATCTGGCGGCTTCAGACGGGAGCGCCGGAATACTTCGCAAATACTCTCCGCAGGGCGATGAAATCTGGACCCGCACGATGACAGTTCACTCTCTCCGGGGTCTGACTATCGCAGACGGAATTTATGTGAGCGGCTTGGATGAAAGCGCAGGATTTGTAAGCAAGTATGCCTCCGACGGCGCCCAACTCTGGACCCACCAGCTATCGTCGTCCCCATCAAAAATCGTGGTTCCGGCGGCGCTTGGCTCGGATTCCGCCGAGGTCTTTGCTGGTGGGGCCGTTTTTCAAAGAGCCGGCGAGGGGACAACCTTTGCGCCCGACTCCGGGGAGGCAGTCGTGTACAAGCTCGACGCCAACGGCAACGAACTGTGGACGCGCCGATTCGGGGAAGCCGGCGCCAATGGAGTGACCGGCCTATCGGTGGACTCAACCGGAGTGTATTTGGCCGGCACTGGCCAAGGCGCGCTCCCTGGCCAATGTAACGCTGGTTTTCAGGATGTCTTCGCGCGCAAATACGATGCCGATGGCAACGAACAGTGGACGCGGCAGTTCGGAACCGCCCACTCCGACTTTGCGAGTAGCGTGGCGCTGGACTCTACGGGCGTCTACCTCAGCGGTAGTGTGCGAGGAGGCGCCGCGGCCGGCAGCGCTTTTGTGGTCAAGCTTGGCAAGTCGCAGACCATTTCCACCGGCTCGCATCCGGAAATCGCTTGGGAATGCGTCGTCAATGCGGCGGATTACGCGGGCGGAGGCGTGGCGCCCGGCGAGGTTGTGACCATTTTTGGAAAGGGCATGGGACCAGACCAACTGACTCTCTCCCCGCCGCCCGTGGATGGGCAAGTGGCAAGCATGATTGCCGGCGCCCGCATCCTTTTCAATGGCGTTCCGGCGCCCCTTCTGTACGTCTCGGATACTCAGAGCGCCGCCGTGGTTCCCTATGGCGTAGCTGACTACAACACGGTCAATATTGAACTCGAATATCAGGAGGTGCGTTCGGAGTCACTAACGTTGCCCGTGTCGAACGCCCGTCCGGGCATTTTCAGCCTGGATAGTTCCGGTCGGGGCCAGGGCGCGATCCTGAACGAAGATGGGAGCCTCAACTCGCCGGCGAATTCAGCGCCCCTAGGCTCGATAATCACTCTTTTTGTGACTGGAGCCGGCTCGATGGAGCCAGCCGTTGCGGATGGAGCCATTCTCGACCAGCCCATTCCGAAACCCAAATTGCCGGTCTCCGTATTGTTTGAGGACCCCAGCGAGCCAGGATCAATTTCTCCGGCCGAGGTAGTGTCCGCGGAGGGGGCGCCCGGATCGGTTGCCGGCGTGATTCAGGTCAAGGTTCGCCTGCCGTCCTGGATAAAGCCCGGCCTTATGACTCCGATCTACGTCGAGGTTGGCTCCGAGTCCGCGGAACCGGGCGTAACCGTCGCGATACGCTGAGCCGGGCCGGTCAAGCCGCGAACGGCAAGACCATTGAAGCCCGCCCTCACCAAACCTTGCACTGGTTCACCCGCACCATCGGCTGCCCGATTCTGCAGGAAAACGCTTTGCCGAACTCCGGCATATTCGACACCACTCCGTTCACCCGGTACTCCAGCGGCGAATGAGGATTGGTGATCGCGCCCAGCCGCTTGCTCTCCGCACGCTCGTCCCCGCATGCCCACTGCGCCATCCCGACAAAGAAGCGCTGATCCGGCGTCAGTCCGTCAGCGGGTTGAAGATTCTGCCCCTTCGTGGCTTCCTTCCACGCCAGATACGCCAGCCACGTGCCGCCCAGGTCCGCCAGATCCTCGCCCAGCGTCAGCTTGCCGTTGATCTTGATGTTATCGACGATGGTGAAGCCCGAATACTCGTCTGAAACGCACTTGGCCGCTTTTTCAAAAGACCGCGCGTCGGACTTCGTCCACCAGTTCTTCAAATTGCCCTTGGCGTCAAATTGCCGGCCCTCGTCGTCGAAGCCGTGGGTTAATTCGTGCCCGATCGTTGCGCCTGTGTCCCCATAATTGGGCGCGTCGTCCATCTTGGGATCGTATAGCGGCGGCTGCAAAACGCCGGCGGGAAAATTGATGTCGTTCATCTGCGGATCGTAATAGGCGTTCACCGTGGGAGGCGTCATCAGCCACTCCTTGCGGTCCACCGGCTTGCCGATCTTATCGAGCTGCCGCCGAGACTCAAACTCCATCGCCCGCAACAGGTTCCCAAAATAGTCGTCGCGAGCGATCTTCACGGAACTGTAATCCCGCCACTTATCCGGATAGCCGATCTTGTTCACCACCGCGTGCAGCTTTTCAAGCGCTCTTTGCTTGGTCGCCTCACTCATCCATGGAAGCTGCTTGATTTCGTTCTCCATCGCATCTTCCACCTGCTTGGTCATCAACTGCGCCCGCGCCTTCGTGTCCGCGCTGAAGGTCTTAGCGACGAAGACTTGTCCCAGCGCTTCTCCCAAGTCCCGATCCACCTGCCGCACGCAGCGCTTCCATCGCGGCGGCAATTGCTCCAGACCGCGCAAGTGCTTGCTATAAAAATCGAAGTTCGCGTTCACGAAAGGCGAGGAAAGATACGGCGCGTAGGAATGCGCCAAATGCCAGCGCAGGTAGGTCTGCCAATCCGCCAGCGGCCGCGATTTTAGAAGCGCTTGAAGTTCCTTATAAAAAGCCGGCTCCGTGACGTTCACTACCGAAACATCGGGAACCTTCGCCTCCCTTAAATATGCGTCCCATTTGAAAGAGGGCGTCATCGCCTGAAGTTGCGCAATCGGCATGCGGTGAAAGAGCTTTCGCGGATCGCGGAGTTCCACGCGGGTAAAGGACGCCTTGGCCAGCGCGGTTTCTATGTCCATTACCGTCTGCGCATCGGCCTTTGCTTTGTCCGCAGGCTCGCCGAGAAGCTCCAGCATGTTTTGGACGTGCTCCAGGTATTTTTGCCGCGTCTCCTGGCTCTTGGCGTCCGTCTTGACGTAATAATCGCGGTCAGGAAGTCCGAGTCCTCCGGCATTCGCGAACGCAATCACGCGCGAAGAATCCTCGTAATCCTGCGACGAGCCAAAATCGAACATCATCGTCCCGCCGTCCAAGTGCAGCCGCGCCACCAGAGCAGGCAAATCTCCAACCGACTTGAGCGCCGCGATCTGATCGAGCCACGGCTTCAGCGGCGCCGCGCCGGTTTTCTCCACCGCCGCCTCATCCATGCAGGCGTAAAAGTAATCGCCGATCTGCGCCTCCACCGCGCTACGCTCAGCCGACGGCTTGGACGCCTCCTCTAGCAGACCCCAGAGAAACCGCAGATTGTCCTCGGTCAGTTTGGCATACACGTCCCAGCGCTCCTGGTCCGGCGGAATGGGATTGCTTTTGATCCAGCCTCCGCAGGAATAGCGGTAGAAATCGGTGCACGGATCTACGGACCGGTCCATCGCGTTAACGTCCAGGCTAGGGCTGTAAGGCAACGATTTCAGCGCAGTTTCGTTTGCCGAAGACTGCGCCGACAGCCCGCCCGCGCAAAGCAAAAGAGCAACCAAAACAGCAGTCTGTTTCACACCGCTATCGTAGCGCCAACGCTTACGCGCTGATTGCAGTAATCGAAAGCGCACGGCAGTGCGCACCGTGATAGGATGTTCAATCGACGACAACGCCCTATGCGCCGCCGCGATTTCCTTTCCGCTCTCGCCGCGCCGCTCGCTCTGGCGCAGGACCAACCTGCCGCCCCACGCAGGGGCCGCCTGAAGCAAGGCGTGACCCGAGCCGTTTTCCCGCGCGAGATGAGCCTGGAAGACTGCTGCCGCGCAGCCGCGCGCCTCGGGGTGCAAGGCTTCGATCTGATCGGCCCAGTTGATTGGCCGACGCTCAAGAAATACGGCCTCACGCCGTCCATGTATCAAGGCCCGGGTGGAACAATTCCGGACGCACTTAATCGCAAAGAAAATCACGCGACGCTCGAAAAAACCTTGCGCGAAGGAATCGATCTGGCCGCCGCGAATGGCGTGCCGAACCTCATCACGTTCTCCGGCAACCGGCGCGGCATGCCCGACGCGGAAGGCGCGGACAACTGCGCCGCGTTTCTCAATAAAATCAAAAGCCAAGCCGAAGATAGAGGCGTCACGGTCTGCATCGAACTGCTCAACAGCAAAGTCAACCACAAGGACTACATGTTCGATCACATTGGCTGGGGCGTGGACGTCATGAAGCGGGTGAATTCACCGCGCGTTAAAATCCTTTTCGACATTTATCATGCCCAGATCATGGACGGCGATGTGGTCCGCAATATCCGTGAAAATTTTCAGTGGATCGGCCATTTTCATACAGGCGGCAACCCCGGCCGCCACGACATCGACGAAACCCAGGAGTTGAATTACCATTTCATCGCCCAATCCATTGCGGATTTGGGGTTCACCGGTTTCATTTCGCACGAGTACAGCCTTATCCCCGGCCACGACCCAATCGCCACGCTCAGCAAAGCGCTTTCGATCTGCGACGTTTAGCCCTCCCCGCCCCGCCCGTTAGGTCGACTCCGTGGAGACCCTGCGGTCCGGCTGGCGAAACTCGGTCTTCTTAGTAGGGCGAAAGCGAGAACATCAGGCCGGTAGCGAGTCCTCCGGCCCGCCGAATCCACGCGAATCGGGGCTTGGGAGGCTCGCAATACAGGGTCCCGGCTGGGGTCGCGTCGGTGACCTCTGCCTCGGCCGCATGGACGATCGCGACCGGAAGCGCGGGCGTAACACTTGGGCTGGAAAACCATCCCCCGGCCATCCAGCGCGCCCTCGAAAATCCGTAGCCAAGGAGCATACCTTGCCAACCTAACTGCGGCGCGACGGAAAAGCCAGAGAGGATTGGTTGTCCGGGCAGCAGCGGGCGCTGTAGAGTGGCGGCCGCCAGGAATCCCGAGTTGGGAAATCCGGGCAGCAGCGTGGCTACCGATTTCGGAATCAGCATGAAATTCATTGAGATGGTGAAAGTGGAAAGCTCCACCAGACGCCATCCCCAAGGAGGAAGCCGGGCGCCGATCTTGAAGTACAACGAACCGCCGATGCTCATCGGGCCGACGGGCCCGGAAAGGGTCCACTGGCGTCCTTTCCGTTCCTGAAGCTTGAGAAATATGTCTGCACGGTCCGATCCCGGCGGCGTGTTAATCACCACGTTGGTCTCCGAAAGAGGCTCGAAGAGGCCGGTGTTGTTCAGGCGCGCCAGGCTCTTGCGGAGGAGCTGCTGGTCGAGCAGATCGCCCTCGTCGAGCACAAACGCGCGCCGGATCGTTGCGTCGCTAAAGCTCCGGTTGCCGCGAAATTCAATGCGCCCGATCCGGTATGGAGTTCCTCTTGTAATGCTCACCGTAAGGTCGGCCGTCTTTCGCGTAGCGGCGCCGGTTGTGGCAAGATCGTGCACTTCGATTTGCGAAGTGAAATCGAGAATGCCCGCGCGCTCGGCGCTGCGGCGTTCTTCGAGGAGCGCGTTGCAGATCTCCCGCTCCGGGAAACCCCCGCCGGGCGAAGGAGAGATTGAGCGCATTCCATCCGAGCCATGGAATTGGATCGAGCGAATCGCATAACGCGGCCCCGCGTGGATTGTGAAATGCAAATTGGCGTCGCCGGCTCCAAGATCCACAGGTTCAGCTTTCACATCCGCATCGAAATAGCCGCGCCTGTAATAAAACGTGCGCAAGTTTGCAACATCATACTGAACGCGGCTCTCGGTGTAGGCGGAACGCAGGCGCCACCCATTCCAGAGTCCGGGAATCGGCGGCAAAATTCTGGTCCCGGTAGTCCAATGCAAAGCCTTGCGCGGGTTTTCTCCGGTCGCTCCCAGATCCCCGGCCAAACTGACGCCGGCGACGTCCATCCGGCGCCCTTGATCTACGGCCACGCGGAGATCAGCTTGCCCGGAGCCAACCGGGACGAGCTCGGCGTTCACTTTTGCGAACGGGTATCCGGAGCTGTCCAACCGCTTTCGAATGCCTTCGCCGGCATCATGTGCATCCATGGCCGTAATCTCGGACCCCGGCTTGAGATGAATCTCAATGCCCGGGATGGCCGGCTTCATTTCGACTTTGCGCAATCGCAGGGCTTTGTTGGGTTGCGCCCGAAATATGACGCGGACCATTTCGCCGTCTTCTTCCGTTTCGGCGCGAATGTCGGAGAACCGGCCCGTGCGCCAGAGGCTCTTGACGTCGTCGCTGAGCTTCCCCGGATCGAGCTCTTCTCCGGCCTTGGTCTGGAGAGATGTGGCTGGCGGGCCCCCGGAAATTTCGACGGAGCTCACGATTTTCGGCGCCGCCTCGGCGGCGCAAACACAGGAAAAGATCGCGAAGAGCCCTGCGAAAGGCCAAACGGCAATGCTATGGCGCATTCGCGCGGCACGCATATCCAGAAGCGAAGGAGGCTGCGCCATCGAATTTTTGACGACGTCGCCTGAAACCGGGTTGCGGAGCGGGGGTTGCCGGTGTCGTTACTGGAGCCGCTGGCCAAGCTCGCTTTTCGCGCGGCCAGCAGCGCGCGCCGCCATCGTCCGTGGGTCTAGCAGATGTTGAGGGCGGAAGCTGCGCGGCGACCATCGCGTGCCGGGCTCAAACTCGACTCCCAAAAAGTAGCCGATCTCCCGGAATATGCAATATTTGACCTTGCCGGCCAGCTCTCCATTCGGATAGGCGATGTGAATCGCGGCGCCCAGCGGTATTGGGCGTTCTACCTGAAGACATGCGCCGGAAATAGAGATGTCTTCGAGATTCGCCACGCCCCTGCGCCGCCTCCCGCTGGCGTCCTTCCAACGGATGTCCACTAGGTCGGCACAGAGCATTCGGGTTTCGATACGCCGGTCCATCATAGATTGCATCACTGTTTACACTTTCTTATCGGCCGCTCGCATGGCTAGTTTAGCATCGGCCCAGCCCTTACTCGCCTAACGGAATTGTCACAAAGCCTTGTTAGCATGGGGCGTGCTCGCGCTCATCGGGCTCCTTTTCCCATGGCTGTCGCCGGCCTTCGCTCAGAATGCGGATTGCGCCCCACCTGCCGGCGCGCCCGCGCAACCGCCTGCTTCCGAAACCTGGAACCTCTATTACCAGGCCACCTCCATAGGAATGACACACGGATCGTTCCCCGCGCTCTATTCCGGTCCCCGCAGCCTTCTCAACAGCCCCGAAGCCGAGGTTTCCCTCACTTCCACCGTTTTTCTCGGATTTCGTTGGAGAGGGATCGAATTCTATGGAAATCCTGAACTGGCGGGCGGCCGCGGATTCAGCGATGTAAACGGATTGGCCAATTCGGTAAACGGTGAACTGCCGCGCATCGATACCGCCACGCCCAAGCCGTATGTCGCCCGGGCTTACGCCGCCTACAGCATCGGCTTCGGCGACGAAACGGAAAGCGTGGAAAGCGGCCCGAATCAGCTCGCTGGCTTGATCCCTAAGACCCGCTATACCGTTAGCTTTGGGCGCTTCTCCATCACCGATTTTTTCGACGACAATCGCTTCAGCCACGATCCGCGCACTCAGTTTATGGGCTGGGCCGCTATGTATAACGGCGCCTGGGATTACCCGGCCGACACGCGTGGCTACACCTGGGGCTTGGTTCAGGAGTTTTACACGCCCAACTGGAGGTTTAGCGCCGCGGGAGCGCTCATGCCGCGCACCGCCAACGGCCCGCGCTTCGACCGGCGAATCTTTGTGAACCAGGGGACCGTTTACGAGATCGACCATTATCACCAGATTCGCGGCCACAAAGGCGCTGTTCGGGTGCTCGCCTATCAGAACCGCGCCCACGCCGGCAATTATGCAGAGGCGATCAAATTGGGCGCGGCAACGGGCGCGGCGCCCGACGTCACGGCAACCCGGAAAAACGGCACGCTGAAATATGGCGCCGGCGTAAGTTGGGACCAGGAAATTTCGAGCGATCTTGGCGTGTTCGGCCGCCTGGGCTGGAACGACGGCAAAACCGAGAGCTTCGCGTTCACCGCCATGGACCGCCTGGCCAGCGCCGGAATCTCGGTCGCCGGTTCGCGATGGCGCAGGAAAAATGACGTCGCCGCCTCGCTGATTACTTTCGGCGGTGTTTCCGGCGTCCACGCCGTGTATTTGTCTAAAGGCGGCCTCGATTTCCTGATCGGCGACGGAGCGCTCAACTACGGCCCGGAAACGGTGTGGGAGAGCTATTACAGTTTCCAGGCCTCCAAATGGTTCTGGATCGGCCCCGATGTCCAGCGCATCGTCAATCCCGGTTACAACCGCGACCGCGGCCCGCTCTGGGCCGAATCGCTGCGGCTGCACCTGGAGCTAAACAGAGACATGTTTGTCAAGCGGCCCTAGACCCCCCGCCGTCACTGGGAGGGAGTGTGCGTGCGGTCCCGCTCGTTCTCCTCGCAGATGTACTCGAGGATATCCACATCCTTTGGCGCCAGCGAATGCACCCGTTTCATGGTCCACGGCTTTTGAAACGCGCTGGGATCGTCCACCGTGACTTCCACTTCCAGATGGCCCAAATCGGGCCTCCGGAAGCGCTCGGTCACGCGCTGCATTTCGGTTTGCGGAAAGCCGTCGAAGTTGATCCAGGTGAGGCCGTTCAATCCGGAGGTGTCCACCATCAGCGTGTCTTTTTCCCAGCGTCCTATGGAATGGCCATAGAAAGAAGGGTTCGGATCTTTGGGATGACTCCGGCCGTCCAAGAACACCTGGCGCGGCAGGTCGCCCTCCTCCATGATCAGCAGCAGCTTGGACGTCTGCACGAATTTTGTGGGGCCAAAAACGCCGCTCATCGCGACGCCGAAGGGCAGGCAGCGGGCTGAGGGAATATCCTTTTGCATTTCCTGGAGCCGCTTGTTGGAAAGAGCTTCTACCCAGGGCAAAGGCTCCGGCTTGCCGGGATCGCTCGGCAGCGCGCCCAGCCATACGCCGCTCAGATCCGGCTTGCCTTCGCGCGTGCGCGGCGCGAGGCCCTTCGGCGCCGGCTGCGGCGCGATCAATTTTACAAACTCCGCGCCGCTATCGCCCAAAGTATTCAGCAGAACGTCGTCCAATCGGACATCGAGGCGCGCAGTCTGGGCCGTTTGAACGGCGACATCCTTGCGAGAAAATGGAAGGAATATTGGCGGATAATTCACCGTTATTTCGTAATTCCCTGGCGCCAGGCCCGAGAGCGAGTAGCTCCCGTTGGCCGCGCTCTTGGCCGAATAAGACGCGCCCGTGGACTCATTCTTGGCTTCAACCGGAGCGTTGGGAACGGGTTCCCCGCCGCCCGCTGCGGTCAATACTCTTCCGCCGATAGACCCCGTATTCTGCGCCAGCCCCGCGACGGCGCAGCATGCCGTCATACACGCACACGCAATGCTTCGCACCAATGCCTCCGGCATGCGACGTATTCTACCATTATTCCCGGCAGATCCCGCGCTCGCTGGAGCGAATGAACCGCACCAGGTGCCGCGCGTGTTCAGTCTGAATCTCGGCTTCGATCCGCTGTAGCGCCTCTTCCAGCTTCAGCCCGCTCCGGTAAAGAATCTTGTATGCCGCCTTCAAGGCTTGGATTTCCGCCGGCCCAAATCCGGCTCGCTTCAGTCCCACCAGGTTCAGCCCCTTCGCCGCGACATTGAAATCCGCGTACATGAAAAATGGAGGCACGTCGCTGTTGACGCGCGTGTTCCCCGCGATCATCGCCAGCCGGCCGATCTTCGAATGCTGATGAATCACGACCCCGCCGGAAATGAACGCTTCGTCTTCCACCTCGGCGTAGCCCGCCACCAGGGCGCAGCTTGCAATCACCGTGCGATTGCCGATCCGGCAATTGTGGGCGATGTGGCCGGAGGTCATGATGTAGTTGCCGTCGCCGATCAGCGTCTCCGACTCCGGCGCGGTGCCGCGCGAAATGGTGTAATGTTCGCGGATCGTGTTGCCGTCGCCGATCTTCAGATAACTGCGCTCCCCACGGAAGTTCTTATCCAGCGGATCGGTGCCCAGCACGGCGCCCGCCGAGATGCAGTTTTTCTCTCCGAGCGTCGTCCATCGTTTTATATAGACGTAGGGCTCCAGGCGCGTGCCCGCGCCAATGTAGACATCCTGCTCAACGACGGCAAACTCGCCGACCACGACGGATGGGCCAAGGACGGCTTGGGGGTGGACGCGCGCCGTGGGCGCAACTTGCGCGGAGGGATCGATGGGCAAGCTTTATTTTATCCGCCTCGCTCGCGCGTCTCCCGTTAGGAGATCCAGTGCAGCACGCCAAACAGAGCCAGCCAGAGCGCGCCCAAGAAGTGCCAGTAGTAGCCCACCACGTCCACCAGTTCGCGCCGGGGCGCGCGCTGCGTCATTACCACGGCAAGCGCCACCAGCCCGCCCACAAGGTGTAGCCCGTGTAGGCCCGTAAAGAGGTAGAAAAACGAGCTGTGGGGATTTTGGTTCAAGTACGCGCCAACCTTCACCAACTCCCGCCATGCCGTAAGCTGCGACGCAAGGAACCCCGCTCCAAGGCAGCCGCTGGAGACGAAAAACCGCGCAGCCAGCCGATACTCACCCTTCCGGAAAACCTGCCGCGCCGCTTCAAAGGTCAAGCTGCTCGCCAGAATGAGCCCTGTCGAGGTCCATAAGGTCTTGGGAAGGGGGATCGGATCCCAGTAGGGCGGCGTCCGCGACCGCCAAAAGTAGGCAATCACCAGAGCGGTGAAGAAAGCCAGGATAGATCCGCAAGTGGAAAGAAGAACAATCCTGTACGTACCCGGGGGGGCCTTGTTCGGGTCCTCCAGCGACGACGGCAGGATGACAACGCGATCGGTCTTTTCCGCCCGATCGCTTACCAGCCGCGCCATGGTTCTATTTTACGCGGCAGACACCGGCCGGAAAATACAGTTTAGCTGGCGGAGAGGGGGGGATTCGAACCCCCGGTAGAGGTTTAGGCCCCTACGACGGTTTAGCAAACCGCTGCTTTCGACCACTCAGCCACCTCTCCGCGGCGAGGGATTCATCCAGGATGGTATCACATAGCTTCAGAATGCCGCCAGAACGCATTCATCCGGCAGTCCGGAGTTCGGATACCCGCCAAACGAAAATGCTCACCTCCCTTACCGGCAGGGGGTGAGCATTTTTCGGACCCTGTTTTCACCCAGGGTGATGTACATGGGAGAATCAGCTTCGACGGCTTCGCAACCGCCAAAACCTATGTGATTGGATATTAGGGCGTGCGGCGGACTATGTCAAGGAAAAAAGAGTATGCCATATAATTCATTGAATAATAATGACTTACTTTAACATCGTGAATAACTGGCGCCCAACAAAGATTTAGGCCCACGGGCTTTGTTTCGCTTCTAACCGTGGGAAATAGCGAGGCTTATTTGTCGCCCAAGTCCAGCACGATCATCTTGTCGGCCTCTGGCCCCTGCCAGCCCATCTTTCTGAGGATAATCCGGAAAGCGCCGAAACCGACCCCGGCAGCCAGGCAAAGCGCGATGATAATTCCAGCCAGCGCAACAATCACCATGATCATCTTTGCGCTATCCCTCACCGTTGGCCCTCCAAGATATTCATTCCAAGTTAGATTTACGTTGTAACGAACCTGCGCCAGAAGACGCTCGGCGGCGTCCGCATCAGGCGGTTGAATGGTCACGGCAACCATAGGTCCGGCCCGTTTGGCCAACGCGCCCGGAATCTTCTGGAACTCCTTATACCGCTCCATCGCGATCGCCGGAGTGGGATAGTTGAATATAGCCAAATTCAGCGGCCCTTTGGGCGTGTCGAACTGGCCGGCTTGGGCTTCCGTTCCCAAATGGAAGGCGGCGACGGAAGGCGAAACTAGAGGGAAGAAGCGCTCAAGGGAAACGGGCCCCAGGATGTAGCGTTCGGAACCGGAAATGAGGCTCTGGCGAGGAAGGTAGGTAGGGAGAACCGGCAGCGGTGAGGTTTCGAACTTCGGCAGATCGAGGTAGAAAGCCTCCAGATCGTCCTGGGCGGGCTCACCACCCGTAAACTGAAAGACGTAGTTGCCATGGGTAATGGTGGTTTTATTGCCCAGAAATTGCTGAAAGGCCATGGCGCCGGTGGAATCTGAGAATCGCCAGCCGGTAACATGAAAGCGGCCTGCGGGCGCGGCGAAATCGGCCTGTTCGGCCTCCTGAAAACCGTATTCCTGGTACAAAGCCGGATCCGCAACGGGAACAGGCTTTGCCGAGGTCTTGTGATATGGGCCAATTTGGTCGGTAAAGATGGCGGCTTCGGCGAAGCCCGCCCCAACCATGACCGGCAGGATTAAAGCAACCAGCCGCAGGGAAGCCGGCAACCGCTTCGTTAGGCCAAAGCGACCGCCGCCCGCTTTCCCCGTGCGCCTCAAGCTCCGCAGCATTTCTTGAACTTCTTTCCGCTGCCGCAAGGACAGGGATCGTTGCGGCCAGCTTTCTTGGCGGCGAGCTTGGGTTGTTTGGGCGCCGACGCTTCGCCGCCGATGAATTGGAGCTGATCGAGCTCCTTTTGTTTCTTGCGTTGCAGGCTGCTGGTGAAGTCGAGCACGGCCGACTGCGCCGCCTTGTTGACGGGCGCCGCGGCAGGGCTGGCGGCGGCTACGGCCACCGGTTCATCTGCCTCTTCTTCCTCATCCGCCCAAAGCTCCGGATACGGGATGTTGCCCGGCACATCGCTGCCCGGCGAGGGCTCTTCCACGCGCTGGAGGAAGAACAGGTACCGGATGGTTTCGTCCTCGATGCGGTCCATCATGTCTTGGAACAGAACGAAGGACTCCTTTTTGTATTCGATCAGAGGATCCTTCTGGCCATAGCCCCGTAGACCGATGCCCTCTTTCAAGTGGTCCATGGAAAGCAAGTGATCTTTCCATTGGTTGTCGATGACATTGAGCATGATCATCCGCTCGGTTTCGCGCATCAGCTCGGCCCCGATCATGCTTTCCTTTTCCGCGTATTTCTTTACCAGTTGTTCGCGGATATCGGCCTCGATCTGGCGGCGGTCCAGATTCATGAGGGATTCCGTGGGAATTTTCACTCCGAACTGCGTTAGGACATCGGTTTCCAGGCCCGGAAAATCCCACTGGCTCGGATGGCTTTTCTCGGGCAGCCGTGCGTCGATGAAGCCCGCCAGGATGCCGTCGATGATTTCCAAAACCCGGTCTCTCTGATCCTTGCCTTCCAGCAGGCTGCGGCGCATTCCATAGACCGCCTGGCGCTGCTTGTTCATCACGTCGTCGTATTCCAGAACGTGTTTGCGCGACGCGAAGTTCTGCGCCTCCACCGCTTTCTGCGCCGCCGCGATGCGTCGCGTGATCATCTTGCTTTCGATCGGAACGTCCTCTTCCATCCCCAGCCGAAGCATGAGATTCTGCATTTTCGGGCCGCCGAAAATGCGCATCAAATCGTCTTGCAAGGAAAGATAAAAGCGCGCGCTGCCGGGGTCGCCCTGGCGGCCGGCGCGCCCGCGGAGCTGATTGTCGATGCGGCGGGATTCGTGCCGCTCGGTGCCCAGAATATGCAGGCCGCCCAGTTCGACCACTTCATCGTGCTCCTGCGCCGTCTCGGCCTTGAACCGCGCGTAAACTTGATCCCACTCCTGGCGCTCCGGCGTGCCGATGGCCGCGGTTTGCAGAGTGTCGGGGTCCTTATTCTGCTTCCGGAAGTACTCCTTCGCCATGAATTCGGGGTTGCCGCCGAGCAGGATGTCCGTGCCGCGGCCGGCCATATTGGTCGACACCGTAACGGCCCCCTTGCGTCCTGCCTGCGCGACGATAAAGGCTTCGCGTTCGTGATTCTTGGCGTTCAGAACCTCAAAATCCCTGTGTTCTTTAAGGCCCATTTTTTTGAGAATTCCGGCTAATTTCTCAGATTTCTCCACCGAAACCGTGCCGACCAATACCGGCTGGCCTTTCTCGTGCAGCTTGAGGATTTCCTTGGCGGCGTTGCGGAACTTCTCTTCTTCCGTCCGGTAGACGATGTCGGAATACTCGATGCGGCGCAGGGGCTTGTTCGTGGGAATGATGGTGACGTCGAGGTTATAGGTTTTGTTGAGCTCGGCCGCTTCCGTTTCGGCGGTTCCCGTCATCCCCGCAAGCTTCTTGTACATGCGGAAGTAGTTCTGAAACGTGACGGTGGCCAGCGTCTGGTTTTCGCGCTGGATTCGGACGCCCTCCTTGGCTTCGATGGCCTGATGCAGGCCGTCGGACCAGCGGCGGCCCGGCATGAGACGGCCGGTGAATTCGTCGACGATAATGACTTCGTCGTCTTTGACCACGTAATCGCGGTCGCGGAGATAGAGCACGTGAGCGCGGAGAGCCTGCTGCACGTGGTGGTTCATCTCCATATTGATGGCTTCGTACAGGTTGCCAAGCCCCAAAAGTTTTTCGACCTTAAGCACTCCTTCTTCGGTCAGGGCGACGGTGCGGGACTTTTCGTCCACCGTGTAATCTCCGGTTGTCCATTTCTGGCCGGGCTCTTTGCCTTCGATGACTTCGCCCCGGATCAAGTTGGGAATGATGCGATTGACCCGATAGTACTTGTCCGTGGACTCTTCGCTCGGGCCGGAGATGATGAGCGGCGTGCGAGCTTCGTCGATCAGAATGGAGTCCACTTCGTCGACAATGGCGTAATTGAAAATTTTGAGCTGGGATCCTCGATTATCGGGGGCTTGCACCGAAATGGGCTCGATGTTCCGCTGGACGCAATCGGCAATGCGAAATTTCATGTTGTCGCGCAGATAATCGAAGCCGAATTCGTTGTTGGTGCCGTAAGTGATGTCGCAATTGTAGCTTTGGCGGCGTTCGTCGTCGTCCAAATCGTGGACGATGACCCCAACGGTCATCCCGAGAGCGTTGTAGATGCGGCCCATCCACTCCGAATCCCGCTTGGCAAGGTAATCGTTGACGGTGACCACGTGGACGCCCTTGCGCTCCAGCGCGTTGAGATACACCGGGAGCGTGGCTACGAGAGTTTTTCCTTCGCCCGTCTTCATTTCGGCCACCTTGCCGCGATGGAGCACGATGCCGCCGATCAACTGAACGTCGAAGTGGCGCATGTTGAGCACCCGGCGGCCTGCCTCGCGCACAGTCGCGAACGCGGGGATCAGCAAATCGTCGAGCGAAGCCCCCTGATCGAGCTGCTCGCGGAAGCGGACGGTCTGAGCCGCGAGCTCCTCGTTCGACAGCGCCTGCATCTGCGGCTCGAGATCGTTGATGGCGGCGATGATGGGCCGCATAGCCTTGATCTCGCGCTCATGCTTGGTGCCGAAGATTTTGGCGAGAATGGTCTCGAAAGTATTCATAGCACTGGCCTCCTTCTTCAACTTTTCGGGGCTGCGATCCCCGCGGGCTAATACCTGCCTCCCCAAAAGAATGGGTCTTAGGCGGGTCAGCAGCGAAGCGGGAGCCGAAGAACGCGAACCGAATCCGAATGGATCCGGCGTGCGAAGGCCATCCAAAGAAAAACTGGAACCGAAATGAAAAAGTCGTGCGGCGGAGGGCCTGGCGGATGGGCCCGCCCTAACGGCTTTTCGGGGGCGGGCGCGACGAACTGGAAGACGGAATGAATTAGACGGACAAGCGGATGCGGCTGCGCGCCCGTTTGCTTGGGTGAATGGGCCGCCGCGGCTGCGACGGCAATGAGCGCCGAAACGCCCACCAGCGGAGCCAGAGTCTCAAGCAGCGTGCGGCGTGGGCGCATAGACTTCTGACAGAAGTTTAACACACACCCATCAAAATCTCAGGCTATAAGAGCTCCGCCGCGAGTGCGTATTTTTAGGGAGCCCCGCGCCGCCGAAAAGCGCCGGAGATCCTATGCGTTCGCCGGCCGAAGTTGACGGTCGCTCAAGCGAAGCTCGCGCTGGAGTCGCCGCGTGGCGCGCTCGCTAATCATTTCAGCGACCTTACTCAGCAACCCGGGCACATCTTCAGGCTTAATGAGCATGGTGTCGCGGCGGCGACCGGGTCCCGGCTCGGCATTCTTATACGTAGTCAGCAGCGCGGTCGCCGGCTTATAGTCCATCATGCGGGCATGGGCTAGTACTTTTAGGCCAGCCTCAGGCGATTCCATCTGTAAGTCGCTTAGCACAAGCTCGTATTCGCCTTCATCAAGCTTCCCGACAGCTTCCGCCGCGCTAGCGGCTGAATCTACCGAATACCCGCCCGCTTCGAGCACCGTCTTCAGAGTGAGCCGGGAAGCTGGGTCGTCGTCTACAAGCAATACACGCGCCAAGTCGTACTCCAGAGGACGGGGGGAGTGTCGCATCTCGGTTCCTGTCTAAAGTTTAACCTATAAAGCGCCGATTTATATCCCGCAATTTTTATGAAATGTTCCTGTAACCTTCTAAGTTATTGCAGAATAGAGGCTTTTATGAAAGACCCGGGAGAAGATGCGATCCACGTGAGCCAAATGCCGATCCAGAGAAAAGACCGCCTCTAGTTTTCTAAGTGACAGAAAGGAAGAGATTTCCGGATCGGATTCAATTCTCGACCGGAAATCGCCGTCGGTCTCCCAGGCTTGCATGGCGTGACTCTGGACAAGCCTATAAGCGTCCTCGCGAAGCATCCCTGCGGCGGTGAGGTCGAGCAAGAGCTGGCCGGAAAAGATCAACCCGCGGGTAGCATCCAGATTGCGCAGCATGCGTTCGCGGTTCACCCGCATGCCGTTGATGAGCCAGCGAGTTTTCGCAAGCAGGTAGTCCGTCAAGATGGCGGAATCGGCCAGGATCACGCGCTCCACCGAGGAATGGGAGATATCCCGTTCATGCCAAAGAGCGATATTCTCTATGGCCGCCTGAACATTGGCGCGAACGACGCGGGCAAGGCCGCAGATCTGCTCGCATACCACCGGATTACGCTTGTGAGGCATGGCTGAGGATCCCTTTTGGCCTTCGGCGAATGGCTCCTCGGCCTCGCGGACTTCGGTCCGCTGGAGATGCCGGATTTCAACCGCGATCTTTTCGCACGTGGCGGAGATGAGGGCAAGGACGGAAACCCAAGCCGCGTGGCGGTCGCGCGAAAGAACCTGGCTCGCGATGGGCGCGGGTTCCAGCCCCAGGCGGGCGCAAATTTTTTCCTCCGCCTCCGGGCCAATGTGGCCAAACGTTCCGACAGCCCCGGAGATCTTTCCTACGCGCAGGTCTTCGGAGGCCTGTTCGAGCCGCTTGGTGTTGCGGCGCAGTTCGTCGTACCACAAAGCCAGCTTCAGGCCAAAGGTGATCGGTTCGGCGTGGACGCCATGTGTCCGGCCAATTTGGACCGCGTCCTTGAATTCCCAGGCGCGACGCTCGAGCGACTCCAAGAGCTGGCGCGCCTCCGCCAGCAAAAGGCGGGAAGCCTGCTGAAGCACCAGGGCTTGGGCCGTATCGACGACATCATTCGAAGTGAGGCCGTAGTGAAGCCAGCGTCCAGCGGCGGCGCAGCCAGCCGAGGCCATGCGCTCGGCGACGGCCGTAGTGAAGGCGATGACGTCATGTTTGACTTCGCCCTCGATTTCGTGAATGCGCTTGACGTCAAAACCGGCGTGGAGGCGTAGGGCTGCGGCGGCCTCGGCGGGGACCTCTCCGGTTTCGGCCAAAGCTTCGCTTACCGCAAGCTCCACCTGAAGCCATTGCTCAAAACGGTTTTGCTCGCTGAAGATGTGGCCCATCTCGGGCCGTGTATAGCGGGTGATCATGGATAGACGATCGGTTTGGCAAGACCGCGCGGACCTGCCACGAGCAAGCGGGTGAACAGGCTGCGTCCATCGAGCGCCTCCCTTGCGGCTTGCTCTACCAGAACGGGATGATTATTGTGTTCGCTCAGGTGCCCCAGAATGAGCGTTGAAGCCCGCGGAGCCAATTCGTCGCGCACGAATTGGCAAGCCACGTCATTCGAAAGATGGCCCATGCGTCCCATCACCCTCTGCTTCACGGACCACGGATAGGGACCTACTTTGAGCATGTTCAGATCGTGGTTGGCCTCAAGCAAAAGAATGTCGGAGTCGCGGATTTGAAAGCGAACCGAATCCGGAAGATACCCCAAATCCGTGGCGATGGAAATTTTGACCCCCTCGGCTTGGAACGAAAATCCGACAGGATCGATCGCGTCGTGGGGAACGGTGAAGCTGACGACTTCGAGATCGCCGATGGGGAAGCCTGCGCCAGCTTGAAATAGTTCAAGTTTGGGGATGCAATCGCCCCAGGAAATAGCGGGGGCGGTGAGGCGTGAAAGATAAATTGGAATCGCGAGTTTTTTGGCGATGGAGGCAAGCCCGGAGACGTGGTCGGCGTGTTCGTGGGTTATTAGGATTGCCGTGAGAGACTCGGGCGCGACGCCCAAGGCCGTCAACCTTTCAAAGGTCTCCTTCCGGCTAAGGCCGGCATCCACGAGGACTCGCGTGCGACTGGTGCAAACCAGAGCGGAGTTGCCGGCGCTCGAGCTCGCCAGGACGGTCAAAGAAACGATAGCGGGAAAGCCCTCCTTAGAGGATCATATCGCAAGGTGTTTTAGGAGCTGCCTCACTGGCCGGCAACGCGGGCAAGGACGGCGGCAGCCGACTGAATCGCCTCCCCGGCGTTTTCCAATACTTTGCCCAATCGCGCGATTTGTTGCTGCGCCTGCGCCCACTGCTTCTGTTCGATGCTCTCGCGGACGCCGGGCAAAGTTTTCGATCCATAACCGGTATAGAAACCTGGGGCGTAGATCTGGTTTTTGAACCACGGGCGCCCGGGCAGCCCCTCGGGCGACGTGAGCGCTCGCTCGACGGCAATCAGCTTGGCGTTGGCGTCGCGAATGGAGGCGCGGCCGAGCGCGGCGCCGCCGTTTTCCGAAACGCGCGCTAGGGCGCGATCATACTGAGCGGCGCTGCGCTCAAGCGCCGCCAGACCGTCTTGCAGAGGCGTGAAGTTCAGCGGCTCGGGCACGGCTTGCTTTGCTGGCGGGACGGATTTCCCCCTGGGATCCGCCGACGCGGTGAATACGCCCTCCTCGATTTCCCGGTTGGTTTCGACGATTTGGTCGCGCTGATCGCGCGCCAGTCTTTCTACGTCGTCTACGTAGCGGTGGATCGTATTCGTAAAATCCGAGAAGTCATAGGGGAGCAAATCCGCATCCGCCAGGCGCACGACAGAAAGTCCGGCGAACTGCGCCAAAGCGCGGCCGTAGCTGAAATCGGCATCGGAGAAGTGCGTGTACCAGTAGAAATCGTCGTAGATGGAATGATAGACCCCCGATCCGCCTTCGCCGCCGAAGCCGACGTTAAGCGCGGCGATGCCCAGGTGATCGATAAAAGCGGTGTAATCCGAGCCAGAGCCCAAGGGATCGATGCGAAGATCGGAACGCTCGCGAAGCTCCTGGCGTTCGGCCGGGCGATTGGCGATGCGGTTGAGTTGGAGGCGTTTCCAAAGGCTCATTCTTGTTTCCGGATCTTCGACTTCGCGGGCGATCTCGTTAACCAGTTTTTCGAGAGTGTGCGAGCCGGAAACCTGAAGAAATCCACGGCCGCTGTTGTCGGAGTTGATATAAACCGCGGCATTCCGGATGAGATCCGAGGCGTGATCCTCGGCCCATTCGGTGGACCCTATTAAGCCTTCTTCCTCGCCATCCCACAGACAGTAGAAAATAGTCCGCTTGGGCTTCCAACCCTGACGCAGAAGCGCTCCAAGCGCGCGGGCCTCCTCCATCAAAGCGCTGGCGCCGGAAATTGGATCATCCGCGCCGTTGACCCAGGCGTCGTGATGGTTGCCGCGGACGATCCATTCGTCCGGGTAAACCGAGCCGGAAATGCGCGCGATGACGTCATAAACCGGCTTCAAATCCCAATTGAAGGCGACCTTGAGACGCGCTTTGGCGGGACCGGGACCGAGGCGATAGGTAATCGGAAGAGCGCCGCGCCACCGCTCCGGCGCCGTAGGCCCGCCCATGGCGGCCAGAATGGGCTGCGCATCGGCATAAGAGATAGGCAACGTGGGAATCTTTGTAAGCACAGGGGCGGCTTGAGCGAGAGTAAGCCGCGAGGCGTTCTTCGTTGCGCCGATCCCCGGCGTGAGAGGATCGCCGGGATAAACGGTGAGATCCATGACGCTGCCGCGCTGAACTCCGTCTTTCGGACGATAAGGGCCCTGAGGATAAACGTCGCCCGCGAAGTAGCCGTCGTCGCGAGGATCGGAATAGATGATGCAGCCCACCGCGCCGTGCTCAGCGGCGAGTTTGGGTTTGATGCCCCGAAAATTCGCCCCGTAACGGACAATCACGATGGCGCCCTTTACGGAAACGCCCAGGCGTTCAAGCTCCTCGTAATCCTCGGGCGCGCCGTAGTTGGCGTAAACCACGGGAGCGGTGACATCCCCATCGATGGAATAGGCGTTGTAGGAAGGAAGCTGCTCGTTTTGCTGGGAAGAAGTGGGATCGCCTAGCACGGGCGGCTCTTGCAGGCGAGCTTTAAAGCGTGTGGGCTCGGTGAGTTCAAGGAGGCGTTCCTTTGGGGTGGGGAAAAGCACCTCGTAGCTTTCCATCTTCGCATCCAGTCCCCATTCCTTGAATCTCGAAAGCATCCATTCGGCGTTGTCTTTGTCATACGCCGAGCCGAGGTGATGCGGGCGGGCGGTCAGGCGCTCGAAATAATTCCGAATCTTGGCGCGGTCGGGAAGTCCGCGGAACTTTTCTTCCCAATCGCGCTCGGAGGCAGAGGACTGGCTGGAGAAGCCGCGCAGCGCCGGCAGGTCCGCGGCGCGGCCTGGTCGGGAAGCAAAGAAGGCGCAAAGCAGAACAGCCAGAGCGTGTTTCATAGGTTGATAGTACCGCGCACGCCCCCTTTGCGGTAGAAATTAACTCGCCAGCTCCGGCTCCGAGATTCGATCCAGCGCCCTCGCCCCCGAAGCCTCGGCGGATTCGCCGTCCGCTGTGGCGATGAGAGCCTTTGGAATCAGCAGAATCAGCGGAAGGATGAGCGCGTAGATGCCGGTGGTCGCGATCACACAGTACAGAAAGCCGTGGGCCGGATTACTCAAATAAATTCTTGCTCCCAGAACGTCGCCGCCTCGAGCGGAAAGAATATAGACGCCGTCCACCATCATCATCAAAGTTCCTTGGAGACCCGCCGGGCAAGAGCGCATCGCCAAGTCGAAATAAGCCGCGGTGGCGACGCCACCCATCAGCCCGATGGGCGCAGCGAGAATTTGCGCAAGCGCGGCGGAATGGATGAACGCCAGAGGAACCATCTGCGGGATGGCTGCGATTGTGCCCCACCATAACAGTTTTCTGAGCGAAACCCTCTTGCAAAGATAGCCGTACAAAAGCAGCGTCGGAATGAAGGAAACCACAAAAACGCCATTGTAGTTGGAGAAGGCGGAGTCGGAAGCGTGAAGCTGATTGGTCAAATAAAATTGCAGCGGAGTGGCCGATCCCGGCGAGAAATTCCAAAGAAACATGATAAGTACGGCGGGATAAACGGCGCGGTGCTTCACAAGACGTTTCACGTCGGCCATGAAACCGCCTCCGTGAGATTGCGCCGCTTGGTAGGCGTTTCCGAACACGGCCGAGGGCTTCCAGAACGAGAGCAAGGCGATGGAAAAAGTGAGGATCGCCATGAGTACGAACGTTTGCTTCGGCTGGAGATGTTCGGCTACCCATCCGGAAGCAAAGGCCGCGCCGGCGGCAGGAACGTAAGCTACTAGGTTCCATAACGTGCTGAGGCGGCCCGTCATCAGCTTTTCCTGACCGATCAGGGCGATCAGAGCCTGATAGGCCGCGGACACGAAACGGAACGATAGCATGACCAACAACGTGCCCACGAATATGTTGCCGTAGGAGAGGCGCGAAAAAGCCAGCCAAAGGAACGCGACTCCGGCAACTGGTGCAAAGCACAGGAAATATCCGCGATCCCGCAGACCGAACGGGCTCCACATATCGCGCATCAGACCAAAGGCGAACGCGACGTAGGCGGGAATGGCCGTCAGAAGCCGGAACATGGATACTTGGCTCGCCGTGGCGTGAAGCCGGTCCTTGAGCATGAAGGAAGTCGCGATATCCACCAGGTATCCGCTAGGGGTGGAGAGATAGATCAGCAGAGTCAGGGAGCCGAAGTAAAAGAAGATTCTGCCGGCGGCCGGGTTACCATTCAACGCCGGCCTCGAGTCCAGTTGCATCCTGACACGATAGACGCACGCCAGCGGCCAGAAGGGTATGGCTTTGAAATCAACCCCATGCGGCCAGGCGGCGGCCCGCAAATCCTAAAACGGCATGCCAAGGCGGGAACGCGCATCCGAAACGGAATTTGGCGTCTCATACGCGCCGCTCCGCACCACGGCTTCGCGCTTTCCAGTTGCGGTCAACCGGCTAGGATGGACTCAATCGTGCGCAGAGCTTCCAGGCAATCGTCCCGGGAGACGTCGTAATGGGTTACCAGGCGGATTCGAGGGCCCCCGACGGACGCCAAAAGCAGGCCGCGCGACTTCGCCGAGGCTACGAAGGCGGCGGGCGATAGCGGCGCGGCGGAGATGTCGAAGATAACGATGTTGGTCGCCACCTTGGCGGGATCGATCGCGATGCCGGGGATCTGAGCCAATCCTTCGGCAAGCAGGCGTGCGTTGGCGTGGTCCTCGGCGAGGCGCGAGGTCATCTGATCGAGTGCGATCAGCCCGGCGGCCGCCAAAACCCCGGCTTGGCGCATGCCGCCGCCCAACTGCTTGCGATGTATGCGGGCCCGGGCGACGGCCTCCTCGGAACCTGCCAGCATAGAGCCCACCGGAGCGCCCAATCCTTTCGATAAGCAGAACATCACCGTGTCGGCCGGAGCGGCGAGGCGCGACGCCGGAACGCCCGAGGCCGCCGCCGCATTGAAGATTCGCGCCCCGTCCATGTGAACCTTCAAGCCGGACTCATGCGCGCGGCGGCAAATCTCGTCGATCTCCTCCACCTTATAAACGGTCCCGCCCGCCATGTTGTGGGTGTTTTCAAGGTGAACGACCGAAGTGGGGGAGCAAAAGGAATCGCGCGGGCGGATGGCCGGTTGAATCTGGCTCCAGCCAGGCAAACCGTCTTCGGAGGGAATGGTGCGCAGCAGGCAGCCGGAGAACCAACAGTGCGTAGACAGCTCCCAATCCACCAGGTGCGCGTGATGATCGCAGATCACTTCATCGCCGGGGCGCGTATGAAGCTTGATCCCGATCACGTTGCCCATGGAGCCGGTCGGCACGAATAATGCCGCGGGCTTGCCGATGATTTCCGCGGCCCGGCGCTCCAGCAGATTGACCGTAGGGTCCTCGCCATAAACGTCGTCGCCGACTTCCGCCTCGGCCATGGCGCGCCGCATCGCGGCGGTAGGTTTCGTGACGGTATCGCTGCGTAGATCGATCATATAAATTCGGCGAAGACTTCGTTCGAGAGCAAAACGCCTCGCCGGGTCAGGCGCAGACGACGGCCTTGGGTTTCGAGCAGCCCTTGTCCCAAGAGCCTTTCGACGGCGTCCCGGTAAGGCGACCAATCGGCCTCTATGCCGGCGTCGAGACGCAGGCCGAGAAAAAACGCTTCGGCGGAATCGGCTGCGGAGCGGGCGACGGCGGGGGAAAGACCTTGGGCAAGCCGCTCTACGTATTCGCGCACGCTCTCCACGTTTTGCCAGCGCGTCGCGCCGTCGAAGGAGTGGGCATCCGCGCCGAAGCCCAGATAAGGCTCGCGACGCCAGTATTTCAGGTTGTGGCGCGACTCCCATCCGGGGAGAGCGAAGTTGGAAATTTCGTAACGGCGAATGCCCATGGCGGCAAGGCGCGCCACCGCTAATTCGTAGAAATCGGCGATCGCGTCATCGGTGGGAACATCCGCCGCGCCGTAGCGCTTGCCGGAGGCCAAAACCTCGGCGCCGAGGCGGCTGTCCTCATCCACTTCCAGCATATAGATCGAGACATGCGGAGCTTCCAGGCGCTCGATCCAGTCAAGCGAAGCGGTCCAACTCCGAAGCGTTTGCCCGGGCAGGCCGGCAATCAGATCGACGTTGAAATTCTGAAAACCGGCGGAGCGAACAATCGCGACTTCGGCGGCGACCGTCGCCGCGTCGTGCTGGCGGCCGGTCCGGGCCAATTCGCGTGAGTCGAAAGATTGAACGCCGAAGCTAACGCGGTTGATTCCGGCTTCCAGCCAACCCTGGGCGAGGGCTGGGGTCAGGCCGCCCGGAGCTGCTTCAATGGTCGCCTCGATCCCTCCGCTGTGGGGCTTGCCCAGCGCCAGATCCAGGATCCTTGCAAGCGCCTCGGACGTCATCCGGCTCGGCGTGCCGCCGCCGATATAAATGGTCTCGGGAATCCACGGCCATGACGCCGCCGCAAGCTCGGCTTCCAGAGCCTTCAGATATGCAGATTCCAGATCGCGCGGAAAAACGCCTGAGCCGAAGTTGCAGTATGTGCACTTCTGCGCGCAAAAGGGATAGGACACATAAACGCCCGCCACTAGAGAATCACCTGCTCCCCCAGTTGGCGGGAGATCGCCTCGCCCACAACCTGCACGAGCGTCTGACCCGCGTCCGGAAGAACGAAGGCGGAGCGGGCTGGGTCCCAATCCAGCTTGAAGCTCTTGGAATGGGCCGACACCCAGATTTGGCGGACGGGCGCGTTCGGGCTGACGACGAATTTCGCGGGCGGCGCTTCGAATTCGATCGCAAGCGCGCCGGAATTGAAATCGGCGTCAAAACCATGTTCGCCCGAAGCGGCGGAGAGCCTGCGGTAGAGATCGTTCAAGCTTTCATCCGCGCGGTTCCGAAATTCCTGTTCGTTCATGATCGCCCTATGCGAGCCCGGCTTTACCCTAAGATAACTCAGGAGCTTATAGTAAATATGATCCCGATGAAAACCGCTTTTCGGACCGCCACCAAAACCTACCTTCCCTACGACGATCGCACCCAGATGGCGCGGCAAATTGAGCGCTATCCGTTGAGCTTCACGCGCGTCCCTAGCCAGCCGTTGATCGAGCGCCCGCTGACCCTGTCGGAGCTGACCGGTCCGGTGAACCTCGAACAGCGGCTGCGCGCGGAAAAATTGGATCTCTCGCAAGGATCGGATGGCGGGCGCGCCATAGGGCAGCTCATTTCCGTTTCCGGCCGCGTGACCGACGAAGATGGAGCGCCCATCGCCTCCGCCGTGATCGAGATCTGGCAGGCCAATGCCAGCGGCAAATACGTTCATGAGCTGGATCGCTTCGACGCGCCGCTCGATCCCAATTTCACCGGCGAAGGCCGCCTCATTACCGACTCCGAAGGCCGCTACGAGTTTTTCACCATTAAACCCGGCGCATACCCAGTGATGGAATCTGGATGGTGGTGGCGCCCCCCGCATATCCATTTTTCGATCTTCGGTCCAAGCTGGATGAATCGTTATGTAACTCAGATCTTTTTTCCCGGCGAGCCGTTGAACCAGGCCGATCTCCTGCTAAACGGCGTGCCCGATGAAGAAGCGCGTCAACGGCTAATTTTCCAAGCCCGCACGCCCGCCATGGGCGCCGTGAAAATGCTCCCCTTCGAACGCGATTTCGTGCTGCGCGGCAGACACGCCACTCCGGAGCTTCCGTGAGGACCCCCTCCCCCTACTGCACGATTGGACCGTTCTTTCCACGACGGTTTTCTGAACACACAGACGACCTGACGCGGCGCGATGGCCTCGTCGCACAGGGCCAGCACATTGTCCTCGCCGGCCGAGTCCTGGAGGAGGGCGGCAAACCGACCGTGAACACCATCGTCGAAATCTGGCAGCCCGACACAAATGGAATTTTTTGCCATCCCCTGGATCCGCGATGCGCCTCCGCGGATCCGGGATTCTTCGGCTGGGGGCGCGCTCGGACCGGCGCCGATGGCGCTTTCCGCTTCCGGACGGTTCTTCCAGGCGCCTATGAACGCCGCTGCGCTCATCTTAATTTGATGCTGCTGGCGATCGGGCTGACGCGGCGGCTCACCACGACTGTCTTTTTTTCGGAGCATCCCGGCGCGGTTCGCGATCCGGTGCTCGATCGCGTGCCGGAAACGGCGCGGCTGAGGCTGTTCGCTCAACGCGACCCGGCCGCCGACGCGGATGCCGCCTTGGGATATCGCTTCGATATTTTGCTGCGCGGAGACAACGAGACGCCCTTCTTCCTGGATTGAAGAACGCGGCAGGCCCCTCTTATTTGTCCGCCTGATCGTTTTTCATTTGCTCCCGCAGATCGTGTAGAAAGATCATGGTCCGCGCCAGCCGGTCGCGGCACTCGGCGCAGGACTCCAAATGGAACGACATGCGGGCTGCTTTAGCAGCCTCCACACGCTCGCGAGCGTATAGTTCTAGATCTTCGTCAGACAGGTGCTCTGCGGCGAGGCACATTTTGTTGCGCGCATGAACAGCGCTGGTTTAATTAGTGGCTCGCGGATCGATTTCGTCTCCCTAGGATTTTTCCTAGGAAGTCCTCACGGTCCGCCCCGCGCGTGATTCGTATTAAACTATTAGCGTGTCCGAGAGTCTGGACAACGTCTTGGGAAGGAACGTCTCCCGGAGCCGGTCAGTCCTGGCGCTGTCCGCCGCGTTGGCGACCGGATGGGCATGGGCCCAAAAT
This sequence comes from Bryobacteraceae bacterium, assembly GCA_035293905.1. Taxonomy (GTDB): domain Bacteria; phylum Acidobacteriota; class Terriglobia; order Bryobacterales; family Bryobacteraceae; genus Palsa-187. The sequence continues at coordinate 28,441 of DATGLY010000112.1, forward strand.
TCCCGTCCGGCGGATCCAGCAAACGCTTCTGCGGCAAAGGTAGAGTCGCCCAAAGCGTCGCTCACCACCCCCATTCCCGCGGCGAGTAGTGCGGCCGTCGATCCGAACGTTTACGTCATCGGAGCGCTGGACGTTCTCTATGTCAAGGTTTTTCGCGATACCGATTTCTCGGGTGATTATCTCGTCCGCTCCGACGGAAAAATTACCCTCCCCCTGGCTGGCGATCTGCAAGCCGCTGGATTGACGCCGGAGCAGCTTACCGGAAAGCTGCGCGACGCGCTTTCGCAATGGATCATCATGCCGGATGTAAACGTCATCGTCCAGCAGGTGAACAGCAAGATGTACACCGTTGCCGGAGAAGTAAACCGGCCCAATAAGTACCCCTTGCTTCGCGAAACGCGAGTCTTCGACGCAATCAACGAAGCCGGCGGCTTCAAGGATTTCGCGAATAAAAAGGACATCATCATCGTTCGGGGAACGCAGCGCTTACACTTCAATTACGAGGATGTCAAGAGGGGCAAAAAGCTCGAGCAGAACATACCCTTGCAAAACGGCGACACGGTTCTCGTGCAATAACGGTTCCCGAAAAGCCGCCGCACGGCCGAACTTATAATGCTATGCCTTTGACCGATAGCCTTAGCGTGCCGCGCAGGACGCTGGATGTGGAAGATTACATCGATATTGTCCGCCGCCATAAGGGGTGGATTTTTGGCCCATTTCTGCTGACCCTGGTCGGCACTGTCGTGGGCGTCTACCTGTGGCCGGACAGCTACGTCTCGGTTGCCAAGATTAAAGTCCAGCCCCAGCAGGTGCCGGAAAATATGGTGCCCGCGGCCGTTAGCCAGGAGATGACGGACCGTATCAGCTCGATGTCCCAGACCATCCTTAGCCGCACCACCCTCACCACCATCATCAACAACTTCGGTCTGTATCCTCGCGAGCGCAGGAGCCTTCCCATTGAAGACGTGGTCGAGCTCATGAGAAAGAAGATCGACATCGAACCCGTGGCGAGCGTCGGCGGACCCGGGCGCGAGGTGCCGGCCTTTCAGATCAGCTTTTCCTACGAAAACCGGCTTCAGGCGCAGCGCGTAGTCTCGGATCTGTTGAGCCGCTTCCTCGACGAAAATATCCGCAGCCGCGCCAATGCCACGTTCTTGACCGAACAGTTCATGCGCGACGAAGCCGACGAGGCCAAAAAATCCTTGGACGAAGTGGAAAGCAAGCTCACGGAATTCAAGGTTCAGAACAACGGCCATCTGCCGGACCAGGTGGATGCAAACATGCGCCAGTTGCAAGCCCTGGAAGCTTCCTCCACTTATCTCTCGAACGCCATGTCGCGGGCCCAGCAGGAAAAGTTGCAATTGGAAGGCAGCTTGAGAATCATCAAGGACGAAATCTCCGATCTCCACCGGCAGCCGCAAGAACAGGCCATTCAGAAGAAGGACGAGCGGCTGGAAGAAGCCGATAGAGAGATCGATCAGTGGAAAACCCAGTTGGCCCTTCTCCGCCAGCGGTTCACCGAATCGTATCCGGACGTGCGGAATGCTGTTCTTCGTCTGGATGCGGCGGAGAAGAGGCGCCAGCAGATTCTCGCCGAGGAAGCTGGCAACAAAGCGGATCCGCCGCGGCCGGCCGTGAATCTTGAGGCGCAGCGCGACGAGCGGGAACTGAACGCGGCGCTCCAGCGGACCCAGACCCAGATCGAGGGCAAAGATCTCGAGATTCAGGAAGACGGCAAAGAGCTCAAGGCCGTCAACGAACGGATCAAGCTCTATCAGGGCCGTCTTGAAACCGCGCCAGTCGGCGAAAAGCAGTACGGCGATCTGCTGCGGGACCGCGATCTGGCCAAGCAGCGATACGAGGACCTCGTAGCCAAGCTGGAGCGCGCTCGAACCGCCAGAGAGATGGAAGACCGCAAGCAGGGCGAAAATCTCGAAGAGCTGGATCCTCCCTCCCTTCCCACCAGCCCCACCGAACCCAAGCGCGCCGTGATCATTCCGCTCGGCGGCGGCTTCGGACTCTTGATCGGTTTCCTTTTGGCGGGAATTCGCGAAATGAAGGACACTTCCCTGAAGAATTTGAAAGATGTTCGCGCGTACACCCAGATGCAGATCTTGGGCAGCATTCCTCTGCTGGAGAACGACTTCATCGTGCGCCGCAGGAGGCGCTTGGCCTGGCTCGCTTGGGCCGCCGCCTGTCTGGTTTCGGCCGTTGTAATTTCGGGTTCAATTCTATATCACTGGGCAGCCAATGGACGCACATAAGCGCAAGCCCACGATCATCGGAGAAAGTCTGTGAGCCGCGTTCATGATGCTTTGCGTCGCGCCGGGCGCCCCATGGAGGCAAGCCCGCCATCCTTGCCGCCCAAGGCGCCTCCGCCCGCCGCGCCTGCTCCAGATCACGCCGCCCAGCTGACCGGAACAATTTCTTCCGCCCCAGGCGCGGCCGCGGCCCTAGCCCTGTCCGAGCCGAGTCTCGCCGGACTGCTCGATCATGTCGAGGAGATTCTGTTCCAGCCCTCGGCCGGCTCTTTGCTTGTCGATCTCAACCGGCCTTATGAAGCGCCCATGGAAGAATTCCGGAGCCTGCGCACGCGCCTCAATCACCTAAAAAGCCTTCAGCCCCTTCACTCGGTCGTCGTCACCAGCCCGTCCCCGGCGGAGGGCAAGTCGATGTCGGCGGCGAATCTCGCGCTGGTGCAGTCTCATCTGGCGGATAACCATACCTTGCTGGCGGATTTTGACTTCCGCCGGCCGATTATTCACAACCTGTTCGGACTTCAGCGCAGCCCGGGCATCACCGACTATCTGCTGGGTAAGGTCCCACTTCATCAGGCGATGCGCAAGCTGGCGGGCGCGCCCCTCTACATCATGCCTGCGGGCGAAGCCGTGATTAATCCCCTAGAGCTTTTGAACCTGAAGGAAGTTCGGACATTGCTCGATCGCCTGCCCAGCCTGTTCAATTGGATCATTCTCGACACACCCCCGCTTCTGTTCGCCGCCGATGCTAACCTGTTGTCTACGCTGTGCCATGGGACGCTACTCGTGGTGAGAATCGGTCACACAACTGTGGACTCCGTCGCCCGCTCCATGCAATCCTTGTGCAACAACAATGTTCTGGGAGTCGTGGTGAACGCCGCGCGTCGCGGCGAATTGTACAGCAAATACACCTACTATCACAGCTATTACGCCAAAGAAGAAGTGGAATCCGACAGTCCGGAGACTCGGCGATAGCCTGAGCCCATGCCGCAACAAACGCCTCTCCCCGAAGAGCCATCCGGGCCCCGCGTCTCGGCGGTCCTGGTCGGTTACAATCAAGCCTCTCCATTGCGCCGCGCCATTCAGGCGCTCCAGGCCTCGCGCGACTCCGAGCACCTCGAGATCCTGGTAGTGGATTGCGGAAGTCGGGACGAAACTTCGAGCTTGGACGCCGAATACCCCGCCATCAAAGCGCTTCGCCTGCCGCATCACTTCGGCGCCGCCAAGGCCATGAATATCGCGACCCGCACGGCCAAGGCCGATCTGGTCTTCTTGCTTTCGCCGAGCGTCACAGTTCAGCCCGACACAGTTTCGCGGCTAGCCGCCTTGCTCGAGGAAGACTCAAACGCCGCTGCGGTTTGTCCGTTGCTTGTGGATCCTACCGGCCAGCCCGTCTCCCGCGTCTTTCCGCTGCCGACACCCAGCAACGTGGATCCGGCTCCGGTGAGTCTCGACCTGGCGCAGGATTCCATCGCGGTCGAATATCCCGGCCGCGACGCCATTCTGGTGCGAAAACAATTCATCCGCGGGATAAACTATTTTGACGAGCGGTTCGGCCAGCACTGGGCCGATGCCGACTTGGCCATGCAGATCCGCCGCGCCGGGAAGAAAATCCGGTTGTATCCCGCCATTCGCGCGACCCTCCATCCCGATCCCGACCCCCTCCAACACGAGACCCTATCGGAGGCCGACAGGGCTTTGGGCGCATCCGCATTTTTCGGAAAATACTACGGCTTTTTCTCCGGCCTGAGCTTCCGGCTCGTCGCCATATTGAAAGCGCTCGGCCGTTTCAATTTCCGTTTGCTTGGATATTTAGTCACCGGGCAGAAGCTGGATGGAACCCAATCCGGCTAGCGCGTAGCTGAGCCCATCGGCGGCCAAAAGCTGCTATCTCCTGGAGTTGAGCCCAAGCCCGCAACTCACCCTTTTGCACGGCCGGGATGCGCGTGCCAACCGCCCAGTAATCGTTTGCGATTCCGACAAGCAGCGTCGGCCGATCCAAGGCCGCCGCGACAACGGGCCATACCAAGAGCTGTTCGTAGCAGATAAGGACGGCGGCGCGTTCGCCGGGCGGCTGCGGCAATCCAAAGTAGCACCGCGAGGGCGACGGTAGCGTAGGGCCGAAGAAGACTCGGGCGCCCGGAATGAGAGGCCAGCTCGCCCCAGAATAGTACGCAAGGGCAACCGAGCAGGCAGTCGCGCGGGTGCGCTGCGTCAAGACGACCGGCGGAAAGATCAGGCTACGAGGAATCGCACCTGGGCGCCCGCACCAGGCGATATCTCCGACGACAGCGGCTATCGCGATCGAGAGGATCGCACGCAGGTCCAAAATAGCGGCTGTCGTAGTTCTATTCGTTGTACGAAGAAGCCGCCCAGACCGTCCCTGCGGCCACGGTATAGGGGCCTGCCGGCCAAGGGCGAAGTCTCCTGTTCTTGCTGTCGACGGTCCGCGGCGCCGTGTGGCGTGCGATCCCCCACCATGTCGATTGCACGCTCCTGCAGGTTGCCAAGAAAATCGCCAGCCAGACGAATGTGCTCCATTCTGTCGGTTTCTGGTGCACTGGGTTTTGAGGCGCGAGGAGCTGTGTGATCCGCGGCTATGTCCCGACGCGCCGGAGGACGGCGGCCGCTGCGACCACTGCCCGCTGGACAAACTCGATGCGGCGCAATCGTCCGAAGTGGGCCTGCTCATCCGCCGAGCGCTCGATGCGGGCGGCGCTGAAGCTGGGCGTGCGGGTTTCGCTCGACGAGATCCAAGCGGACGAATTCTACGCGATGCTGATCCTCGAAGAGGAACGCGAGCGGCCGGACAGGGAGCAACTCAATGGGCTGACCGGCAGCTTGGCCCGGTAAAATGACCCTTGAGGGTATCCTCGGGTACTGATCGTCCGGGATCAAGCTCTCGGACCAGACGAGACGGTAAACACGAGGTGATTCATTGACCTACTCAATCATTGCTCGCGACCCAGACAGCGGTGAATTAGGGATTGCACTTCAATCACGTTTCTTCGCAGTGGGGCGAACAGTGCCCTGGATTGAAGCAGGCGTGGGTGTAGTCGCATCGCAGTCCTTCGCCAATCCGGTCTACGGCTATCAGACGTTGCGTCTGCTGCGTGCCGGACAAGACCCGCAGGCGATCCTTGACCAACTCCTCCGCGATGACCCGGACGCCGCGACACGCCAGGTGGCAATCCTGGACTCGCAGGGACGTATAGCGGTTCACACAGGCGCGAGATGTGTCTCGGCAGCAGGGCATATGATCGGTTCCGATTGCTGCGCCCAGGCTAATATGATGGCCCGGGATACTGTATGGCGGGCAATGGTGCACGCCTACGAAAATGCACGCGGACCGATGGCTGATCGCTTGTTGGCGGCCCTTGAGGCGGCCGAGCGTGAAGGCGGCGATGTGCGAGGCAAGCAAGCCGCCTCGCTGATCGTCGTCTCCGGCAAACCCTCCGGTGTACCCGAATTGGATCGTTTGGTCGATCTGCGCGTAGACGACCACCCCGAACCCGTAGCTGAAGTGAAGCGCCTGTTAAATTACTCACGGGCTCACCAGCGTGCCGGTCAGGCGATCGATAAGCTTCTCGCAAATGACCTTAGGGGGGCGACTATGGATCTTGATTCCTGCTGCGCTGCATATCCGAACGAACCGGAATTCCTCTTTCGCCGCGCGCTGGCTCTGCTGGTCCAGGGAAGAATTGATGAGTCGCTCGAATCGTTGGGCCGGGCCCATTCTGTTCATCCCGGCTGGAGCGAACTGCTGCTGCGTTTCGCGGATGCCGGTGTCATTCCGGTCGCTTGTGAGCGGCTGGAACCACTCGTAGCGAGTATCAGGGCTTCGGGAGGTCAGAGTGCCGCACACAAGTGAGCGGCTCACTGGCAGATCTTGTCCACGCCGCACTTGGCGACCGCCGAGGCGATGCCGTCCGTCTCGCCCACCTTGGCGGTGGCGAAAGAGACCTTGTGCCAGGTGATTTCAAGCGAGTTGTTCGGGTCGTAGGTGAGCGACAAAACCGCCGTGCCCGTCGTCCGGTTTTTGAGCTGGTCAGCTCCGTCGAGCCGTTCTCGAAGCGCGCGGTGAAGCGCAGCGTGCCTTGCCGGTTGCCGAACTGAAGCCGGCCGCGGATCGCGTCGCTCGTGGCGTCGCCGGCGGTCTGGAAACCCGAGCTGGGATAGAAGCCCGCGTCCATCCGGACGTTGTTCTTCCAGCCCGTCTCGAGCGAGACGATGTTCTTGTTCCAGACTAGTTGACGCCGTTGATCGTGAGCGCGAGCGAGGCCGAGGGCAGAAGTTTCTCCACCGTCGCCGCCGGCATAGTAATCGCGGAAGGTTCGGTCACCTTATCCGCCAGCAGCCGACGCAGCGCCGGACGGGCCATGTTGGCCCCGGTGTAGCCGCCGTCGTCGTACTGCACGGGCACGAGCTTCCAGCCCTCGCCGGCCTGGCTGCGGATCTAGGACTCGCCAGCGTCTCGCTGCGCGTCGAGGGAGTTGAAGTCCTGATTCAGCCCCTCGGATCCGCCCGTTGCACTCGAACCCGCCGTCGGGCCGGACGTGGACGATGATGTCCTTTCCCTGGAATCGGCGGATGAGCGGAGTGCCTGGCAACGGCAACCGCGGATCGAGCGACGGCTTTAGCCGCCTGTCCGTGGTCCGGCTGTTGTCGAGCGGTTCCCGCAGGAAGTTCCTGGGCGCCCGGATACGGAGATCAGCATCGTTGGCGATCTCGAGTGCACGCCGGCGGGCGCGCTCGGACAGGCCGCCCCACGCGTTCGCCTGGATGCGCCAGGCGATGCGGCGGAACAGGAACTGCTTGTGATTGGATCGGGATTCCTCGCCGAACACCTCGCGGTACTTCTCCTTGAGTTGCGCCGTGGTCAGGCTCACGTTCGCGCATGAGCGGTCTCCTTGCCCGCGCAGCCCGCAGGCAAGCTGCGCGAAGTAAAAGTGACCACCCACGACCATCTCCGCTGTGCGGTCGAAACGCCGTCTGGTGGATGGGATCGGCGCGGCGTGTTGCCGTGTCTGTTAACTATATTCGCCGCCCGGTTTCGGAACGTCCGGCCTGGGGTTGGACAACCCTTGCGATGGTGTTAACCAATTCCTGGTTTCTCGCAGAGACGGGGAGAAAACGGCCTCCGGTGAACGCTGCGGAGGCGCAGTTCGGCGCGGCAAGCCGGACGCGCGGCGCAAACCAGAGACGCGGAAGTCGCGAAAACGCGGCCAGTTTCGCGGAGTTGCGCGCGGAGAGAGGCGTTAACGGGCGGCCAGGAGTCGTTGCGTGGAATGACCGGTCCGAGACATAGGTAACAGAACGTACCGGAGACATGGGTTACACTTTTTGCCCTGAAGGGGGGTGGGTGGAATGCCATGGAAGGAATGTTCTGTTATGGACGAACGCATGCGATTCGTAATTCGGCTCAAGGACGGCGAAAG
>DATGLY010000113.1:0-79548 GCA_035293905.1 Bryobacteraceae bacterium
AATGGGTGCGTTATTCCACTCCCGACGGCGCCGAATATGTCGCGGTCTGCTTGCCCGCATTTTCCCCCGAGACGGTGCATCGAGATTCATGAAACTACGCTTATATAACGATTCCCTGCGGCTGCGCTTAAGCCAGTCGGAAGTGGCGCAATTTGAGCGGGAGGGGCGCGTGGACAGCATCATAGATTTTCCTCCTGACGGCGCGCTGAGCTATTCCATTGAGGCAACCGACGTTGGCCGCCTGACAGCAAGGCTGAGCGGAGGACGGGTCAGCGTGCTGGTTCCGAAAGCCATGGCGCAGACTTGGATTTCCACAGACCAAATCGCCATGGAAGATTCCCGGTCGACTCCGCGCATCCTCATCGAGAAGGATTTTCAGTGCCTTCATCGGTCAACGGAAGAGGATGCGGACTCGTTTCCAAACCCCCTTGCCGCCAGAGGTTAAACGGGCCTTCCCACCAGCGATAAAAACTCGTCGCGGGTGGCTTTGTTGGCGCGGAAGGCACCCAGCGTGGTGCTGGTGACGGTTCCCGAATGCTGCTTCTCGACGCCCCGCATCATCATGCAGAAGTGGCGCGCTTCCGCCATCACGGCCACGCCCCGAGGCGAAATGGCGGCCTGTACGGCTTCGGCAACCTGCTGGGTGAGCCGCTCCTGCAACTGCATGCGCCGCGCGTACATATCCACAATGCGCGGAATCTTGCTTAGGCCGATAACCTTATCTTTGGGCAGATAAGCGACGTGAATCTTGCCAAAAAACGGAAGCAGATGATGTTCGCACATGCTGAAAAACTCAATGTCCTTCACGATCACCATTTCGTCGCACCGAACGCTGTAGATCGCCCCGTTTACGATCTTCTCCAGGCTCTCACCATAGCCGCGCGTGAGGAAGCGCATGGCCTTTTCCCAGCGCTCCGGGGTATTGGTCAGTCCTTCCCGGTCGGGGTCTTCGCCGAGCAGCCTCAGAACATCCCTCAGATTCGCCGCGACGGACGCCTCAGACTGCGTAAGCATCTTTACCTTTAGCGCAGCTCTGCTCATGGCGCGATCTCCAATTCAAACGCATTGCGATCCGTCTCGGAAATACGCAGACGCGCCAGGCGGGCAGGTAGATTCCAATGGTCCAGCAGCATCTTCTTAACTAATGACGCAAGATTCTCCGTCGTCGGAACAGTGGTCCGGAACTCAGGCAAGTCCTCGTTCAAATTCATATGATCCAGACGCGACAGCACGCGCTGGCGGACCAAGCCGTCCAGAGCAGCCCGGTCGGCGACCAGTCCAGAGGCGCCGGGCGGACCCTCGACGGTAACGTCGAGGACGTAGTCGTGGCCGTGGCCATAAGGGTTATTGCATTTTCCGTACAGTCTGCGATTCTCCTGCTCGCTCAGCGACTCCGCGTGCAAGCGATGCGAAGCGGCAAAACGGTACCGGCGGGTCAGCCTCAAGTTCATGCGCCGCCACCCGCGTCCACATATAAATCGGAGGTTTCGTAGAGCCTGACGTTGGTGAGACGCACGCTTGGATGCTGCCGCTTGATACGCTCCTCCAGCCGGCGCCAGATTTCGGCAGCGATATTTTCAACTGTTGGCACGATGCGATCGAAAGGCTGCACCTCGCGGTTGAGGAAGCGGTGGTCCATCGGCTCGACGACTTCCTGATTAAGAATTTCTTTCAACTCGCGCAGATCGAAGACCATCCCCGTTACAGGATGGGGATCGCCCTCCACGGTAACCTCCAAAACGTAATTATGGCCGTGGCCATGGGGATTGGCGTTGGGGCCGTATACCCTGCGGTTCTCTTCTGCGCTCCAAGCCGGATTGGCGCAGACGTGGGACGCGGAAAATTCCGCCTTCCTAGTAATTCGCATGGAACAGTTGTTGGATGCTACGGCGAAACCGTGCGATCCTCTAAAATAATAGCGTGGGCAGGAATACGGATCGGATTCTGACCGCACTGGCGGGGTTGCTGGCGGTAGCGCTGGTGTGGGTGGCCTACGGCACCCTGGAGCCGCCCGTGGTTAACGCGGGAGACAAGGCTCCGAGCTTCACCGTGCTTACCGACCGCGGCCATAAGATCACACCTTCGGATTTCGGAGGCAAACTGCTGGTGCTCAATTTCTGGGCCACCTGGTGCGCTCCCTGCGTGGAGGAAGTGCCGTCGCTGAACGCTTTCCAGCGCCAGTTCGGCCCGAAAGGCGTGGTGGTTCTGGGCATCAGCGTCGACAAGAACGAGCGCCAGTACAAGCAGTTCCTCGAAAGTTTCCGCATCAGCTTCGATACGTGGCGGGATCCGGAAGCCGACATCGCCAGCCGCTACGGAACCTTCGAATTCCCGGAAACCTATATCATCGATTCTTCCGGCAAAGTGATCGAAAAGATTATCAGCAATCAAAACTGGACCGATCCGGAATTTGTCGCGCACATTCAGAAGATGCTGTAGCGTGATCTAACTTAGCTTTTCCAAATCCGCCGCTTCTCCAAACCTCATTCCCTGAAGCGAGGGATCTATATTACGCAGCAGTCCGGTCAACACGCCTCCCGGGCCTACTTCGATGAACCGGGTGACTCCGCGCCGGGCGAGTTCGCGGATCGAATCACTCCATCGGACCGGATTGGGCACTTGCCAATACAATCCCTCGCGCGCTTCGGCGCCGGTTCGAACTTCCCGCGCCTTCCAGTTGTTAATCAGCGGCGTCTCAAGGTCCCGGAACTGAGTAGCGTCGAGATCGGGCTTCAAGCGCTGTTGGGCGGGTTTCATCAGCGGACAGTGGAAGGGCGCGCTCACAGGGAGCAATAGAGCGCGTCGTGCGCCCGCCGCCTTCGCCAGCTCCATGGCGCGGTTCACCGCCGCGGCATGGCCCGCAATCACAACCTGATCGGGCGAGTTGAGATTGGCCGCGGCGACCACCTCGCTCTGCGCGGCTTCCGCCAGGATTCGATCGAGAGATTTATCCGGCAGCTTCAGAAGCGCAGCCATCGCCCCCAGGCCCGCTGGGACAGCTTCCTGCATATAGCGGCCACGCTTTTGGACCAGCCGCACCGCGTCAGCGAAATCGAGCGACCCCGTGGCAACCAGCGCCGAGTATTCTCCCAAGCTATGGCCGGCGACGTAGTCCGGGCGGATGCCTTTCGCGTCAAGCACGGCGCGCGCCGCCGCAGAAACCGCGAGAAGCGCGGGTTGTTGGTTCTCGGTGAGTTTGAGTTGTTCTTCGGGCCCTTCGAAACACAATCGCGAAAGAGAAAACCCAAGGGCCTCGTTCGCGGCTTCGAAAACACGGGCGGCTTCGGGAAAGGCTTCGGCGAGGCTCTTGCCCATTCCCACAAACTGTGAGCCTTGCCCAGGGAACAAGAAGGCGGTCTTTGACATAAGACGGAACCATCGATTGTATCCAAACGATCGTGCAACCCCAGACGACCCTCGCTGTCTTGACGGTACGTTTGCTTGCTGTATAGTAGGAAATGTGAAACGGAAACGCCCTCTGCCGGAAACGTCGGCTAGCTCTAATCCCATCGTCCCGGAAGTGATTTTGGAGCAGGCGCGCCGCTCGATTCAACCGAACCGTTTCAAGAAGCCGCAGGCTTGCGTGATTTGCGGAGGCGAATGCGCTCCCAATTCCGCGGAAGGTCTGTGCTGGGTGTGCCGCCGGCTAAAGCTTAGCGCCTGGCGGGACGTTGACGTTCAAATGCCCGCCCAAGAGTAGTTCCCCGAGCTATACCGTTCGCTTACTTCCCGCTGTTAGACGCATCGATAACGTCACGCACGCCAGTGTAATGGCGACCATCAGGAGGATCCAATCAATCCCGTATGCCTTCGTCAGGGCTGCCGCATGCGCCAACGCCGAGCTCCATCCGCTCTGAGCGGGCACGGCAGAGGCGGGGTGAGCGACATCCTTCACAACCGCCGCGATCATCGCCGCCAGCGCGACGATCCCAGCCGCCAGCCCAGGCAGGGCCCGTTTCCAGGGAAACGGAATGGGAGGAGGCGCGGAAGCCTCACGGCGCACGGCTTCCATGACTCCGTTCACGAACCCTGCCGAGGGAACAATGGGGACCTCTCCGGAAAGAGCGCGGTCGAATTCGTCTTGCATCATGAAGTCTCCTTCAAGTTTAGATCCCTCAACAACCGGGGGAGCTTGCCGCGCAGGATCTCGCGTCCTCGATTTAATCTGGCTTTGAGCGTGCCCTCGGCCACGCCGAGACTTCGAGCGCTCTGCGAAATATCCTTTTCGTGAAAGTAGAAGAGCGTCAAGGCTTCCCGGTACTTCTCGGGAAGCGCTAAAACGGCGCGCCGCACGGCGTGGTCTCGACCTTCCTCGCTTGAGGCGTGGGAAAGCGCACGGGCGTCTCCCGGTTCGACGATGTCATCGAGTGACGTCATGGGCGGAGGAATGCGCCGGATTTCGGAGCGATACAAATTCGTGGCAACTGCAAATAGCCATGTGGAAAACGCTGCATCCTTGCGCCAACTGTGAAGTCCACGATACGCCCGAAGAAAGGCCTCTTGCGCCATATCCTCCGCCCGGCTGCGGTCGCGGCAGAAGCGGTAGGCGAGGTTGACGAGCGGACCCTGCCAGCGGCGAACAATGTTCTCAAACGCGGCAACGTCGCCGGCCAGCACCTTCTCCACATCGGTCAGATCCGGGTCCGCGTTCAACCGTATTCCTTCCCCGGTATGACCAGCCGTCGATGCGCGGGGTTGCATTTTCTCTATGCGATCAGGCTTGGTGAGAAAACGCAACCTTCCGGCGAGCCCGGAGGTCATACGCAATGAGAGGAGGATCTATGTTGCCGGATCTCGCGGTCGCCTTGGGATGGATCGGGTGCGCTGTCGCGTTGTTTTCTTTCTTGGGCGTAAATGCGTGGGTAAACGCCCGCCGTCGCGAGCGCGAAGCCTATTACAAGAGCGAGGCGATCAAGAAGATCGCCGAGCTGCGAGAGCCGCCGCCGGAGCCAGTACTGTCGGCGCTCCGGGAAGCGCTGAACCCACCGCCACAGCCTCCGTCGCCATGGGCCATGGCAACAGCGCAGGCTAGGGAGTTCTATAGGCACGAGACCCTGAAGCGCATCGCGGAATTGAAGGGCCCTGATGCTGACGCCGTGCTCGCTGTGATGCGGGAAGAGGAAAGGCGCGCGGCCCGACGCGCGCGCGAAGGGCTCAAGCTCGCCGGCCTGATTTCCGCTGGCGTGGGCGCTGGGCTGTTCATTTTCCTTCAGGCGATCGAGCCCGACAAGCCGGTTTACCTGGCAGGCTTGATTCCGCTCCTGGTTGGCGCGGCGCTCCTGGCGTACGCGTTTGTATTCGCGCCCGGCGAGTGAGGCCCTTACTCGTCCCTCAGCACTTGCATCGGCTCGACGCGGGCGGCGCGCACGGATGGGATCAACGAGGCCAACGCCGCCACCACAAGCACCAAGACCACTACGCTGGCCAGCGTCGATTTATCCCAGGCGGTCACTCCGTATAGCATCCCCGATAAGAGTTTCGCGAAGGCCAACGCCAGTCCGATTCCGGCGGCGCAACCGGCCATGGTGATGCCCAGCCCTTCCAGAAGAAATCGGCTCAGAATTTGTCCTCGCATGGCTCCCAACGCCAGCCGCAGCCCCACTTCCCTTCTCCGGGCCGCCACCAGATAGCCGAGCATGCCATATAACCCTACGGAGGCCAGCGACACAGCCGTCAAAGCGAAGAACGTCAGTAGAATCGTGCGAAAACGGTTCTCCGCAAAGGCATCGGTAAAATGCTCCTCCAGCGGCATGATGCCATAAACCGAGCGAAGCGGCTCGATTTCATGAATCCGCCGGCGGATGGTTTCGTCCATAGCGGAAGGCGCGGTGCGCGTGCGCACGAGGAAATTGGCGCCGGGCTGGGCGATTTCGTAGCAGCCATACACCGTCGGAACAGGTTCGCGGTTCATCCCCGCCTCCCGAGCGTTGCCCACCACGCCGCGAATCTCCGTGGGCGGCCCGCCCGGACGTAAGCGCAAATGGAAGCCCAACGCGGAGCCGTTCAAATACGCGTCGGCGAAGGCGCGGTTCACTACGACGTTGGGCACGCCGGTTCCAACGCGGCAAGTCTCGCCCGCAAGCAAAGGTATGCGCATGGTTTCGAAATAGCTGGGAGAAACAGCCCGCGATTCGGCGATCAGCTTAGGCTCGGTTTCCGCACGTCCTTCGGCGAGCTGCATTTCCACCTGATACTTCTCGGGCACACCTGGCAAACTCATAGACATCGCTGCACCTTCGACTCCAGGGGTCGAAGCCAGCCAGTCGAGGATTCTTTCCGTGCGCTTGCCCAACGCCTGCATGTCCGCTGTTTCGCCCCAGGAAGAGCTGATCTGAAGCGTCAGCACATGGCTGGATTCAAAACCGGGCGAAACGCGCCCCAATTCCTGAAAGCTGCGCAGCAGGAGCCCGGCTCCGGCCAACAGCGTCACCGCTAACGCCACCTGAATTCCCACCAGCGCATATTGCAGAGGCCGGCGTCCGGCAACCTGGGTGCGGCTGGAGTGCGCAAGCGTCGCTAATACGTCGCCAGCAGTGGCGAGCATCGCCGGCAGCAGACCGCACAGGAGGGTCGTCGCCATCGAGCAGCCCAGCGTGTACAGCGCCACTCGCCAATCCAAGCCGATTTCGGAAACGCGCGGAAGATTGGCGGCCAATATCCGCAAGGCGCGGATCGCACCGGCGGCTAACGCCAGACCAAGCAATCCTCCTCCGAACGCAAGCACGAATGCCTCCGCCAGCACGACTCTTACGACCGCGGCGCGCGTGGCGCCGAGCGAGAATCGGACCGATATTTCCTGCCGGCGCGCCGTGGCGCGGGCCAGAAGCAATGCGGCGATATTCGCGCACGCGATCAACAGCAGCAGGGAGACGGAGCCAAATAGAATCCAGAGCGAGCTTTGAACGCCGCCAATTCTGACCTCTTTCAGTGGCTGAATGTTCACTGTGAGATCGGCATCGGTTTTCGGAAACTGCGCTCCCAGATTGGCCTGCACCGTAATCAGGTTGGCTCGTGCCTGCTCCAGCGTTATGCCCGGCTTCAGGCGGCCGATCACGTTGAACCAGGTCTCCGCGCGATCTTGCGCGTAGGGCGCGTCCATCGGATTGGGCGACCAGAGATCTACGTCGGGATCGGAGAACGCGAATGAGGCGGGCAGGACGCCGACGATCGAATACGTGAAGGTCGAAAGCCGCAATTGCCGTCCCAGGATGTTCGGATCGGCATTGAAGCGACGCCGCCAAAGGCGCTCGCTGATGAGGACCGCGTTCGGCCCGCCAAAACGCTCCTCGTCGGGCCGGAAATCGCGCCCAAGCTTGGGCGAAATGCCCCACACTTCTAGGAATCTCGGGGCAACGAACGCTTGTCTGAGCTTCTCCGGAAGCTCGCCCGAGGTTTCCGAACCATCTTGCGTATAAAAGCCGCTGATCGACCGGAACGTGGAGTTCAGCCGGCTCCAATCTGTAAGCCTCACCGGCGCCACGAACGTATTCGGGTTCCTGGGATGCACTTGCTGAAGGCGCATGAGCCGGTCGCCGTCCGGAAAGGGCAGCGGCTTGAGCAGCACGGCGTCGATCGCGGAGAATACCGCGCTGTTGGCTCCGATGCCCAGAGCCAGCGTCGCGATCGCGACGGCGGCGAAGGCGGGCGTTCTCGCTAAACTACGAATAGCGTGACGAAGCATACGATTCGTTACCACAAGAATCCCAAAAGGTTACAAAGTTGCGTCAACCGATCAACCGGGGCGCGGATCTGATTCGCGAAATCGACCTTACCATCACGCCCACGCCGGCGCTGTGGTGGCTGGGTCACGCCGGATTTGTCCTGCGGTTCGCCAACATCACCTTCTACATCGATCCATGCTTTTCCGACCCGCCAGGCAAGGCGCGTTTATGCGCTTCTCCTCTTTCGGCCCTGCAGGTAAGGCACGCCGATATGATTCTTGCCACGCACGCACACCCGGGGCATTTCGATCCTCCGTCGTTAATTGCCATGCTTTCTTGTTCACCGCAAGCGAAGTTAGTGCTTCCACGCGCCAGCGTCACGCTGGCGCGCGCCCGCGGAATCCCGAATGAACGCACGACGCCAACCGACAACGGTCTGCGCATCGAATACTTCAAGGAGAATCTCTACGGACGCATCTATGCCGTTCCGTCAGCGCACCCTCGGCTCGATTGGAGCCAGGCCACCGGATATCCTTATCTCGGCTACCTGATCCGCTTCGGACGCTGGACCATCTATCACGCAGGCGATTGCGCCATGTATGACGGTCTTGCGGACCGGCTGCGTCCTTTTAACGTCAATATCGCTCTTTTACCCATCGGCGGAAGAAATTTTTCACCAGACCAAGCGGCGCAGCTCGTGGCCGATATCGGAGCGTCCTGGGCCATTCCGATGCATTATGGGACGTTTTCGGAAGATCCAGAGAGCGCCTTCGCCCACATGCTCGGCCAGCGGTTCCACATTTTGCGCTGTGGCGAGAAGTGGACCGCGCCGGAGGAATAGCGCATGGCGGAGCCGAAAACGCGCGGAAAACTGAAGATTTTCATGGGCTACGCCGCGGGAGTCGGCAAAACCTACCAGATGCTGGAGGAGGGCCAGGAGTTGAAGGCTCGCGGCGTGGACGTGGTGATCGGATATTTCGAGCCGCATGGCCGCAAAGACACGATCGCCAAAACCGAGGGTCTCGAAATGATCCCCAGAAAGAAGCTGACATACAGGGATTGCACGTTCGAGGAGATGGACACCGAGGCCATTCTTGCCCGCCGCCCGCAAGTCTGCCTCGTCGATGAGTTTCCGCACACGAACGTGCCGGGATCGGAGCGCGCCAAGCGATGGGAAGATGTGATGGCGCTGCTGGAGGCGGGCATTTCCGTGCTGACGACGATGAACATTCAGCACCTGGAGAGCTTGAACGATCAGATCTGGCACATCACCAACGTTCGGGTGCGGGAGACGATTCCGGATTGGGTGGTGCAGCAGGCCGACGAAGTCGTGATGACGGATGTGACTCCGCGGGCGTTATTGCACCGGCTCGAGCGCGGCGTCGTGTACCCAAAGGAAAAGGCCCAGCAGGCCTTGCTCAATTTCTTTCGCGAACAGACGTTGGTGGCGTTGCGCGAGCTGGCGTTGCGTCAGGCGGCGCACGAGGTAGAGCATCGTATGGAAACGGGCGTCAGCGCCGATGGCGATACACCGGTTTCGGCAGGCACAGCCGCTCGCGTCAAAATCGTGGTGCTGGTGACGGCCGCGCCGGAAACGGCCATGTTGATCCGCAGGACCAAGCGCGTCAGCGATTTTCTCGGCGCCGAATGCTTCGCCGTCACGGTCCAGCCGGCGGGCGCCCTGAATGGTCTTGCTCCCAAGGACCGCGAAGCCATTGAGAAATTCCTTAACTTCGCCCGCAATCTGCACATCGAGACGCGCATTCTGGAAGGCGGCGACCCGGCGAGCGCATTAGTCGATTTTGCGCGCCGGAACGGCATCCAACAGATCTTTCTCGCCAAGCCGCGCGAACGGAGCTGGCTCCCACTGTTTTCGCGGGACCTAGTCCAGCGCGTAGTGCAGCAGGCCAGGGACATGCAAGTGGTGATCGTATCAGAGAGGGAAGACGCGGCGGCCCGATAGCGCCCGAACTCCGGCTCAGACAGGCAGCAGGAGCCGCGCCTCGCATCCGGGACCAAGGATTCGGTTCCGTAACTCCAGCGAACCTCCGTGCGCTTCGGCAATTTGCCGGCTCAGGACCAGACCGATTCCCGAGCCTGCTGGTTTGGTCGTGAAGAATGGAACGAATAGATTGGAAGTGTTGGATAATCCCGGTCCTTCGTCCTCCACAACAACTTCGAGGTTACTGCCCGCGCGACTCCAGGCCAGGGCCACGCCGCCGCCGGTTTCAAGGGACGCGTCCACGGCGTTCCTCAGCAGATTGATCAAAAGCTGATCCAATTGATCGCGGTCGCCTTGAATGAAAAGGTCCGGTCCCGCGCGCACCAGGGCGGCGAGGCGAATTTCCAGGCTGGCGACATGCCGAATCCACGCGCTCACACTGACTGGCGCGAGTTGCGGCCGGGGAAGCTTAGCCAGGCGCGCATAGGCGCCCATGAAGCGGCTCAGGCTTTCGCTGCGGGAGCCGATGATGGAGAGGCCCCGTAAGGCGTCTTGCCGCCATTCGCCCGATCCATTGGCGGCGCGGAGAATCATAGATTCCAGGCTGCCAGCGATGGATTTGATAGGAGCGAGCGAATTGTTCAGCTCATGGCCCAGCACGCGCACCAATCTTTGCCACGCCAGCAATTCTTCCTCGCGCAAAGCCCGCGTAAGATCGGTGACCACAAGCAATTGATGGGGGAGCCCGCCTTCGCGGAACCCGGACCGATGAATTCCCCAGCGGCCCGCACCGGAAGGGAACGTCCTCTGGACCGTTTGCATCTCGTCGCCTTCCAGGTATTCCGCAAGGCCAAGAACCTCGGCGGAATCGTTGAGCATACGTTCGGCGGGCCGGCCGAGCAGCCGCTCCCCCGCGCGGTTTACGAGGCGCAAGCGGCGGCCGCCGTCAAAGGCGAAGATCGCGACGTCGATTTCCTCCATCACCTTGCGCAGCAAAGTCGTGGCTTCAAGAGCGCCGAGCCGCTGCTGGCGGAGCGTCGCGCTCATGGCGTTCACCTGAATCATGACGTCGCCCAAGGCGTCTTCGCGCCGGCCGCCGCGCGCGCGAATAGAGTAATCACCTTCGCGCAAGGCTTCGAGAAGGTTTGATAGCGTCCGTAAAGGCGAGGCGACCCGCTCGCGCACGGCCGCAGCGCAACCCCACCAGGCTAACGTCAGCAGAATCGTCAGAGTCCATTGAGTCTGAGGGGCGAAGTGGCCGGTCCACAGCAGGAACAGTGCGATCACGGCAGCCGGCAGGCCCGCGCCAAGCGCCAGGAGCATCATCCGCAGCTCGTGGACGGGACGCAGTTTGTAGAGCCAGCGCCGCAACTTCATGGAGATTCCCGATTCTTATAGGCCGAACCGCTCCAGGCGGCGGTAAAGCGCACTACGGCTCAATCCCAAAGCGCTCGCGGCGTGACTTACGTTTCCGTTATATCGCGCGAGCGCCTTTTTAACAAGAAAAGCCTCGACTTCTTCCAGACTCATCTCTTCCAACCGCACGGGACCGGATGAAGAGGAGCGCAGGGCCAGATCGCCCGAATGAATCAATCTGCCCTGGGCCATCAACACTGCGCGCTCCACTACATGATTTAACTCGCGTACATTGCCCTGCCAGGGATGATCGAGCAGCGCCTGCATGGCGGCCGGATCGAATCCCTTTAGATCTTTGCGGTATCGGCGGGCGTGGGCGGTAAGAAAGTAGGCGGAAAGCGCGGGAATATCCTGGCGCCGCTCCCGGAGCGGCGGCAGATGAATCTCGATGGTGTTGAGCCGGAAGAGAAGATCCTGACGAAAGCGCCCTTGCGCGACCTCTTCGGCGAGATTGGCGTTGGTGGCCGAGATCACGCGCACATCGACGCGTTTGGTCTTGGAGGATCCGACGCGCTCCATTTCGCCGGCTTCGAGAACGCGAAGCAGCTTAGCTTGCAGATTAAGCGGCACGTTGGCGATTTCATCCAGAAAAAGCGTGCCCTGGTCGGCCAGCTCGAAACGGCCCACGCGATCCATTTTGGCGTCAGTGAAAGCGCCTTTGACGTGTCCGAAGAGCTCGCTCTCGAAGACGCCTTCCGCCAGGCCGCCGGCGTTAACTGTGACCATGGGACGGGATGCGCGGGTGGAAATCGAATATAGCGACCGCGCGACGACCTCCTTTCCCGCGCCGGGCTCGCCCGTGATGAGAACGTTCGCGTCGGACGGCCCTACGCGCGCGATGAGCTGGAGCACGGGCTGCATCGATGGAGCTTCCGCGATGAGCGGCGGACCGTCTCCCGGGCGGAGCGCCAGATTTTCGGCTTCCAAGCGGTGGGCGCGCTTCAACGCCGCGCTCAATTCGGTTTGCGTGCGGACGACGGCCAAAAGGCGCGCGTTGTCCCAGGGTTTCTGAATGAAATCACGGGCGCCTCGCCGCATCGCCTCGACGGCCAATTCTACGGTGCCCCAGGCTGTCATCACCACCACAGGAACAGTCGCGTCCAGGGCTTTGATACGCACCAGTAGATCCAGGCCTTCCTGGCCCGAAGTCGTGTCGCGCGTATAGTTGAGGTCCATCAAGACAGCATCGAAATCCTGGCTTTCGATCGCAGCCAGAATCCCGGCGGGCGAATGGGCGGTTTCAATGGAGAATCCTTCGGCTTTGAGAAGGAGACGGAGGGCCTCGACGACGTCGGGCAAATCGTCGGCGATCAGGATCCTGGCAGGGCGCATCCTTCACTTTGCGCCGATGGCGGCGAACAACTCAGCTCGCGGCCGTGGCCCTTGCCGCCCACATAGCGCTCCACGACCCCGCCATTCACGTAATCGCAGTCCGGATTCGACCGAGATTTGCGTTTCCACCATGGCTACAGTTTACCGCCCAAATCAAATGTCCTCGCCCCAAATGGCCTTCAGGCGGGCGTGGCCGGAGCGGCTCACGGGAAGCTGTACTCCGTCGTGCAAGACCACGACGCGGCTGTCTTTGGTGTAGGGCTCAATGCGGGCAATTCTCTCCAGATTGACGATATAAGAGCGATGAATGCGCGCGAAACGGGCCGGGTCGAGCTGAGCTTCGATGCTCGATATCGTTTGCTGCTTCAAGTAATTTCTCTTGTCGCTGCGAAGCGCGATGTAGTCGTCCTGGGCTTCTACGTAATCAAGTTTGGCGACGGGGATAATATGCACTTTGGAGCCGTCTTTGACAACGACGCGATCGAGCGTTTTCCCTGGCGGGCGCGCCGCGGCGGCCAACTCCGCGGCCAGCGGCTGGGGTTGGCCCAGGCGGGCGCGGGCCCGCTCCAAAGCGGTTTTGAACCGGTCCAGATGATACGGCTTCAACAGGTAGTCGACGGCGTGGGCATCGAAGGCGCGCATGGCGTACTGGTCGAAGGCGGTGACGAAGATGACCGCGGGCAGCGGTTCAAGCAGCTCCAGCACCTCGAAACCGTCTAGCTTAGGCATTTGCACATCGAGAAACACCAGGTCCGGCTTGAGCTCGCCGATGGCCTTCACGGCATCGAAGCCATTGCCGCACTCGGCCACGATCTCGACACCGCCAGATTCCCAGGCGTATTCGCGAAGAAGCTGGCGCGCCAGTTCTTCATCGTCCACGATCACGGCACGAAGCTTCATCGGGTTCATTTGGCGATTTGGCACGGAATGGAGATCTCTGCGCGGAAGCGGTCTCCATCGGCTCGAGCGGCGAGCCGGCCGGCCGGGCCAAAGCGAGTCTCCAGCCGCGAGCGGACGTTGCGCAGCCCCAGGCCGTGGCGGCGCGGCGCGGGAGATTCCGGATCGAAGCAGTTTTCGACGGTCACGCGAAGCTGTCCGTCGCGGACCCGGCTATCGACGCGGATCGAGCCGCCGTTGACCAGCGTGGCGACGCCGTGCTTGACGGCGTTTTCCACCAGTGGTTGAAGAACGAGCGGGGGCACCTGGCAGTCCGCGCACTTCTCGTCCACGTGGATCTCCACGTGAAGGCGCGAGCCGAAACGGATCTGCTCGACGTCCAGATATGCTTGCGCGAGATCCAACTCCTCATGCCAAGCGACGCTTTCCCGCTCGCCCAGGCCGAGCGTATTGCGTAGGAACTCCGCCAGGCGAATGCACATTTCGCGGGCGCGGCCGGGATCGGAGGTGGTGAGAGCGGTGATGGAGTTGAGGCTGTTGAAGAGGAAATGCGGATTGATCTGGGCCTTGAGCGCGCGTAGCTCGGCGTCGCGGGCGTCGAGCGCGGCCTGGCGGGAGGTTTCAAACGCCACCAGCATATAGTGCAGCGCCACGGAGAGCAGATAAACCAGAAGGCCGACGGCGATCAGCGGCGTGATGGCGGGATCGAGGCGCGCGCCGAAGTCGAAGGCGTAGCCGATGGCGCGCGCCAGAGCCACCCATAACGCCGTGGCGAGCACCGCGGCGCTGGAGTGGGAGACGGCTAATTTCAGACCGTTGGCGGCATTCGGCGGTAGTTGGCGGCACATGTACCACGGAGTCAGGCAAACGAAGGCGAAAAACAGCGTCAACGGCATTGCGACGCCCAAAGCCTGCCGCCAGGAAAGCTCGCCGTCGGTGACGCGCATCAGGGGGGCCAGCATAGAGCCCAGCCCCAGCCATACGGCCACATATTGCGCCAACCATTTGGGATTGCGAAGGACCGGATGCATAGTTAGTTTTTAACTACCACGCCGCCGAACACGGCGCTGCCGCGAACGATCAAGCGGGGGCGCTGGAGGCCATTGTCAGGCGGGCGATGAGTTTTGTCGTCAAATCCGCCCAGAATGCTCGCCCCGCGGACTACTACGTCCCAGTTTTCCGGCGCCCAGATTTCGACGCCGCCGAAGATAGCGTTGGCTTTCACTTCGACCTCCTCGCGACTGGTGGCGGCCCGATGCATATCGATCTCGATGCCGCCAAAAAATGCGACCGCTTCCCCACCCTGAAAATCCTGCGAATCGACGCGGCGGTTGATCGCTCCGAAGATTGCGTATTCCTTCAGGATGCTTTCGGATGTGCCACCAACGTCATGATGGAAGGCTCCACGGATTTCCAAACGGGCATCAAAGCCGCGGACCAGGAGATAGACGCCGGCCAGGATTAGCATGGCGGGCCAAAGCAGCCGCCAGATGAGCGGCGGCAAAAACCCAAGATTGATCGCCAGGAACACGAGGCCGACAAGGAGGACAACGGCGCCGCCGAGCTGGCGCGCGGAATCCCGCGCGTCCACCAGCTTTGCCGTGCCCATGGCGATCAACAACACCGGCCCAAATGCGCCCCAGCGGACGGGAGGGATAAGGCCAAGATTTTCAAGAAGGAAGAGGACTCCGAGCAGCAGAACGAAAGCGCCGGCCACAAGGCGGAATCCCTGGCTGTGTCCATCGGCGATATCGCCATAGGTTCCGCGGGACAGGCGGCGCTGCATCCGCGACTCCCACTTCTGGCGGCGGCGTTCCCTCCAGTTTTCGAAGCGTTGGCCAGGGCCGTTCGTTGTCATTGGCTCATCCTCACGTAAGCGATCCTAACAAGCTTTGCGGCCGCCGCTTACTACGAATTCGACGAATGACGAAAGTAGAGCGGTAAATGACGAAGATTTCAGGAGCCAGCGGCAGAAGCCACCTTTGCATCGGGGCATCTGAAACCATCGCCCGGCGAGGGAAGGGTTCCGTTCGATTCGGCTCGTTTCCCTCACACTTGGCTCGCGCAAACGCGCAGGTCGCGGCAAAACCGAGCCCCGCCGCGCAGCCGCCCAAATCGTTTCCTGCTTTCCCAGGCATTGGGAGGGGATTGACAGTCTCGCCGTGGACGCTTGACTTTTTGCGATCGCCCGGATTATCTTTAACGTTTTGTAAGCATTTCAGCGCGAGGCGCGGCTATCTGCCCGGGAAAATAGATTCCTCGGTGTGGCGTGCGCTGAAGTGGAGGACTTAGCTTCGTAGAGTGCGAGGCTAGAGGAGCGGCTCCCATTTCTAGCGTGGATCGCCAAAACGTGGAAAGCGAAACCATTCTCGACTCGACGTTGGAGAGCGTCGACGTGGGCGAGGAGCTCGTACTGAAGGAGGCGCAGGATCTGGGTTTTGGCGAAGACGATCAGCACAAAATCGGAATCGCGGTGCGGGAGTGCCTGGTCAACGCGGTAATTCATGGAAATCGATACAACCTGCGTAAAAAGGTTCATTTGACGGTTTCACGAAGCCCAGGCAGGCTCGAGATCCGCATCGGAGACGAAGGCGAGCACTTCGATATCTCACAGTTGCCGGACCCGCTGGCCGACGAGAATTTGTTACGTCATTCCGGGCGAGGCCTCCTACTGATGCAGGCATTTATGGACGAGTTTCAGGTCCGGCCTCGTGAGCCGAACGGCACAGAAGTAAGATTGGTGAAGCATACGGCAAGAGCCGCTTAGAAAGCGCGTGGGCTGGCCGCGGCGCGCGGCCTTAAAGGAGGAACCCTTGAGTGTGAAATTAACCACCCGTCAGGTGGGCGACGTTACGGTAGTGGATGCGGCCGGTCGAATCACGTTGGGCGATGGGGCCAGCGCGTTTCGCGACACAATTCGGGATTTGGCCAGCAGCGGGCACAAAAAGTTGCTGCTCAACCTTGCCGAAGTGTCTTACATCGATAGCTCGGGTATTGGAGAAATGGTTTCCGGATTCACCACAGTGACGAATCAGGGTGGGCAGGTGAAGCTGCTGAACCTGACCAAGCGCGTCAAAGATCTGTTGCAGATCACCAAGCTGTACACCGTGTTTGAGGTCTTTGAGGACGAAACAGCCGCGGTCGGCAGCTTCAGTTAGTCCTGGCGCAGCCGGGCCGCCCCAATCGCCGGGGTATCATCGGAGGGATGCCTTCCTTAGGTTGGCCCCCGTTGCTGTATTCGGAATGGGAGAGCACCCGCGACACACTTCACATGTGGACCCAGATTGTGGGCAAGACGCGGATGGCTCTCACCCCGCTCGAAAACCATTGGTGGAACGTTGCGCTTTACGTCACGCCGCGCGGGCTGACGACCTCGCCTATTCCCTGGCGCGATGAAACATTCGAGATCCAGTTCGATTTCATCGCCCATCGGCTCCTGATTGACACCAGCGCCGGCCAGAACGCTTCGATGCGCCTGTTCCCACGCTCTGTCGCTGACTTCTACGCGGAATACACGGCTATGCTGGCGTCGCTCGGAATCGAAGCGCGCATTTATCGAAAGCCCGTCGAGTTCGACGATACAACTCCGTTCGATCAGGACCGCCATCACGCTTCCTATGACGCGCCTTATGTCGAGCGATTCCAGCGGATTTTGGTCAACAGCGACCTTGTGTTCAAGCAGTTCCGGTCGCGTTTTCTTGGTAAATGCAGTCCTGTTCATTTTTTTTGGGGCTCGTTCGATCTCGCTGTGACTCGATTTTCTGGCCGCCGGGCTTCCCCGCGCGAAGGCGCGGATCCCATCACATACGAGGCGTATTCGCACGAAGTGACAAGCTGCGGCTTCTGGCCGGGAGACCGCCGCTACGAGCAAGCCGCGTTCTATGCTTACAGCGCGCCAGCGCCGCCGGGACTTGAGCGCGAACTCGTCCGCCCGTCTGCCGCACATTGGGACGTTTCGCTCAACGAGTTCATCCTCAACTACCAGGACGCTCGCGCGGCGCCTTCGCCGGGCGACGCAATCCTCGATTTCTGCCAAAGCGCTTATGAAGCCGGTGCGAACCTCGCCCAGTGGGATCGCGGAAATCTGGAACGAGGGAAGGGAAGCTTATAAAGCAGGCCGGAGCTATCTGGCGCCGCGACCGCGGCCGCCGCGGCCCGAGCTGCCGCCGGTTCCCCCTTTGGCGCCTTTCCCGATCAGAAAATCGGCGACGGTTTGATACCGCAACGCCCGCGCCCCATCCAGGGCCGTGCGGCCATCCGTATTGGCGACGTTCACGTCGGCGCCTAGCTCCACGGCAAGCTTGACGGTTTCGAGGGTCAGCGCTTCGGCTTCGCCTTTGGGAACATCCACCCAAGGCTTGGTTCGGATAATCCCGACGGCGGCCATCACAGGTGTGGCTATTTCCGTTTTCTGAACCGCCCCGAAACCCTGCTCAGCGGTGTATTCGGCGTGATGCACAAAATGCGGATCGGCGCCGCGCTTCACCAGCAGCCGCATGATTTCGGGCTCGGTGAAGCGGGCCGCCAGCCAATAGGGCGTGGCCCCCACCAATTGCGGCTCGAAATTGTAATCTTCCGACGAGCGCCGAGTGGGCGTCCATGTCTTCAGCGGCGCGTTGGGATCCGCCCCGTGATCGAGCAACGCCCCAGCCATCTTCTCGTCCCGACGCATGATCGCTTCATGCAACGCGGTGAAGCCACAATCGGCCAGATTAGGATTCGCGCCCCGGTCCAACAGAAACAAAACCAAATCTGTGAATCCGGAATGTGCGGCCAGCGTCGTTGCGCTCACTCCCCAGGCGTCCGCGTCGTTCACGTTGGCTCCCGCGGCTACCAACAGCTTCGCCGATTCCAGATCGCCCACGCGCGCGGCGAACAACAGCGCCGTTTCTCCGCCATGCGGAATAGCCTTGTTGTAGGGAAGATATCCGTGGGGCGGAACCGCCATCACTTCGCTCCAGACGTCGGAACGAAGGTTCAGATCGGCGTGATGGGTTAGCAACGCTTTCACCGCTTCCGGATGCTTCTGCGACGCAGCCCACATCAGAGCCGTCTGCCCACGGGTGCCGTGCGCATTGGGGTTCGCACCCCTGGCCAGCAATAACTCCACCACTTCGGCGTAACCCCCTCGCGCCGCCACCATCAGGGGCGTCTCGCCCGAAAGCAGCGCCAAATTCGGATCAGCGCCCGCTTCCAGCAGCCTCCGCACCATCGCGGAACTGCCGTTTTGGCTAGCCGTCCACAGCGGGGTGACACCCAGATCGGTGGCCACGTTGACATTCGCCCCGGCGCGAAGCAACGCGTCCGCAGTTTTGACATCATCGCGGTAACTCGCCCAATGGAGCGCAGTCGCGCCATCGGGCTCCGCGACGTTCACATCGGCTTTCTTTTGAATCAGCGCCCGCAGCTCGGCTAGATCGCCTCTTTTGGCGGCATCCGCCACGACCGGCCGCGCAACGCCGCCGGCCAAAATCCCACCGGCGAAAAATGCGGCCAAACCCAAGGTTCGCATCCCGAACTAGACCTCCAAAGGATCTACCGCAAGCTTGCCCGTGCTGCCGCCCACTTTCTCCACCGGATAATCCATCCGGTCCATGATGGTCATCAGGAGATTGGCTTGCGATGGCTTGCCGGCATATACGATGTGCCGGCCGCCCTTGATCCGTCCCGCGTGCCCGCCCACCAGCATCAGGGGCAAATTCTCGCCAGAATGGGCGTTGCTGTTTGAGATGCCCGCGCCATAAAGAATGGTCATATGATCCAGCAGCGAGCCATCGCCATCCGCCGTATCGCGAAGCTTCGCAAGGTACCTCGAAAACAGCTCCGCGTGGTACCGGTTGATCTTGGACATCTTTTCCACCAGCTCAGGGATGTTGTTGTGATGGGAAAGCGGATGATGCGCTTCCGGCACGCCAATCTGAGGATAGGGCCGCGGGCTTTGCTCCTTGCTGATCATGAAGGAAACGACACGCGTAAGATCGGACTGAAGCGCCAGAAGCTGCAAATCCAGCATCAGCGCCAGATGGTCTTCGAAAACCGGAGGAGCGCCAAGAGGCTGATCGAGCGAAGGCAGCTCGATATCGCTCTGCTTCTCAGCCATCTGAATGCGGCGCTCGACGTCGCGCACCGCGTCCGTATATTCGTCCACCTTGCCGCGATCGCGCGGGCCGAGCTGGTTCTTCAAGTCCTCCAGCTTCCCGCTCACCGAATCCAGAATGCTCTTATGTTGCCGCAACCGCTTTTCGCGCGCGGCGCGGTCCGTCGTGCCGCTATCGCCGAATAGCTTCTCGAACACCGTTCGCGGATTCCAATCCATCGGCAGCGGCTGCGTGGGCGTGCGCCAGCAAAGCGTGTCCAGATAAGCGCAGCTTAAATTTCCGGTGCACGCGCCTGCGTTCGCCGGCAAATCCATGCAGATTTCCAGAGTTTCCAATTGCGTTTTTTTGCCGAAGTGAGCGCCGAGCATTTGGTCGATGGAAACGTCGGCAATAATCTCGATTTCGTTTCGCCCGCCCCGCGGCGTCCCGGTTAAGAACGATCCCGACGCGCCCGCGTGGATGTAGTTCCAGCTTGCCTTGATCCCGGAAAAAATCGTCAATTGATTTTTGAACGGCGCAAGCGGCTCCATGATCGGCGCCAGCTCGAAATTGGTCCCATCGCCTTTTGGCGTCCAATACTCCATCGCCATTCCGTTGGGTGTATAAAATGCCTGGAACCGGTGCGCCGGCTTCGTAGCGGCGCGCATAGGCGGAAGCATGGCGTCGAGAAACGGCAACGCGATGGCGGCGCCAAGTCCCTTTAGCATGGTCCGCCGTGGCAACGACTTGTGGAGCAGGTTCATCGTTTTTTATCTTATGTCAATTCGAGGTTCAGCGGGAGGCGCCGATGTGGCACGATAGAGGCAAATGCCCGATACTCGCCAACGTTTGCGCGCCGTAATCGAAAAAGTAGCCGAAAGACCAGTTCCGGAAGACCCGGAAGAATCGCTGTTTGAAAGCGGCCTGCTCGATTCCTTCCAGCTTCCGGATCTCGTAGGAGCTATTGAGCAGGAGTTCTCCATTCGGGTGCCCGACGGGGACTTGAATCCGCGGAAGTTCGATTCTCTGGCGCGGATGGAAGCCTACTTGGCTACTCTGGCGCAATAGAGTTTGGATGAGCGCTTACCTACACGCGTTTGGCGCATATCTGCCCGAGCGTGTGGTGACCAACGCGGAGTTGGCGGGAAGGTTGAACTGCTCCGAGGAGTGGATTGAGAAAGCCACGGGCATTCGTGAGCGGCGCTGGGCGGAGGCGGAAACGGGCGTTTCCGATTTTGCGTTCGAAGCTGCGAAAGCATGCCTGGCTCGCGCTGGCGTGGCGGCGTCGCAAATCGGCTTGCTGATTCTCGCATCCGGAAGCGCTCCGCCCGGCTTCCCTGGCCCGGCCGCCATGCTGGCGGCGCGATTAGGCCTGGGCACAGAACCATCAATCGATCTGCCTATGGCGAGCGCGGGAAGCTTGTTTGGCCTGGTGCTGGCAGCGCGCCTGAGCGAAACCTTCGGCGACGTACTGGTGGTAGCCTCTGAGAAGATGTCCGCAGTAATCGAAGCGCATCCGCTTGATCGGAATACCGCCATCCTGTTCGGCGATGGCGCGGGCGCAGCATTAGTAAGCCGCCGTGCGGGTCCATGGAAAATTTTGGACTGCGCCCTCCATTCAGATGGTCAGTTCGCCGGCGACCTTGGTTACGACTGTACTTCGCCTCTCCGCATGAACGGGCTGAGCGTGATCCTACACGCTTCGCGCAAGCTGCCCGCGGCCATTCAAGAAGCGCTGGAGCGCTCGGGAATCGCCGTCGGGGACGTATCGCAGTTGTTGGTTCACCAGGCAAATCAGAATCTGCTGACGCGCGTGGCCAAGGCGCTGGGCGTTGCGGAGTCGCGAGTGTTTTCGAATGTGGCGCGGTACGGCAACACGTCGTCCGCATCGATGTTGATCGCGGCGGCGGAATGGAGCGCAGGAAAGCCATCGGACGGGCCGATTGTATTGGCCGCGTTCGGGGCCGGCTGGCACTGGGGCGCGCTGGTTGCAACCCAATGAAATGCCGCCGGCAGAGCCAGCGAGCATCCAAAGTCAAGGGAGGGACTAACATGAATTACGGAAAATTGGCCAAGTTCCTCCTGTTGAGTTGCTTGCTGGCGATGCCGGCGGCGGCCCAGCGTGGAGGGAGAGGCGGTCGTGGCGGAATGGGTGGAGGCGGATTCCCAGGTGGAATGGGCCGTGGATTCCACCCAGGCGGTGGATTTCGGGACGGATTCCGCGGTGGGGGATTCCGCGGCGGGAATCGGTTCTTTTTCGGCTTCGGCGGTCCGGGTTTATTGGGATGGGGCTATCCCTATGGATGGGGTTATCCCTATTATTATGGCTATTATCCCTACTCGGGCTACTATCCTTACGGCGGCTACTACCCGTATTCGGCTGCTCCGTACTTGGACTCTGGGTCCGAATACGTATACAGCCCGCCGCAGCAGTCCTGTGAGCAAGCCAATGGCGCGCCCGTCTATCAGATCAAGCTGACCTACTCGAACGACATCTGGTTAACGCAAAAGTACTGGTACACGGCCGGGACGCTTAATTTCCTAACGATGCAGGGCGAGGTGAAAAAAACGCCGATTCATTCGATCGACCCGATGACGTTTCAGTTGAATCACAACTGTGGCCTGAACTTTCAGGGGCCGCAATAGAAATGGCGGTTTCAGTGGGATGGCGGGCCGCCCTCCTGCTCCCACCCGCCGCCGAGGGCATTGTAGATCTGAACCAGGGCGAGGCGCTCGTTTAATTGGGCGCGAGCAAGGTTTAGTTCAGCCGCGAAATAATTGGTTTCGTTGGTGAGGACTTCCAGGTAGCTAGCGGCTCCGCCGCGGTAGCGGGTTTCAGAGAGATTCGCGGCTCCCTGAGCCGCAGCGGTGAGCGCCTGCTGGTGTTCGCGGAACTGCCGGTACTTGGCGAAGGAGACCAGCGCGTCGGAGACCTGGCGGAAGGCTTGCTGGATGGTCTGCTCATACGCGAGAAGCGCCTGCTGCTCTTGGGCTTGTGCTAGCTTCACATTCGCGCGGCGGCGGCCGTGATCGAAGATTGGCTGGGTCATGAAGGCAGAAAAATTCCAAGCGCTTCCCGTAAAGAGGCCAGCAAGCTGCGAGCTCTCCGCGCCGCCCCCGCCGGTCAGCGGCAGGCTGGGAAACAGTTGGGCGCGCGCGAGTCCGATTTCGGCATTCGCAGCGACAAGTTGTTGTTCGGCTTGGCGTATGTCGGGGCGGCGCTCCAGCAACTCCGAAGGCAGGCCTGCCGGGACTGCTTCGGGAATGGGCTGCTCGATAAGCGGCGCGCCGCGCGGGATCTCGCGAGGGTTCTCTCCGAGCAGCGTGCTGAGGGCATCTTCCATCACCGCGATCTGGCGTTCCGAATCGGGAATAGTTTCGGCCGCGGTTTCCACGAGCTGCTGAGCCTGCCGCACGTCGAGCAGGCTGGCGGCCCCGCCCTGCTCGAGCGTTGTGGTGAGCTTGAGCGATTCCTGCCGCGAGGCAAGAGTGCGTTTGGCGATTTCCAACTCCAAGTCCAGCTCGCGAAGCTGGAAGTAGCTTGTGGCGACGTTTGCGACAACCGCGCTGAGCACCGCGTTGCGGTTCCACTGGGAGGCGAGCAGATTGGCGCGGGCGGCTTCGGTGGCGCGGCGGTACTGCCCCCAGAAATCGATGTTCCACGAAAAAATTCCTTGCAACTGCGCCGCGGCGAAACCGAACGCGGGAATCTTCTGGCCCGTGTAGCCGGCTCCAGCGTTCAACTGCGGAAACTGGTCTGCCCGCGCGATGCCGAGTTGCGCTTGGGTTTCCAAGACGCGCGCGGCCGCGATGCGCGCGTCATAGTTGTGCTCGATCGCGGTGCGGATGAGCAACTGGAGCTGGCTGTCTTTAAAGACGGTCCACCACCTTTCATCCCCGAGCGAAGCGGCGGGCGGAAATTGATCCCCGTTGCGGAAATTAGAAGGAACGTCAACAGAGGGCCGACGGTAGTTTGGGCCCACCGTGCAGCCAGCGACAAGCGCGAGAGACGCTATTAAAACTGTTGTTTTCATCGCGCGCGCTCCGGTTCCGCGGCCGGATGCGGCCGTCCAGACAAGCGTTCGCGGATTCTTTCAACCGCGTCGAAAGTGACAGGAATGAAGAAAATGGCGATCAAAGATGCCGAGAGCATTCCGCCGATTACCGCCGTGCCGAGCACCTTCCGCGAGACTGCGCCGGCGCCGGCCGCCGCCCACAGAGGAAGGCAGCCGAGAATAAAGGCGAATGCGGTCATAAGGATGGGGCGAAGGCGGATGCGTGCGCCGGTAAGAGCGGCGTCGTCCAGGCTTCGGCCCTTTTCATATTCGGCCTTGGCGAACTCCACAATCAGAATCGCGTTCTTGGCGGCGAGTCCGATAAGCATCACCAATCCAATTTGCGCGTACACGTTGTTTTCAAACGTTCGCAGCCACAGCGTCAAATATGCGCCCAGCACGGCGACCGGCGTTCCCAGCAGTACGCTGAACGGCAGAGACCAGCTCTCATAGAGCGCCGCCAGGATAAGGAAAACGAACAACAACGAAAGGCCGAAGATAGCCGCGGGCGGCACGCCCTGCGCGGCTTTTTGCTCCTGGAACGACATGCCTGTATAGTCGTAACCCATTTCGCGAGGCATTGTCTGGGCGAAGGTTTCTTCGAGCGCCTTCATGGCCTGCCCGGAGCTGTAACCAGGCGCGGCGGAAGCGTTGATCTGCGCCGCGTGATATTCGTTGTAGCGCATGGTGAACTCCGGCCCGTTGATGCTCTTGAGGGCGGTGACCGCGCTCATCGGAACCATGCCCCCGCTTTTATTGGCGACGTAGAATTGGCCGATGTTTTCAGGCCGGGTGCGGTAGGGGCCCTCGGCTTCGACATAAACCTGCCATTGGCGGCCGAAGCGATTAAAGTAATTTACGAGGTATCCGCCCATAAAGGCTTGTAATGTCTGATATACATCTCCGATATTGACGCCTTCGCGCTCGACTTTAGCGCGGTCCACGTCCACATACTGCTGAGGGACCCCGGCCAGGAATGTGGAGGTCAGGCCCGAGAGCTCGGGACGCTTGCGCGCGGCCGCGACGAACTTATCCACATTGGCCCCCAGAAACGCCAAATCTCCGCCGGAGCGATCCTCCAGCATGAACGTGACGCCTCCGCTGGTGCCCACTCCCGGAATGGCGGGAGGAGAGAAAGAAAATGCGATGCCGTCACGAACTTTACTTAGCTCCCGCGTGATGTGATTGCGGATCGCTAGATACTGCTCTTCGGGGCGGGTTCGTTCCTCCCAGGGCTTTTCGGTAATGAAGAAGAACGCGCTATAGGAGTTCTGCACGCGGCTCAACAGACTGAAGCCGAGCACCGAAGTGCAACCCTGAACGCCCGGAGTATGGAGGATGATATTTTCCACTTGCCGCGCCGCCTCGCCGGTCCGCTCCATCGAGGCGGCGTTGGGGAGTTGCAGACTGGCGTAGATGTAGCCGTAGTCTTCCTCCGGGAGAAAGGATGCGGGAAGCTTGCCGCCCACAAACCATGCCGCGGCGCCGATGGCCGCCAGGGCGAGAAAACTGAGCGCGGCTTTGCGGATCAGAGCCCCCGCCACTTTGAGATACCCTTCCGTGGCCCAGCCGAAGGCGCGGTTAAAGCCGCGGAAGAAAAGGCCTAGCGGGCCGCGAGATCGCTTCTTGCGCGGCTTCAACAAGAGCGCCGATAACGCTGGACTGAGCGACAGCGCATTGAACGCAGACAGAATTACCGAGATGGCAATGGTGACGGCGAACTGTTGATATAACCGCCCAGTGATGCCCGGAATGAAGACGGTGGGAATGAAGACCGCGCTCAGAATCAACGCTATGGCGATCACCGGCCCGGATACTTCATCCATTGCTTTAAGGGCGGCGTCGCGCGGAGACAGACCCTCTTCAATATGTCTTTCGACAGCCTCGACCACTACAATGGCGTCGTCGACCACCAGTCCGATCGCCAGCACCAATCCGAACAACGAAAGGGTGTTGATAGAAAAGCCGAGCAGCGGGAAGACGGCGAACGTGCCGATCAAGGAAACGGGCACTGCCAGCAACGGAATCAGCGTGGCTCGCCAGCCTTGCAGGAAGACATAGACGACGATAACCACCAAACCCAACGCGGCCAGCAGAGTGTAGACGATTTCGCGCATGCCCGCGGTGACGGCGGCGGTGGTGTCCAGACTGACGTTGTATTTGAGATCGCTCGGAAAGCGCTTGCTCAATTCCGCGATCCGCTTGCGCAGGCCCTTGGCCGCATCGACGGCGTTGGAGCCCGGAAGCTGGTAGCAGGCCAGAATGGCCGATGGCCGGCCGTTATAGCGGCCCGAGAGATTGTACGTTTGAGCACCCAACTCAATGCGCGCCACATCTTTCAGGCGCAGCGTGGAGCCATCCGCATTCGCCCTTAGAACGATGTCGCCGAACTCCTCGGGCGTGGCGAGGCGTCCCTGCGTGCGGACGGTATAAGTGAATTGTTGCCCGGGCGGAATGGGCTCGCCGCCGATCTGCCCGGCGGGATTCACCGTGTTCTGGGTCTGCAACGCCTGGATGATCTCGGGAACGGTGACGTGCAGCTTTGCCAGTTGATCCGGCTTGACCCAGCAGCGCATGGCGTACTGTCCGGCGCCGAACACCTGGACCCGTGCGATTCCGGGAACGCGCGTCAGCTCGTCCACCAGGTTGATATAGGCGAAATTGGCGAGAAACGTATTGTCGTATGTGCCGTTGGGCGAATACAGCGAAATCAGCAGCATCGGCGCCGTCAGCGATTTCAGGACGGTCAATCCGGACGTGTTCACCTGGGCGGGCAACTGCGGCTGCGCCTGGGCGGTTCGCAACTGCGTCAGCACCTGATCGATATTGGGGTCGGTGCCCACGTCGAAGTTGACGGTGATCTGGGTTTGGCCGCTCGAGGAGTTCACCGAGTACATGTAGTTCATGTTGTCTACGCCGCTGATTTGCTCTTCGAGCGGCGTAGCGACGGATTGCTCCAGGGTCTGAGCGTCCGCGCCAGGATAAAGCGCGGTGACCTGGATTTCGGGAGGCACGATGCTGGGAAACTGCGCCACCGGCAAAGCAAGCGCCGAAACCAGGCCGATAACCACCATGAGAATGGCGATGACCATCGCTACGATGGGCCGCCGGATGAAGAACTTCGGCATGCTTTAGTTCCCTGCCATTTCCTCGTCCGGTTTCGGACTCACCAGCGCGCCTTCGGAGACTTTGGACGTGCCTTCAGAAACCACGCGCTCGCCCGCCTTGAGGCCGCTCATGATCACCCACAACTGGCCCGAACGCTCAGCAGTTTCGACGGTTCGAAGACTCACTTTGTTATCCGGGCCAACCACGGCCACTTGATGGCGCCCTTGAAGTTCGGTAACGGCGCGCTGAGGAACCAGAAGCGCGCCCTTGCGGAAACCCGTCATCGCGCGGATTCGGCCGAATTGGCCCGGCCGAAGGAGGTTTCCTGGGTTATCGAACGAGCCAATAATGCGAATCGTTCCCGTTTGCGGATCTACCTGACGATCGGCGAAAATCATGTGGCCTTGATGCGGATAAATGTTTCCGTTGGAAAGCGTCAATTGAAGCGGAACCTGGCGCCCTAACAGATCTTGGGGGGAATTGGGATGGAGTTTTCCGGCAAGCGATAGATATTCCTGTTCGCTGATGGAAAAGCCCGCCTTGATGGGATTCACGGAGGAGACCGTGGTGAGAACCGTGGTGGGACCCACCAGGTTGCCGATTTGTGTGGTCGCCACGCCCGCGACGCCATCGATTAAGGAGCGCACTTTGGTGAACCCCAGATTTAACTGGGCCTGCTCGACGGCGGCTTCGGCGGCCTGAATGGCGGCCTTAGCGGCTTGAATCGCGCCTTCGTCGGCCTTGATAAGCGCCTCGGCTTGGGCCTTGGCTTGAACGTCGTTGTCCAACTGACTTTGCGGAATGGCGTGCGCGGAGGCAAGCGGAGTATCTCGCTTGACGTTAATATCGGCGAGGCCGAGCTGGGCGTGCGCCTGCGCTAGCTGGCCCTCGGCTTGCGAAAGCTGCCCTCGCGCTTGCGCAAGCTGCCCCTGGGCCTGATCCAGAGCCGCCTGGAACGGGCGCGGATCGATTTCAAACAGAATGTCGTCCCGGTGGACGAACGAGCCTTCGGCGTAATCCTGCCGAATGAGATAACCGCTGACCTGGGGTTGAATATTGGCATTGATGTAGCCATCAAGAGTCGCCACCCAATCTCCATAGATGGGAACGTCTTTCTGAACTACGGTTACGACGCCGACTTCCATCGCGGCGGGCGAGGACGGCGCGGACGCGGTGGCCTCGGTCTTTCCGCAACCGCCGAAAAACAGCGTGCCGACGATCGCGGCCGTCCAGGCTATGGCATTCGGCAGATTCATCGGACGGTCCTTCTGCCGGAGCGGTGAGCGACACGGGCGTTGAAATAAGCAAGAAGAAGCATTTTGAATTCCTGTACTATCCTCCGCCGTTCCCCCGGCGGAAGCTCCATGTAAAGCTGGTTCAGCGTCTTGATGACGTGCAGTGTTACCGTTCCCATCCGCAGCGCTTTGTCCTTGGCCAGCTTGGGCCTCTGAGCCAGCAGAACCGCGGCGAAGCGTTGGCGCAGCACGTTGCGCATGCTAGCGGGAGCCCGCGTGACCCGCGGCGCGTCCAGCAACGCGGGAAGCGCGGGATGGGCTTCCACAAAACGAACGGTCAACTCAATCAGATGTGCGACCAGCCTCTCGAGATTCAGGGTTCTTGCGCGCACCGTAAGCGGGACATACAAGGCGTCGAACCGCTTGGCGTACTCGATTCGTAATGCTTGCGTAATGCAAGCCTTGCTCGGAAAGAATTGATAGAGCGATCCGATGGCTGCTCCGGCGCGCTCGGCGATCGCGCTCATAGTCGCGGCTTCGTAGCCCGATTCGGCGATCACGGCCTCGGCGGCTTCCAGCAG
Source organism: Bryobacteraceae bacterium (assembly GCA_035293905.1). GTDB lineage: Bacteria > Acidobacteriota > Terriglobia > Bryobacterales > Bryobacteraceae > Palsa-187. The sequence goes on from DATGLY010000113.1 coordinate 28,305, forward strand.
CTTGGCCACGCGGCGCTCGCCGCGCTCCTGCCGGGGGACCTTTGGGACGGCCGCGGCGGAATATGAGGACATGCTCATATTTATGATACACGAGGCGCCCGCGTCGCGCTCGCGGCCTCAAAATGGCCCACCTCTGCGGCGTTTTCGGACAAGCGGAAAAACGGGTGCGTGGGCTGATGCCGCCGCTAGCCGAACAGCTTCGCCCCGAGCCCAAGAAGCGCGGCTCCAAGCATCAGCCAGACCGATTCCAATTTGGTGAAGCTGAGAAGCAGGAAACTCGCGACTACAATGGCCAGCGTGAACGGCCCGCTAATGGCGTCGCGGGCCAATGGGACCGACGCGGCCAATAGCAAACCGGCGCTTCCCAGAAGCACGCCGCGCATCGAATCCCGGATCAGGGGAAGCTCGGCGCAGCTCCCCAGCCAGCGCATTAGCGGCAGCACCAGGAACGCCGGCGTTATCATGGCCAGAAACGCGGCGACCGCCCCAGGCGTGCCTTTGACGTAGTACCCGATGCAGACCAGATACAGGCCGAAAGGGCCGGGACCCGCGCGCCCCGCCACCACCGCCGTGTTCACCTGCCGGTCCGTCAGCAGATGCCGCTCCACCACGAAATCGTTGCGGACGATGGGAAGCGACCCCAAGCCGCTGAACGACATCGCAGACGCCTTGAGCAACAGCAGATAGAGCACGACGATATTCATTTCGCGCCGCCTTCGTTTGCGGCAACGGCGCGGGCGGGAGCGTCGCGCCAAATGAGCGATACCATCGCCGCCGCCGCCAAAATCGGCACGGGCGTGATATTGAATTTCCAGGAGGCCAGAAAGGCTCCTCCCGTGATGGTAATGCCTCGGAGAAGCTTGGTCGCGCCGCCTTTCACAAATGGGCGAACCAGCCACGCCACAATCGACCACATGGTTCCGGAAACAGCCGCCACCGTTCCGGCCAGCGCGCCCATCACCCAACGATGGCTGCTGCCGGATTCGATCCCTTGAAGGATCAGCACCGCCAGGGCGGCGCTCGGCGCGCAGGAAGCCAACACGGCGGCCACCGCTCCGCCCGCGCCCATCACGAGCCATCCCGCCGCCGCGCAAAACGCGATGACGTTAGTGCCGGGCGTGACCCGGGCAAGCGCGAAAGCCAGAGCGTAATCTTCCGAGGTGATCCACCGGCGCAGGTCCACCAGCTCGCGGCCCAGCACCGCCATCGTGACGTATCCGCCGCCGAAGGTAGTGTTGCCGACGCGAAGGAAAATATTGGTGAGCTTGCCGAGCGAGCGGTCCGACATGTTGGAGATTCTAACAGGCGGTTTGTAATGGTCGGCTCGCTCTTCTGCCGAGGCAGCGCCTTAGGGCTTGCTATCGCGCCCAAGTAGGCATCACGTAAGCGTAAAACAGGGTCACTAAACCCGCCAACGCGGCCAGAAGAATGCTGTGCTTTACGGTGAACCGCATGAGCCGCGCTTCTTCCTGACTGGTAAGGCCGGTGGCGGCGCCGGCCACAGCGATGCTTTGAAGGCTGATCATTTTGCCCATCACTCCGCCGGCCGAGTTAGACGACGCCATCAACGCCGGATTGAATCCGAGCTTGTTGGCCGTAACCACTTGTAAATTTCCGAATAGCGCATTGGCGGAAGTGTCGCTGCCGGTCAAAAATACGCCGATCCAGCCCAGCAGCGCGCTGAAGAACGGAAACGAAGCGCCGGTGGCCGCAAACGTCAGGCCCAGCGTCGCGGTCGCGCCGGAGTAGTTCATCAAATACGCTAGGCCCAAAACCGTGGCGATGGTGAGGGTGGGGAGCGCAAGCTGCTTTATTGTAAGCCAAAAACAGTTGGCCAGCTTGCCCGGCGAAACGCGCAACAAAATAGCCGAGGCGAAAGTGGCGTAAAGCGCGGCTGTGCCGCTGGTGGTCAGCGGATTGAATGTGTAGCTCGCCGCATATGGCGACTGTGCCTTAACTACCGGCGGCATCTTCTGCACCAGATTATGCAGGCCTGGCCATCCAAAAACGAATGTGGTGTGACGGTTGAGAAAAGCCTTCAGCGCGGCCAGCTTCGCGGTGGGCCACAAAGCCTCGTAAGGCTTTGGCAGAATGATTTGATCGCCATTCATCAATAGGACAAAGATCACCAAGAAAATGTATGGCGACCAGGCTAGTAAAATCTCTCCAGCCGAATAGCGGGGAGAGCCGTCCGCGAGGCGATCGGCGGGATGGCGGCGAAAAACGCAAATCGCCACCATGGCTCCTATCGCCGCCAGAGAGCTGAGGATGGCCGTGAGATAGGGACCGAGATAACTCGAAACCAGAAATTGCACTATGGCGAAGACCGCTCCGCATATCAGCGCGGCGGCTCCGGCGTGTGCAAGACCTTTCCTTCCGCCCATCACGGCGATGACGTAGAGCGGCACAAACAGCGCCAGCGGCGCGCAAAGCCGGCCGACGTCGGCGGAAAGGTCAAGCAGCGGCAGATTAGTAACGCTCTGCAAACCCACTATAGGCGTGCCGATGGCGCCGAACGCGACAGGAGCGGTGTTGGCCAATAGACAGATCGCGGCGGCTTCAAACGGCGCCATTCCTAAACCGGCCAGCATCGCGGAGGCCACCGCCACCGGCGTCCCGAAGCCGGACGCACCTTCGATGAACGCTCCAAAAGCGAAGGCGATCACCAGCGCCTGCATATGCGGATCGCTGGTCAGGTGGCCGATGGAATCCTTGATGATTTGAAACTTGCCCGTCTCGACGGCGAGGCGGTAGAGCAGCAGCGCAGTGAAGACAATCCAGCCTATCGGCAGTAATCCATACGCGGCGCCGTAAAAAAGCGAGTTTAGCGCCAAAGTCCATGGCATGCGATAGGCGAACAGCGCAATCAACAGTGCGCTGACGCAGCCGGTTAGCCCCGCCACCCAAGCGCGTTTCCGAGCAATGCCCAAAAGATAGAGCATGAGGGCGATCGGAACCGCCGATAGGAGCGCGGACGCGGCGAGGCTACCCAGGGGCAGATATGTCTGAGACCACATAGGTTTTCTATCTTACCTGACAACACGGCTGAGAGTTTTTCGTGATTGGCCGCACTAGTTTGTAGATCCGATCATATCCTCCGAACCGTGAATGGGCGTTCCGCCCGGCGCCGGCTTCACTTGGACCGCTGGCCGATCGTTGCGGAACGCCCTCTTTCTTGGCTCACCGGCGCCAATTAGCTTAAGCTGCTTGTGTGAGAGTCAACCAACTGGCAACGTGGGTGGGCGGCGTCTGGGAAGGCGATGGAGAAAGGGAGATTCGCGGTGTGGCGTCGCTCGAACATGCAGGACCCGGTGATTTAGCATTTATCGGGCGCGGTCGCGCGGTTAAGGAGGCCGGGGATTCCGCGGCAGGGTGTCTGCTAGTCTTTGAAGACTACCCCAACTCCGATCGGCGAACCGTGATTCGCGTCCGGGATCCCCGAGCGGCGATGGCTAAGGCCATCTGGCGCCTTCGTCCGCCCGTCAAGCCTCCCGCGGGCGTTCATCCCACGGCGTCGATTGGCGTGGACGTTCATATCGGAGCGACCTCTTCCATCGGCCCAGGCTGCGCCATTGGCGATCGAGTTCACATTGGGGAAGGCTGCGTGCTTCACGCCAATGTCACGGTGTATCACGATGTCCGCATCGGCAATGACGTGATCCTTCACTCCGGCTCCGTCATTGGGGCGGACGGCTTCGGTTTTGTGATGGTAGACGGAGCGTACGAAAAGTTTCCGCAAGTGGGCCGGGTGGAGATAGCGGACCGGGTGGAGATCGGAGCCAACTGCTGTGTGGACCGCGCGGCTTTGGGAGTGACATCGATCGGCGAGGGAACCAAGCTGGACAACATGGTGCACGTGGGGCACAACTGCCGCATCGGCCGCCACGTAGTAGTGGCCGCTCAGACGGGATTTTCCGGCGGCGTGGTGGTGGAGGATTACGCGGTGATCGGCGGCCAGGTGGGAATTGGGGACAAGGTCCGAATCGAATCGGGCGCGGTGCTAGGATCGGGCAGCGGCGTGCTTACCTCTAAGATCGTGCGCGCCGGGCAGGTGATGTGGGGCACGCCCGCCAGGCCGCTGAAAGAGCATTTGGCGCAGCTGGCGGCGTTGTCGCGGCTGGCCAAAAGACGCGGAAGCTAAGCCGGAGCGGTGTCGTGAATGCGGCCGATATCCAGCACCAGATGTCCGGCCGGCGACGCCTCAAAGGCCGGCAGAAATCGCGCCGACCAATCGATCTCGTCCCAGCGGTAAGAATAACGGGCGTGCACCACTTGCGAGAACGAATCGTCGAATCCTTTGATCAAAATCAGCACTTCCGCTTGCAAACGTTCCAGATCTTCTCGGGTTTTCCCCCAAAGCGGGCTCTGCGGGCCAATGGGATGCACGACCGTCCATGTGAGGGCCAGGAAGAAGATCTTGCGGCGCTCCAGCGGTAGGTCTACGAAACTCCGGCGGAGCGTGCCGTCGGCGCCGTGCTCCACCGTCATCAGAATCACGTCCGCTTCCACCTCCATCATCACGTTGCTGCGCCGATTGGCGACCCGGAACTGCAGGCTGGTTTGATCGCGGTACGGAGCCACCAGCATTTTCCGGCTGAAAATAAGCTTCGCGTTGGGACGAGAAAAGCGCGCGAACATGAGGCTGGTGGCCAATGCGAATCCGCCCACCCCCAGCGTCACCTCCAGAGCCGAGACCAGGTGAGCGGCCAAGCCGAACGGGTAGATCGATCCGTAACCAACGGTGGAGAGGGTTTGAGTGCTGAAGAAAAAGGCTCGCGCCAGCGGGCTCAGTCCCAGATCGCCGTTGCTTGCGCGAAGCGCTCCGGGACCCAGCAGCAGGTACGCCGCGCCGAAAACGCCGTTCACGAACAGGTACAGGCAAACCATCATGCCCAGAAAACGGGGCCATGTGGTTCGGATCAGATAGACGTAAGCATTCCCAGCGGCGCGGCGGAATCCCCGCCGGGAGACATTGAACGAACCATCGCGATTGATGGTTCGCACCAGGGCGCCATTATATTGTTGCGTCAGGCCGGGATCGAAGGAAGGCGTCATGCTTTCGAGATTACCAGCGGGTGGGCATCCGACCGCCGGCTTTCCTTTATGGCTCTGGGCGGACGGCTGACGCCTGCGCCGCCGCTTCCGCCGGAATCAGCCTCAGCTTTAAAAAGTCCTTCTCACCATCACGAACCACCGCGTGCGTGGCGAACTTCGACAGCTTCTCCAGCACTTCCGGATTCCTGTACTCGACCGCCGCCGAAGACGGCAACGCGTAGAAATCGTATTCGCCGGGCGCCAGCCCAGAAGCCGCGAAACGGTCCTGTTGCGCGCTGACCAAGGCTACAAATTTCTCTGTAGCCGCCTTTCGCGCCACGACGACGGCAACTGGTCCGTTTCGGGCTCCGCCTTCCACCGCGCCTTCGATCTCGCCGCCGCCCCGGCGAAGCACGATCGTCAGTTCAGGCGGACGTCCGGAGCCAATCGTCAAGCCCTTCTGCTGCACATCTTCGATCCCCGTTGTGGGGGAAGAGGCGGTTATGCTCTCCACGTATTCGCCGGGCGGCATACGCACTCCCAACTCGTACGTCCCGGGCAGGAGATTTCTCAGGATAAAGCTCCCGTCGGCGATCATCATTGCTCGGGAATTGGGAGGAATTCGCAGAGGCGGGAAAGAACTGAGGGGCGTGGCGACAAGGTAGATGAACTGCAAGGGCCGCTTCGCGCCATTAACCTCGATCCGACCGCGCACGTCTACGGCCGGATTCAGAGTCACCTGCACCGGCGCCGAATCGTGGTCTGAGATCGTCACGGCGGCCTCTCCGAACTCCACCGGGATCGTCTCCGGCGTAAACGCCTGCACGACATAAGAGCCTGGGGCGGCGTTTTCAATCTCAAACGACTTATTGCCCGCAGCTACAAACGTGGGATTGTTCAGCGGCTCACCATCCCGCAAAAGCCGAAGCGCCACGTGGCGCAGCGGTGAAACGTTGCTCAGGGTTCCCCGGATCCGGAAAAGCGGATGTGACCTCAGCTCGAAATCCGCGGTTAGCGTCTGACCGGCCCGGATCTGGACAGCTTTCGCCGCTTGGCGCTGATCCACGCCCGGGAAATAGACCGGGCCGAATCCGTGCCGGTCGTCTGCGCCAGCCCGCGAAGCTTCTAGATAATAAGAACCGGGCGCAAGCGCGGTCAGCCGGTATTGGCCGCCGTTCCCCGCCACGGCGACCGAGTAGTTGTGCCTCAAACGCTGGCGGCCGTCCTGGATCTCCACCCGGCTTGCCCGCACGATCGCGCCGCTAAGAGGTGCGCCGTCGCTGTCCGCCACGCCGCCCTCAATCGCGGCCTCCGGCACCAGGGATATGGTCACGTCTCGCGCCCCAATAGGCAAAAGCGGGACCGTCACGATTTCCGCGTTGTCGGCGGACCGGAAGCCTTCGCGCGAGACAAATAAGCGGGAGGCGGGCAACGCTTGATCGAACTCAATGGCAAATCTGCCGGATTCATCCGTCAGCGCTCGCGCGGCGTCCCCCGGCCAGGGCCGGTCGCTGGGCCGCTCGCGGAAACCGTAAGTTGCGTAACTGACCCGCAGAACAACCAAAGCGCCCGCAAGAGGTTCGCCTGTAACTGCGTTTACGACCGTTCCGGAGACCACATTCTTCGCGCTCGACTGGCTGACGGAAGGCTCGGAACGCTGGGCGGTTATTGGCGCGGAAGCAGCGAGGAAAGCGATTCCTAAGATACTCCACCGCAGCATCCCTCACGATCATATAACGGCGGGAATTGAACGACAATTGCCCCTGCCAGGCGTGTCAAACCTGCGGGAGCACAGATATGGGGCCTAATTTTATTGAACTCTCAGCTATGTATCGCAAGCATCGTGATGTGCGACGCGCTAGGGCGCCGGAAACGAGACGGGCCTGCCGCAACTCCTTCCTTGGAACCTTTCTATTGCGCTTGACGTTTCCCTTTGCATGGAACCGGTGTCTTCTGCGCGCGTGACCCGCCCGCTGGTCAAGTTTTTGTTCGTAGCGAGTTGCCTCCTCTCCATCGTTTCCTGGTACACCACGCAGCAGGGCATGGCGCTCTATCTTTCCACCTGGTTTTCGCTGCTCGCATCGTTGGGCGTTCAAACCGCTCTGGTGTTCGTGGCGTGGTTGATCGGCTTCACCAAGTCCAAGCGGGCGCTGCTGATCGCCGTCTACCTCCTCACCGCGACCGTATCCATCGCATTTTCATACGCGAGCTTATTCACCTGGTTTTCTTCCCGCGAAAGGCCCATGCAGGTAGGGCGCAAGTTGTACGACAAACTCAGCGACGCATCTGATCGCGCCAGCCAAATTCTGGCTTCCGCCATAGCCGAACAGCAAAAGCATGTCGCGGCCATCGACGAAATGACCATCGCCGAAAGGTCCCATGGCTATATTTCGGCGCGCCGAAGACGCCGATCCCTATCTCCAGCAGATTCGGGAAGCCGTGGCGCGTGAGTCGCGTACTTATTCGTCGAGCTATCCCGAAGGCGCGGGCGACGGAATCCGCTATACCGCTTTCAATCGTTATGAAAAGCTGGCCCAGCAATCCTTGCAAAGGATGCAGGATGCCCAAGCGCAACTGGCCGCTTTCCGAGTGAAGCTCAAGCCGCTCGATTCAACCGAACAACAACTTCGCGAGTTCCGTCAGACATACGACGCTATTCCCTGGAGCGATGTCGAAGCAGCTCTTCACTCCGGTGCGTTCGACCGTCCCGCGCCGCCCGGCTACGCCGACTATGTGGACCGCATCGCTACCGGGCAGGAAGAGCTGATCGTGGCGTTCCAAGAGCTTTTTGACGCGCCTACGCTGCGCCAGGGCTGCTCGCTCGCCCTAGCCGCCTTTATCGATATGGCCGTCTTTTTGTTGGCTTATGCTTCGGGCCCTTACTTTTTCGACGGCCCGGAGCAGCGCTGGTTCGCGGCCGGAGCCTCGCTCGACGCTCGCGACGAGCAGGTATTTGTTCGCGACTTCCTGCGCAAATTCCGACCCGACCCGGCCGGTGTCGCGCACGTCGAGGCGGACCGGCTCACTCCCGGCGAGCTTCAAGTTTGTTGCCTTTATAAGCTCCAAAGACTCGCCACTGTGACGGAATCCGAAGGGCGTTTGGTTTATCTCCTTAGTCCCGAGATTCATGAACAACTCCTCGAATCGCTGGCTTCGCCCGGCCTTCCCCTCCGGGCTTCGGCAGGATCGGCCAACGCCGGATAGAGAGACCTCGTTGACTTTCCGCTTGGCTTCGCATATTTGGCGAAAGGCTCACCGCTGCCACAAAATCTGACTCGCCTCCAGCGGAACCGCCGCCCCCGGTCGGCTGGGAATCAGGCGCGGCGTGTATTCCTTCGCGTCGCGGTTGGCTGGAACCCGCGCCGAATACGTGTAGCCGTGCGCCGAGCCGATCAAAAGTTCGCCACGCTTCATTGGTTTCCGGAACGGCCCTTCCGGCGAATCTGCATACAACTCGACGCTCACTGCGGACGGATCAAGTTCATCCAAATAAACCTGAACGGCGAATACAAATTGATCGCCCTCTTTCTCCACCGTTACGGAACTGAATCGCAGGGCCGGCCAATGCCTGTGCACATCGCGCGACCACTCCACCAATTGCAAAGCCAGCTTGCCGGATTCCGCCGATCTCTCGTAAAAGGCGGCGGCGGCAGGCAGGTAGTGCTCCTCGGCGTATTGCCGAACAGTCCGGTTGCTGGAAAACGCCGGCGTCAGCCGCGCCATGCTCTCGCGGATTCGCCCGACCCAGCGAGTCGGAATGCCGCGCTCGTCGCGGCTGTAAAACTCGGGCACGATTTCGCGTTCCAGCAATGAGTAGAGCGCCTCCGCCTCCGCCGCATCCCAGGCTGGATCCTCTCCGTGCTCTGCGCCATCCCCAAGCGCCCAGCCCACCTCCGGACAATACGCTTCCGCCCACCATCCGTCGAGTTCGGAGAGATTCAAGGCTCCATTCGCCAGCGCCTTCATGCCGCTGGTGCCGCACGCCTCCCAAGGCCGCCGCGGCGTATTGATCCACAGATCCACCCCTTGCACCATACGCTCGGTCAGCAGCATGTCGTAATCGCTCAGGAAAACGGCGTGCGGGCGTATCTCAGGACACCGGACGAAATTTACCCACTGCCGGATCATTGCTTGCCCAGCGAGATCCTGAGGATGCGCCTTTCCGGCCAGGATCAATTGAACCGGCATTTGCCGGTTCGTTAAGATCCGCGACAGCCGCTCGGGATCGTGCAGCAGTAAATTGGGTCGCTTGTAGGCGGCGAAGCGGCGTGCGAACCCCAGTGTCAGCGTATTGGGATCCAGGCATTGTCGGGCTTCGGCGATCTCTAGCGCCGGGGCGCCTTGACCCGCTACCTGGCGCGCCAAGCGTTCCCGGACATAACTCACGAACGACGACCGCGCCTCCGCGCGGAGCTGCCATAGTTCGCTGTCGGCGGGTTTTCTCAGCCCCTCTTCCACCGTCTCCAAATCGCCGTGCCACCGCTGTACTCCACAAACCTTCTCGCCGATGCAATCCACCCCGGCGGATTCCCAACTGGGTATGTGAATCCCATTCGTGACATAGGACACCGGCACTTCTTCCTGGGGCCAGCGGGGAAAAAGCGCCTGAAATATTCGCCGGCTGACCTGTGCATGCAGCCGGCTGACGCCGTTCACGCGCCCGCTGCCGCGAATGGCTAGGTATGCCATGTTGAAGGGTTCTGAAGGATCTTCGGGATTGCCGCGCCCCAAGCGAACCAACTCCTCGAAGGAAATTCCTAATTCCACCTCGGCGTATCGGCGAAAATATTTTTCCATCAGGTCGGGCGAGAAGCGGTCGAACCCCGCGGCCACGGGCGTATGCGTCGTGAACAGGTTTCCCGCCCGGGTCGCCATCAATGCGACGTCAAAGGGCTGCTTGTAATCCGCGATCCAGGCCCGCGCCCTCTCCAGGATGGCGAACGCCGCGTGACCCTCGTTCAGATGGCAAACCTCCGGCCGCACGCCAAGCGCGCGCAGCAGCCGCCAGCCGCCCAGCCCCAGCAGCATCTCCTGCCTCAGCCGCAGGTCCATGCCCCCACCGTAAAGCTCGCTGGTGATTCCGCGGGAGGCTGGAAGATTGGCCGGGTCGTTGCTGTCCAGCAGGTAAAGTTTGGTTCTTCCCACCTGCGCCTGCCACGCGCGAACCCATACTGGCAAGCCCGGCAGTTCGATGGGAATACGCAGCCACTCTCCGTTGCTTTCCCGCACCGGGGTGATCGGCAGTTGCCCGGGATCGTTGAAGGGATACAGGGCTCGCTGTGTCCCGTCCGCATCGATCTCTTGCCGGAAGTACCCTTGCTGGTATAGCAATCCCACGCCTATCACGGGCACGCCCAGGTCGCTTGCGGCCTTGAGCTGATCCCCTGCCACGTTGCCAAGACCGCCCGAATAAATCGGCAGCGCGTCGCTGAGCATGAACTCCATGCTGAAATAGGCGACGCAGGTCAGCTTGCAATTCGCATGCGTTTTCTGGAACCAGCCCGGCGATTCCAACGCCTCTGCGCGGAGCTTCAACAGCGCTTCCAGCCGCCGTTGGAAATCGGAGTCCCGCGCCAACTCGTTGAGCTTCTCTTGAGACGCGGTTTGCAAAAGCAGCCAGGGATTGTGCGTCAGGTTCCACAGCTCCGGATCAATCCGCCGCCACAACTCGCGCGCCGAATGGTTCCAGGACCACCGCAGATCCAGCGCTAGCTGCGCCAATGCCTCCGACGCCAAGGTTTCAGAAGGATGAAAAGCGTAACTGGGATTGCTCATGCCCGTACTCCTCTCGCTCTCACGGTACACGATGTGCCCGTGGCGATGCGCCGAGATCATACGGCCGCCTTCAGCGAAGCAATCCCTAAATGAGGATGGTCGTTCAGCCCTCGGGTTGTCGATTCCCTCCCGAGTGGATGCTTCGGGAAAAGTCCGCTGCGCGGAATTCTCCTACCTTCTATTCCTCCAACTCATGCGTTCCTTAATCCATCGGCCGGTCTTTTGTCTCTCCGCCATGCCCTGCGGAACATTCCCGGCATCGCCCCCCAAGCTCCAGCCTCGTAACCCGCGCTTCGAAGCCCGTCTTGACCTCGATCTCTTGCTTTAGCCGCTCGAACAAAGCGCTGCTAAATTCCTCGATCCGCCCGCACTGGAAGCACGCCATATGCACATGGTCCCCCCGCGTTCTTGCCTCATAGTAATGCCTTTCGCCGGACAGGTGCATCAAATCTAATTCATCGATCAGCCCCAGATTTTTCAGTAGCTCGATCGTTCTATACACGGTGGCCCGGTCGATATCCGGTTCTCGCTTTCGAGCCAGGGCCAACAAGGACGACGCATCCAGATGTCCCTCTGCTTCCTGAATGGTCTCGATAAGGGCGCGCCGCTGCGGGGTCATCCGCACGCCTCTTCCGCTCAGCTCTTCCAGCAGGCTTCGTCGGTCGAACGGTTGTGTCTTTTTCATATCTAGATGCGACTTAGTCGCATTTTTCTCTTTTAACCAGTCCAGATTTATAAGACCGGATCGGTCCTAGATTAAGCCGAACAACTTCCGTTGTCAACAAAAATCAGCAAGTGATTTGCAACTATCCCTGAATTGCTGAAAACCGGGGCCGAATCGCCGCCGCGTCCGGTACCGAACTGGCTACAATAGTCCCTTCAGGACCAAGTATTCATCCCCAGCGGGATTCTGCGGCCGGAGTGCTAGCTGCTATCGGCAAACTGCGCGGTGGCAGGCGTCGCGCTAATTCCCAACCTGATGAATTAAAAGGTTGGGCCGAGGCTCGCGGAGTTGGTGTTCCGTTTCTATTCCTGGGGGCTGGCTCGTCCTCAGTCGGCTCGGAATTGCCGTCCCGTCGCCGGAACGTTGTGAAGTATCGTGTCCCACCCTCGGGCGCGTCCCACAGGCATTCCAATTCCCAGCCACCGCGGACTGACCGAACCAGGACCACGCCGTAGGGTGGCCCGCTGCCACTGGACAACTGGACGATCTCGTACTGGCTGGCAATAGGGGCTAGGTCTACCGGCCATTCGTTGAGCGAGAGGTACGCGCGCACTTGCGGGCGACGGTAAAGCTGATCCTCTCGCAGATTAGCAAAAACGTCTTCGTGCACGGCGAACCGGTGCGGCTACCGACGGAGACTGCGGTACTGCCACACAAACCCCACCAAGAAGCCTAGCCCGCCTATGAGCCACGTAGTTTTCCAACGCAGGAGGGATGGTATGTCTATCGATACGGCTGCCTGGCTGGGGCTTCGCCGGACTGCGTCCCATACAGCAACTCCAGCGGCGAGCAGCCCCGCAGCCAAAGCCACGAAGGACCCACGAGCGATACACTTGGCCCACATCGCTCTGTTACTTCAGACGTCACAAGCGCTTCCGGCGGATCCCCGCTGCGACGTCACTAATTGTACATGCATAATTACTGGAGCGTCAACGATACCAAGGCTGGGACTGTCGGCTATCTTCACGAACACGTCCTCCAGCGGGGGCTGCTTTCCGAGCAGGATGTCGCGGATTACTCTCAGGGACCTTTCAATCTCATCTTGGCCGCTTTGAGCGCTTTTACCTCGCGCGAGAGTGAAGCCAGATCAGTGTCCGTTTGGGGGACGGCCACCAGCGCGCTACTCGCCGAAACCGCGCCAAAGGCTAATATCAAGGCGCCAACAAATCTTATGGCCATCGTTACTCTTCCACTAAGACGTCGACCTACGACTGGCGCCTGCTCTGAAGCCTTAATTAGAACCGGCCCACGCAAAGATATCGACGAAAATAGCGGGTATTTCAATCCGAAAAAATACGGGATTTAAAAAAAGCGAAGAAAGGTGACTTGAAATAAATGCTGTTGACGCAATCTGCATCTCAACTTCGCCGCGGGAGCAAAGCCGTGAACGCCGCCCGGGATAAAGCTGAAGGGCACCCCAGCCGCACTGGACTCGCTACAATAGAGACTTCGAGATTACACATGAACAATGTCATCGTCCTCGGTGCGCAGTGGGGCGACGAGGGCAAGGGTAAAGTTGTGGATCTGCTGGCCCAACGCTTCGACGTCGTCGCGCGATATCAGGGCGGCCATAATGCCGGGCACACCGTCTTCATTGGCGAAAAGAAGTTCATTCTGAAGGCCATTCCTAGCGGAATTCTGCGGCCGGGCGTGCTGGCCGTAATTGGCAACGGCGTCGTCGTGGATCTGGCGGCGCTGCTCGAAGAAATGGACACGTTGGAAGCCTCCGGCTTCGACGTCCGCGGCCAGCTTCGCATCAGCAATCGCGCCCACGTTATATTTCCTTTTCATCGCCTGGTGGAAAAGATGTCGGAAGCGCGGGAAAACCGCATTCCCATCGGCACCACCGCGCGCGGCATCGGCCCCTGCTATGAAGATAAGACCGGCCGCCGCGGCATCCGCATGGCCGATCTATTCGATTCCGAAAGCTTCCGCGCGCTCTACGACACGCTGGCCGAGGACAAGCGCATTCTCGCCTCTACGTTCCAGTTAAACGAGCCAATCGACTACGCCGCCATTCGTCAGCAAACCGAAGAGTACGCCGCGCGGCTCCGTCCTCTGGTCTGCGATACCGCCATGCTGCTCCGTGACGCAATGGCGCAGGGCAAGCGCGTTCTGTTCGAAGGCGCTCAGGGCGCCATGCTCGATATCGACCACGGCACGTACCCCTTCGTCACCTCTTCCAACGCCACAGCTGGCGGAGCTTGCACCGGAACCGGCGTGCCCCCCACTCGCATCGCCGGTGTTATCGGCGTGTCGAAGGCCTATATTACCCGCGTTGGCTCCGGGCCTTTTCCGACGGAAAATTACGGAGCCGGAGGCGAATTGCTCCGCCGCGAAGGCAACGAATACGGCGCTGTTACCGGCCGCCCGCGCCGTTGCGGCTGGTTCGATGTTCCCTTGCTCGCTTATAGCTCCATGGTCAACGGGTTCGACACGATCATCATGACCAAACTGGACGTCCTGGACCAGCTTGCCGAAATTCCGGTTTGCGTACGCTACCGGCTTCAGGGAGCCGACGTTTGCGGCATGCCTGCGACCTACCGCGCGTTGGAAGCCGTCGAGCCTGTTTATGAAATCTTGCCGGGCTGGCAAACCTCCACGCGCGGCGTCTCCCGCTACGACGATCTGCCCGAGGCTGCTCGGGCGTACCTGAGATTTCTCGAAGACCGTACCGCCGTGGAGATTGGGGGGATTTCCACAGGTCCTGAGCGCAATGAGACCATTATCCGCCCCGGGTCCGCGTTGGAGCGCCTGATTACGGGATGAAGGCAACTTCACCCTTTCATCCGTAACCCTCTGATTTCCCCGAGCATCCCACGAGACGAGTACGCAGTACTTGGGTTTTGAAAAATATGAAGATACAACGATTTCTCGTAGGCACACTGGCGCTGGTTTTGGTGGGGGTAACCGCTTGGGCCGATGGCGACGATCCGCCCGGACGCGCGGCACGCCTGAGTTATATCAGCGGAACAGTCTCTTTTCAGCCCGGCAGCGTGGAGGATTGGGTGCCCGCCACGCTGAATCGCCCCATGACCACGGGCGACCGGCTGTGGACCGAAGCCGGCTCGCGCGCGGAGATGCATTTCGGCTCAGCCGCCGTCCGCATGAACGGCCGCACCAATCTGACGGTGCTGAATCTCGACGACCGGACGGCGCAATTTCAGGTTTCCGTCGGAACTGTGAGCGTGCGGCTGAAAAGGCTTGCCGACGACGAGACGTTCGAAATCGACACGCCGCAAATGGCTTTCAGTCTCCTCCGCCCGGGCGAGTATCGAATCGAAGTCAACGAGCAGGGCGATACGACCATCGCCGGCGTCCGAGGCGGCGAAGCCGAGGCCAATGCGGGCTCGCAGGCGGTCACCGTTCATCCACGCGAGCAGTTACGAGTGATGCTGAACAATGACGGAGGCGCTGGTCAGCCCGTTCTCGACACGCGCACCATGCCTGCGGCCGATCCCTTCGACAATTTCTGCGAAGACCGCGACCGCCGCGAGGACATGTCCGTCTCCGCGCAGCACGTCTCGCGCGACATCCCCGGTTATCAGGATCTCGATAATGCGGGCGTATGGCGCAACGATCCTCAATACGGCTGGATCTGGGCGCCTCAGGCTGTGCCCGTCGGTTGGGCGCCTTACCGTTACGGGCACTGGGCCTGGATCGCGCCATGGGGATGGACTTGGGTCGATGACGCCCCCTGGGGTTATGCTCCCTTTCACTATGGCCGATGGGTTTTTGTTGGATCAGGCTGGGCTTGGGTGCCGGGACCGGTGGTTCCCCGTCCCGTGTACGCGCCCGCCATGGTGGCATGGGTCGGTGGGGGCAGCTTCAGTGTGGGAGTCGCCGTTGGCGGTGGACCCGCCGTCGGTTGGTTCCCCCTGGGGCCTCGTGAAGTCTGGGTGCCCGCCTATCGTTACAGCCCCGCCTATCTTGAGCGCGTCAACATCACCAACACCGTAATCGTCAACCGCACTGTAATCCAAACTGTCAATGTCGCCAACGTGACCTATGTGAACCGTGGCGTCGCCGGCGCGGTGACGGTTGTCCCGCAGAGCGCCATGACCAGCGGACGGCCGGTCGCGATCGCGGCTGTACAGGTCAGGCCAGAGATCGTGGCGCGCGCGGAAGTCCGCACTTTAGCCGTGGTGGCGCCGGAGAGAACCGCGGTGCTCGGCGCGCGAGTCCAGGCCTCGGCTGCGCCCCCCGCCGCCTTCGTGAACCGCACGGTGGTGGCGAGAGCTACTCCTCCTCCCCCTCCCCCGCCCTTCGTTAGGCAACAGCAGATTTTGCGCCAGAATCCCGGACAACCCGCGCCACGTTCCGCCGTCGCCCAGCTTCAGGAGTCCGGCTCAGCCGCCTCCAGGCCTACGATTCGTCAAGTCGGGCCGCCGCCTGCCGCCTCTGGATCCGCGCCCGCTCCCATTCGTGGATCTGTTCCCGCCACGCCGCCGCAGTCCAATCCACAACCCGAATTCCGTGGGCAGTCCTCGTCGCCCGCTCTGCCGGCGCCGCCTCAAGGAACTCCTCAACCTCAGCTCCGGCGCCAGCCAATAGCGCCGGCTCAGACTCAGCAGCCCGCCCCCGCTGCAAGACCTGCCGCTCCCCAAACCCAGACTCTGCCGGAGTTTCGCCGCAACGCGCCCCAGTCGCTTCCCTCCCGTCCCAATCAAAAGCAAAGCGAGCGAGAGGCCAAAGGCAAAAGGGAAAATAAGCGCCGCGAGGAGGACAAGCGCTAGCTGCGCCCAATTTCTCAGGCAGCCGGAGCGGCGCGAATATCATCCTGCGGCCAGACTCTGCCCGGCCACCGCTAGCGCCGCGATGGCCGCGGTTTCTGTCCGCAGAATCAACGGCCCAAGCCATACCCGAGTCCAGCCTGCTTGCCCAAGTGCTGCACGCTCGCGCTCGGTCCAACCGCCTTCCGGGCCGGTCAAGATTGCTATCGAATCTGCCCCCGCAACCTCGCGCGGAAGGATCGCCGTCAGCCGGGCGCCGCCTTCCGCCCCCTCTTCATCCAGCGCCAGCCGAAACCTCGCCGGTTGCAACAGGGCCGCTTCGAGGGAAACCGGTTGACGCAATTCCGGCAGCTGCGCTCGCCTCGACTGCTGGCTGGCTTCCAACGCAATCCGCCGCCAGCGTTCCAGCCGCTTGCGCGCGGCGCGTTCCAAGCCCCGCTCGCTCCGCGCCGCTTCGACCGGCACGATCTCGCTCACGCCCAATTCGGTCGCCTTCTCCACCATCCATTCGAACCGGTCGAATTTGATCAAGGCGGGGCAGAGGATCATGCGCGGGCCGGCTCGGCGCGCCTCCAGCCTTTTGATGGTGCGGAAGATTACTCGCTCCTTCTGCGCGCTCTCGATTTCGGCCAGATAAACGTCGGAGTTATCCGAAATCTCATAGCGCTGCCCGGGAGCCGCACGCAGTACGCGCGTTAGGTGGCGCGCATCTTCGCCCTCGATAGCCGCGTGGCCATTCCGAACCCCATCGACGAAAAACCGCTTCCGCATCTGTCTTCCTGGCCGCCGGCGGCCGGACATGGCCGCCCCTGGCCGCCGGCATCGCGTTTGGGCTATGCTTTATTTTGCACAATATAACCAACCCCAAGAGGGTGCTGGTCATCGACATCGGCGGCTCCCACGTCAAGGCCCTCGCTACCGGCCGCCGCAAGCCTGTCAAAATCCCTTCCGGTCCGGAGATGACCCCCCGGAAAATGGCGGCCGCCATGCGGAAGGCCACCGCCGGCTGGGACTACTCCGCCATTTCTATCGGCTATCCCGGCGCGGTCGTCAACAACCGGATCGTCAGCGAGCCCCACAATCTCGCCCCCGGCTGGATCGGGTTTGATTTCCACAAAGCGTTCCACCTTCCCGTCAAGCTCATCAATGACGCCGCGATGCAAGCGCTTGGAAGCTACCGCGGCGGACGCATGCTGTTCCTCGGCCTGGGCGCTGGACTCGGATCAGCCATGATCGTTGATGGAATTCTGGAGCCTATGGAGCTCGCACACCTGCCTTACAAAAACGGACGCACCTATGAAGATTACACCGGCCTGCGCGGCCTGGAGCGGTGGGGAAAGAAAAAATGGAGGCGGAATGTTCTCGATGTTATCCAAAGGCTCAAGGCCGCCCTGGAGCCCGATTACGTCGTGCTTGGCGGTGGAAATGCAAAACTCATGAAGAAG
This sequence comes from Bryobacteraceae bacterium, assembly GCA_035293905.1. GTDB lineage: Bacteria > Acidobacteriota > Terriglobia > Bryobacterales > Bryobacteraceae > Palsa-187. Next base: position 46,016 of record DATGLY010000113.1, read on the forward strand.
CTTCCAGCGGGCGTTGAGCTCGGTGACAATTCCAACGCCTTCCGCGGCGGGCTTTGCCTCTGGCGAAAAACCTCGCGCGGCCGCCAGATCGCGCGGCCCTAACCCCGCCTCCGTATAATCGAAAAATGAGGTTGGCCCGCAAAGGCCGGGCTCGTTTGTATGAAGTCTCCGATTCTCGCCATTTTCCTCGCTTTCCCCTGCTTCGCTCAAGCCCCCTCCGGTGAGGGCCAATCCCCCATCCGCTTTGACGTCACTCGCGTCAGCCTTTTGTTCACCGTGCAGGACAAGAAGGGCCGCTTCATTACCGACCTGACCAAAGACGAATTTCAAATCATCGAAAACAAGAAGCCTCAGACCATCGGGGAATTTACTGCCGAGAGCGATCTGCCTCTGCGTCTGGCGATTCTGATCGACACCGGCAACACGGTCCGCGAGCGTTTCCAGTTTCAGCAGGAAGCGGCCGTCAACTTCATAGAAACCGCTGTCCGGCACGGACGCGACAAAGCCCTATTGATGAGCTTCGATACATCGCCGGAAGTTGTCGCGCCACTGAGCGACGATACCCAAAAGATAACCGCCTCCATCCGGGCTTTGCGTCCTGGCGGCGGAGCCGCTCTTTACGATGCGATTTTCACCGCTTGCCGCGATTATCTGGCGAAGGAGCAGCCGCCTGAAAAGTTCCGCCGCGCCATGATCGTCCTCGGCGACGGCGAAGACAATCAAAGCCGCTGGACCCGCGAACAAGCGCTTGAAATGGCCCAGAAAGCGGACGTGGTGGTCTACACTATTTCCACCAACATCAGCCGCATCGACACCGAAGGCGACAAAGTTCTGCGCTATTTTGCCCAGGAAACCGGCGGCAGGGCTTTCGTCCCGTTTCAAGCTTCCGATCTCGACCAATCCTTCGAAGACATCGCCAACGAGCTAAGGCATCAATACATCGCTCTCTACCGTCCAGAACCCCTCAAAGCGGATGGCGTTTATCACACCGTGGAGATCAAGGTCAAGAATCGAAAGGACCTGATTGTTCGCGCCCGCCACGGCTATTACGCACCTCTGGCGGGTCAATAGGGAGCCGGCCACGCAAGCTTCCATTCAAGTCCGTCGGCCCCGCGCTTTGTATGGGACCTTCCTCCTCTTCTCTACGGTGCTGCTGTTCGCCCCCCTCCGCTCCGGCGACTTGGCCGGCTACGATGACGCCCATTTCGCCCATATCGCTAAGGACATCGTCGTTACCGGAGATTGGATGAATCTGCGCAGCAACGGCGCGCACGTGCTCGAGCATCCGCCGCTTTTTGTGTGGATGCAGGCGGCTTTGTTCCGAGCCTTCCATCTCTCGGACGCCTTGGCGCGGCTTCCCTCGGCGCTGTGCGGCTGGGGCGTGATTTTGCTGGTCTATGGGCTGGCAAGCCGCGTCTTGAACGGTAGCGCGGCCCCGCTCCTCGCCATGTTCGTCATGGCTACAAGCATCTATTTTCTCAAATACGCCGCCCGCGCCATGACCGACGTTCCGTTTACGTTCCTCTGCCTGTGCGCTCTCTACGCCTGGTTGCGGCGCGAAGAAGACGCCCGCGCGTGCGCCATCGCGGGCGCCTTCGCGGGATTGGCCCAGCTTACGCGCGGGCTGATGGGCATCGCCCTACCGGTGGTCTTCGCGATCGACCTGGCGCTCCATCCCCCGCGCCCCCCCCGCCGTTATGTGGCCCTCGCCTTCGCCCTGGCGTTTGTTCCGCTCATCGCCTGGTATGCGGAAATCATCTATGCCAATCGCGGCCACTTTTGGGAGGATTACTCCGCTTGGCTGGATCGCGAGGCCTTCGGAGCTCTTTCCCCGCCCTGGCGCCGCTACACCGGAATCTTCGAATATGCCTGGATGCTCTCTAAATCTTACTGGCCCTGGCTTCCGTTTATGCTTTCCGGCTTGGTGGCCGGGGTTCGGGCCGGGGATCGGCGGCTGCGCCTCCTCATCCTTTGGACCGCCGTCGTCTATGTCCTCTGCGCCGCCGCCAAGAGCCGGGTGTTGCGCTATCTGCTCCCCGCCTATCCGGTTTTCGCCGTTTTCGCGGCGATGAGCCTGGCGAAGCGGATCCCGCCGCGCTGGCTTTCTGCGAGCCTTAGCGCTGCCGCCGCCATGCTCGCGGTTTTGGCGGCCGGCGTCGCGCTTTTTCCTAGAAATTCCTCTCACGCCGCCGAAATTCGCCCCATCGCCGCCGCGGCTACTGCTGCAACTCCGCCCGGAGTCCGCGTGGCGTTCTATGATTCCGGCCAGCCCCGCCTCGACGAAGCCAATCAGCTCCAGTGGTACGGAGACAGATACCTCGACATCATGACCAAGCCCGAACAACTCTCCCGCGAGCTCAGCGCGCCCGGCCCGCGCACGTACGTGGTCGATCGCGAGACTTACCAGCGCCGCTTCGCTTCTCTCCCCCACCGCGTTTTGGCCGACAGTGGCCACCTCCTGTGCCTGCGATTGCTCCAATAACAGTCGCCCGCCCCAGCCCTGCCCCGAAACGTCCGGTGTTGCACGAAATCATACCTATGGCGGATCATGTCCTATCAACCCATTGAGAACTACGGCCTCATCGGCAATCTCCGGACCGTCGCACTGGTTGGCATGAACGGGTCCATTGACTGGTTCTGTTATCCCGACATCGATTCTCCCAGCGTGTTCGGAGCGATCTTGGACGAAAAAAGAGGTGGCCATTTTCAAATTTCGCCCCTGGCGGATGGGGTCGCGCGCAAACAGTCTTATTTGCCTTCCACCAATGTCCTGGTAACGCGCTTTTTGATGCCCGATGGCATCGCTGAGTTGGAAGACTTCATGCCTGTCGGAATTCCCTCCGGCTCGCCTTGGTATCACCACCTGTATCGCCGCGTCCGCTGCGTGAAGGGCCCCATTCGGCTCGGCGTTTCCTGCCGCCCAGCGTTCGACTATGGTCGAGCAGCCCATAAGGTTGTTTTGGTCTCCAGCGGAGCCATTTTCAAATCCCCCCAGCTCAGCATGGCCCTCTCCTCAAGCGTTCCCCTTCGCCAAGACGGCCAAGGCGGCGTAACCGGCGAGTTCACGCTGCACGAAGGCAAGTCACAACTTTTCTTGATCAAGGGTCTCGACCAAAGCGACAATGCCTGTTGTGAACTGTCCGAAGAGGAGGCCGAGGAGTTATTCCAAACTACGGTGAAATTCTGGCAAGATTGGCTGTCCTCCTGCACTTATCGCGGCCGCTGGCGGGAACAAGTGGAGCGCTCGGCTCTGGTCCTGAAGCTTCTCACCTTCGAACCAACCGGAGCGATTGTCGCGGCAGCCACCACCAGCTTGCCCGAAGTAATCGGCGGGGTCCGCAACTGGGATTACCGTTATAGTTGGCTGCGCGACGCCGCATTCACCATCTATGCCTTCCTTCGCATCGGCTTCGAGTCCGAGGCCGCCGCGTTCGTGCGGTGGATACACGAAAGCGCTCGCGGGCGCTTTGTTGCAAACAAGCCTCTCCCGGTCCTCAATACCATTCGAGCCGGCTCTCCCCCACCGGAATTTTGCCTTCGCCATTGGGAGGGTTACCGCCGATCCGCCCCCGTGCGCATCGGAAACGCGGCCGCTTCCCAGTTTCAAATGGACATCTACGGCGAGCTCCTCGATTCGCTCTACCTCTACAACAAGTACGTCAGCCCCATCTCCTATGATCTTTGGACGGATATACGGAGCCGCTTGAATTGGATTTGCGCTAACTGGCGCCGCCCCGACGCAGGCATTTGGGAAATGCGCGGGCGCAGACGGCACTTTGTCTATTCCAAAGTCATGAATTGGGTCGCGCTAGACCGTGGAATTCGTTTGGCCGACAAGCGCTCCTTTCCCTCCGATCGCGATAAATGGCTCGCGGAACGGGATCACATTTATGAGGAAGTGATGACCCGGGGATGGAGCGCCAAGCGCCAGGCGTTCACCCAGTGTTATGGCAGCCAGGACCTCGACGCTTCGCTTCTCATCATGCCCCTGGTCTTTTTCATGGGGCCGGCCGATCCCCGCATGCTCAGCACTTTGGATGCAATCTCACAAAGTCCCCGCCATGGCGGCTTGACCAGCGGAAATCTCGTCTATCGCTACCCGCCAGCCCAACCCATCGATGGTCTTCCCGGTCAGGAAGGCGCCTTCAACATGTGCTCCTTCTGGCTCGTGGAGGCGCTCACACGCGCAAGCCATGCCGTTCCCGAAAAATTGCTTCAGGCCAGGCTCATTTTTGAGCGCATGCTGGGCTACGCCAATCATCTGGGCCTTTACGCCGAACAAACCGGACCGCAAGGCGAAGCCCTCGGCAATTTCCCGCAGGCGTTTACGCATTTGGCGCTCATCAGCGCTGCGTATAATCTGAACCGCGTTCTGGAAAGCCGATGATTGCTGTTTGCTTGCCGGTAGACTGGGATTTATGGAACAACTCGCGCTTGCCTGGGAGTCGCCGCGGCGCGCCTTCACCGTCAGCGAACTGACGTTCGAACTGCGTGGCCTCATCTGCCGCGAGTTTCGCGACGTCTGGGTTTCCGGCGAAATCTCCAGCGTCAAGCTGCCCTCAAGCGGCCACTATTACTTCACCCTCAAGGACGAGGCCGCGCAGCTCCGCTGTGTTTGTTATCGAATGACCGCGCGCTATCTCAAATTCAAGCCTCAGGACGGCGTGCAAGTGCTGGCGAAAGGGCGGTTGGACGTCTATGACGCCCGCGGCGAGGTGCAGATGATCGTCGAATCGCTGGAGCCGCAGGGCGCCGGCGCGCTTCAGTTTGCCTTCGAGCAACTCAAACAGAAGCTGGCCGCGGAAGGTCTGTTCGATTCCGCTCGCAAGCGCCCTTTGCCCTCCTTACCCCAGCGCATTGGCGTCGTGACGTCGCCTTCCGGCGCCGTGATCCGCGACATTTTGCAAATTCTCGAGCGCCGCTGCCCCGGACGCCACATCCGCGTCTATCCGGTGCAAGTTCAGGGCGAAACCGCGGCCGCGCAAATCGCCGCCGGCGTCGATTATTTCAGCCGCTCCGGCTGGCCAGATGTGGTTATCGTCGCTCGTGGCGGAGGGTCTCTCGAAGACCTGTGGGCCTTCAATGAAGAGACCGTAGCGCGAGCGCTGGCCGCGTCCGCGATCCCCGTCATCTCCGCCGTGGGGCATGAAACTGATTTCACCATCTCCGACTTTGTCGCCGATCTCCGCGCTCCCACGCCGTCGGCCGCCGCGGAAATGGTCACCGCCACCAGGCAGAGCCTGATGGAGAGGCTCGATGCCGCTGAAGGAAAACTCCGCCAGGCAGTGCGATTGAACCTGGCGCTGGCGGCACGCCGTTTTCACGCGCTCGAATTCGACCCGGCGCGTTTCCATCGCAATCTCGGCCGCAGAATGCAGCTTGTCGATGAACTCGACTATCGCTGTCGCGAACTTCTGCGGGCCAACCTCGATCGCCGCAACCGGGCCTTTAAGGCCGCCCTCTCGCGTCTCGCTCGTCTGGACGTGCGCCTCCGGGTGGCCGAAGCGCGCCTGAGGCTGGAAGTCTGCCAGGCCCGGATCCAGCAAGCCATGCATCGGTCTCTGGGCCGCGCCCGCGCCGCCCTTGGTCCCCTGGAGGCGCATCTGAAACAGCTAAGCCCGCTCAAAATTCTCGAGCGCGGTTATGCCATTGTCGAGCGCGCTGGAAAGCTCGTAAAGTCGTCCAGTGACGCGCCGGTTGGATCGGATTTGCGCGTCCGCCTCGCTCAGGGGGAGCTGGGAGCCAAGGTGACCCGAGCTTCTTAAGCATTCCAGCCCAGGCTTGATCTGGCTACGGCGCGCCTCGCCCGCCGCGTCCGGCGCCCGGCGGCGGCTTTAGCGAGTAAAGATATGTCACCAAGTCCGCCACTTCTTGCCCGGTCAGCTTGCCCTCATACGACGGCATGGGCGATTTCTCCACAAAGCCGTACTCGCGCAAATTCGATTTTTCAAAGGAGACCAGCCGTTCTCTTTCGTCCATTAACTGGACGGTGAATGTATCCAGATTCAAAAGCCTTCCCACCGTCGCAGCGCCGTTTTTATCGACCACGCGATACGTGCGATTGGCGGGCAGAATTTCTGCATCCGGATCCAAAATCGAAGTTTGCAATTGATCCGGCCGGCGCGCTCCGATCTCGCTCAAATCCGGGCCGTAGTGCGATCCCTTGCCGTGAATACGATGGCAATGCGTGCATTCGCCCTTCCCCTCGAATATCGCCTTGCCGTTGGCTGCGTCGCCCGGCGGCGGAGGCGCCGGCGAACCGTCCTGTTGCGCCCACAACCCGCTGTTCAGCATCAAAATGAAGATCGCCGCAAGCCGCATCTCAAGCCCCATCGCCCTCCGCGATTTGACACTATACCAGATCGGTGCTTCCGCGCGAAAAGGACGAACGCCACTGTTCTTGCCTCGACTCGGCGCGGCGCGATTCCTCCCGCCTCTTGTGGCGCCTTCGCAGCATCACCGCCAGCCCTGCCAGAGCTGTCCCAAACAGGATGATTGTGCCTGGCTCGGGAACCCGGGTTGCAGCAAAATCGCCCGATTTACCCTTTGCCGCGGCGTAGGAGTCGCTCGGGCCCATAACGGCCAAGCCAAGCAATCCCGTCCACAACATCACTGCCGCGATCGGCAACCAAAGACGCTTCATGTATTCCTCCATGCTCACGCTTTGTTTGAACGGCAATGCGAGGCGCGCGATGTGGAAAACGCGGCCCCAAAAACTTCTAGAGAAATTCAGTATACACGGTAAGCCGCGGTTTGTGATCCGCTTATTTCGTTTATTTCTTGCAAAATATAGTTTAATTATGTTTTTATTTCCCCTTCGCTTTTCTTTCGAGTGGCCGGCGTTATCCCTTCCCAGTTGTGGGCCTTGCCCCGGCCCGCCCTTTCTCCATCGCTTACCCTGAATAGGAGGAGATATTCGTTTGCACCCTCAAGGCGCCGGCGGGAACTTGCTGAAAGAGACCGAAGCAGAATTTAAGCAATTGACGGACGACCCAGTGCTGGTATCGAAGGCGTTGGGCAATCTCGGGGCTTGGCTCAACCGGCCGGACACGGCCGTCCAGCGTTCCGCCGTTTTGGATCACATCGCGCAGCGCCAGTTCCCCCTTCTTCTCGACTCCTTTTACCGCCTTCTGCCCTTTGGCACGGGTGGCCGCCGCGGGCGCGTCGGCTATGGTCCAAACCGCATTAATCAAATCACCGTAGCGATGTCAGTGCAAGGGCACTGCAATTTTCTGCGAAAGCATTGCTCATCGCCGATTTCGCGCACAGTGATAATCGCCTTCGATACGCGGCTTTTCTCCGATATCGCTAAAACCTATGCGTTTCTTCGCGAACCTTGCCGCCTTTTAGGCCTATCCTCTCGCGAATTGGCGCGTACCGCTTGCGAGATTTACGCCGGGAACGGCTTTGAAGTGTGCCTGCCTGGCCTCCACTCGCCAAGCCAATATCTTTCTACGCCCGAACTCTCCTTCGCCATCCGCCATCTCGGCGCCATCGCCGGAATGAACGTAAGCGCTTCGCACAATCACCCCGACGATAATGGTTTCAAATTTTTCAATGAGCATGGCGCTCAGGACATTCCTCCCACCGATCAGCTCATGGCCTCCTTTATGGAGGATGCGGCAGAGATTTACCGCACGCCCTTCGATCAAGCCGTCGAGGAAGGCCGCATCCGGCCGCTGCCGGAGGATTTGCATCGCGCTTATATTCGGCTTAACCTCTCCTTACGCTCTCAGCCTGAGTCCCCGCTCACCGTGGTGTACACGCCGCTTTGCGGAACCGGGGATCTTTCCACGGGCGATGTGCTGCGCGCCGCCGGCTTCGACGTCCGGCTCTTCCCGCCCCACGCCGGCTTTGACGGTTCGTTCTCCTCCGTTCCTTTTCGCTTGCCGAATCCCGAGGTTCCCGAAGCCGCCAGTCCAGCGCTTTTCTTTGCGGATGGACTGCGTTCCGATCTGGTCCTCTCCACCGATCCCGACGCCGACCGCCTCGGCGTCTTCGCCCGCGATAGCCAGGGCCAATGGCGTTACTTGAACGGCAACCAGATTGCGTCTATTTTGGCGTACTATCTTGTGCTCGATTCCGAGCTCGGGCCCCGCCGCCACGGCCTGATCGTCAAAACCTTGGTCACCACGCGTATGATCGGCCGCATCGCGGAAATGGCCGGCTGCCCGCTTATCCCGGATCTGCTAGTCGGGTTCAAATACATTGCGCACGTGCTGCTGTCGCTGGAGCGCGAGGGACATTATGGAGGCGTCCACGCCTCGCCCGCCGATTTGGTTTTGGCCGGCGAAGAAAGCCATGGCATCCTGCTCACGCCTGCAATCCGCGACAAAGACGCCGCGGGCGGCGCGCTCATCCTTTGCGAGCTTGCCGCGCAATTGCGCGCCCAGCGCCGCCGCCTTCCGGAATATTTTGACGCTCTCTCGCTCGAATGCGGCAACTATCAAAACGCCGCCCGCAGCATCGTAATGCGCGGCATCCGTGGCTCCTTGCTGCTGGCGCAAATGATGCAATCCCTGCGCAGCAATCCTCCCCGCGCGCTGGGCGGCATGGATGTTCGCCGGGTTCGTGATTTCCTGTCCGGCGAGCATGGCCCCGTGCGCAGCGATACCGAGCGCCTGTCGCGGGACCTGCTCGCCTACGATTTGGACACCGCTCAAGTTGTGGTGCGCCCCTCCGGCACCGAGCCAAAGGCCAAGATTTATGTCGATTTCGAAGGCGGAAAGCTTGACGCGCGAGAAGCCCGCCAGCGCGCGGAGGGCCTGGCCACCCAGGTCATGGACGAATGCATCGGGCGGATCGGTTTCCGCCTGTCGTCGGCGGCTAGCCTCCTTCCCGATTACGTGGACCTTGACCTCAAACTTCAATTCGATACCGCGTTTCGCCAGGAGCTGAGGGCATCGCTCGATGACCTAGCTGCTTCAAACCGCGAGGATCGCCTCGGCTGGTTCCGGCGCCGCCTCGCCTCCTACCTGCCGGGCACCGATCCTTTGGAGGCTGTTTTGCCCGCCTTGTCCAGCCTTCTTCGGGAAATCGCCCCGCAAAATGACCTTTTATAGTCCGGCAGGTTCGCAGCGGGTGTATGATGCTTGGCATGCCAAAGTCCACGGTCCTCATCGCTGGCGCACAACTTGTTGTCGCGCTTTGTGCCCAACCTCCCGTCCCTACGCCACCGTTTCCCATGCCCGCTTTGTTGCAGAACTATCAGCCTGTCACGCCGGAGCGGCTTTTGAATCCCGAGGACGGCAACTGGCTGATGATTCGCCGGACTTATGACGGCTGGGGTTATAGCCCGCTAGCGCAGATCACTCCCGAGAATGCCGCGCGTCTTCGCCCCGTGTGGATCTTTTCCACGGGCGAGGCGAAAGTTCACGAGGCCGCGCCCATCATCAACAACGGCGTGATGTTCGTTTCCACACCCAATAATCAGGTGATCGCCATCGACGCCAAGAATGGAACTCTTCTCTGGCGCTACCGCCGCATCCGTCCCGAGGGCGCGTCGGTGCCCCACGACACCAGCCGCGGAGTCGCTCTCTATCGCGATAAGGTACTCTATGCCGCGGGCGAGGCTGTGCTGGTTGCGCTGGACGCCAAAACAGGCAAGGAGGTTTGGACCGCGCCCGTGGCCGATAACAAATCCGGCTACTACATTTCTCTGGCCCCTTTAGTGGCCGACGGCAAGGTCATGGTGGGCGCTTCGGGAGGTGAATTCGGCATTCGCGGCTTTGTCGCCGCCTTCGATCCCGAGACCGGCAAGGAATTGTGGCGCACCTACACCATCCCTGCCCCCGGGGATCGGGGCAGTGAAACTTGGCCCAAGGGCGATCAGTGGAAAAACGGCGGGGGATCGGTTTGGGTCACAGGCAACTACGATCCCGCCACCAATCTCGCCTTCTGGGGCGTCGGCAACGGAGGCCCGTGGATGGGTGACCGCCGGCCCGGAGACAATCTGTATGTCTCCTCTACCATCGCTTTAGACGTCGCCACGGGCGCGATTAAGGGCTATTTCCAATACCACCCCAACGACTCCTGGGATTGGGACGAGGTCTCTCCTCCCATTTTGGTCGATTACCTGCGCGGCGGCCGCACCGTCAAAGGCCTAATCGACGTCGCGCGCGATGGCTACCTCTGGTTTCTCGACCGCGGCAACGTCGGGCGCGACGGGGGAAAAATCAAGTTCATCGAAGGCAAGCCTTACGTGAAGCAAAATGTATTTTTGCGTCTGGATCCGGAAACGGGCCGCCCCGAGGTCGATCCGGCTCACAAACCCGGCACGGGCAAGCGGGCCGAATACTGCCCCTCTCTTTGGGGCGGTAAAAACTGGCCTCCGATCGCGTTCAGCCCCAAAACCCGCATGATCTACATTCCGGCGAATGAGAATCTGTGCGCAGCGGGTATGGGGGCCGAGAAAGTGGAATACGTTCCGGGCCGCAACTACACCGGCACGCAGCCCGTCGATCCGAACTTTAGCGTGCAGCCCGGCGCCGATCACATTGGGGAAGTGCAGGCCTGGAACGTCGATACCGGCCAGCGGGTCTGGACTCATAACTATGCGAAGTCCCCCAATTGGGGCGCTATGCTCGTCACCGCGGGAGGAGTCTTATTTAGCGGCGGCACCAACGACCGCCATTTCCACGCATTCGATGCCTCCACCGGCCAGCTTCTGTGGGAATTTCCCACCAATTCAGGAATTCTCGCTCCACCATCATCCTTCGTCATCGACGGCAAACAATACGTGGCGGTGTTGACGGGCTGGGGCGGGGATTCGCGCGGCATGCAGGCGAATTTGAATCGCGTCTTCCCCGGCGAATATCCGGAGGTGCCGGAGGGCGGCGCAGTGTGGGTGTTTGCGGTCGAGTAACGAGCCCAACCGGCAGCCCGCCCATTTGGAAAGCGGTCTCGCCGGCCACCATTACAGCCAATGCGCCGGTTGTTAGCCAATCAGGCCTGCGGAAACTTCGCGCGCAAGGGGCATAGCTCTCGTTCCGTTGCCCGGCGGGAGCCGCGTCCCGCGTCCCGAGCGCCTCGCCGCGACTGAGGGGCCACCAACCAGCAGATCTGTCCCCCGGCCTATCTCCCTTCGTCCGCGCCGGCGGACCACTCGCAGTAGAGCCGCAGCGCAACTTGGGTCGAATTGGCGGCCAGATCCGCTTTCAATCTCCTTGAGCGCGGCTTCCGCCGTCAGACCGGGACGATAGGCTCGATCCGAGGTCATGGCGTCGAAAGCATCCGCCACTCGGATGACCCGCGCCGCCAACGGGATTCTCTGCCCTACCAGCCCGTAAGGGTACCCTCCACCATCAAAGTCTTCATGGTGGAGCTCCACCGAGTCCAGCAGCGGCTCGAAACCCGGAGCCCGTTCCAGGATTTTACGCCCAATCTGAGGATGCAGCTTCACCAGACCGAGCTCCTCCGCTGTCAGCGGGCCCGCCTTTTGCAGAACCGCATCCGGAATTCCGATCTTGCCCACATCGTGCAGCCAAGCCCCCAGCCGGATAATCTCAACATCCCCCTCCGGAAGCCGTAATTCTTCCGCCATAGCATAAGCGTGTTCCGCCACCCTCAAACTATGTCCCGCTGTGTAGCTGTCCCGCGCGTCTAACGCCTGCGCCAGAGCCTGCGCCAGCGCCTTCGCTATGGACAGGCCGCCACCGGCCAGCACATCCGCTGCAAAAGGCGCAAGAGCTTGTGAATATGGGATCATAATGCGGCCGAAAATGGGTAAATCGGCGCCACAAGCTCACAACTTTAATCGCAAAACCAGTAGTCACGTCCGAAAAAAATGCCTATCCTCAATGGAAAGAAGGGAATACAGACGCTACCGAGGCGACCGTCCGCAGGGGCTTTTATTTTCAATGTGGGGTTAACCCAGTTTCTAAGGAGCGAGCCGGTCCCGCCTCACCTCAAATTTGGCAACATTCTCCACACCCCTCCTTACGCCCCGCCCGCTCATTAGGAGCGTTCCCCCAAAAAACGCCGGCTCCGTCCTTTGGGCCCATCGCGGGCCCAGGCGTTTCAGCCTCACTTCCGGGCGCCGCGCTGCGGATTTTTCAGCTTCGATTGCCGGAGCTTGCGCGCCTTGCGCTTTGGCTTGCTGATGGTAAATGTGCCGCTGCCGTGGTACTCGGCTTTGTAGAGTTTCTCGTCTGCCATCGGCGTTTATTATAGCAACTCCGCCGCAGCGCGCCCGTTTCGCAAACAGCCGTATTCGAGATATGATAAGACTCACTTTGATGAATTGGAAGATGGTTCCTGCGGCGCTATTCCTCGCCGCCGCCGCGTTGGGCGCCTCCGTCACTACCTTGATTGGAACCGGATCGCCCGGCTATTCCGGCGCGCAAGTGAACAATCCCTACGGCATGACCATCGGCCCTGATGGCGCGCTGTATTTTTGTGACGTCGATAATCAGCGCATCCGGCGGCTGGATCTCGCTACAAAAGAGCTTTCCACCATCGCCGGAAACGGCCAGAAAGCTTATCGCGGAGACGGCGGCCCCGCCGTGGATGCGTCGCTTGCAGCGCCCCACGAGCTTCTGTTTGATCGCCGGGGCGACCTTTATTTCGCCGAGCGCGACAATCACGTCGTCCGCAAAGTGAACATGAAGACCCGAACGATTTCGACCGTCGCCGGTACGGGCAAAGCGGGATTCAGCGGCGATGGGGGGCCCGGAACGCAAGCGCAGCTCAATCAGCCTCATTGTGTCCTCCTGGATCGCGACGGAACGCTTTTGATTTGCGACCTGATGAACCGTCGGATTCGCCGCCTGCATTTGGATACCGGCATTATTGAAACTTGGGCGGGAACTGGCGAAACCAGCGCTACGCCCGACGGAGCGCCCGTTTCCGGAACTCCCCTCAATGGCCCCCGCACCCTGGCGCTCGCTCCCAATGGAGACATTTATTTAGCCCTTCGCGAAGGCAACGCGATTTATCGCATCGACGCTCAGACCAAAACGCTCCATCATATGGCCGGCACCGGCGAGTCGGGCTACAGCGGCGACGGCGGGCCGGCAATAAAGGCCAGGTTCGGCGGCTCTTTCGCCCGGCTTGCCGGGCCAAAGGGAATGTCGCCGGGGCCGGATAACAGCCTCTTCGTGGCCGACACGGAAAGCCACGCGATCCGGAAAATCGATATGAAAACCGGCGTAATTTCGACGGTCCTCGGAACCGGGGAAAAGGGCGATGGCCCGGAGCCCGATCCGCTGAAATGCAAACTCAACCGCCCCCACGCAGTACTGTTCGCCAACGGCGCGCTGTATGTAGCCGATAGCGAAGCCAATCGAATTCGCATTCTCCAGTGAGGAAGACATGAAGAAGAAACTTTTGCTGGCAGCGGCGTCCTTCGTCGCCTCGGCGCAGGTGAAAAGCTACAAGCCTGTCACGCAGCAGATGCTTGAAAATCCCAGCCCCGAAGACTGGCTGATGTTCAGCCGCACCTACGATGCGCAGCGCTATAGTCCGCTCAATCAGATTAACCGCCAGAATGTTTCGCGACTGGCTTTGGCGTGGTCGCGGGGTTTGCCCGCGGGCTCCACTGAAAGCATTCCGCTCGTGCATGACGGCGTGATGTATCTGATCGCCCCCGGTGGCGCCATCCAGGCACTGGACGCCGCCAACGGCGACCTCCTTTGGGAATACAAGCACAAGATGCCGCAAGGCCAATCCGCGGCCACCGCCAGATCCAAAGCCATCGCCATCTGGGACGACATCATTGTCTTCACCGCCCCCGATTCCACCATCGTGGGCGTGGACGCGCGCACTGGCGAACTGCGCTGGTCCACGCCCGACCCGCGCGGGCACACCTCGGGCCCGATTGTTGTCGATGGCAAGGCGATTACCGGCGGAACTTGCACCGGCGGTTTGCGCGCCAATTGCTACATCGCCGCGAACGACGCCAAAACCGGCAAGGAGCTGTGGAAGTTCTATACGGCGCAGGGGATTAACGACGGGACTCCCGACACCTGGGGCGGCGCGCCGGAGGAAAAGCGAACTACATCCACTTGGGGTCTTCCCGGAACCTACGATCCCGTCCGCAAGATGGTCTATTGGGGCATTGCGAATCCCACGCCCAACACTCGTATGGAGCGGCACGGCGGCAATCCGGATGCGATTCCGCGCGTCGCTCCGGCCGATTTGTACAGCAATTCAACCGTCGCCCTGGACCCCAACACGGGCAAGCTCGCGTGGTATTACCAGCATCTTCCGGGCGACGATTGGGACCAAGATTACACGCATGAGCGCACGCTGTTCCGCACAACCTTTAATCCCGATCCGAAATTCGCGAAGTGGTTCAATCCGGACGTTCCCAAAGGCTCCCAGCACGACGTCGCGGTGATGGTGGGCGAAGGCGGCGGCGTATTCGCTCTGGACCGCAACGACGGCAAGTTTCTCTGGGCCACACCGTTCCCCTATGACACGCCTGAATTTCTAATCAAAAACATCGATGGGCGAACCGGCAAGACCGAAATCAACTGGGACCTGGTCTTTAAAGATCCCAGCGAAAAAGAGCGCGTCATCTGCTTCTACAACACGCGCAGCTATTGGCCTACCGCTTACAGTCCCCAGACCAATTCGCTCTATGTTTCTTATAACGACAACTGCCTGAAGATGGGCCTTAACAACGGCAAAAGCGGAAGCCGCGTGGCTGTTCCCAGCCCCAGGGCAGCCAAATCGCCCGACAAAACGGCCGGAGTGGCGAAGATCGACATGTCCACCGGCGAAATCAAACAGATTTATATGGGCCGCTCTCAGACGAACGGGTCCGTGGTGACTACAGCCGGAGGCTTGGTCTTCTGGGGCGATTTGAACCGCCGGTTCTTTGCTTTCGACGCCGAAAGCGGCAAGATTCTGTGGCAAACCGTCTTGGGCGGATCCATTTCGGTGAGCACCATTAGCTATGGAGTCAATGGAAAGCAGTACATCGCTGTGATGACCGGCGACGGCCTCCTTACCGGCAGCCTCACCAATCTCACGCCGGAACTCAAGCCCGCCAAGGGAAGTAACGCGGTATACGCTTTCGCGCTGCCGTAAGGAAACGCGAGTCCAGCGGGATACACCGGCTCGTCCGCGATTTATCTTGCCGATTTGATTCGCGAGGACGCAAAGCCGGTGGATGCGCTTTCTGATCTCGACGACATCTTTCGCAAGTATGCTCTCATCCCAGAAAATATCCACCAACGAAAATAAGAAAATAACGACTCCATCGCCATTTCAAAGATCATCGGGATGGCTAATAGAACGATGGCCCGTGGAATCGAGCCGATCGTGCAATCGCCACTCCCGCCGCGCAGGAAGTCGCGAGTAGCTCGGAATAACTCTCGGGAACTCTAGGTAAAACTCCTCTTGTTGGTTTGCCAAACCCGTCGGGCGTGGGTCCCACGCCAAAACAATTAGTGGCGGTTAAACAGAACTCCGGCCGCTCCTCATCAACGTTAGGTGCGAGCCCACGCCCAATAACCCGCAGGCGCAGATGGCCGCCGACATGGGTAGAGCCGTAACGCTGTTGATGGCGCCCAAAATCAGCACCGAAATGGCGGCCATGCTGAATTGAAGCGTACCCAACAGAGCGGAGGCCATCCCGGCGATTTGACCATGATTCGCCAAGGCGATCGTCACCGCGTTGGGAAATACGAAGCCGATCGTCGCCATGTACACGAATAACGGCAGAGCCAGTCCGAGCATGCTGCGGGGCAAGCCGCCGGCTTCTGTAAGCGCAGCGGCCACCAGCGCGATTCCTGCCGCCGACTGCACCCACGCCGCTCTACGCATCAGCCGCTCCGGCGCATGGCCGCAAAGCACCCGGCCGTTGATCTGCGCGCCGATCACCACCGCGGCCGCATTGACTCCAAACAGCCAGGCGAAGCGGTCCGGCCGCATGCCGAACAAATTGATAAACACGAACGGCGCGCCTGCTATGTAGGCAAACATCCCGGCAGAGCTGAAACCCGTCGCCAGCGTCGAGCCGAGAAAGAACCGGTCTGCCAGAAGCGCGCGATACGTCGCCAGAATGTAGCGCGCCGAAAGCGGTTGGGCCGTCGCAAGAGTCTCCGGCATTCGAAAGTGCAAGCTTAGAAGGACGAGCGCGCCCGCCGCGGCGACGCTCAAAAAAATCGCCTTCCACCCGAACCAAAGCAAAATATAACTTCCCAGCAGCGGCGCCGCCAGGGGCGACACGCCCATCACCAGAATCAGGGCCGAATAAACTCGGCGTGTCTCTTGCACCGCAAAAACATCGCGAACCACGGCGCGCGACATCACCGCGCCGGAGCAGGCGCCCAGGGCTTGCAATAACCGGAATGCCGCCAGAGCCCGCGCCGAAAACGCTAGCGCGCATGCGGTGGAGGCCGCGCAGTACAGCAGCATCCCGGCATAAAGAGGTCGTTTGCGTCCGAAGCGGTCGGCTAAGGGTCCGTACAGCGATTGCCCCAGCGCAAAGCCCACAAAAAACGACGCGAGCGTGAGCTGAACTTCGCCCTCCGTCGTTTGGAAATAGCGTTGTAGACTTGGAAGCGCCGGCAGGTACATGTCGATGCTGAGCGGCGCGAACGCTGTTAGCGCTCCCAGCAGCACGACCATCTCCAGCCGGCGAAGGCCCGTCAGCGGAACGGAGCCCGCTGCCGCCGGCGTCATATTGCGTGGCGCTTGGTGGCCGCCAGCTTGGACCGGGCGCGCTCGATGGCCGCGTTTTCAGCTTCCTCGCGCGTCTGGCCGGTCGTGCGCGCCAGCGCCGCGCCGGGCGATACATTATCCGCCGTGCAGTAAAAGTTTCCCCCAATGCGATAGCTGGTCAGCTTCACCGGCCAACTCTCGATTTCAATACGCCGCTCCCGATAGTCCTCGGTTTTCATTCCCTGGCCGTCTTTATGCTTTTGCGGTCTGGGCCGCTCCGCGTTCTACCGGCGCCCCCACTAAGTTGCCCCACTCAGTCCAGGAGCCATCGTAGTTCTTAACGTTGCTATAGCCCAGCAGATATTTCAACACGAACCAGGTGTGGCTGCTGCGCTCGCCAATGCGGCAATAAGCGATCGTCGGATTGCTGCCGTCCACGCCCTCGCCGCCATAAAGAGCCCTCAACTCATCCGCGCTTTTAAAAGTCCCGTCTTCGTTGCAAGCCTTTCCCCACGGGATGTTCCGCGCGCCAGGAATGTGCCCGCCGCGCTGGCAGGTTTCCGGCAGTCCGGGCGGCGCTAGGATCTCGCCCGTAAATTCCGCCGGACTCCGCACGTCGACCAGAGCCGTGTGTTTGCCTTGCACCGCCGCTTGAACTTGATCCAGGAACGCCCGTAACGAATTGTCCGGACCGGAGGCCGTGTAAGCTGCCAGCGCGACCGAAGGTATCTCGGTGGAGACTTCGCGCCCTTCGGCCAACCACTTCTTGCGGCCGCCATTCATGATGCGAACGTCGTCGTGGCCATACATTTTCATCTGCCACAGAGCCCATGCCGCAAACCAATTATTGTTATCCCCGTAAAGCACCACGGTTGTGCTTTGGGAGATCCCCGATTCGCTCATCAGCTTCTCGAACTGACTTTTGGACAAAATGTCGCGCCGAACTGGATCGGCCAATTGCGTGGTCCAGTTCCACGCGATCGCGCCCGGAACATGCGCTTTGGCATATTCACTTGTGTCGACATCCACCTCCACAATGCGAACCTGGGGGTCGGCGGAATGTTGAGCCACCCACTCGGTGGAAACGATGCTTTCCGGATATGCATACTCTGCCATGGAATTGTTCCTCCCTCCGATCTTCCAGTTTAAACGGTCTTTTGTCGCTAGCCGCGGGCGCAGTTTCCGGAGAAGGGGTAGAATGCTCGCCAAGTTCGTGACAAAGGCCGTTAAGAGCGGAACTTTCTTCGCGCGGCTGCAAAAAGTTCAGGCTCCTGACTCCCCGCCAGCTTTGTGGACCGATCGTCCAAAACAATTGCGTTCTCTTGAGTTTTGCCCGCCTCTAATTTGGATCATTGATTGCACTTGCACCGAGCATCGTGAGGTTAGAGTCGATGGTTTATAGATGTTTTTTTGGATTCATTCTTTTCATACTTGGAACGATCCTAGCCTGGGCTCAGGCCGGAACTCTTTCCGGAACGGTCGCCGATCCTTCCGGAAAGCCGGTGCCCGATTCCGTAGTTACTATCACTAATACCGACACCCACGTGTCGCAAAAGGCTATATCCGGGCCCGATGGGTCCTTCATGGTTTCGGTTGCTCCTGGCACATACAAGGTCGATCTGGAGGCTGCCGGATTCAAGCACATGACGCTCGATTCGATCGAGGTGTCCGCCGGAGCGGCCGCGCAGATTAACCCCAAGCTCCAACCGGGCGCCACGGTGGAAGTCGTACAACTCAAAGCCGACGCCGCCGAGATACAGGACACTCCGCCGGAAATCGAGCGTGCGTATTCCCAAACGGCCATCCAGTCTCTTCCTGTTTTCGATCGAAACTACGGCCAGTTGATTAATTTGATGCCGGGAGTCACTCCGCCCGTCCTTTATCAAGACTCCCCATTCGGAATCGCCGCCGATCCTCAGCGCAGCCGGCAATTCCACGTCAATGGATTAGCCAGCTACGCCAACGATCGCGTCGAAGACGGCGATACGCTGCGCGAACCATTCACCGGAGATCTGTCCATTCAGGTTACGCCCAGCGAAAATATCCGCGAGCTGTTGGTGACCGCCGGCAACTATCGCGCGGATTCGGGCTTCGCTTCCGGTTCCATCGACAGCGCATTTTCCAGGCAGGGCGCCAACGGACTGCACGGCTCCTTGTACGGATTTCACTCCGATGATTTCCTCCAGGCCAGAAATCCGATTTCCATCGGCGGCTATACTTCTCCCCTGCACTGGTGGCAGGCGGGCGCGGGCCTGGGCGGAGCCATCGTCCCCGACCGCGCCTTCTTCTTTCTGAACTATGAGGGCACGCTCTATCACGATGGTCAAGTTCAGCTCGGCACGGTACCTACCCACTCCCTGCTGTCGGGAAATTTCAGCGGCCTCGGCGCCACGATCTATAACCCGTTCAGCGGCTCGCCATCGGGATCGCTCCGCACTCCGTTCCCCGGAGCGGTCATTCCCAGCAATATGATCAATCCGCTCTCGCTGGCGATCCTGAGCGCCCTTCCCTCCCCGAACCTTCCTGGCGTCGCCAACAATTTGGTTTCGACGGTTCCCTTCACAGATACCAGCAGCGTCGTCACGGACAGACTGGATTACCGCTTCTCCAACAACGTCGCCGGTTTCCTAAATTACGGATTTTCGTACTTCAACGCCGGCCAGAGCTCCTTCTTCGGACCGGTGGCGGGCGGCGCTACAAGCTCGGCTCTTCGCAACGACCACGCTGCCCTCGGCCTTCTAGCCAATCGCCACGGCCTCGTCGGAGAGCTGCGGTTCGCCTACAACCGCTATCGCAACGCCATAACGCCGGCGGACGCGACCGGCTCGCTGACTCCTCTGCTGGCCGCCAATGGGTTCGCCAGCCTTCCGGCAATCCATATCGCCGGCCTAGGAGTGCTCGGCGAAGCGCCAAATCTTCCAGACAAGATGATTGACAACGACTATGAGGGATCTGCGAATTTTCAGTGGGCCCGCGGGATCCAGGACGTGCGGTTTGGAACCGATATCCGCGCGATGGAGTCCAATGGGTTCACCAATTATCCGTTCGGCCCCAACGGCGCTATGTTCTTCGGGCCTGGCCCAACTCTATCGGCGGAATCGGCGGCTTACGCTCCGCTGACGGCTACGTATTTCAACTCTTTGGCAGCGTTCCTCACCGGCGCCCCCGTGGCCACTGGCGTGTTCGCTTATGCGACCACTCCTACCTACCGGCAGAACCAATATGCCGGATTCATCCTCGACACGATCCGGCTGACTCCGCACTTCACCATCGACCTGGGTTTGCGCTACGACGTCTTCAGCCCCGTGACCACTCGATTTGGCGCGGCCGCCCTGGTCTATAACCCGGCCGCCGGGAATGCAACCTATTCCAACGGCGCCACGCAATACGATCTCGACAATTGGTCGCCTCGCCTAGGCCTCGCGTTCCGGCCCTTTGGGCGCACGGTCGTTCGCGCGAGCTATGGCATCTATCGTTTTCCGGTTCCGTTTATGCTTACGGCGCTGAACCAGGCCGGGTCCGGCGTGCAGACCGGCCTCATCAACGGCTCCTTCATTCGTGTTCCCTTTGCCGTTCCCTCCCTTCCCGCGCCTGCGGCGGCCGCGACACCGGGAACTGTAGTCCCAGCCCCCAACATTCCCTTGAATGTCCAAAGCGGAATCGAGGCGCCCTATACGCAGAACTATTTCTTCATGTTTCAGCAGGATCTGACCCGTGGAGTGCTGTTCGACGCGTCTTATGTCGGCAACGTCGGCCGCCAGCTCCCATTCATTCAGGCCCTCAACGTGGCGGCTCCCGGAACTGGCCTGACCGGACTGCCTTTCACCGGATTTGTCGGCGTGAATGAAGTGGGAACCGGCCTGACCAGCAACTACAACGCTCTGCAAGTCAATCTCACCAAGCGCTTCGCGCGCGGCGTCGGCTTCACCATAGCTTACACCTGGAGCAAGTCGCTCGACTACGGCACAACTCTGCTCGATCCTTTCAGCCGCGCCCTCAACTACGGTCCGGCGGATTGGGACCGCACTCAGATACTTACTATCAGCCACATCTTTAACATCCCCATTGGCAGCGGCACGCACGTTCTGAATGATGGCGTGATTGGACGCGTTCTGGGCGGCTGGCGTTGGAACGGAATGTTCAACTGGGGAACCGGAACGCCATACTCGATTCTCGCCCCGCCCACTGGCTGCAACTGCCCCGGCTTACCGAACGTGTTCGCCGCCTCCATCGGCGGAACGGTCAATGGCCAGGCCAGCTTCAATCCCGCGCTGTTCACGGCTCCCGCTGCCGGAACGCTTGGAATTCCTTCCCGCAACGCTTATCGCGGTCCGGATCTTACAGCCTACAATATGTCGCTGTTCAAGCAGTTCCCCCTGGGTGAGCGCGCCAACTTCGAGCTCCGCGGCGAGGCGTTCAATCTGTTCAACTCGCCCGCCTATTCCAATCCGGTTGCCAATCTGGGTTCGCCCGGCTTCGGCAACCCGTCGCTGGTTTCCGCCAGTCTGCTGAACGGACTGGGCCCGCGCACCTTCCTGTTGGGAGCCCGGCTGCTGTTCTGAGCTGGGATGGCGCGGACGGCCAATTCCGCCGTCCGCGCCTTCTTATCGCACTGAGTCCTTAAGCCGTTCGATTTCATCGGCGGAAAAGCGGCCGCTCCGGCCCAGTTCCACCGATGTGACCGTCGCCTTGGAAAGAGCGCTCACGCCATGCGTCTGCGTGTTCGTGAGCATGTGATATAACTCATGCGCGATCACGCGGCCCATGACTGCTCCCAGCGCGGCGCTCTGCTCCGCTTTGCGCCACGGGCGCAGAAACGCGGAAATGCGGTCGCAATGAACCTCCGCGAATGGCAGCGCCTTGCCGTCGCGGACCGATGCGCTCGCCAGTTCCGGATTTTCCATCGCCGCCGGAAGCTCGTCCCATGAAACCGGCGGCGTATGACACGCCCCGCGGAACCGGATCACGACAACGTGCCGAAATAACTCGCGCCCGTCGTTTTGCTCGGCCCGCCGCCAGGTCACCTGCACATCCGCGGGCTCCAGGATGCTCGCCACTTCCCGCTGCATTGATTCCAGCACGCCGGCAGGCGGCCCCACATCGAATCTCATCACTATGACCAGTTGCGCCGCGCTATTCCCAGCCGCCTGCCCCATGCAGCCCAGGGCGACGGCCACAGCTAGGGCAGCCAGGCGCAACGTCTTCGCCATGTTAGGAGCGATAATACCGCAGTTCTCGCTAGCCGCGCTCTCAGGCGTCCAGCCTTCCAGAATCCTCGCCCCGCACTAGGTCCTCGTATGTCTCGCGCCGCCGGATGACACGCCATCCGCCGTTTTCCACCATGACTTCCGCAGCCCGCGGGCGAGAATTGTAGTTGGAAGCTTGCACAAAACCGTAGGCTCCGGCCGTGCAAATCGCCACCAGATCGCCCGGCAGCAGTTCCGCCAACTCACGCTCGCGAGCCAGAAAATCGCCGGTTTCGCAGACCGGCCCGACCACGTCCGCTCGAAAGCTTCCACCCGTCGGCTGCCTCAATGGCACAATCTCGTGGTGCGCGGAATAAAGCGCCGGCCGGATCAGGTCGTTCATGCCCGCGTCCACGATCGCGAATTCCTTTTCGCCGGATTTTTTGCGGTACAGCACGCGCGCCAGTAATACTCCGGCGCTCGCCGCGATCGAGCGTCCCGGCTCGATCATTACGTGAAGATTCCATCCCTGGACCCGCGCCGCCAACGCCTTGACGAACTCCCCGATGTCGGGCGCCTTGTCGCCAGGCTTGTATGCCACCCCCAGTCCGCCGCCGAAATCCACATGCCGGATGTCGAATCCTTTCCGCCGCAGCCGTTCGATCAGTTCCAGCACGCGATCTGCTGCGCGCATCACAGGTTCCGGCTCCAGAAGCTGCGATCCGATGTGGCAACTGACTCCCTCCGCCAGCAGATTCTCATAACGTCGCGCGCACTCGTAAGCTTCTTCGGCCAGCTCGATATCTACGCCGAATTTGTGGGCTAGCCGACCGGTGGAAATGTAGGCATGGGTTGCCGCCTCAACGTCTGGATTCACGCGCACCGCCACACGCGCCTTCACTCCCAACCGGTGAGCCAGCGCATCAATCAGCGCCATTTCCGGCGCCGACTCACAGTTGAACGCGCCAATGCCCGCCCGCAGCGCCGCTTCCACTTCAGTCGCCGACTTGCCCGCGCCCGAGAAAACCACTTTCCGGGCATCTCCCCCGGCCTTAAGGACACGGAACAGTTCGCCCCCCGAGACGATGTCGAATCCCGCGCCGACGCCGGCCAGCAGACGCAGAATGCTGAGATTGCTTGCCGCCTTCACGGCGTAGCAGACCGTATGCGGCTGTTCGCCGAAACCTGACTCGTAAGCGCGGTAATTGTTGAGAATCTCCGCCGCCGAATAGACGTAGCAGGGCGTGCCGGCCTTGGCGGCGATCGCCGCCAGGTCTACGCCGTCCATCGAAAGCGTGCGACCACAGTATTCCAAGGGACGCGGCGTCTGGCTCATGCGCTGAATTTCACCACCAGCACCGTCTGATCGTCGGTGAGCGGGGTTCCACGTCTGTATTCGTCCAGGGCGCAGATGACGGCGTCGGCGATGGCCTGGGGCTCCTCGCCCATGTGTTTCTTCAGCACCTGCATGAGCCGCAGTCGCGAAAACTCCTGGTCTGCGGCGTTGAGCTGATCTTCCACGCCGTCGGAATAAAATACGACGATGTCGCCGGGTTCCAAAATCAATTCCGCTTCCTCGTACTCCCGATCCTCCAGCAACCCGATCGGCACCCCTTCCACGCGCCTCTCCTGGATCTCCCCGCCCCGGCACAGCAGCGGCGGCTCGGAGCCCGCATTGGCCAGCAAAAGCCGGCGGCGGGCCGGGTCCCATTGCGCCACCGTCAACGTGGCGTATTGCGCGTCCACTCTGCGCTCTAGAAGCGCTTGGTTCAGCGAAACCATCAATTGCGCCGGACTCCGTCCTCCCGGCGCAAGAATCCGCAGCAGGCCCCCGATTAGCGCGCCATACAGCGCCGCCGCAGCCCCTTTTCCGCTGACATCCCCGAACGCCAGCAGAGCCCGGTTCTCGCCCTGGTCGAAGAAATCGTAGACGTCGCCCGAGATTTCGCGCGCCGGCCGCGACCGGATTCCTGCGCGGATGCCCGCCAACTCCGGGACCTCACGCGGAATCAACACGCGCTGCAGCTTTCGCGCAGCTTTGAGGTCGTGCTCCATGCGCTCCTTATGCTGCGCTAATTCTTCATACAGCCGCGCGTTCTCCACGGAGCTGGCGATCTGCGTGGCCAGTAGGTTCAGCGTTCTTTGATGGTCCTCCGTGAAATAAGCGATGCGCTCGCTCTCCACGTCCAGCACCCCCACCACGCGATCCTGCACCATCAGCGGGACCGCTAGCTCCGACCGGATTTCGGGATACGAAGCGATATAGCGCGGGTCCGTGCTGGTGTCCAGAACCCGCACCGTTTGCCGCGATTCCGCCGCTGCGCCCGTAATCCCCTTCCCTAGCGGAATATTATCCAGGTGCACCCGCTGGTCGTAGCGGACGCTAAAACGCCGCCGCAACACGCGCTTTTCCTCGTCCACCAGATAAATACTGAATGCATCATAAGCAATCAGCGTCCGCACTCCCGCGGCGATCTTGCCCAATAGTTCGTCGACGTCTAAAATCGAGCTGAACTCGCGCGATAGCCCCGCCAGCGTCGTTAACGTTCGATTTTGCCGCGCCACGCGCGCGTACAACCGTGCGTTTTCCAGCGACGCCGCGATCCGCGCCGCAATGAGCCGCATCAAGCTTCGATCCTGTTCCGTAAAGGCCTGCAACTGAGTTGACTGAAGGTCGATCACGCCCACGAGTTTTCCCCGCGCCATCATAGGCACGGCTAGCTCGCTTCGCACGGCGTCCAGGGCGTTGAGGTAATGTGGATCTTTCGTGACGTCGTGTACCAAAATCGGAGTCCGCAACGCCGCCGCCTGCCCCGTGATCCCTTCCTCCAGCCGCACTGTCAGGCTCCGCACAATCTCTTGACGATGCCCAATCGAATAGCGAATCGACAGAGCTCGATTCCGTTCGCTCCAGAGCAAGATGGCGAATAAATCGTAGGGAACGACTTTCTTGACGATCCCGGCGACGTTCTCAAGAAGCTTGTCCAGATCGAGCGTCTCGGCGGTGATGCGCGACACTTCCAGCAAAAAGTCGAGCAACTCGGCTCGCTCGCGAAAACGCGCTTGGCCTGTCTCCGGCATGTTCGATCCCTATTCCTGATTCACCGGCCCGATAATCCTTACGCCGGAGCTGGTCCCGATTCGCGTCGCGCCCGCCGCCACCATGCTTTTCAACTCACTAAGAGTGCGGATGCCCCCGGAAGCTTTCACGCCCATCTCTGGCCCTACCGCTCGTCTCATCAACGCCACGTCGGCGGCCGTAGCTCCACTCGGGCCGAAGCCCGTCGAAGTCTTTACGAAATCGGCTCCCGCCTGCTTAGCCAGCCTGCACGCTTCCTCCTTCTGCGTGTCGTCGAGCAACCCAGTCTCCAGAATCGCCTTTATCATCGCCCCCTCCGAATGCGCTGCGGCGACGACCGCGCCGATGTCCTGTCGCACTGCCTCGCCATTTCCTCCCCGTAATTCGCCGGTATTGATCACCATGTCGATTTCCCGCGCTCCGGCGCGAATGGCCCATTCCGTCTCCCCCACCTTTACCTCCGTGGCGCAGGCCCCCAGCGGGAATCCCACCACCGCGCACACTTTCACACCCTCCCCTTTCAGTTCTTGTGCCGCCAGCGGGACCCAATAAGAGTTTATGCACACCGCCGCGAATCCATGCAGGCGCGCCTCGCCGCACAGCTTTCGGATATCAGCCATAGTTGCATCGGGTCGCAACAAGGTATGATCAATCAGCGCCGCGATTTCCCGTCTCGTCACCTGTGCCTCTTTCTCCGCGTCTGCTTGGAGCGCGAAAATTCCTCCCCTCGCCGCTATGATAAGGAGATGGAAGCATCCACTTTAGCGGTTCCAACGTCGGCCGCCGCGTCCGCGGGCGATTCTGTGATCGCGCTCGAAGAGCGCTGCCTGTTGCAGAATTATGCGCGATATCCGTTGGTGCTTACTCGCGGTAAAGGCTGTTATGTGTATGATACCTCGGGCCGGCGCTATTTGGACTTCATTACCGGCATCGGCGTCAATGCGCTTGGGCATGCGTATCCCCGTCTCGTGAAAACGATCCGCGATCAGGCCGCGCGCATGCTCCACTGCTCCAATCTTTACTATCACGAATACCAGGGGCCGCTGGCCGAGCGCATTGCCAAAGCCACCGGCTTGGACCGAGTTTTTTTCTGCAACTCGGGCGCGGAGGCCATGGAAGGCGCCCTAAAGATCGTTCGCTCCCACGGCCGCAAGATTCACCCGGAGAAGTTCGAGACCGTCGCGCTGGACGATTCCTTCCACGGCCGCACCTTCGGCGCCTTGTCCATCACCGGCCAGGAAAAGTACCGCCGCGATTTCGAACCCATGCTTCCCGGCGCACACTTCACGCGCCGCAACGACATCGCAGCTCTGGAGGATTCCGTGAGCGAACGCACCGCCGGCATCGTGCTGGAGCTTGTGCAGGGCGAAGGAGGCATCCACCCGCTGACAGTGGAGTTTATCCACAAGGCCCGCCAGCTCGCCGACCGCTACAATGCTCTGCTGGTCTTCGACGAAACCCAGTGCGGCGTCGGCCGGCCGGGCGCATATTTCAGTTATCAGCTTCATGATCCAGCAATCCTTCCCGACGTCGCGGTCGCCGCTAAGCCTTTGGCCTGCGGCATCCCGCTCGGCTTTGTCGCCGCCACGGACGCCGCTGCGTCCACCATTGGCTTAGGAATGCATGGCACTACCTTCGGCGGCGGACCGCTCGCCTGCCGGGTCGCTCTCGAATTTTTCGATATTCTCGATGAATTACTTCCTAATATTTCTAGAATGGGCGATTATTTCCGGCAGCAATTGACGGAATTAAAAGCGCGCCATTCCTTTGTCAAGGAGATCCGCGGCCCCGGGCTGATGATCGGCTTGGAATTGGAGTTTTCTGGTAAGCAGATTGTGCTCGACGCTCTCGAGGCGGGCCTTCTCCTCAACTGCACCCATGACCTAGTGCTCCGCTTCCTGCCGCCCTACATCGTCGGCAAGCCCGAAATCGATCGGGCCGTGCGGATACTGGACAAAGTGTTGAAAAAGGCCGAGCCTCCCGCGGCGTAGCGGCCGTATGCAAAAAGCTAGCGCGGGTCGCACTTCCGTACAAACTCCAGTAAGTCCCACATTCTGAGGCTTCCGTTTGGAGTCACTGCGGGATCCGGATGGAAATCTCTCTGGTGCAAACAGATGTTCTGTCTGCCGCCATCAGCCCGACGATCACTTCGGCCGCAATCCGCCCACCCACGGGCCCAAGCCGGATCGGCGTCTGATTGTTTTTCAATTGTTGCTGCGCCTCCGCCAATACGTAAAACCAAAGCGGAGCGTTGCGTCTGAAAGCCCGCGAAAGTTGGTGAAGGCCGGTGGCGCCGTTGGCCGCGGCGGCTTTGGTTCCCGGACCTATTTTGAGCCTATGGTTTGGGATCAAATCGCTTTCGGGGTACATGCGTCTAGCGATTGCCTGACCCGACGGCAGCGACATCTCTAGCCCGCGAATCAAGTCCCCCCGTGCAGTAGTCATCACTTGATCTGACATTCTCCCTGTCCGGACCATCCGGACCAGTCTATCGAAAATGTCAGATCAACTGATGACTACTGCACCGGAGCGGAGTTGCTGTTTGAGGTATTCAGCCGGCGCTACGAACGCAGCTCGATGCTGGTGACCAGCAATCTGCCCTTCAACGAATGGACCGAAGCATTCGGATCGGAACGATTGACCGGCGCGCTGCTGGACCCGCTGACGCATCACGTTCACATCCTGGAAATGAACGGCAAAAGTTACCGGCTTGAGGACAGCAAACGCCGCCGCGCGGCGCGGTCCCGTTCGTAGTCCGGCTCAACGATGGCGGCGGCGATTTGCCGGAGCGGCTTGCGCTCCGGCCTAAACGCGCCGCCCTAAAGGGCGCCGCAAGCCTCGCTCCAGCCGCCCCCGCAAATCGATCAAAAGAAACCGTCAACTGACTAGGAAGTGGTCTATTTTCTCTCCCCCGGAGTGGTCTATTTTTACTCCGCCCTTGACATGTAGCCCGCGCTGATCCTCGGATCCGCCGCATTTCCTGTGTTTTCGTCGTCGTCGGGCTGATCTTCCGGAGACGTACGCTTCTGATGCGCCGTCATCGCATCCGCCAGTATCTCCAAATCCGCTCTGTCCTAATTCGCCCCCTTCAAACGGAATAGTCGGCCAAAGCGGCCCTGCAACGCCGCGTCCGTCCGCTCGCCTGCCTCTGTCTCAGCTTTCGGTTGTTTGTCATCCGGAAGTCTTCGGACTCCTCCGTGCCTTCCGAAGGCGCGGAACGAACGTGCGCGAGATTGACTAGCCATAGACTCCTTGTTGAACGTCCAGCCCTGGCTAGCCTCCGTTGTTGATGTTGCGCCCCGGCGGCGTGCCGTCCCCGCCGCCCCAAGGCTGAAATCCGTCGGGGGTCGCCTTCACCGTCGAGGAGCTGTTTTTCCGCAGCACGCCGCAGTCGAAGTGGAGTCTTTGCTGACTGTTCAAAACCTTGGCGACCTTGAATGCCGGCGTGGCCTTCTTGCCCACCGGAAATGGTACGCCGGCCTTCGGGCCCTTAGGGTCGTTGAAGGGAGAGCCCTTTTGGTACACGATAGCCGACTTAGCGTTGTTGGACTTGAAGCGAATTCGGTCGTTCTTGTCCACTTCTAGCACGCTGCAGGTCACTTTCGAATTGCCATTTTCGTCAACCGTAAGCTCATATTCAAGCAATGCCATTTGTTTCTCCTGTTCATTGAATGTGACGAGACTCTAAAATCTTTTTGTAGCCGGGCTCCCGACGCAGGCCTGCCATGTCCGAAGACCTCTCCACCAGCAAGAACATGGACGCTGGCGCGTCTCTCAGCAGGTCAAGCGCGCGCGGGTGCTCGCCCAAAGCTTCGAACGTTTGGACGGCCATCCAACGGACGTCTGCATCCGCCGAGGAGCTTAAAGCCTGTCCGGCTTCTGATTCGGCTTGCCGGCGCTCCCCTAGGCGGGCGCATAAATAGCC
The DNA here is from genome assembly GCA_035293905.1 of Bryobacteraceae bacterium. Taxonomy (GTDB): domain Bacteria; phylum Acidobacteriota; class Terriglobia; order Bryobacterales; family Bryobacteraceae; genus Palsa-187. The sequence continues at coordinate 74,817 of DATGLY010000113.1, forward strand.
GAGCCACGCCCGCTCGTAAGCGAGCCTCGGATTCCTGGGCAGCTCATCCTGAGCGAGATCTCGGCCCTTCCTATATTCCTCCAGGGCCTGCTGCGTGAACCCGGCCCTCCGCAGCGCCGTCCCTAAGTCGATATAGTAGAGGGGCGTTGGAGGACCAATCTCGATCGCACGCCGAAGATAGGGGATCGCTTCCAGGTTGTCGCCCTGGTATAAACGCACGAGCCCTAGTCCCAACTCGACGTTGGCGGTGTCCTCAATCCGTTTGGCGAGGCTCAGTTGATACTCCGCGTCTTGGTATTTCCCCAGGTTCAAATAAGGCGCCGCTAATGCATAATGAGCGTCGGCGAGATCCGGCACAAGGCTAACCATGATTTCCCGCTCTCTGGCGGCGGCCTCATAGTCGCCCAGGCTGAAGTAATAGGCTCCGAGAACCTGGTAGTTCCTAAAATATTGGGGCTGAAATGTTACCGCGTTTGAGAACGCCCTCAGCGCGTTGGCGAATTGGCCGCTGTCCTCATAGATCTGCCCAAGCTGCCGCCACACGTCGCCATTCTTGGGCTCTAGGTCAGTGGCTCTGGATAACGCTTCCAGCGCGTCGTAATAGTCGCCCGACGCTGCGTTGATCATGGCCGAAACCAGCAACGCTTCAACGGCGTCGGGATTTCGCTTTTGCGCATTTGCCAGAGAAGCTAACGCCCTTGCCTGCCAATCCGGATTTCGCGTAATCGTGTATTCCAGGAACTGGGCCTCGGCCAGCTTGGCATGCGTCAACGGAGAGTCGGGATCCCGCTCCACCGCACGTTGAAGCAGCGGAATGGCGCGAGCTACGTCCGGGTTCCGCCGGATCATAGCAGCGCCAACGGCGTAGTCTTGGTACGCAGCGGCATTTACGGTAGCAGCGGCCGCCAACGGCGGCAAATGGAAAGTCCCCGTAACCATGCCGGCAAGCGCCACGGGGATGTTTTGTAGCTCGTTCGCCGAATAGACGGCCTGCCAGTCTTGCAAATGGGCAAGTGAGGAGGTGTCGATTAGATGAGCCGAGATCTTCACTCGGTCGCCGTCTCTCTTCCACTCGCCCATTAATGCATCCGTCGCGCCTAACAGTGTTCGCGCCTTGGCCGGCTGGTCGGCCCTGTTTTGCAGCGCGTCGCTTACGGGTATCACCGTCAGCCGGCGCGCGCGGCCGCTCTTCACGTGGCCCAAGCGGTTGCCGGCATCCAGCAGCGCGCCCTGTATCAACGCCGCGGAATCCGCATCGCCCGAGAATGGCAACACCGCCAGTCTCACCGTGTCTTGGGGGGCCACCGCAGTCCGATACGCCCCCATCGCCCCCAGGCTGACCAGCACAACTCCCGCCCCGGCAGCTAAGAATAAGCGCCGGAATCTTTTGCCTTGCGCAAGCTTTCGCTCGATGGCCTCGGCCACTTCCGCGCCGCTCTGAAACCTTCGCCTCGAATCGGGCTCCAGGCAACGCGCCAGCACTCGATCCCAGTTCGTTTCCATGGCGGGCGGCTTGCCCTTCAGCCTTTGTTCAATGCGCACCTCCGGTCCAAACGGCCTGCGGCCGGTCAACAGCTCGCAAAGGATGACGCCCAGCCCATATACATCCGAGGCGCGAGTCGCCTTTCCCCCATTCCATAGCTCCGGAGCAATGTAGTCCATCGCGCCGCCCGCCATCGATTGCGCCGTCCCCCGGATTCCCGCCGCGCCAAGCGTTCGCGCAAGCCCGAAATCCGTCACCACCGCGCGCTGTTGGCCGTCGACGTCCTTCGTGATAATCACGTTGTTGCTTTTTACATCGCCGTGCACCACGCCTTTGCGGTGCGCTTCGGCCAATCCGCCGCAGATCTGTTTCCCCAACCCCAGCGCTTCCCTTTTCGACAAGCGCCCGCCTCCGAGCCGCGCTTTCTCCAAACGCTCCGCCAGTGTTTCGCCCTCCAGAAACTCCATGCTGATGAACTCGATCTGTCCGTGCCTGGTTTGCGCCGCGTGAATATCGAATACTTTGCACACGTTGCGGTGCGCGATCTCCCGTGCGTTGAGCACTTCGGGAGGCAGACGCTTGCGGAAGCCGGCTTTCGAGCACTTGATGGCGACACGGCAGTTCAGCTGCCTGTCCCATCCTTCGTAAACCCAGCCCATGCCGCCTTCCCCGGCATCGCGCAGAATATCGAATCGGCCGGCGGCCACATCGCCGTGTTGGAAAGGCGGCTCGTCCCCCAAAAAAAGCGATCCATCGAGGAAGCCGTCCATCCGCTCTTCCCATTCCAGGTATTCCCGGACCTGACGCATCAAATTGGGATCGCCGCCGCAAGCCCCGTGTATGTATGCCTCGCGCCTTTCCACCGGACTGGCCAGCGCCAGCGCAACGACGCTCATCACGACATCGTCCGCCGCCAAATCGTCCATCGGTCGTTCGTCGCGCTCTTGGTTCAGCATTGCTGCCTCATCCGCACGAATAGCCACTTGCGCGCCTCATGCCATCTTCGCTGCATGGTGTGGAGCTTAAGGTTCATCACCTCCGCTGTCTCCTCGTCGGTAAGCTCCAGGAAAATCTTCAGCTCGGCTACGGCGCAAAGTTCTGGATCAGCTTTCTCTAAATCGCCCAGCCGCCGCGCGATGTCGATTGCCTTGTCCAGGTCTCGCCAGCGCGCCGGCAGATCCTCGCCTGCCAGCCCTACTTCCGACCCTCGCGCGCGCTTTCGCCCGATGTCGATCAGATGCCTTCGCATCACCCTGGCCGATATAGCGTAAAAATGGTCCCGGTTCCGCCACTCCACCCGATCTTTTGCGGGCAGCAGGCGAAGGTACGCCTCCGCTACCAGTCCCACGCTGTCCATGGGATGGCCGGGCCTCTCCTTTTTCAACCAGTTACGCGCCAGCTTGCGCAAATGCGGAAAGACTAGGACATAGAGTTTTTCTTCCGCCCCTGGAACTCCTTCCTTCCACTGACGAAGAAGAACCGTAATATCGCCCGGCTCGGCTCTACCAGATTCATCGTCCGTCCGTTCAACGGGAGCCATGTAGTCTATGTGGGTAGAAAGTATAACATAATGTATGCATCGGGAAGGTTGCAGATCGAAAGGGGCCTTCTATCTGAGGGTCGGATTTTCGCCAAGTCATGTTGTTACGAACCAACGCCAGCCGTAACCGTTCTCGGAGCAAGCCGGAATGCGCCGCGTCCGCTAGAATGTAAGTGCCTAGATGCCAGCCCAAATCGAGCTCAGCAAGCTGAGCGTCCGCCAATTCGCCGAACGCTTCCGCGGCGAGATGATCCCTCTTAGCAACACCTTCTCCTATTTCTGCGCCTCCCTCCCTATGTCCGACGATGACCTCCGGGAATACCTGCAAGAGCCGGTGGCGGCCCTCCCTCCCAAAATCGCTGCCGCGCTGCCCAAGATCTCCATCCTCCTGGTGCCCTATCTCGAACGCGTAAATGGGGGCGAAAGGGGGCGCGAAAAGACGCCAGCATCCGATTATGTTTCTATCGAGAGGCCGCCCGAAGGCCGTCTGTCCACCTCCACTCATGTGCAACTGGGGGAGGAAACTTTCCTCGCGTTCGCGCTCAAGGATCAGGAAGTAGCCGAGTACCACTACCGGTTCTTCCATTTAATCGCCACCGTAATGGGCGAGCACTGGAGCGACGAGATCGAAACCCGTTACAGCCGGTTACTACGGGAGGAGTTGACCGCCGAGGCGCACGGCGAAGTCGACGAGCCAAGCTGGCGGCTGAAGCAGGGCCTGCGCCGCTCCAAGAACTCGGCCGGCGCCCGTAATTTTCGCGCCTACGCCCGCCAGTCCTTTATCGACACGCTAACTCTCTACCTGCATGGAATCTGCTGCGATATCGACGTGGAGACGGGCCCCCGCCAACTCCCTAGTCGCTTTATCCGCAAGCGATTGGTGGCCTTGGAGGAGCTATTTCCGCCCCCTCAAGGCTATGCCGTCTTTCCCGAGGAGGTCCAGTCCTAAAGCGGATAGTGGCTACCCGCTTTATTGGATCATCAGCGGCCGAAGACGCTGAGCGTTTTCCGCACTGCGCAGACGCTGGAGTCCCTTCAGCTCGATCTGCCGGATACGTTCACGCGTGAGTCCGAAATTATCGGCGATCTCCTGTAGCGTGTGCTCGCGGTCATAGCCGATTCCAAAGCGCATACGAATCACTTTTTCTTCGTTGGGCGACAGCATCTTTAGAACGCCCGCGGCGCCCCGCCTCACGTCCTGATCCAGCAGCGGGCTCACAATGGAAGCGGCGGATTGATCCTCGATCAGATCGCCCAGCACCGATTCGCCGTCCCGTCCCACGGGAAGATCCAACGACACGGGATCGCGCGAAATCGCTCGCAGCTCCTGCACCTTCTCCGCGGTCGTCTCCATGCGACTAGCGATCTCCTCGTCCTTCGGAACCCGGCCCAACTCCTTTTCGGTCTCCCGCGAGATCCGCAGGTATTTGGTTAGCGTCTCGTTCATGTGCACCGGAATTCGGATCGTTCGGGATTGGTCGGCGATGGCCCGCGTTACCGCTTGCCGTATCCACCAGGTCGCGTACGTCGAGAATTTATACCCCAGATGGTAGTCGAATTTCTCAGCCGCCCGCATCAGGCCGATATTTCCTTCCTGGATCAAATCCAGTAGGTGCAATCCGCGGTTCACATATTTCTTGGCGATCGAAACTACTAAGCGAAGATTGGCTTCTACCAGCGCGGCTTTGGCCGCTTCCGTTTCCATGTCG
>DATGLY010000114.1:0-14680 GCA_035293905.1 Bryobacteraceae bacterium
GGCCCGCCGAAACAAGCCCGGCTGGTTTTGTTTCGGCCCTCCGCTTCAGCCGCATACCCCGCGGCCTTCGCTCCGGCCCGAAACAAAACCCCTTGCTCCGCGCGGAACCTCTAATTTACAGAAAGGATGTTACACGAACAACTATGTGCGTGGTCCTTGGCGAAATATCTGGGACAGGTTTGACGCAAACAATCACGTACTATACCCGATTGCCGCGGAGTGTTCCGTCCGAGCACTGCACATCTCAGAGTTGTCTCTGCGCCTTCCGACGCTGCTTGCGGGGTTTCTGTTCGTCATCTGGCTGCACCGGACTCTCGTCAAAATCGTAAGCTCGGTCCTCGTCCGGACTATAGCTTTTGGGGGACTGTGCCTTGCCCCATTGCTGCTCGACTTCTCCGTAGCGGCGCGTGGCTACGTCCTGGGAATCGCCCTGCTTGTGTGGGCAATGAACCTTTTCTTCCGGCATCGTTACCACCTAGCGGGCGTCGCCGTCGGGTTGGCTGTTGCAACCACCTTAAACCTCGCCTATGCGGCTGTCGGCCTAGCGTTGGCGCCACTCGTCCTCGAACGCGACAAAGTGATTTACCGGTTGCGCCGGGGTAGTTGCATTAGCGCCAGCGCGGCCCTTGCGTTCCTGGCGGTCTGGTTTGCCAATTCTACCTCAGCTAAGCACCTCTTACTTCTACTTCGGTCTTCCAACGATCGCTAGCGCGTTACGGGAATTGGCGGGCTTGAATATTCATGTAGCCTGGGGACGGCCAGGTTTTCTTGGAAATGATCAAGGAATCTCCGTAATCCAATACGTTTTGCTTCCGGCAGTGGCCCTGTACATCGCATTTACAGTCGCCCGTTTGTTCCGGCAGGAATCGGCTGATCGCAGGGAAGCCCTGCCCGCTTGGATCCTTTTTGTCTCACTCAGCGGGACCGTGGTCGGCCATTTTGCACTTGGGCTGAACTATCCCGCTGACCGGGTCGGACTCTACTTGCTGGTGCTGTTTGCGCTTGCGTGGGCCGCCGCCGTTTCACGGACGAATCTCGCGTTACTGCGCGCAGAGCAAGGTGTTTTCGCGGCACTGCTCATTCTGCAGTTCTTGACACAGCTCGAAAGTCGGTACTTTGCGATTTGGCATTTCGACTCATCCATGAAGCGAGTGGCTGCGAGGCTAAGGGATGATCTGCGTTCTAATCCGGCGGGTTCCGTCTCAATCGGCGCCACTTGGTACCACATCCCCAGTCTGGAGTTTTATAGGGCAGCATACCGCATTCGGGCTCTTAGGCCGATTCAACGTCTCGACGAAACCCCAGTGGTGGGTTTTGATTACTACGTCGTTGACCTCAGCGAAAGACAGGTGCGCCGCGCGGTCGACTCTCACCAGATCACTCCGATCCTCACTGATGCCGGGTCGGGAGTAATTCTCGGGAAGTAGAGATACCGTGGGCGCGTCTCCCGAATTCAAGCGGAGGCTTCAGTCTCAATGTCCGCACTGCTGCTTCGGTTCGTTCTTACTCTTTGCCCTTGAAACAGCGTCCGTTGGCCGCCGTGGGGCTATTCTGTCCTAAAGAGGACAGCCAGACCCATCCCAAGCTTTGGTTCGTTACGTGCGCGCGCCGCTCGGAGAGGCCGACCGGGGATGGAGCGCGCCTTCCGCGTAAACGACCGCATCAGCCTCGATTCACGCGTCAACGCCAAGAACGCCCTCGACCCGGCGTCTTCACAAACTGGAACACCTCCGCTCACCGGCACCCAATTCGGCTGCCCATCCCGGCCAACTACATGCGGAGAGTCCAGACAAATCTGAGAATAAGGTTCTAGTCCAGACGTAGCATAAACGCAAGCTGGCGCGCTGCGATCCAGCTTCACGCCGAGCCTGCCGATCAGCAAGGCACCTGCGGCATAACACGCGCCGCACAGCAGCGCCGCGCCCAGAATCGCTGCCAGCGCCTCAATCATTTCTCTTGCCTTTCCGCCTGTGGAACAACCCTATATAGCCGTGCGCCGCCACCCTCGGCGGCTAGCTCCAAGCCCCATCCTTCGGGGTCGCCGCGAAAATCCGGCGATCCTGCGAAATCGTCCGGTATCAGCAGATAATGGACTCCCCGAAGCGCAAGCTCCCGCGTTGCATACCTCCGGATATTAGGATCGGGCTTGAGCACGCCGGCGCGGAAATCGCCCCCAGGCGCGTTCCAGCGCCCGGAAACTTCATCGGACAATTTCACCTCAGGTTGTGGCTGGTAATCGTAGGACGTTTTCACGCGGACTTCGTCCAATGCTTGCACCTGTCCGAAATCGACTTCGATGAAGTCGCCCGGCGCCGCTCTCTCCCACGTCCTCCACCGTGTGGCGGGCGAGTTATCGAAAGCCAGTTGGACATCCCAAGGATTGGGCCAGGCGCTCAACCGCCATTGGGGCCGCCGCGGTAGCTCAGTCCCTTGATGGAAAAACTGCAGCTCATGGATGCTCCACTGCTCGTCCGGAGGACCCAAGGTATTCAGTTCGACGCGGACGCCCCGCGCCTTTCTCTCTGGAAAGCTCCACCGTTCCAGCACTCTCGGCTGCGAATAATCGACCCAGCCGTTATTGAGCATGTCCGATAGGTCCTCGCTGAACGCGCCATGGAAGTTTGAGAGTACCTCGCGCGATGTGTAGGCTTCCGCCACTGTGGCAAGCGCCAGGACCTTTTCGCCTTTGGGCACATGATCCTCGATCAGGCGGGCCGAGCCGTAGCCGGGGTTGGCTTGGCCAAGGTAGCGGTCCTGAGGGACGATTCGCAAAGCTTCGCGATAAAGCGCGCGGCCCGGGAGGCGCCAAGCCCCTGGCGCGTAATGTCTCACTTCCGCGGGCCACGACGTGACCGCGTGAAAAATCGCGAGGCAGGCGATCAGGCTTGGCGAACTCGCGATGGCGAGCGTCAGTGCGAGCGCCAGAAAAGGCAGATCTGGAATCAGAAAGCGCGTTCCTATGTTGGTGAAATAGGCGGCGAGAAGAACCGCGGCGGCCGCCAGCAGCCTTCGCCCCGCGCGGAAGCCCAGCGAGAACAGACCCACGGGCGCCAAGAGAAATGCCGGTCCAATCACGCCCTGCGTCTTGCCTCCGCGCACGCTTACTTCGAGCGGCAAGCTCGAAAAATTGGCGATCTCATAGCGCTGGAAGCGGCTCGCCACTTGTTGAACCGTGATCACGTGAAAGTGTGGATTCCGGAATAACTGGCTCGCAAACGGTGCGACAGGATCTTGATAAAAAGACCAGTCTCTCAACATCCAGGGTCCAGCCATGAGGAGGGCGCAGACGGAGAGCCTCAGTACCGGACGAACGCCACGGCTCCGCCAAACAACCAATCCGGCTGTGTAGAAAAAGATCGCGAACGCGGTGTATTTGGCGGCATAAGCGTAGCCGGCCAGCAGGCCGGCCGGAATCAGGAGCCTGTCGTCGCGGACTTCATCCCAAATCTCGATCCAATAGAAAGCCGAGAATGTGATCGCCGCCGCAGCCACGTCGACGTACGCGGTGGTTCCATCGATGCCCACCACCGGACTCGCGTAAACCAGGAAAGCAGCCGCCGCTCCCGCCCAAGGCTTTCCGAGCCTCTGGCCATAGGCAAACACCGCCAGCGCGAGCGCGATCAGGAAAGCGAAATGCGTCAGCGCGGCCGCCGAATGCGCGCCGATGGCGAACGCCGGAGTGAAAATCATCTCAACGCCGCTGCTCAGAGCCGCGTACATGTCCTCAATTGGCTCAAATCCGTGCGAGCGAAGGTATCGAGCCACGAGGCCGAGGTGATAGGAAGAGCCGTCGGGGCTGGATTCGGGGGCAAGAGCGTGAAAGAAGTAAAGAACCGTGAACCCGCCGAAAAGGATGACCGAAAGCGCTCGCCAGCTTGCCGGAAGATGTCGCGTTGGCTCGGTGCCCGCACCGAGCCGCGGCCGCCAGTGAGCTATCGTGATCAATCCCACCAGCAGCGCCACAAACACCGGCCAATACGCCAGGTGCAATACCAGGATGGCGAAAACGGCCAAATGAAGAATTGCCGCGCCGAGAAGAAACGCAAGCGGCGCCCGTTCGGTGGAATTCAGCTTTACGCCCAGCTTGCCAATCAGCAGAACGCCCGCGCCGTAGCAGGCGCCGCAGGTCAGCGCCGCGCCGAGAATCGCCGCCAGCGCCTGGATCATTCCTGCTTGAGTCCGATGCTGGTCAGGATGAAACCGAGCCGCTGGCCATCGCCCTTCGCGACCCAAACCTTATCGATTTCCGCCCCGACCGTGGCTTCCTTATCCGCCGCCACCCACTCCGGCGGCACCGGTTTTTCGAAATGCTTTGTCCCGGATTCGGTGTATCGGACGCTGTCCAGCAGGTGGTCGTTCACGTAAAAAGACAATGTCACGGGGCCGGTGCTTTTAAACGTCGCGTCGGCCAACGTGAAGTCGATCACGTACCGAAGATTCTCGTTGGACCCGGCCGGCAGACGCACGGTGGGCCGCTGGCCGGTCCAGCTCCATACCTGAGACGGATCGTAATAGATGTCGCGGACAATGCGCGTCCCTGTATCGCCGTCCGACAGCTTGAGAAGTCGCGTCGAACGATAGGGGCGGAAATTCTCAAACGGCTGACGCTGCTCCGGCGGAGCGTAAGTCTCGGGCATGCGCTGGCAGGCGCACAGAAGGAGCGCAACAGCGGCCGGCAGTGAGCGGAGGAGCGTCGTAAGACGTACTATACCGCGCGCCGCGCGACGTCACTTTTTCCGAGGCCGTTTCGGAACGAATGCGAGAAACCTGCGCGGGTTGTCATACATGATCTGATGCAGGACCTGATCGCTGGCGCCGGCCGCTCTTAACTTCGGCAGAAACACGGTTATCGTCTTCGCGTAGCCGCTGGACGCGTCGGCGGAAAACATCAGGTGCGGCGCGAAACCGGCTTCGATAAGCGCCATGACCATGGGAACCTGCTGGGTATCGTTGAGGCCTTGGCGGTCGAAGCCGATGAACGCGCCCCGCCTGCAAATGGTCTTGTGAACGTAAACGTTCGGATCGACCAGATTCCCAAGGTGCCCAATGACGACGCGATCCGGCTTGACGCCCGCGTCTTCCAGAATATCGAGTTGTTCCAGAGCCGATTTTCCAGGGATGCCCGTGTGAGTGAAGATGGGCAGATTCGTGGCGACGTGCGCGCGCCCCACCGCTCGGAAGACTTTGCGCTCTTCGGCAGTAATCTCGTCCCAGGAGCCGATTTCGCCGAACACGCCAAGCGTATCGTCATCGGCCTGTTTGATGAGCGCCTTGACGATCTGTTCTTCGCTCATCGAGGCGAGCTCCGGCGGATAGAAAGGCTGCGAGTAGAAGCCGCCGCCCGCGACGATGGGCATGCCGGACTTCATGGAGACTTGACGGATGAAGTTGATGTCGCGGCCCATGTCCGCGTGTCCGGCGTCGACAATGCAGCCAACTCCGGCTTCCTTTGTCTTGGATACTTCTTCCGCCATCAGATCGGAGTTGCGCATGATGTCAGGCCCCTTGGGAGCCCGCGGCGGGCCCCCGCCACGCGCGGCCAGGGCGGGCAGGCCGTTGGCCGCGCGGACAGCCGCGCTGGCGGCCGCGAATTTCGCATTGAAATCGGGGCCCAATTGCATGTGCTCGTGAAAAAGCGTAGCGCCGCCGGAGAGTTCTTCCGGCGCATAATCTCTGAGAATGCAACGGATTACGGACCCTTTCGGAAAGGTTGGCTCATCGGCCGCGAGGCTGTTTGAGAGCGCCGCAGCAGCCGCGGCGAGCCCTAACGTTTCCAGCGCCTGGCGGCGCGTGCTCACGCGCGAAAGCGAGTTTGACATGGTGCGTTTATTGTATTACTTATTTCAACGCGCGCCGCGCAGCTTCCATGGTTTGGCGAAGCGAGTCGCGAGGCACGCCCGAGACCATCGGCTTTATCAGCCATCCCAGCCCGGCTGGGATGTCTCGCGAAAGGGAAATGGTGCGGCATTCGATGTACAAACCGCCGGCCCGCGGAGCGAGCAGCCAATAGGCATTCAATCGCCACAGAAAACCATTGCCTATATCCGGCGGGAGAGGCTTGCCATTTTCCACTTCTGAGATCGGGCCGGAAAGCGATATAATCGCCCAGTTCCCGTACTTCAGAGCTCTATATTCAATCCGGTAATCGGCGTCCAGCACCACCGTTAAGAGATTCTTGCGGCGCAGGCGCAAATGGACGCGCCACCGGCTCCCTTCGTGGCTCAGCACGCCCGATTCGACGACGCCCGGAAAAATCGATGGGTATTCTTCATACCGCTGAAACAGCTTGAGCCCTTGCTCCACCGTTGCGCCCGGGACCCGCATGGCGGCAACCCAGTCATGGATTAGACCGTTTTCGACGGCCAGGGGCGTTGTTCCTCCCCATGCGGCAACCTGGACCTCGCCGGGCTTTGGGTCCAGATTGACCTGCCATCGCATCGATTTTTCGGCTTCTTGAACATAAGAATTAAAGGCTCGGCGGGTCTGGTCGGAAAGATGGACGGCAATGCCCGCTGGCGATGCCAACCCCGCAAGCGCCAGCGGCCCGAATATCCTCCAGATCGCCACTAGTCATATGGATGGACCCGCGAGCGGCAGGTTTCCGACGGACTAGGCTGTTGACAGGTCCAGGGTTGGGGCGTATCCTGGATCTAGGACCGAAACGGTCTGTGAGGGCTATTTTAGTCTTCTATAGAAGATGCTGAAGCTAACAAAGAAGGCGGACTACGGATTGATCGCCTTGTGCCACTTGGCGAGCCGGGGCGCATCCCGGCCAGGCGGTTTTTCGGCTGGTCTCTCCGGAAGCGCTTCGGCGAAAGATATTGCTGAAACCTATCGTATACCCCTGCCGCTGCTTTCAAAGGTTTTGCAAAAGCTGGCCCGGGCTGGGTTGCTGATCTCGGAACAGGGGACCAACGGCGGCTACCGGCTGAGCCGGCGCGCCGGGGAAATTAGCACTCTGGAAGTAATCCGGACCATCGACGGACCTATCATCCTGACGCACTGTTTCACCGAGCACGAAGGAGACAAGCAGTGCACGCAGGCCTCGCTTTGTCCGGTGCGCGAACCTCTGCGAAAAGTTCACGAAGGGATTTTAAAGCTGCTCTCCGGCATTACCATCGCCGATCTATCCAGCGACGATGTGACATTTGCCTCCATCCAAACGATGGTGGCCAGCATCCAACCGACTTTAGGATCTTAGAAGCCATGAAACTTCCCATCTACATGGATAATCACGCCACCACGCCGGTGGATCCACGCGTCTTCGAGGCGATGCGCCCTTACTTTACCTCAACCTTCGGCAACGCGGCCAGCCGCAATCATAGCTTCGGATGGGAAGCCGAGGAAGCTGTGGAGAAGGCGCGCAAGCAGGTAGCGTCGATCATCGGCGCAACACCCAAGGAAATCGTCTTCACCAGCGGCGCCACCGAATCGAACAACCTCGCCATCAAGGGTGTGTTCGAGATGTACGCCGAAAAAGGCAACCACATCATTACCGCCGCCACGGAGCACAAGGCTGTGCTCGACACCTGCAAGCGGCTTGAAAAAGAAGGCGCCCGAGTCACCTATCTGCCCGTTCAGCAAAACGGATTGATCGATCTGGATCAGCTTCGGGCGGCCATTACGGACAAGACGATCCTGATTACGATCATGTACGCCAACAATGAAATCGGCGTGCTGCAGCCGATTGCCGAAATCGGCAAAATTGCGAAGGAGCGCGGAGTGCTGTTCCACAGCGACGCGACGCAGGCGGTGGGCAAGGTTCCCGTGGACGTGATCAAAGAAGGCATCGATATCGCCTCCGTCAGCGCCCACAAGATGTACGGACCAAAAGGCGTCGGCGCGCTGTACGTGCGGCGCCGCAATCCGCGCGTGCAACTGACGGCGCAGATCGATGGCGGCGGACACGAGCGAGGCATGCGCTCGGGGACGCTCAACGTGCCGGGTATCGTGGGACTTGGAGCGGCGTGCGAGATCGCTCAAAGGGAAATGCCGGAAGAATCCAAGCGCCTGGCTTACCTGCGCGACAAATTGAAGGATCGGCTGCTAGCCGGGCTAGACGAAGTTTACATCAACGGCACAACCGAGCGCAGGCTGCCCAACAACCTGAATATCAGCTTCGCCTATGTGGAGGGCGAAAGCCTGTTGATGGGAATCAACGATGTGGCGGTGTCGAGCGGCTCGGCCTGCACTTCGGCGACGTTGGAGCCGAGCTACGTTTTAAAGGCCCTCGGCGCGGGAGACGATCTGGCTCATTCCTCGATCCGGTTTGGATTGGGGCGTTTCAATACGGAAGAAGAAGTGGACTACGTGACAGAGAAGGTGATCGACGTGGTGAAGAAACTGCGCGAGCTTTCGCCTCTGTACGAAATGCATAAGGAAGGAATCGATTTGACCAAGGTCCAGTGGACCGCTCACTAAATTGAGCCGCGACCGTATACAAGGAAGCGGCATGAAGGAGAAACGATGGCTTACTCGGACAAAGTACTGGATCATTACAATAACCCGCGAAATGTCGGCTCGCTCGATAAGTCCGACCCTAATGTCGGCACGGGAATGGTGGGCGCGCCGGAGTGCGGCGATGTGATGAAGCTTCAGGTGAAGGTGAACCCGCAAACTGGGGTCATCGAGGAGGCGAAGTTCAAGACGTTCGGCTGCGGCAGCGCCATCGCCAGCTCGTCTCTCGCCACCGAATGGCTCCGCGGCAAAACGGTCGACGAAGCCCTTCAGATCAAAAACACGGATATCGTCAACGAGCTTAGCCTGCCCCCGGTGAAGATCCATTGTAGCGTACTGGCCGAAGACGCCATTCGCGCGGCTATCGGCGATTACAAGAAAAAGGCGGAAAGCCGCTCCCAAGCCCAGGTAACCGCCTAGCCTATGGTGACCGTAACGCCCAAAGCCGTCGAGAAAATCCGCCAGGCCTTCCAGAAAGAGGGCGTGAGGGGAGGGTTACGCCTGGGCGTGCTGGGCGGTGGCTGCTCGGGCTTGAGCTATCTGTTCAAGTTCGATCCTAAGCCGCGGCCCACCGACAATATTTTGGATTTCGACGACGTCAAAGTGTTCATCGACCCCAAGAGCATGGTCTTTCTGGATGGGATGACCCTGGATTGGAAGGACTCGCTGATCCACTCCGGCTTCGTTTTCGACAATCCCCACGCGAAAAAGTCCTGCGGGTGCGGCACGTCGTTTTCGGCGTGATGGAATACTACGCTGCACTTGGCCTGGAACCTCAGCTTGCGCTCGATCTGGAAGATTTGAAGCAGCGCTTCTACGCGCAGAGCCGTCTGTGGCATCCCGACCGGTTTATTCGCGCCGAGCCCTTGGAGCGAGAGCGGGCGCTGGATATGACGGCGGTATTGAACGACGCCTTCCGCACGCTGCGGGATCCCGTAGCGCGGGCGGAATATTTTCTGAAGCAGAAGGGCATCGAGTTATCCAAAGAGCCGCCGCCGGAGCTTTTGGAGGAGGTGTTTGATTTAAATCTGATGCTGGAAGAACTGCGCGAGGGCGACGCCTCGGTTCGACCCCGCCTGGAGGCTGCGCGGCAGCGGTTTTTGGGCATGCTGGAGGAAATTGATAAGAGCCAGCAGGAGCGCTTTGCCGCTTACGATATCTCGCATGATCCAGTGATCCTCGAGGAAATTCGCGCGGCGCTCAACCGCCGGAAATATATTGCGAACTTGGTTCGCGACGTGGTTAAACAATTGGACGCCAAACAGTTAAATGTCCCCCCTGCAAATTGATTTCGGGCAAACGCCCTCGAAAATCGTAGGCATCGATCTGGGCACGACGAACAGCCTGGTCGCGGTGATGGAGCTGACCGGTCCGCGCATTCTTTCGGGAATCGTGCCGAGCGTGGTTTCCGTCGAGCCTTCGGGCGAGATCGTTGCCGGCGTCCAAGCGCGCGAGTCGTTGATTGCCCATCCCGAGCGCGCCGTCTATTCCGTAAAGCGATTGATGGGTCGCGGCCTTTCCGACGTCCAGGAAGAGCTTCGGCTGTTTCCTTTCCGCGTCGCCGACGACAGCCAGTCGGTGTTGAAGTTGCGGCTTGGCGAAGCCGTCATGACTCCGCCGGAAGTCTCCGCGCACGTGTTGCGCAAACTGAAGCGGGATGCCGAAGCCGCGCTCGGCCAGCCGGTGACTCAGGCCGTTATTACGGTCCCCGCATATTTTAACGACGCCCAGAGGCAAGCCACAAAGGACGCCGGGCGAATCGCGGGGCTTGAGGTATTGCGCCTGGTGAATGAGCCCACCGCCGCCGCTCTGGCCTACGGCCTGGATAAACGAAAGCAAGGAACCATCGCGGTTTACGATTTAGGCGGCGGAACGTTCGATATTTCCATTCTTCGTCTGCATGAAGGCATTTTCGAAGTTTTGGCGACCAACGGCGACACGCATCTGGGCGGTGACGACATCGATCATCTGCTGTTGGACATTGCTCTCGAAGACATTCGCAGCGAATGGGGCGAAGAGGTTTCGCGCGACGACGCGGCCGTGCAGCTTCTGCGGCGGGCGGTGATCAAGGCTAAAGAAGAACTGTCCTTTGTCCCCGAGGCCGTGATCGATCTGGAATATGGCGGAAAGCGGTACCAACGCCGCATTGCCATCGATTTGTTCAACCAGTTGATCCAGCCGATTGTCGAGCGCACGCTTACGCGCTGCCGCGCCTGCCTGGCCGACTCGAAACTGGGCGTGGAGCAGATCGACGAAGTGGTGATGGTGGGCGGCTCGACCCGCATTCCGCTGGTGCGCGCGGAGGTGGAGAAATTGTTCCGCGCAAGGCCGCACACCGAGCTGAATCCGGATGAAGTAGTCGCGCTGGGGGCCGCGGTGCAGGCAGGGATTTTGGCCGGAGAAGTAAAGGATCACCTGCTTTTGGATGTGACGCCGCTTTCGCTAGGCATTGAGACCATGGGCGGGCTGGTTTCCAAGCTTATTCATCGTAACTCGACGATTCCGGCGTCGGCGACCGAGACGTTCACCACCGGCGTAGACGGGCAGACCAACGTTTTGATTCACGTCGTGCAGGGCGAGCGGGAATTGGTGAAGGACTGCCGCAGCCTGGCGCGCTTTGATCTGAAGGGAATCGCTCCGATGGCGGCGGGAATGGCGCGCATTGAAGTGCGGTTTCTGATCGACGCGAACGGAATTCTGAGCGTCACCGCGCGCGATCTCCGCACCGGTAAAGAGCACAGCGTCGAGGTGAAGCCTTCCTACGGCCTGACGGACGACCAGGTCAAAGCGATGATTTTGGAATCTTTCGAGAAAGCCGAAGAAGACTTCGCCGCGCGGCAGGTGCGCGAGGCGCAAGTGGAGGCCGACGCCGTGCTGGCGGCCACGGAGCGGGCGCGGAAGGAACCGGCATTTCTGGAATTGACCGAGGAAGAGCGCGGCGCCATCGACGGGGCAGTGAACGAGTTGTTAGTCGTCTACCATGCCGATAACCACGACGTGATCCGAGCAAAGATTGATCAACTGGACGCAGCCACGCAGAAGCTGGCGGAGATGATTATCAGCTCGGCCGTGGGCACAGCGCTGAAGGGAGGCCAGGATGCCTAAGCTGAACTGGAGCACGCTCGACGATATCGCCTTCGCGCTGTACGAGAAATTCCCGGATGTCGATCCCGCGACCATCCGGTTCACGGATCTGCACAAATGGATCACGGAGCTGGAAGATTTCGACGACGACCCGATGAAGTCGAATGAAGCCAAGCTAGAGCGGATCCAGATGACATGGATGGAAGAGTACAACGAAGACCGCTAGCCCGCAAAGCGCGCCGTGCGCTCCGTTTTACGCTGCCCTGCCTGCTGGCGGCCGTTCTCGCCGCCGGGACCAATCTCACTCCCGATCAGCAAGCCGTCGTCGATCACATCTCCGCCGCATCGCTGCGGGGGAATCTTTCCTTCATTTCATCGGACTTGCTGGAAGGGCGGGCGACGCCTTCGCGCGGGCTGGATTTGGCCGCCGAATATATCGCGGCGCAGTTTCGGCGCGCGGGGCTGGAGCCGGCCGGCGGAGACGATTATTTTCAGACTGTGAAGCTGAAAGAGGGAACGGCGAAAAATGTAGCCGGTCTGCTGCGCGGCTCCCATCCGATGCTCAAGGATACCTACATCATCGTGAGCGCGCATTACGATCATATTGGCATGCGGCCCAATGGCGACGACCGGATTTATAACGGCGCAAACGACGATGGCAGCGGAACGGTTTCGGTGATCGAGCTTGCCTCGGCTCTGGCCGCGATGCCGGCGCATCCGGCTAGAAGCATCCTATTCCTTGCTCTCTTTGGCGAAGAAAAAGGGCTGCTGGGCTCGCGCTATTACGCAAGCCACCCGCTGGTTCCGCTGAACCGCACAATTGCGGACGTGAATCTCGAGCAGGTGGGTCGCACCGACGCCGCCAACGGCCCCCACATCGGCGTGGGTTATTTGACCGGCTACGACTACTCCGATCTGGGCCGCATGCTTTCGCGCGAAGCAACGCCTTCGGGGTTCAAGATCACCCAGGACGCCTCGACCAAGGAAGATCTATTCGACCGCAGCGATAATCTGCCGTTTTCGCAAGCAGGCATTCCTTCGACCACGCTTTACGTGGCGGCGGATTTTCCCGATTACCATCGTGTTGGCGACGAATGGCCCAAGATCGATTACGACAATATGGCCAAACTGGACCGGGCGCTGGCGCTGGGGCTCCTGCGGCTGGCGTCGAACGCGTCGGCGCCCCAGTGGAACATAGCCAACCGGGCGGCCCGGCGTTATGCCGAGGCTGGCAAGAGAGCGAAGCAGTAAGCTGAAAGTGGGGGCGTCATGAGAATTGTGTGGATGGCCTGCCTGGCCGCCGCGGCGGCCATGGCCACGACGCCGCATAAGGCAAGAGTCATCGCCGTCAACGTGGACGGAATGATCAGCCCTATTACCGCGGAAATCATCGGAAACGCGCTGGATCAAGCCAGCCGGGAAAACGCGGCGGCCGTGCTCATACGGCTGAATACGCCGGGCGGGCTGATGGATGCGAGCCGCGAGATCACCTCGAAGATGGTGACATCGCGTGTCCCGGTGATCGCGTATGTGACGCCGAGCGGCGGCCGAGCGGCCAGCGCGGGATTCTTCCTGCTGGAAGCGGCGGATGTGGACGCCATGGCGCCGGGAACCAATACGGGCGCCTCATCGCCGGTGCTGCTCACCGGAGAGATGGACGCGACCATGCGCAAGAAGGTGGAAAACGACGCTTCGGCCTGGCTGCGCAGCATCGTTTCCAAGCGCGGCCACAACGCCGATCTTGCCGAGCAGACCATTCGAGACGCCAAGGCATTCTCCGAGAAGGAAGCGCTCGACGATCACCTGGTGGATCTGATCGAGCCGGATGAGCGCCAGCTCTTGGACGACCTTGACGGCAAGACGGTGACGCGATTCGACGGTCGTACCCAAACGCTGCATACGGGCAACGCGGAGATCGTGGATTACCGGCCCTCGGCGCGGGAGCGGATTATCGACGCGGTGTCCGATCCTAACATCGGCTTTATCCTGCTGGCGCTCGGGGCGCTGGGCATCTACGCGGAGTTTAGCGCGCCTGGACTCATTTTTCCGGGAGTGCTGGGCGGGATCATGGCTCTGCTGGGGTTGTCGTCTCTGGCGGTGCTGCCCATCAACTGGATCGGAGTGGCGTTGCTCATTCTGGGCGCGTCGCTGTTCGTGCTGGAGGCGCACTACACGTCCCACGGAGTGCTGGGGATCGGCGGGACAGTCGCGATCGTGCTGGGAGCGCTGCTGCTGATCAACGGTCCACCGGAAATCAGAATTCATTTGTCGACAGCGCTGGCGGTATCAATTCCGTTCGCGGCGATCACGATGTTCCTGATGACGCTGGCTGTGAAAGCGCGGCGTAATAAAGTGGTGATGGCCTACGCGGGAATGCTCGACGAGATTGGCGAAGCACGCACGCCGCTCGCGCCCAAAGGGAAGGTTTTCGTGCGCGGCGAATATTGGGACGCGGAGTCCTCGCGGCCCGTTCAAACGGGCGAAGAGGTCCGCGTAGTCGGGGTGGAGGGCCTGAAGCTGCGAGTGGAGCCGAGGACGCGATCTTAGATACCCCAGGCGCTGGCCCGGCGATGCATGAAATTTCTAGCCGGTTGGGAATAGTTCACTAACCGATCCAGATCAGACTTATCTTGCATGAAGAAACTTGGTTTTCTCTCATTCGGTCATTGGACGCCTTTACCCGAGTCGCGAACACAATCGGCGGCTGACGCGTTGCTGCAGTCCATAGATCTCGCCGTGGAGGCTGAGCGGCTGGGAATGGATGGAGCGTACTTTCGTGTTCATCATTTCGCTCGGCAACTGGCATCGCCATTCCCGCTGCTCGCTGCGATCGGCGCTAAGACGCGACGTATTGAGATTGGCACGGCGGTGATTGACATGCGGTATGAGAACCCTCACTACATGGCGGAGAACGCGGGCGCTGCGGACCTGATCGCTGGAGGCCGCTTGCAGTTGGGAATCAGCCGCGGTTCTCCCGAGCAGGTAATCGATGGGTGGCGTTATTTTGGCCACTGCCCGGCTGAAGGGGAGGACGATGCGGCCATGGCCCGGCGGCATGCGGAACAATTTCTCGAGCTGCTCGGCGGGAAGGGTTTTGCCCGGCCGAACCCGCGTCCGATGTTTCCCAATCCGCCGGGCC
>DATGLY010000115.1:0-82958 GCA_035293905.1 Bryobacteraceae bacterium
GGCCAGTGTTCGGGTTATACGACATCGGCGACCAGTTGTGTGCGCCGCCCCCGCCCGGATAGATCACTACGGTCTTTTGCTGATCATAGTAGGCATCCGGATTGATGATAGGCCTGCCATTATTCTTCCTGTCAAATCCGGTCACCCAGTTCACCGGAACAAAAGGCTCGGCCGAGATGAACTGCCCATTGGTGCGGTCCAGGATGTAAAATACGCCGCTTTTGGGCGCCTGCATGATTACCTTGCGTGTCTTACCGTCGATCTGGATATCGGCCATGATAAAGCCGCCCACCGAATCCAAATCCCAGGCGTCGCCGGGCACGGTCTGGTAATACCACTTCAGCTTGCCCGTGTTTGCATCCACGGCGACGATCGAGCAGGTGTAGAGATTGTCCCACTTGCCGAAGTCCGACTTCGGAATGCCGCGCATTTCCTCCGGCCAAGGTTCGGGATTCCCGGTTCCTGCAATCACCAAATTGGTGTCCGGGTCGTACACCAAACCGTCCCACACAGAGCCGCCGCCGCCGTACTTTGCCCAGTCGCCAACCCAAGTCTTGGATGCTTTTTCCTGGTCCTTATCTTCGAGTGGCTGCCCGGGAGCTGGCGGCACGGTGTGGAATTTCCAAACGAGCGACCCGTCCTTTACGCTATAGGCCGCGAAAAATCCACGAATGAAATACTCGCCGCCGCCTACCCCCACGATCACCTTATCGCCCGCCATGCGGGGCGCCATGGTAAACGAGTAGTATTGATTGATGTCCGCGACCCTGCTTTGCCATAGCTCCTTGCCGCTAACAGCGTCAAGCGCGATCAGCCTGGCGTCGTTGGCCGCCAGGATGATTTTTCCCTCGTAGATGGCAAGCCCGCGGTTATGTGTTCCGCAGCACATATGGCTGGGCGTGATGGGATCGATCTTGGCGTTGTACGCCCACTTCTGTTCGCCCGTACGCGCATCAAGGGCGTACACCAGGCTGTTGTCCATTGTTTGGTAGATCGTGTTGTTCCACACTAGAGGCGTGCCTTCGGTGCCTCCGCGGCCTCCAGGAACCGAGGGAGGAAGCGGCGCCGACCAGGCTAACCCCAGCTTGCTGACGTTTGAAGCATCAATCTGCTTCAGTTGGCTGTAGCGCTGCTCCGTTTGCGTCAAACCGTAGGTCAGCCAAGTGCCCGGAAGAGCATCCTTGTCGGTGCCGGCCGTTCTGAGAACTTTGGCGTCCACCGCGCGCGGTTGCTGGGCGATGGTCGTCGAAATGAGCGTGGCGGTGGCGATGAATCCACAGGCGTACACGGCAGTCTTTTTGATAGTGAACTTATTCACGAGATATTCCTTTTAACACAGTATGAACGATTTCGGACCCGCTCCGTCGCTTGAGAGGCAACAGTTCATAATACGATGTGTGGAAATCGCCGGTTCCATTGGAATGTGCTTCCCAGCAGCCCTGCCCTACGGGTTCAGGTAGGCTCGTTGTTGCCCATGTCGACGGCGTCGTCCCGCGTTGGTAATGCCGTTTTTTTGGTTTCCTGCTCTCATTTCTCGGCTTCGAGGCCATTCCGGAACACGTCGCCAACCGCCATTTGGTGATAGAATTATTAACCGTCCTTCTAGCGTGTTGATCGGGCTAACTCGAACCTGAGCGAAAGGGCATTTCATGAAGCCTACGGTTCCTTTTCTTTGCGCCATCGCCTTCTGCGTTGCGGCATGGATCAGCGCTCCCCGATCCGACGCCCAAACGCGCTCCGGATTGGGCGACGGGCCGTGGACCTATGTCACCTACGAGCGCAATACTCGCATCAGCGTCTCGGTCGTTTCCAAAGGGCTTTCTCACCCGTGGAGTCTCGCATTTCTTCCAGACGGCGATCTGCTGATCACGGAGCGGCCGGGGCGCCTAAGGCTGGTGCACAATCGCACACTTGTTCCCGAGCCGATTTTGGGCCTGTCCGACCTGGGGATCGACCTTCTCTTTGATATTGCCCTTCATCCGGATTTTCCAACAAACCATCTCCTGTATTTGACCTACATCAAGAAAGGGACGCGGCCCGATGGCAGCAAGGGCTATTGGGCCACTACGGCGCTGGCTCAAGGGCGCTTAGATGGACGGGTCTTGACGGGCGTAAAGGACGTTTTCGTCGCCGACGCGTGGCAGCCTTTATCGGGCGGCGATGGCTCCCGCGTTGTTTTTGGACCGGATCGCAAAGTGTATTTCAGTTCTTCACACCGCAGAAATCCGGATGCGCCGCAGGATCTCGGCAATGACGTAGGCAAAATTCTGCGGATCAACGAGGATGGAAGCATTCCCCGGGACAACCCATTCTTTGGGCAATCCGGGCGCAAGCCGGAGATTTATTCGTATGGTCACCGCACGGTGCTGGGATTGACCTTCCGGCCCGGAACCGCCGAGTTGTGGGAGACCGAAAATGGTCCTCAAGGCGGAGACGAGGTGAATATCATCAAGCCAGGCCGAAATTATGGTTGGCCGGTGGTTACCTATGGCCGCGACTACGACGGCAAGCGCCTGCCCGGTCCTTGGAACGAAAAGATGGAAGCGCCGGAACTGGTTTGGATACCTTCCGTGACTACTTCCAGCATTCTGTTTTATACGGGTGATAAGTTCCCCGCGTGGAAGGGCAACCTGTTCCTCGGCGCTATGACAGTCGGACGGATTCCCGGAACCGGCAATTTGCAGCGCGTGGTGTTTAACGAAAACGGAGAAATACGCCGTGAGTCTCTGCTCACGGATCTGAAGCAGCGCATCCGCGATGTGCGGCAAGGACCGGACGGGCTTCTCTATTTGTTGACGGACGAGGATCCGGGCGCTTTGCTTCAAATCGAACCAGCGAAATAGAACCCGACTGATCGTTTGTGCGTTAGTCAATCCTCGCGGGCTGTCTCCGCTTCAGCGGAACACAACCCTTCTGGGTTCTCAGCAGTCCACGGCGACTTGGGAGGCTTCCTTTGGCCGCGACTGACCACTAGCTAAATCGAGCACCGGCAGGCCGCTTGCGCGAATTTGCCGAACCAGCTCGTCGCCCACATTTTGCGCAACGATCAGGTGGGTTGCCCAATCGGACAGTTCTTGAAAGCTGCCAGTGAGCAAGCGGCCGATGTGCGGAATCGCATTCAGAACGTAATCCCGATTGGAGCCGTAGATTTGATCCATAGTTATGTGCGGATCGTAGACGCGCACCGAACGGCCCTTGCCAATAAGGTATTCAAGCATTGTAACCACGGGACTTTCCCGCAGATCGTCGGTGTTTTCCTTGAACGCTAGCCCGATGACTCCTAGGCGGTCCGCGTCCAGCTCGAGAGCTTCATGAATGGCGCGATTCAGATGCTCGCGGTTGCTCACAAGCACCGACTCCAACAACGGAAGTTTCACATCGAGGCGAGAGGCTCGATAATTCAAAGCCCGCAGATCTTTCGGCAGGCAGGAGCCTCCGAACGCGAAGCCAGGCCGCAGATATGCCGGCGAAATGTTGAGCCGTAGATCCTGGCACAACGTTCGCATCACCTCGGCGGGATCCACGCCCAGCGGCGCGGAAAGAGCGCCGATCTCATTGGCGAACGAAATTTTCACAGCATGAAAAGCGTTGCAAGCATATTTGATCATCTCGGCGGTGCGCAGCGACACAAGTACTGGGGTGGCGTCCAGACCGCGGTACAAACTCGCGACCTGGTGGACGGCCTTTGCATCGGCGCCGCCGACGACGATAAGAGAAGGTTCACGAAAGTCGCTCACAGCGCATCCTTCGCGCAAAAACTCCGGATTGCAGACGACGCGGATTCCTGAAGAGGCGGCGAGAGCAGGAATCACCACGTCTTCGCAAGTTCCGGGGAAAACGGTGCTGCGGATTGCCAGGACCAGCAGCCGGCTGCGCGAGGACTGCGCCTCTACAACGGCGATCTCCTGCACTACGCGGCGCAACTGCTCCAATCCTAAGTTTCCGTTTCGCTCGGAAGGCGTGCCAACGCAAATAAGGGCGACATCGGCCTCCGCCAGAGCTTGCGCAGTTGAAACAGTAGCGCGAAGGCGGCCGGAATGGACGACGCGCTGCACAAGCTCTTCCAAGCCCGGTTCGAAGAACGGCGCGCGACGCTCCGAGATGCTCTGGATCTTGCGCACATCACGGTCCACCCCGACAACGCGATGACCTAGTTCCGCGAGGCAAGCGGCTGTGACGCAGCCCACATAGCCCAATCCGAAGACTGCGACATCCATCGTGGAATCTGGTGTCATGCCCTACTATGGTAAATCGGCGCTCCATCCGCATAAGGAAATTGGGATCCCCAGGCGATGAGAAGTCCAGCGGAAATTGCGCACCGCGCATGGCGGGAAGCCGCGAACTTGCGGCTTTGGCTTTCTCCGCCGAGAATTACCGTGGATGTCGCGGCGCCCCTGCCAGGCTTGCCAGCCCCGCGAAATATCGCGGCAGCGCTTAAGGGCTCGCCTTTCTGCGGCAAGTTGGAACAGATCGCGGAAAGTGTTCTCGATGGCCGCTACCAACTATTGGGGCTGACTTTGCAATTAGGAAGAGTTCCAAAGTGGCGCGCCGATCCGGCACACGGGGTCGAGACTGGCCTTTCGTATTTCCGCCGCATACGGTATCTGGATTTTTCTCGTGTCGGCGACCACAAGTTCATATGGGAGTTGAATCGCCACCAGCACCTGGTTCTGTTAGCACAGGCGTTTGTGGCAAGCGGGCGCGAAAAGTATTGCGATGAACTCCTCCGCCAATGGGAGAGTTGGGTGGAGCAGAATCCCTTTCAGTGCGGCATTAATTGGGCGAGCGCCCTGGAGGTGGGCATTCGAGCGTTGTCGTGGATTTGGATTTATCACCTAACGGGCGAGCGCATGACCGCGTCACAGCGCCGCCGGTTTCTGAAGGAACTTTATCGCCATGGACGCCACCTCGAGGTCAATCTGTCGCTTTATTTCTCGCCAAATACTCATTTGCTAGGCGAGGCTGTCGCGCTACATGCGCTGGGTATTTTATTTCCGAGTTTTCCCCGCGCCCCGCGCTGGGTTGAATTGGGTGCGCGGATAGTTCGAACAGAACTGAAGCGACAAGCGCAGGAGGACGGCGCCCACTTCGAGCAGTCTACGTATTATCACGTCTATGCGCTGGATCTTTTCCTTTTGCACTATATCTTGAGCCGTCGGCCGGAAAGGTTTCGTCCAACGCTGGAGCGAATGGCCGAGTATCTCGTCGCAATGATGGGTCCGCAGAGGCGCCTTCCCGCGATCGGGGACGACGACGGGGGCCGGATTTTTTTCCCCTATGGCTTGCGGGACGAGTTTGGGCGCGCGACACTTGCCACGTGCGCCCGGCTTTTCAGCCGCCCTGAGTGGGCTGGCGACGACGATGACGACCTTCAGCAGGCGCTCTGGTGGGTGGGGCCTATAGAGCAGCGGGAGAAGAAAAACAAACGCGCGCCTAAAACGCAGATGTTTGCGGCGTCCGGGAGCGTGGTTTGGCAGTGCGGCGATCTTTGGGTGGCGATCAATGCAGGCGGATTTGGAGCGCTCCGCGCCGGGCACAGCCATTCGCATGTCCTGTCTGTCGTCGCGCGCCTAAAACAAGAAGATCTATTGATTGACCCGGGCACGTTTACCTATACGGCCGATCCACGGTTGCGGGGCTGGTTCCGTAGCTCCGCCGCGCACAACACGGTACGTGTGAATGGACTGGACCAAGCCCGTCAAGACGGCCCGTTCGCCTGGGCTGGGAAGCCGGCGGTTACTATCGAGTCTCTGCCGGCCGCAAGCCAGCCGATTCCATGCGAACCACGTTTGGCCGCCTGTTGCCGCTATTCCGGAGCCGATGTGCGGCACCGGCGGTATTTCGGGCTGACGCGACAGGATACGCTCTTCATAGTCGACGAGATACGCGGCGCGCAACGCTTGGCGTGCGAGCAATTCTGGCGGCCGGGCGAAGAGGTGGTGCGCCTATCGGCGCGAGCATTTCGCATCGGAAAACAAGCGCAACTGGTAGTTACGCAAGGCGCGCGTCTGGAAAAGGGCGGGGAGCATGGGTGGCGTTCCCGCGTGTACGGCGCGAAAGAGCCCGCGCCGGTTATCGTTGCAACCACAGAAGGCGAGGGATTGGTTTTTTTGGGCGCCGCCTTGACGGCGGCGGGTGGAGCACAAGCTCTTGAACTAGCGATGGTTATTGAACGCCGCCGGGTTGGTTTAAGATTGAACGGCGACGTTTTTCGCGAAGTCTGGTTCGACATCATCGGAAACTAGCTAATATTTCTGTAATTCACAAAAAATAAGACCTCCTAAAACCTTTCGTTTTCAAAACCTTAATCATTGACTTCGCGACGCCTTCGGGGTTCTAGTGTTACATGATGGCGCTGTGTGACGAGCACTTCACCGCGCCGGATATGGAAAGGAGTACAGAAACAGATGAAGAAAACATGCCATATTTTTCCAGCAGCGATCTTAGCGGCGATCGTCTGCTGGGCGCAAACGCGGGTAAGCGGCGCCGACGCAACGTCGGGCAATCAACTGGCTGACTTTCAAACAACAGCCATTTCTGACGCAACCCTGACGATTGCTCCTGGCGTCTACCGGGTTGGCTGCGTAAGCTATTCCTATCCGGCCCGTACGACTTTTACCCTCACCCAATACACCATCGCTAGCGTGAGCCAAGCCGGGCAAGCGACGCTGACTCTGGCGGGCAATTGGGTCAACAGCTCCATTCATTACGGCGACACCATCCACATCAGTGGAGCGACCGGATCGGGCTGTTCAGGACTGAACGCGTTACAGACCATCGCCAACTTGCCTGCTCCGAATCAAGTAACAATCAATTGGAACTCGACTGGCTGCGCTTACGGAGCGAACAGTGCAAAATTCGGCGCAAAACCGGAGGCTACCGGAACGGCGTACATCTACGGGGACTACGCTGGCAATTTGACACTGGAGATGCCAGCCGCCGCGGGGTTGATCGCCGTAGGCGCCGGGCCGGCGGCGCCGGTCACCATCCAGAATTCCACGCCCAAATTCGCCCCTGACGGCATACCAATTGCATTTGTGACAATCGCTTCAAGTGGCAACGGCTCGTGGGGAACGGTCACGGACTCCCAAGCAGTCGCGAGCGCGACTTCGCGGGCGGCGGCCGCCGCAATCGACCCAAACGCTGTACCGAAACTCGGCGGTGGAGGGTACCTAACGGTAGTAAAGAACCTCTAGGAAGAAAACATGGTAAAAACATTCATCTTGCTTGCTTCAATAATGTGCTGGAGTCTTCCTTCACAAGCTGTCGTCGTTCACTCCGTTTGCGCCAGTGGCTGCGACTACGCCGATCCGCAGTCCGCCGAGAACTCGCTGCCCGCAAGCCTCTCCGACAACTATGTTTTCGAGTGGCAAGCCGGGCAAACATTTACGCAGACGCTGACGATACGAAATCTGACCATGAACGGCCACTGGGTAATTCATCGCTCCAGCCAAAGCTATGCGATTCCGCCGGGGACACGCGCGGGGGCGTCGACCGCCGCGAATATGGCGGCCATTCAGAATCCCGCCGCGGGAACTGCGGCGATCGCGACCGAGCAAAGCGCGAGTTATCACCGGTTCGAGGGCCTGGAAATCAAGGCAAATTCCGCATTAACTAATGAGCCGTATTTTTTGGTGGCCTTATTCTACCAAGGCCCGGGCTCGGCGGGCATCAGCGACAATATGCGCTCCGATCTGGCGCATCACATCGTCTTCGACCGTTGTTATATCCATAATTTCCTGGATAATAACCAAAGCAACGTATTTTCCACCGCTGTGTTCGCCAACACCGGATATTTCGAAATTAGCAACTCCACCATCATGGCATTCAATGCAACGCTTGAATCTCATGCTTTCGGAGGGGTAAATGGCGAGGGCCCCTTTTATGTCCGCAATAACGAATTCCGGACTTCGCAAATTGGCACCATATTTGGCGGAAGCCAGCCGACAATCACGGGTATTCACGCGAGGTCGGCTTCTTTCCTTGGCAACTACTACTACCGTCCCTGGCTTTGGCGAGTTACGAGCGGAACGGCCAACCCTAGCGGCGCGTGCCAGTACGACTCTAACGGAGGCGAATCTTACAACCAACTGACAAGCGGGCATTGGTGGCTATGCGTAAATGGCTTCTGGGCCGATCAAGGCGCGGGCACAACTCCCATTCCATATTGTCAAACCGCTGGTTGTGGAGGAATCGGCGGCGCCTCCATCGACAAGAACCACTTCGAAATCAAGAATGGATGGGGATTCACGGCCGATGGGAATTGGATCCAGAACGGCTGGCAGCCGGCGATGGCCAATCAGAAAGGAGCGTGTGTTCTACTGAATCAGGTAGATTCCAGCGAACCGCAATCCATAATTTTCGGATTGCGGTTCGCTAATAACGTCTGCGACAGCGCCGGCCATGGAATTGACGCGGGCGTTATTGGCGGGCCTTACAATCACGTTCCCGACCAAATCGCATTCACAAATAATTTATTCACAAATATCGGTATGCCAGAAATCGTAGGGACGGGAAATTTTGACGCCGTTCTCGTAGAGATCCAAAATTCCCTTCATTACACTTACGACCACAACACCTTCCTGCTGAATAATCCGTCCGCGGGAGCCCTGGGGTTCGGCCAACTGGTTCAAACTGGGGCGGTAGCGCCCTTTGGCCCACCCGGCGTGCTGACCTGGACGAACAACATCGCAGTGCATGGTTTTTGGGGATTGTACGACACCTACGACTCCGCCGCCTCGACCAACGGAGCAATTTCGCTCGATTATCCAAACGCAAACATTCAGTCTTCCATTGTGATTACGACTCAAACGGCGTCTTGCAGCCCCGGAGGGTCCGGAAACTGCGGCCAGACGGAGTGGGCGGGACCATCGCCAGCATGCTTGACATGCTATTATCCAACCAGCTTTTCATCGGTATTTCAGAATTATCCAAGCAATCTCGTTGTGAACTCGACCTACGCCGGACGAGGTCAATATGGAACGGATCCGGGAGTCGACTTATCAGTGGTGTCATGGAGCACGCAAGGAGCCGTCACCGGCCTTCCCAACCCCTATCTGGATTTCCGGATAAGAGGGCTCCAGGTTTCCGGCTCGACGGCGGCTTTTACCTACACGGCCCCGGACGTCGGGGCATGCACGCTCACTGTTGCCAACAACAGCAGCTTTAGCTTGCCAGTCTATAATTCTGCGGATAATGGAGCCAATCCCGATCGATATCTGATAGTCACTGGATTAAGCCCCAGAACCCGCTATTGGTGGAAGATGACCTGCGGATCATCGAGTTACCGGCGCTCTGGGACGTTACTGACGCGATGATTTTAAGCGCCGACTCCGAAGGTTGAGATGCCACAAGTTCTCTGGCATCCTACGGCGGCAACATTGAGGCGTTGTGATGCCTAGCGGTCCGACGAGTCGTGGGGCAAGGCAGTATAGACAAATTCCCGACGCGCCACAATCAACAGAGCTAGTATGGTAAGGCACGGTCCGCGAAGTCATTCCGGAAGAGGAGAGCGGATTAGAAACCTTCCGTGAGCCGTTTTAAGCCAAGAAACTCCGCGCTGGCAGATGAAAGCGGGCGCGCGAACGTACATCTGCGGGTTCCAGAGACGGAGCTTGTCCTGCCGGGCTCGGCTCTTTCACGCTTCAAACCCGGTTCCCTGGCGGCAGGTCCCACCGAAAAGCTTGCCTTCGGCCTTAATATGCTTTTCCTGTTCTTCGTGAACAGCCGGATTATCGAATTGTTTCCTCTTAATGCCTCTCTCCACTTGATGGTGGTTCTTAGCATAGCCTCGGGCGTGGTGGCTATCTTCAACGGTATGCTTTGGAGGACCCTGGCCTCCGGATTAGGGACGCTGTACCTTTGTCTCACTATCTGGTTTGGCCTGACAATTCCTGTGAGCGTGTGGCCGGGCGGCGCCGCGGGCGTGTTCCGAAGTGAATGGCTCACGTCGCTCTGCACGTTCTTTCTGGTCGCCAGCATCCCGATCAACTCCCAGCAGGTCCTCAAGGCTATGTGGGTAAGCGCTTGTGCCTTTCTTGCCGCCGGATTGCTCGCACTGACGCGCGGAGCGGTTGTTGATGGAAGGCTTTTTATGGCTTCTGGAGGCACCTTTGGCAATCCCAATTATCTTGCGGCCGCCATGTGCACGGGAGTATTGTTGTGGTGGTTCATTCTTCGCATTCCCAGGCAAAGATGGTTTTGGCGGACCGTGGGAATTGGCGCTGTGGCGATTTTGATCATGGTGACTGTTCAGACCGGATCCCGAGGTGCGCTATGCGCCTTGTTAGCTACGGCTCCCTTTCTGGTAATGCAGTATTCGTTGGCGAGCCGGCTCTGGATTGCCATTGGATTCGTTACCGTTCTATTGCTCGGCTTTATGGCCGCGCCGGGGTTGACTGTCAAGCGCCTTACGGTTTTTTTTGAGCCGGACCAGTCTGTCGCTTCTCAAGCGGAGTATCAGTTTGAGCGGTCGGCGACCCAGTCCGCCCAGAGCAGGTTGAGCCTGCTGAAGCGGAGCCTCGAAATCACTGGCCAGTATCCAATCCTTGGGGCCGGAATTGGCATGTTCGCCATTGCGGAAGACAAACTTGCGCGGGCCGAAGGAGTTCCCAGCATGTGGCATGGGACGCATAACACTTATACCCAAGTCTCCAGCGAAACCGGCATTCCGGGACTGATTCTTTTCCTCGCCATCCTGGCCGCCAATTGGCGTGCCTTATCGGCGTTGCGCCGCGACCGGCGGCTCAAACTACACGTCGATGGACCCGAGATACAGACTGCTGCGACAGCGCTCTGGCTAATTTTGCTTGACACGATGATCTATGCGGTTTTTGCCCACTTCGCCTACTCTTATACAATCCCTATCATCAGCGGACTCGTTGTGGCGTTGAGCCGCTGCGCATCGCGAGAGTTGGAACAAGTATCGGGGCGGTAATCGGCGGGCGCTCTTCGTACCTACCACGATCAGAGGTCGCCTAGTGCGCCTCCAGCCCCGGCGATTACAATAGTAATCGATTTAGGCCAGTTAATTACAGCCCATGTCCGTCTTCACGAGGACGTCAATCGAGAATTCAAACGCAGAGCCGCCCGGCGCGAAGGACGATCGCTTTTGGCGCTCTTCGCCACTTCTGGCGGCTGTCATCTCCTTGCTGGTAGCGGCAGCCGCCGCTTACAACCGGCCCCCGTGGTCGGATGAAGGATGGTTTTCCAGCGCCTCCTACAACTTGGCCCGAAATGGCGCCTTTGCCACCACGATCGTCGAGCCCGCGAGCACCGGCTTGACTCGTATTGACCAGCACACATATTGGGTAATGCCTCTCTATCTCTTGTGTCAGGCTCTGTGGTACCGCATATTTCCGGCCAGCCTCTTCTCCACCAGAGCCTTCAATATGGCGCTAATTCCCCTTGCCATTTGGGGGTTTTACATATATCTGAGCCGCCTGAAGCTCGGCGCAAGACCGCCAAAGCT
Source organism: Bryobacteraceae bacterium (assembly GCA_035293905.1). GTDB lineage: Bacteria > Acidobacteriota > Terriglobia > Bryobacterales > Bryobacteraceae > Palsa-187. Next base: position 11,471 of record DATGLY010000115.1, read on the forward strand.
AGCCGCGTGTCTGCTCGCGTTGAGCTTTATCTTTATCGATAATGCGGCGTTCGCGCGGCCCGATTTCTTGTGTCTTGTTCTCGGAATATGGAGCTTTGCGTCTTATTTACTTTTACGCGAAGGGTCAGCCGCTAAAGCTTTGTTCATTGCGAACACTCTCGCCGCTGCGAGCGTATTTACTCACCCAAATGGAATCTTGCATTTTTTTGGCTTGTGGATGCTGGCGCTATGGTATGACGGCCGGCGTTTCTCCAAGCGAGATGTGGCCGTGGCGCTGGCCCCATACGTCTTATTTACCGGCTTATGGTTGCGCTACGTTCTGGAGGATTTCCCGGCATTCCAGGACCAAATGCTCGCCAACGGCATCCATGATGGCCGGTGGACCAGCACGCTGAATCCTTTGCTTATCGTTTGGAATGAGACAGTCCGATATCTGGTGGCGTTCGGTCTTATCACGCGGGGCGTGGCGTTGACAAAGTCTTTGGCCCTGTTGGCGTATTTGGCGTCCGTAATAGGCTGCCTCGGCGACAAATCTCTGCGTAACAGCCGTTCCATTCGGTTTTTGCTTGGGCTCCTGGCGGTTTACTTCGTCATCATGTCAGTGTTCAACCAGAAGCTCACCTACTACCTAATCCACATTGTGCCGGTTTATATCGCATTGCTTGCAGTTTGGTGCGTTCATCTATGGGAAGTCCATCCGCGCGCTCGCTGGCTGGTCAGGCTGGGTCTCGTGCTCCTCGTTTCGGTTGAAACCGGGGGCATACTGCTAAAGTCATACGTGCGATCATATTTATCGTCGGAGCGCGGTATGATCCAATATCTTCGGGCGAACAGCGTTCCTTCGGATCGAATCGTTGGCTCGGCGGCGATGATTTACGCCACAGGATTCGATCCTCGCCTCCGCGATGACCTTTACCTTGGTATAAAGTCTGGTCGCGCACCCGATATCATCGTGATCAATTCTATCTACCGCGATGTATACGCTGGCTGGAGCAAGCAGCGTCCGGAGGATATGCGGGAGATATACGCGCGGCTTTCCGCCTACCGGCTCGCGTATCAAAACGGTGAGTACGATGTCTATTTTCTAAAGAAGGCAGGCAGTTAGGTTAGCTGCAGCAGGGTGGTTCCTCTGATCTCAAAAATCAAAAAGGGTCCCTAGCATTTGCTCCAGCTACCACAATAGAACCGGTACAGCGGAAACCAGGCTGATCAGGACGTCCCGCGAAAGATCTTTTCCCCCAACCACCGCCACTCCAGCCAACTTCGCATCCGGTCGTCCAACGTGACTGCCGGTCGTTGCGCGGCCAAAAAATCGAGCATTTCCGAAGTGGGAACAAACCAACCGTTTTTCCGGCTAAGACGATGCATGAGTCGGCAAAACTCCGGGCGAAGCTTGCCATCAACGACAAAGCCGTGTCCAAAATGGGTGTAGAGAATGCATGCGCCACCCTCAGCTTCAAGGCGATCCTGATTGGCTTCAGAAATGGCGCGAATGAACGAGGGTCCTTTCGCTCCTTCACTGGCTGCAAACCAATAATTTACCCACGGCCTGACGCGGTCGTGATAGGGCATCCAAGGACAAGCTCGAAGAGTGTTGAGATCCGAGAAGACAAAGTTGCGGCAATAGCGAATCCGCTCGCGGCATAAGTCGCCCCAGAAGCAAGGGTGGCCCTCGACGTGACCTGAGTGCCGGCTGGCGGAGCGCAATGGAGTAAGCGCCCGGTACGCGCACCGGCGCAAGCCGGTCAGGCGCGCCGGACCCCAGTAAATCGCCTCGCCATTGTAATGATTGGCCATGGAAGAGGGATCCGTGCCGAATAAATCTCGAAAACGGTCGAGCCCCTCCAACGTTTCGGCGCGTGGCGAGGTGTGCAGCGTGGCGCCATGCCAGCCGATCTCGAAATTCTGCGAGGCCAACTCTTTTAAGTAGTCGGCATATTGAGGATTAGCGCAGGTTTCACCGCCGGAGTTGGGCTCGCGCCGTGGAGCCAGCGGCCAGACAGCGATCGTCGTACGGAATCCTAGATCCGCCAAAAACCCATACACAAGCCGGCTGGTTTCAAGGGACTGGCCATCGGGATCGTCAAAAACCGTAAACGCAAATCTGCGGCCGCGTGGCCAGGAGATGGGGGCGCGAATCTTATGCGGCTGGCTTTGTTCTTCTGACATAAAAAGTGGCTTCGCCTCTTTGAGTGCGCTCGAATGACTCCATCGCCTGTTCGACTACTTGGCTGCACCCAGGGCGTAGCCGATCATGCAATTCGATGATCAAACAACCCAAGCCGGCTAACCATCCAGTCTCTTCGAATATTTCTTTCTCCGCGCCTTCGACATCGATTTTGGCCAGATCGATGGCCGAAATGCGCATCTCTTGCATCAGAGTCCGCATTGTAACCGCCCGGACTTTGGCGCCCTTGCGTCCCTCACGAGTAACAAAGGCCCATTTTCCGCGGAAGCCGCTTGCGGGATCCGGTTCCGTGACGCAGATTTCTCCGTCCCGATTCCAAAGCGCCGCTTGAATCGGAATAATTGCCGAATAACGCCGGGTATTTTTAACGAGAAGCGCAAAGTTGGAGGTTTCCGGTTCTATCGCGAAAATCTTCGCTTCCGGGTATCGGCGGGCGAAATAGATCGAGGCCATGCCGATGTTGGCCCCGGCGTCGATAATGATCTTTGGTGAAAAGGGCAAGTCAAAGGCATACTCCGCTTCCAATAGAACCTGCTCGTACGTTATAGAATCGGTGGTTTTTATGCGGAGGCGTATGGGGCTTCGAAAGCCCCGGGGACGTACGCTAAGCTCTTTGGGATGCCCGAACACTCGATGTGCGCCTGCTGCTAAAACGCCCCAAAATCCAAATCTGGAATAATACCATTTCACGGCGCCACGAACCCCCATCGCGGTTCGATTATAGAGGATTTTGGCCTGGACAGTTTACGCGCGTCATGAAGTTGCGGGCTTCTAAGGCTCGCGAAGTTTATGTAACAATTTGATAGCCGCGGGGCTAATGGCGCGGTTTAGAATTCCTGGTAGTGTGTAACTTGGAATGATCGGAGCCTCTACTCACCGGCGGTTCGCGATTAATGTGGCGAGCGGTCTTGGATCGCTCTCCCTAGGGCTTCTGTTGGGGCTGTGGTACACGCCCTATATGATCCGGCGCCTAGGCGTGACGGTGTACGGCCTGGTGCCGCTGGCCGGCTCCATCACAAACTATCTGACGATCGTAACTACGATCATCGCAAGCAGCGTTGCCCGATTCATTGTGGCGGACTTGGCTCGCGGGGACGCGGTTAGCGCCAATCGGCACTTCAACACGTTTCTGGCCGCGGCGGCGGCGATCGCTGTCGCACTGTTCTCGCTTTCCGCCAGCTTCGGCCTTACACTCTTTCCAATTCTGTTTAAAATGCCCCTGGGGCAGGAACGAGCCTCGCAGGGCTTGTTCATCGCTATCGCCGGGACCTTTCTCTTATCGACGATCTCGAATGTTTTCGCGTCTTCCATTTGGGTCTCGAACCGCTTTGAAATACAGTATCTGATCGAGGGCGCGACGTCGATCTTGCGCGTTGGCCTGATCGTTCTATTTTTCACCGTGTGGCAGCCCGCGTTGTGGCAAGTGGGAATAGCCTTTGCTTGCGCCGGGGTTTTCGGACTCGCGGCGAACATAGCCGCGTGTTGGAAACTCGCCCCGAGCCTGCGACTGCGCGCTTCCGACTTCGACCGCTCCAAGCTGGCCGAGTTGGGACAAATGGGCGGCTGGTTATTGGTGTATCAAGTGGGAAGCGTCTTGTTTCTGAACATGGACCTGATCCTGGTGAATGTTTTGCTGGGACCGGATGCGGGGGGACATTATGCTCCCCTGGTCCAGTGGCTTTCGCTCCTCCGCATGGTGGCGATGATGGTCGCGGGGGTGCTTGGTCCCCCGCTGATTGTCTTTCACGCCCGGCGCGAAATGGACAGCCTGCTACGGGTATCGGGACAGGCCGCGAAACTTATGGGCCTGTTGATTGCTCTCCCGATCGGGCTATTGTGTGGTTTTAGCGGTCCGCTGTTGGGGACATGGCTTGGACGTTCGTTCGTGGCGTACGCGCCGCTTACTTGGCTGCTGCTGATACCGCTTTCGCTGGAGGCCGCCCAGATGCATTTGGGATCGATTACGATCGCCGCGAATAAGGTGCGGGTTCCCGGTCTGCTGAGTCTCGCTTCAGGAATCGCCTATGTTGGAGCTGCAACGCTGTTGACGCGCCAATTCCGGCTCGGTTTATTCGGCATCGCGCTGGCGGGCGCGGCCGTGTCGCTGGGACGAAGCGCGCTGTTGTCCGCTTATGCCGCGCGCGTGATGGAGCGGCGCGAAAACGTCTTCGCCGGAAAGATGGCGGGCGCTCTCACGGCGGCTCTCATTCTCGGCAGCGCAGCATTCGGCGCTTCCCACTGGGTGACGCCGGGCTCCTGGATCCGATTGGTTTTGTTCGCGGCTCCGCTGGGCGGCGCGTATCTGTTGGCGGCATATCTTTTTATTCTTAAAGATGAGGACCGCGCGCGGGTCAAGCACATCTTGTTGCTTCGGGGCTCGATAGAACCTGTTCCCGCGCCTGCGGGCAGCCCATTGGCGTGATGGAAGAGATGGCGCAGCCTTTGGTGAGCGCAATAATCCCGGCGTACAATGCCGCGGGCTATATTCGCGAAGCCCTCGACTCCATTTTTGCGCAGAGCTTTCCTGACTTCGAAGCTATTGTCGTCAATGACGGCTCTCCCGACGGCGGGGCGCTCGAGTCGGTTCTCGCCTCCTATTCGGACACGCGCCTCCGATACCTCCGAAAAACCAATGGAGGCCTTTCCAGCGCGCGCAACGCGGGAATCGCCGCCGCGCGGGGGAAATGGGTGGCCTTTCTCGATGCGGACGATATCTGGCTGCCGAATTATTTGAACTCTCAGCTCGTTTTGCTTGGCCGCGAACCAGACGCCGCCGCGGCTTTTCCCGACGGATTCATCTTCGGCGACACTCCGCTGAGCGGAAAACGTCTGTCGGCTATCCCAGGGCACCAGCTCGGCCCGGTTACGCTAACGGACGTAGTGATGGGACGTAGCAATTTAAACTATTGTTGCACGGTGAAGCGCGCCTCGATTGAGCGCATCGGCGGGTTCGACGAATCCTTAAAGAGAACAGAGGATCATGACCTTTATCTCCGGCTGCTCTTGGCCGGCGAGCGGATCTTGGTCAACCCCGAGCCGTTGTTTCGCTACCGGCGGCGCAACGACAGCCTGTCGGCTGATGGCGTCGCGATGGCCCGTGCGGCGTTGGAAGTTTTCGAAAAGCTCGATTCTCAATTCGCCCGCCACCCCGGGCTTTCGCGCCTGGTGCAGGATAGACGGAACGGCTTTCGCGCCGATATCGAATTCGCGCTTGCCCGGGAAGCCCTCCTGCAAATGCGCTGGCGCGCGGCTCGCGAGCATTGGCGCGCATATCAGCGACTGCGTCCCTCATGGAAAGTTGCGGCGGCTTTGGGGATCAGCCGCATATCGCCTCGCTCGGCGCTGGCGTTGATGAAACTCAACGACCGGTTCCGGCGTGCGGCCTTGCGATAAGGCAATGCTGCCGATTCGATGATCGGAAGATTGAAAAGGCGATCGCGGCCGCTCCGCGGCGGCTCGCTCGTTGGAAGCTTGTGCTTATCCGAATCGCTGAACGCACGGTCGCCGGAAGCGGGATCTCAGAGCCGCCTTTGCGGAGCGCCGCGTAGCGAAGCCCCTGACAAGTAAGATCGGTAGACGCCCGCCATCCGCCCGACCAAGACTCGGTGGTCAAAACGCTCACGGATAAACGAGACGGCCTTGGCGCTGAGAGCGGAACGTGCGCTCTGGTCGGCAATCAAGCTCCGAAGTTTTCCGGCAAGGTCCTCTGCGTCGCCCGCCCGAAACAAAAGACCGGTGACGCCATCTTCAATCAGCTCCGGATTTCCTCCTACCCGAGACGCAATTGGGCAACAGCCGCAGGCCATGGCTTCCATGAGTGAATTCGACAATGCCTCCGTTGTGGAAGGCAAAACGAATATGTCGATCTCCCGCAGCCAGGGCGTGACGTCGGAGACCTCGGGTTGAAATACGCATTGAGGCAAGACGCCCAACCTCCGAGCCTGATCCTGGAGAGAGCCAAGCATCGGGCCACTGCCGACGACAAGAAGAATTAGACCGGGAGCGCCGCAAGCCACCCGGGCGAACGCCTCCACCAGCGTCTCCAGATCCTTTTCTGGCCGCAGCATGCAGACTACCCCTATGATCAAGGCCGCGCCGGCGAGACCGCCCGGTCGTAATTTCTGCTGCGGACGATATCGCGCCGTGTCAATCCAGTTAGGACAAACATGGATCAATTCGGGAGACGCCCCCTCCTCCACCATGTGCCGGCGCATAGCCTCGCAGTTGACCACGATGCCGTCCACCATTCGATCGGTAAGGCGGATCACGCTGCGGGCGCGCGGGTGAAGGGCCCGATGGGCACGCTGACTGGAGAGCACAAACGGAACGCCGAACGCTCGGGATACAGGCACGCCGAAGCAGGTCAGGGGAAGGTCAAAAGTATGAACAAGCTGGATTCGATTCCGGCGGACGTAGCGGCCCAAAACCCACGCGCCGCGCGCCGCGCTAAAGTTCAGAAACGATCGGACCGGCAGGCGCAGGACCGGCACTCCGCGGCTTCTTAGCTCGCTCGCGCGAACCCCATGATCATAAAAGCAGCCTACATGGACCGCGAATTCCGCCGGATCGAGAGCGACTGCCAGCTCCGCCATCTGGCGCTCGCTGCCGCCGGCCCCCAAACTGCGAGCCATTAGAAGAATGGGCGCTGGACATGGATCAGCGCGCATTTGGTCCGTCCAACCGCCGCCGGAAGATTTCCGCCAAACACGCGACGTTGCGGCCCAAATTGAATTTCTCCACAACACGTTCCCGCGCCGCCTTTCCTAGTCTCCGGCGCAGATCGGAGTCGTCCATGAATTCGCAGATCGCCGCCGCCAGCGCTTCCGCATCGGATGGCGGGATCAACCAGCCATCCACGCCATGGCGAATCAGCTCCGGAACTCCTGCGACCCAAGTCGCAATGCATGGAATCTCCATCGCCATTGCCTCCATCAGCACCACCGGAACTCCTTCCGCAAAACTGCTCATGACAAACACGTCGGCATCGCGATAGAAGGCCAGAATCCGATCCTGGCCCACGCCGCCCTCCAGCCGGACATAGTGCTCCAATTCCTGTTCGGCGATCTCGCGCTCCAGTTCGGACCGCATTGGTCCGTCTCCCACAATCCGCAGTCGGATGGAGCGGCGCTCTTGCCGAACCAGGCGTTGAATCGCCGCAATTAGAATGTGCTGGCCCTTGGCGGAAGCCAGCCGGCCGACCGTGAGAATTTCCAAGCGCTCCGGGCGATCCCGATGCGGCCGCGGGCAAAACACATTTGGATCCACGCCCAGCGGCGCCACTTCCAGTTTCTCCCAATGCCGCGGTTCGGAGATCCGCATCAGTTGGCTGCATGAATATTTACTGATGGCGCAGAGAAACTTCGCTTCGGCGACTTTTTGGGGCAGGTAGTAGCCTTTGGAATCGGCGAACTCGTCCGCGCCGTGGATGGTTGCGGAAAAAGTCAGCGGAAAAACACGCGCCGCGATAAGCGCCACGGTTGAACTAAAATGCGAATGCAAATGCTTCACTCCCCTGCGTCTAGCTTCGGCGCCCACCACCACTGCTTCTCCGAAGTACATTGCGTTCGAAACCATTTTTCGGAGGTCCAGGCCGGCCAGCCGCAGAGCATAAGCGGCTCCCTTCAAATAAGTCCACGGAGTGCGCAGCATCGCCCCGAGATGAGCGCGCACCAACGAAGCCAACCCGGCCTGCAACACTACGTAAGTCTTATCGCGCTCCTCCCTTTCTAGCGCCGAGAGCTGCTCAAGGGAGCGGTCGGATCCGTGTATAGAAATGACGTGGATTTCAAAACCGGAATCCCGCAGCGCCCGAATTTCGCGCAGAAGAAACGTGTGCGTCACCGCGGGATATCGGCTAAGAAGATATGCCAGGCGCATGAAAGAAACGGCTGCTGTAATGCGGCGCGCGGGCTTGGCCCACCGTTCGAAAAACTCAAAATCGCTTCACAATCGCACTTTTTCCGGGGAAGCCAGCGTCCTGCAAATCCGCGCGAGCCTGGCTGAGTCCTCCATCGGCGATGGGGCCTACCAGAACCCGGAAAAGGCCGGGTTTTTCGGGAACCTCCATCGAAGTGGCGTGGAAATCTTTCCTGCGCAACACCTCGACTTCAAGTTCGGCTTCGTGCCGGGTTGTGGCGGCAAGCTGAAGATATACTCCCTTGGGCGCGCTGCTTGCGGCCGGCTCCGCGGAGGGACGATCTGCCCGGGCTCCAGCCGCTGCCGGCGTTTCGCTTTTGGATGTTTCATCCACTGCGGTGGAGGACGTGGCCTCCGGCGCGCCGGTGGCTGGTTCATCTGCCTTTCCCGGATTCTTGGGCACAGGCGATTCCACAACCAGCGGCTTCACTTCCTGCTTGGGCGCCGTGGCGACTTCCACGCTGGCGGAACCGGAATTGCGTCCCATCACGTATCCCATTCCGAAAAATAAGGCCAGGAGGATAACGACGATGAAAAACACGCCCAGAAGCTGGCCGTTGCCCAAAATCAGTTCAACTTCGCCGTCTTCGTTTTTCTTCACTCAAGATTCCTTGGGAGGCGCGCCCGCTGGCGGACCTCCCGACATCGGGATCTCGTTGCTTGGCTGCCCATCTCCGCCGCTTGCCCGGTTCAACAGGCGCCCTATGGATGACAGTATATCGATTGGCAAAGGGAAAACGACCGTCGTATTTTTTTCGGACCCGATCTCCACCAGCGTCTGGAGGTAGCGTAGCTGAATCGCGATGGGCTGGCGCGCCATGGTTTCCGCCGCCCGCTCCAAATTTTGAGCCGCCGCGTATTCGCCTTCCGCGTGGATGATTTTGGCCCTTCGCTCGCGCTCAGCCTCCGCCTGACGCGCGATGGCGCGGATCATCTGGTCCGGAAGGTCCACTTGCTTTACCTCCACCATTGTCACCTTCACTCCCCATGGGCCGGTGTGCTGGTCGAGGGTTCCTTGCAGCTTTACATTGAGCTTTTCCCGTTGGCTCAACAATTCGTCCAGCTCCACTTCCCCTAGCACGCTGCGCAGCGTCGTCTGGGCGAGCTGCGAAGTCGCGTATAAGTAGTTGGCGACTTCCAGGACCGCTTTCGTCGGATCCACAATCCGAAAGTAAACGACTGCGTTGACCTTCACCGTCACGTTGTCGCGCGTCACGACGTCCTGCGCAGGGACCTCGAAGGCCTCGATGCGCAGCGGGACGCGGACTATCCGGTCGATGGGAGCGAAAACAAGGATCACGCCGGGGCCTTTCGGCGCGGACAGAACGCGGCCCAACCGAAAAATGACTCCGCGCTCGTACTCCGCCAATATTTTGATGCTTGAAGCCAGGTATATCAAGACCACCAGGACCGGAATCAAAACTGTAAGGTCCATTCGATTCTCCTCGAGGGCTTACTGCTAGCCAATTGACAAACTCCGGCTTAAGATAACATTTTCAAGCGGAGTTGGAGCGCCCGGTCCAAATGGAGCATCCCGAAGACACTCAGGCAGCGGTTCGAGGGCCCAAACTCCGCCAACTGTTTTCCTGGGTCGTGGTCGCGGTCTGTGCGCTGTACTACCTCTACTCCAATTTGCGTCTGGTTTTGCCCGCGATGCCTTTCCCAAGCGACTTCTCCGTGTACCGCGCCGCCGGCCAGGCGATCTTGGTCCATCAGAGTCCTTTCCACGTAGCGGGCTATCTCTATCCGCCGCTTTTTGCATTCTTGATCGCGCCGGCCGCTCTGCTCAGCTACCCCGCGGCCCAGCGGCTATGGTTCGCGATGTCCCATGCTTTCTTTCTGGCGTCGGCGTACATGCTTTGGCGGTACGCCGGCCGGAAACCCTACGCGCTTTGCTGCATCGCCGTCGTGTGGGCCTTCGGCGGGGCGGCGAATGAAAGCCTGGCTTTGGGGCAGATAGGGCCGCTGCTATTGCTGCTGCTTGTGCTTACTCTTCCGCGGTCCCCCGAAGTTCGCGGCTTGGCCGCTGGAGCCGGAGCCGCGTTAAAGTATATGCCGGCTCTTGTCGCGGCGCCGTTCATGCTCGCTCGCGATTGGCGCGCTCTTCGATGGCTCGCTGGCGGCGCCTGTATGCTTTTCCTGATTCCATGGCTTATCCTAATCACCTCGTTCCCGGGTCCCTATGCTCCGCCGAACGCCAATTTCTGGATGGGCACTCCTGCGATATTGAGTTGGTCGCTTCCGTCGAGCTTGCTGCGGGTGGCCGAGCGGCCGGTCCACGGTCTGCCCGCCAGCTGGCTATCCGGAAACGACCTCGCGAATATCCATTTGCCCCTCCATGAACGTATTCTTTCGCTCTCCGGCGGCGGCTCCCTTATAGCGGCCGGAATCCTCGTTCTGATCCGCTCCTGTCGAGGGAAACTAGGAACCGGCCAACTCGGATGGGCTGTATTGGCCATGACCTCGCTCGCCGTCGTGGCGGCGCCCATCTCCTGGACGCACTATCAAATCCTAAATTATCCTGGAGCAGCGCTGCTGCTCATCAAAAGCGCGGAGCGCCGTGACGGGAAGCTGTTCGGGGCGAGCCTGCTCTGCTTCGCTTTGATTTACCAGGTCCCGCTCCTGATCCTCAAGTCGAAATATGAAGCCGTTGGCGGCTGGGCCGCGATGCCCCCCGCTACGATCCAACTATGGAGCTCGGTTTCGCCGGCCGCCGGATTAGGGCTGTTCGCGCTGTTCATCGCAAGGATCCGAATGGAGTCGCGGACAAATAAGACAGAAATCCGAGCCCTCCCAGCATCAGCACCGTGAGCCAGCCTAAGCACAGCTCATCGCCGGGCTGGGCGGGCGTCCTGGCTATCGTCTTCGCGGTCCTCTTGTTCCACCGCGGCGTACTGTTCCAATCGGGCCATACGTTCCCCTGGGACTTCCGGAGCGTGCATCTGCCCTTGGCGACGCTCATGGTAGATGCGTTTCGACAGCGGCGCTGGCCGCTTTGGAATCCGTACATGTACGCGGGCATGCCTGTGTTTTCCAATATTCAAGCGGCCTCTTTCTACCCGCCTATCCTGACATCGGCGCTGGTGAGCGCGGTAACGGGACTTCCCGTCCGCTCAATCCTCGAATGGGAATTGGTTTTCCATGTTATAGCCGCAGGTCTCTTCGCTTTCTGGCTTCTTTTACGGCTAGGACTCCGGCCGACCGCGGCCACCGCAGGAGGATTGGTTTATGCGCTCGGCGGCTTTTTCGCGGCCCAAACAGAACATCTCGGCGCGGTGAGCGGAGCCGCCTGGTTGCCTCTCGCGTGGCTGTGCGTGCTGCGCATTCGAGACGGGGGCGGCCGCCGCTGGGCCGCGAAACTCGCGCTTGCCGTCTGCATGGCGGCGCTCGCCGGACTGCCTCAAGTGGCTTTCGTCGTTGTTGTCTCAAGCGTCCTTCTCGCCGCCATCCTGTCGTTAGATCCTGCTCGCTCGAAAGGCGACTTCGCGAGATTCGCTTATGTATTGCTCGCCCTGCCTCTGGCGGCGGCAATGGCGGCCATTCAACTGGCGCCGACCATCCAGATGACGTTCCTCAGCATTGCCCACTACCGCGCCGATTACCTCGGCGCCGGAGGCGGCGTCTGGCCGAAAGCCTTGATCACTCTCTTCCTTCCGAACCACCTCAATGCCTTCGATTTGACGAAATACTCCGCTCCAGGCGATGTGACGTTCAGTTATTTCTACTGCGGAATCTTGGGCATCGCCTTCGCTATCGTCGGCGCTTTTCGCCGGCGCTCGGCGCCGTTTTTGATCGTAACCCTCCTCAGTGGTCTATGGATGCTTGGCGACTATTTCTGGCTGGGCCGTGAAATCTTCATTCATCTTCCGCCCGGTATCAGGATCGGGATTCATCCGGAGTTTGCCATGTGCGCTTTCCTGCTAGGGGTGTCCATCTTATCCGCGATGGGAGCCGACCTGGTGATGAAGCGCGACTGGATCGCTTATCTTCTGGTGATCGTAATCGCTTCCGACCTTATCCTGGTGAGCTCGAATCGGGCGATGAACAATGCATCTCTAGCCTCTGAACCTGGCGTCACGCAAGACAGCTTTAAGGGGAGCGCTCTGTTGCTCAAACAGATCCGCGCACTCTCGTGGAGTTCGATTCCTCCGTGGCGTATCGATGTGAACGACCGAGCTCTGCTCGACTGGGCGGTGATGAGTCCGATCACTCGCGTCCCAACCGCCGACGGGCACGACCCGCTAGCGCTTGAGCGGATCATTCAAGTCAGGCTCGCGTTCGCTCACGGGGCGCGCTGGGGCTCCAGCTATCCAGCCGAGATTCCCAGTTCTCAGGTGCTCGATCTGCTCAACGCGCGATACATACTTTCCCCTTGGGAGCTCTCCGGCTCCATGCTCGGAGGCAAATTGCGCCTGATTGCGCGACTGCCCGGTCATTTGGTTTATGAGAATGAGACGGTCTTGCCGCGTTTCTTCCTTGTGCCTCATATTCGCCTGGCCAGCACTCTGGAGGCCGCCGCGGCGCGGCTGAAGCAGCCAGACTTCAACCCGCACGAGGAGGCAGTGGTTGAGTCGTCCGCGGACCTGCATCCGCCGCCTGTATGGTCGCAAGGTTCGATCAGAGTCCTGTCCTATTCGCCCGAGCGCATCGAACTTGAGTTGAGCTCCCCCGAACGCGCCTTTCTTGTCGCTGCCGACGCCAATTATCCCGGCTGGAAAGCATACGTGGACGGCGTAAAAACGCAGCTTTTCTATACAGACGTGGCCTTTCGCGGCATGATTGCGCCGCCCGGCAAACACAGGATCGTCATGCTTTTCAAGCCGGAAATCTTATGGCCATCGGGCGCCTTGAGCCTTCTCGCCTGGGTCGTTTTCTTTCTCAATATGCCGGCGGCCCGCCGCCGGAAGGCCGCTAGTCCCCGCGACGAGAGCGGATTTCCGGCCGCCGAATCGGGTATAAAATAGTACCCGATTTCGAAGAAGGGAGACTCATGAAACTCTACGCCACATGGTTCACGCTCGCGGCCGTGACGGCCACATCGGTCTTCTCCCAGAACGCCAGTTTGCCCGCTTCGTCCGCTGTGAAGAAGGGCGCCGTCGAGAAGATTACCGTTCATGGAAAATCGCTCGAAGGAAATCTTGAAGGCGACTCGCCGGACCGGACCGTATTCGTTTACCTTCCCCCCAGTTACTCGACTCAGAAAAACCGGCGCTTTCCCGTCGTGTATTTGCTTCATGGCTATGGTTTGACGGGCGAGCGCTGGGTTCCCTTTATCAATCTCCCCGACGCCGCCGATAAAGACGCCGCGCAGGGTACGGCGAAAGAAATGATTCTGGTAAGCCCGGACGCATTCACAAAATACAGCGGCAGCATGTATTCCAACTCGCCGGTCACCGGCGACTGGGAAACTTTTATCGCGGAGGACTTGGTCTCCTATATCGACTCGCACTATCGCACGCTCGCCACTCGCATGAGCCGCGGGCTGGCCGGCCATTCCATGGGCGGATATGGAACCGTCCGCATCGGAATGAAGCGGCCGGACGTCTTTTCCAGCCTGTACATTATGAGTGCCTGCTGCCTGTTAAACAATCCTGGCGCCGGCCGCGGACAGGCCGCTTCGAAGCAGCCAGCCAAGCAGGCGCCGCCGCCAAATGCCGGCAAGGGCAAAGGCAAAGGCGGAGCTTTCGGCAACGTACAAGCAGCCGAGGCTGCCGCCTGGTCCCCCAATCCTCAAAATCCGCCGGACTTTTTCGATTTGCCGACCAAAGACGGCGAGCTTCAGCCGGCTATCGCCGCCAAGTGGGTGGCCAATTCACCTCTGGCCATGATCGATCAGTACGCGACGAACCTTAAGAAATATCACGCCATTGCGGGGGACTGCGGTTTGCAGGACGGCTTGTTCGCCTCCAACCAACAGATGGATGAGCTTTTCACGCGCCTGGGCATCGCGCACACATTTCAAAGCTACGAGGGCGACCACACCAATCACGTGAAAGAGCGTTTTGAAGCGAACGTGCTGCCCTTCTTTTCCGACAACCTGACGTTCGCGCAAAGCAAGCGCTAACCAGTCGCGCACCACTCGTTCGAGTCGTGCGCACATATAACTCCGGCCATATGCCGGATGGCCAGTGCCGCCGCCATCGGTCGGCACTAGACTCTTCTCCCTTGCGCACGATTAAATGAAAATAGTCTCTGTATGTGGATCGTCAGGCTGGCGCTGCGCCGCCCGTATACGTTTGTCGTGATGGCGCTGGCCATCGTGCTGGCCGGAGGCCTGGCGATTGCGCGCATGCCCGCCGATATTTTCCCGGAAATCAACATCCCGATTGTGAGCGTGGTGTGGCAGTACAACGGGCTTTCGCCGGACGAGATGGCGGATATCGTAACGACGAGGAGCGAGCGCGGAATGACCACGACGGTCAACGATATCGAGCGCATCGAGTCGCAGACGCTTGCTGGAATTTCGATCATCCGCATTTACTTTCATCCGGGCGCGCAAATCGAGGCCGCCATCGCCCAGATCACCGCGCAAACCAATACGCAATTGGGCTTCATGCCGCAAGGCTCGCGGCCGCCCAATATTCTTCGATACAATGCCGCGACGGTCCCTATTCTGCAACTGGGGCTATCCAGCGAAACGATGAGTGAGCAGGAGATTTACGACCTCGGCTCAAACTTCATCCGCACTCAGCTTGCGACGATCCAAGGCGCCAGCGTTCCCCCTCCCTACGGCGGCAAGCAGCGCCAGATCATGGTGGACATCGATCCCAAAGAGCTTTACGCGCGCGGCCTTTCGGCGGCCGACGTCTCCAACGCGCTGAATGCGCAGAGCGTGATTCTCCCTGCGGGCAGCGCCAAAATCGGTTCGCGTGAATTCCGCGTGGAGATGAACAACACCCCGCAGATCGTGGAGGCGTTTAACCGCCTTCCCATCAAAACGGTAAACGGCGGCACCATTTACATGAACGACGTGGCGCAGGTGCGCGACGGCTATCTGGTGCAAACCAATATCGTGCGCCACAACGGAGAGCGCGGCGCTCTCCTCACGGCGCTGAAAAACGGCGGAGTCTCCACGATCGAAATCGTGCGGCGGATCAAAAACGCCTTGCCGCGCATTCTCCCCACTCTGCCCGCGGGGCTTGAAATTCGCACCTTATTCGATCAATCCATTTTTGTGCGCGCGGCGATCCAGGATGTTATCCGGGAGGCTTTGGCCGCCGCGGCCCTCACCGGCTTGATGATTCTGCTGTTTTTGGGAAGCTGGCGCAGCACCTTGATCGTCTGCATTTCTATTCCGCTCTCCATCTTTACGTCACTGGCCATTCTTTACGCACTGGGCGAGACGATCAATATTATGACGCTCGGCGGCTTGGCGCTGGCCGTGGGCATCCTGGTGGACGACGCCACCGTAGAGATTGAAAATATTCACCGCAATTTGGGAATGGGCAAAGGAATTGTCACGGCCATTCTGGATGGCGCGCAGCAGATCGCCGTCCCGGCTTTTGTCTCCACGCTTTGTATTTGCATTGTATTCGTGCCAGTCGCTTTCCTTACGGGAACCGCGAAATATCTATTCACTCCCCTGGCGATGGCCGTAGCGCTCGCCATGGCGGCATCCTATTTGTTATCCCGCACCCTCATCCCCACCATGATCCGCTTCCTGATGCCCGCCGAGTTGCGGCTGTATCGCGGTCCGGAGGGCCACGCGGAGGCCGAGGACGGCGGCTGGCTGTGGCGCTTGCATCATGGCTTTCAAAAAGGCTTTGAAAGGTTGCGGGGAGCTTATTCAGGCCTCTTGGAATCGGCTCTGCATCACCGCGCCCTGGTGCTAGCCTGCTTCGTAATCCTCTCTGGAGCGAGCTTCGCGTTGTATTCCTATGTGGGCAGCGATTTCTTTCCCCGCGTGGACGCCGGCCAAATCCGTTTGCATGTTCGCACCCCCGCGGGAACGCGCGTGGAAGAAACCGAGCAGCGGTTTGTTCAGGTGGAGCGCGCCATCCGCCAAATTGTTCCCGCCAACGAACTGGCCGATATTCTCGATAACATCGGCCTCCCCACCAGCGGATTTAACTTGACCTTCGGCGACAGCACCACCCTGGGCACATTCGACGGAGAAATTCTGGTTTCTCTCCGGCCGGGCGAGCACCGCTCCACCTGGGAATACATTCGCCAGATGCGCGCCCGATTGCCGCGCGAATTTCCGGATCTGACTTTCTTTTTTCAGTCGGCGGACATTGTGAGTCAAATACTGAATTTCGGGCTGCCTGCGCCCATAGACGTCCAAATCGGCGGCCCGCTGCGGAATATGGACAAGGATTTCCAACTTGCTACGGAAATGTCCGCGCGGTTAGCGGAAATCCCCGGAACCGCGGACGTGCACGTTCATCAGGTGCGCGACGTCCCCTTGATGCGAGTCGACGTGGATCGCGATCGCGCCAGCGTGCTCGGATTTACCCAAAAAGACGTCGCCAACGGGATGCTCACCTCGCTCAGCGGCTCGTTCCAAACCGCCGCGAACTGGTGGATCAATCCGGCCAACGGCGTCGACTATACCGTCACTGTGCAAACGCCTACGTATCGCGTGGACTCTCCCGAAGCTATTTTGAGTACCCCTATTTCCGCGCCCGCCGGATCTTCTACGCAGCTGCTGAGCAACGTCGCGCGGGTTAAGCGCGGCCAGACCGCGGCCGTGGTCAGCCACTACAATGTGCAGCCCGTGTTCGACGTTTACGCCAACGTCTCAGACCGGGACTTGGGAAGCGTGGCGGCGGATGTCGATCAAGTGATCGCCGAATTCAACCACAAGCTGCCTCCGGGAAGCTATATTGACACGCGCGGTCAAGTGGAAACCATGCGCAATTCGTTTCGCGGCATGGCTTACGGGCTGGTTTTCGCCATCATTCTCGTTTATTTCGTGATGGTGATCAATTTTCAATCCTGGACCGATCCGTTTATTATCCTGATGGCGATTCCCGGAGCTTTAACCGGCATTTTGCTTATGCTGTTCTTCAGCCGCACCACCATTAGCGTTCCAGCGCTGATGGGCGCTATCATGAGCATTGGCGTCGGCACTGCGAACAGCATTCTGCTTGTGACGTTCGCCAACGACCTGCGGCGTCAAGGGGCGGACGCCCTGACCGCGGCCTATCAAGCTGGCCGTACGCGTCTCCGCCCCGTCGTGATGACGGCCATGGCGATGCTCGCCGGAATGATTCCCATGGCTTTGGGGCTGGGCGAGGGCGGAGAGCAGAACGCTCCCCTCGGGCGCGCCGTGATCGGAGGATTGATATTGGCTACCGTGGCTACTCTCTTTGTCGTTCCCGTCGTCTACAGCCTTTTGCGCAGGGCCGAGCCCAAGAGATTTGACCGCCTGGATGAGGGACAGGAGACGGAACTGGCATGAGCGCGCAACAGGCGCTGCCATTCGCGCATTTTGCGTGAATTAGAAAGCAATGGCGGCGAATCCACAAATTCAACCCGAGCTGGCTCCCGAACTCCTGCCGCCAGCTAAGAGCAAGTCGCATCACGGTTTCCTGATCTTGCTGTTGCTGGCCGGAATTGCGCTGGGCGCCGGCATCTTTTACGAGCTTTCCCAACGAAAGACTCAACAACGCGCCCTGGCGGCAAGCGTCGGCGAACGCGCTGCCGCCGGAACGCCGGTGGTGAACGTCGCGCGCGTGCGCATGGCCGCTTCGGAGGCCACCGTCGAGCTCCCCGGTCAGACGATGGCGCTGGTGGAAACGCCTGTCTATGCGCGCACCGACGGCTATATCAAGCAGCGCAACGTAGACTTGGGCGACCGCGTGAAGCAAGGGCAGCTCCTGTTTGAGCTAGACACGCCTGACCTGGACCAGCAGATCGCGCAGGCGCGCGCGACTCTGGGCCAATCGCGCGCTGCTTTGGCTCAATTGCAGGCTAATTTGCAAGCCGCGCAAAGCAGCCTCAAGCTGGCGCGCATAACGGCCGAACGAACGAAAGCTCTCGCCGATCAAGGCGTCATGTCCAAGCAGGATAACGACACCGCGCAAGCCGGCTTGGAAAATGGACAGGCCAATGTCCACGCCGCCGAAGAAAACATTCGCGCGCAGCAGGACGTGATCAACGCAAACGACGCCAATCTAAAGCGGCTGATCGAGCAAAAAAATTTCGCCCGCATTGAGGCTCCTTTCGATGGAGTGGTGACTTACCGCAACACCGCCGCCTCCGACGTCGGCACTCTCGTCAGTTCCGGCAGCAGCACCGCCACGCATGAAATTCTGCGCATCTCCCAGCTCCAGACGCTGCGCATTTTCGTCAACGTGCCGCAGAGCTATGCTCCCGTGATCCGCTTAAATCAAACCGCGGACTTGACCGTAGAGGAGTTTCCTGGGCGCAAGTTTCCCGCTCGCGTCAAAAGCGCCGCCAGCGCCGTCGATCCCTCTTCCCGCACCATGTTAACCATCCTGGAAGTGGACAACTCAAGCGGAACGCTTTTGCCCGGCATGTACGCCACCGTGCGTTTCCGTCTTCCACATACCGTCAATGTGCTGAGGGTCCCAGGCGACGCACTGATCTTCCGCACCGAAGGCGTCTTCGCCGCGGTGGTGGACGCCGAGCATCGCGTTCATATGCGCAAGCTCGTGCTCGGCCGCGACTTCGGCTCGGAAGTCGAAGCCACTTCCGGCCTCGAAGCCATGGACTCGGTCGTGCTGAACCCGACCGACGCCATCCGCGAAGGAGTTCTTGTAGAGCCGAAAGAGCGCCCCGGCAGATGAAACTCGGAGACGCGCGCCGCCATGGGCCAGCCCGCATTTTCACCAACCCGCACGACTCGTTGTACGCGGGTTATGGCCGCCAGCTTACCGGCATCGGCTGGTATCTCGACCTGCTGCGCCTGGAGTACAGGCATACTTTCTGAGACGATATCCTGAAGCATGAGCGTGAGTCCAACGCCGCCGCCCGCCGCCAACCCGAGCTGGGAACGGGTGCAGCTTGCGCGTCATCCCCTGCGGCCGCATACGCTGGACTTCATTCAACGCATCTTCGCCAATTTCGAGGAATTGCATGGCGATCGCGCTTTCGCCGACGATCGCTCCATTGTGGCTGGCATGGGCTGGCTGGAAGATCGCGCGGTCATGCTCATCGGCCAGCAAAAGGGCCGGGATACCAAGCAGAAGCTTCTGCGCAATTTCGGGATGCCGAAGCCCGAAGGCTATCGCAAAGCGATGCGTCTGATGGAGCTGGCGGCGAAGTTCTCGCGCCCCATCATCACGTTCCTGGATACGCCCGGAGCTTACCCAGGCATCGATGCGGAACAACGCGGGCAAGCGCAGGCGATCGCCCAGAACTTGCGCGAGATGTCGCGGCTGCCGGTTCCCGTTGTCACGGTGGTGATCGGGGAGGGCGGCAGCGGAGGAGCTCTTGGCCTGGGCGTCGGAAACCGCGTCTACATGCTAGAGAACGCGGTCTACAGCGTAATCTCGCCGGAAAGCTGCGCCGCGATCATTTATCGCGATTCCGGCCGGGCGGCCGACGCCGCGGAGGCGCTGAAGATGACCGCGCAGGATTTGCTTCAGCTTGGGCTGATCGATGGAATCGTGCCTGAGCCTGGCGAGGGGGCGCATGCCGACCCCGACCGCAGCGCCGAGGCGCTGCGCCAGACCCTGCGCGACGCGCTGGCGGCCCTGAGCCAGATGAGCCCCGACCAGCTCATTCGCGAGCGCTACGCCAAGTTTCGCGGCATGGGATGCTTCTTCGCCGAATTCGCATGAGCAAGCCCGTTCTGATTGGAATCGTTTTCGCCGCCCTCGTACTCGGCTACATCGTATATTCTTCCCTGCGATTGGGTAAGCACAAAGTCGAGGTCTGCATCTCGTTCAATGGAGGCTCCGCTTGCAGCACGGCGGCCGGGGCGAGCGAGGAGTTCGCTCGCCGCACGGCGACCACGAATGCCTGCGCCAAACTCGGCGCGAGCGGGGTCAACGAGACGATCGCCTGCGAAAACACCACTCCTGCCAGCGTCAGAGCGATCCAATAGACTCGTCTGCGCCGGCCCGCTCGCCTAAAACGTAAGCCGGGCGACGATTGTGCCGGCTCGCTGGCCCGAGGTGCCAGTTTCCGGAACGATGGTTCCAAAGCCGCCGCTATACAGGCCGGCATTGGCGCCCGTGGTGAATTTCGTGGGTGCGTTCGCGAAATTCCCCAAGTTGATGCCCGGGTATTGAAGGCGGTTAAAAATGTTGGTGAACTCCGCGCGAATGTTCAGACGGATCCCCTCCTTAAACCGGAATTCGCGGCTGACGTTGGCGTTCTCCACCGGGACACGCATGCCGCGGAAAAAGCGAATGGAGCTCTGGTTCGCCGCCCACTGGCCGTTCGGAACGTTTTGCCACACGGCAGGGTTCAGCACGACGGTCTTCGTGGGGTCAAAGCAATGGCAGTTGATATCCAGCGGGTCGGTGTGGTGCTTGCCGCTGTTGTCGTACCAATCCACGGACCAGGGGTTCATAAAGCCATCATCCGGGCCGGCCATCAACTGCGCGGGACCCGGTCCGCGCCCGAGGAAGTTACTGATCGGCAGCGTGCCCGCGCTCGCGGGTAGGCCCACCAGCGGGGCGCTCTGGTAATTCAAGTACCAGGCCGTGCCCCATCCCGATAAAAAGTAGGAGACGATTTTGTTCGACAGGACCGGCTTATTGGATTTGATGCGGGGCGTTTGATACTGGGCCGTCAGCCGGAGTTGCTGAGGAAGATCAAAAGCGCCAAGGTTTTTGCCGAGTTGGCGGTTGAAGACATCCGGCGAACTCATCAGCTCGAGAGTCTTGGAGAAGTTGTAGTTCAAGTTGGCCGTCAAGCCGCGGCTGAAACGCTTGTTTACCGTGATCTGAAGCGAGTCATACCAATTCTTGCCCAGCGGCGCGCCCGACGGGTTCATCAGACCCAAGTACTGAGGAAAGGGCGAGAGCGCCTGCCGGACGGTCTGGGTGGCCGGAAAGTTGGAATAGGGCGTCAGGCTAACCCCGCGAGAAGCCAGGATAGTTTTCTGGGCGGCAGTCAGGTTCGCGATGGTCGTGGTGAGCAGCGCTGAGTCGGTTGCACTAGTGAAATCATTGAATCCTAGAGAGCGCAGGAGGGGCTCGCTGATCGCGTTGAGCGCGACCAGGCTGTTGGCCTCCCACCAGACGCCTCGGTTGCCCACATAGCCCGCCTCCACGGCGAGATCGCGGTTGATCTCGCGTTGCATCGTGATATTCCATTGCAGCAGCCGCGCCGGCCGGCCCGAGTTCGGATCGAGGGCCGCGATGGCCGCGACGACGCTACCCGGCGACTGACCTGCCGCGGGGTCGAATGTCGGCCAAACAGCGTTGACGCTGGGCGGCATACCTGTCCGAAGCAGTCCGATATTCTCATCGAAGGCCGGAGTAGTGGAGAACGCCGCATTCACGGAGCCGCCCGCGGCGGTAGAGGTGGCATTGTAGACGACGCCGATGCCGGCCCGCATCACGGTCTTGCGATGGATCTGATAGGCCAACCCGAGACGCGGCCCTATGGCATAGGGATAGTTGTTGGCGAAGTTGCAGTGGCAGACCGCCTCATACTTCCTCGCGCCAAGTCTGCCTCCCGCCGACGGATTCGGTACGTCGGGAGAAAAGGTCGAGTAGCGCCCGTATTGTTCGCGTGCGTAAGTTCCGTAGTCCCAACGCAAGCCATAGTCGAAAGTCAATTTGCGACTGGCTTTCCAACTGTCTTGCGCATACAGGGACGTCTCGTACTTCGATGTGCTCGCCGCAAGAGGCGCGTTAAGCTGGGCGGCGGTTATGCCGCCCAGCAAAAAAGACGCGAAGCCGAATCCCGTGAAGCCCGTGGCCACCGTCGTCCCTTGCAGTGAGGTCTGCCCGGTATAACTGGCGCCCGTCGTGTAGCTTCCAGCGGAGGTTCCAAAGTCGTAATTGGGGAACTTCTCCTGGCGGATTTCGACCCCGAGTTTGAAAGTATGGCGCCCGTGCACGTAGGTCCCGGAAGCGTTGACCAAAGGCCGGCGCTCGAAAAAACGCTGATCCGATGTGGCGCCCAGGTTACTCATCCCGCCCAGCGCCGCGCTGGACACATTTGTATTAATAATGGGAAAGTCGCGGGCCGCGGTCTGCCCGCTCAAACCCAGTTGTTGCGCGGCATTGTAAGGATAGGCCGGGCTTCGAAGCAGGAAGTCGGAGTCGTTCCAATTGACTCCCCAATGGACCAGGAGCCGCGCGGTCGCCGTGTAGTCGAAGTTGACGCGCGCACTTCTGCCGGAGTTGGCGGCGATGGATGAGCCGGTAATGGTGTCCGGAAGGTTGTCGGCTCCGGTGGTCGTCCGGGGCGTACTGGTGCTCGTACTCTGCAGGTAGACGGACATGCGCATCTTAGGTCCCAAGACTTGGTCGACCTTAATGGAGGGGATTTCGGAGATTCGGCTCTGGTCATAGGGCGCCTGATAGTTGCTCCCCGCCTGGTTGGCGGAGTTCGGGCCGAACGGTTCCGGAACAAGCTGGAGGATTTTTACAGCAACCGGATCGAAACGCGTGGGCGAGATGATGTTATTCGGAAAAGGATCGCGGACAATGCTGGTTCCAACCGTACGCTCCGAGGCTGGGTCGAAGATTGTGCCGCTGGCGATGGTGCGCCCGAGCGGGTCCTTGTAGGAACCGGCCGCTGTTGCGACCAGCCGGTTTTCCTGCGTAATCAGGTTGGTGAAATCGCCTTGGCGATAAGCGTCGATGGGAACCGTGCTCGAAGCGGTTCTGATGATCTTCTTTTCGCGGTACTGCTCGAAGCTGAAGAAGAAGAATGTCTTGTTCTTGCCGTTGTAGACCTTCGGGATCCAAACCGGCCCGCCGAAGGTTACTCCCCAGTCGTGTTGGCGGATCTTGTTGCGCAGTCCGGTGTAAGGCTGGTGGGCGTTCAGGGCTTCATTGACCGCGTAATCGTAAACGCTGCCGTGAAATTGGTTAGAGCCGCTTTTAGTCACCATATTGATCATCGCGCCGCCGGCCGTGCCGAATTCCGGCGCGAAGTTGCTGGTGAGAATGGCGACCTCCTGAATCGCGTCCACCGAGGGCTGCGTCTGCATGGTGGCCCCCAACAGGCGCGAACTGGTGGGACTCTGCGTCGCGCCGTCCAGGCGCATCTGGTATGTGTTGGCGGGGGTTCCATTAATGACCACCGTGGTGGTCGCGAGCGCCGCAGAAGTATACCGGACGCCGGGAGCCAGGCGCACGGCTGCCAAAGGGTCGCGAAAACCCGAGTTCGTGGAACCGATCGGCAAAAGGGGCAGGTTGTCCAACTCCGAAAGAGTGATGTTATGCACCAGCTCGCTCGACTCGGTTCTCAGGAGGGAGGAGTCGGTCGTTACCGTGACCGCGTCCGAGACTTGGCCCACTTGAAGGGCCACGTCTTCGCGCATCGTCTGCTCCGCCGACAAGTGAAACCCCGCGTGGAAGTACTTTTTGAAGCCGGACACGCTGATCGTGAGGTCGTAGTCGCCCACCGGCAACTCGCCGACCGTGAAGTTCCCCGCGCCAGAGCTCGCCGCCTTGAAGACGACTCCGGTTTCCAGATTCCGGAGTTCCACAGGCGCATTTGGGACGACCGCCCCCGCGGAGTCCGTTATCGTTCCGGTTACGGTGGCCAACCCCGTTTGCCCAAACCCGGCGGAAGCGCACAAAAGCAACACAGCTAGTAATGGAATTCTCCTCATGTTGCACAATCCTACGGTGCTATTGCCGTTTCCGTCTAGGTTTGATGTGTTAGATGGGAAGTTAAAGCGCGCTTGGGCAGGATGCGCTTAAGCATCTGCCGGTTGGCGCGATGTTAAAAGAGCCGTTAATTCGTCTGGGATGGAACGTTTGGAAGATTTCGAAATGGTAGACTTTGCAAAATGGGGCTTGGGCGATCTATGCCGGTTCTCGAAAAGTCTGACTCTTTCACGGAACAACAACGGCTGAGGATTCTGGCTCACCTGGATGAGCTGCTCGCGACGCCTGCGTTTGTGGGAAGCCGCCGGCGACGGGCGTTCCTGCGTTATGTGGTTGAGGAAACCCTGGCGGGCCGCGGGGCGGCGATAAAGGAACGCAATATCGCGGTGGATGTCTTTGGGCGAAGCAGCGATTTCGACGCTCACAGCGCCTCGATCGTGCGAGTGACGGGCGGCGAGATTCGCAAGCGCCTCGCCCAGGCCTACGCCGCGGGTCTGAACAGCGGGGTGCACTTGGAGCTGCCTCTGGGCAGCTACCAGCCGATTTTTCACATCGATCCGGAGGTTAGCGAGGAGCCGCCCGCGCCCGCCCGCGATCCAATGAGCCAGCCGGCAGGGCGCTCTTTGGTGCGCCCGCGCCAGCTCGCGGCGCTGGGCGCTCTGGCCGTCGTGTTGGCCGGCGCTGTTCTGCTGAACCGGCTGAGCCACCGGACTTCTTCTCTCGATCGTCTCTGGCAGCCGTTCCTGAATCCGGACAAGCCGGTGCTCATTTCTTTGGCTACCTTGAACGGGATGTTCCGGGAAAGGAGCTTTGACGATCGCACAGGTTTGGAAAGCCCGTTCGTAGGCACCGGCGGCGCGCTGGGCGCGGCCCGATTCGCCGAGCAACTGGCCTTGCGGCGCCAGACCTTCCAGTTGAAGTTTGGCAGCGACGTTTCATTTTCGGACCTGAAGAGTTCCGCGGCAATCCTGTTGGGATCTACCCGCTGGTCGGACGAGTTGATGCGAACCCAGCGCTTTCGAATCGAACGCAGCGAGCAAGGCAAAGCCGTTGTGGACTCGCAAAACCAAGGCCGCCGCTGGAGCCCTCCCCGCGCGCCAAACGCATCCGAGCCAACCGAGGGCTATTCCCTCATCACGCGGCTGTTGAGTACGGACACACGCCACCCCATCCTGCTGGTCGCGGGTCTGGATCCCCGCGACACGCAGGCGGCGGTCGAGTTCCTCGCCGACGACCGCCTCTTTGAAGCCTTTTCCAGTGCGGCGCCATCGGACTGGACTAGAAAGAACTTCCAAGTGGTGCTGCACAATCGAATTTTCGGCAAGTCGCCCGGCTCGCTGAACGTGGTTGCGTTCCACATTTGGTGACGCCATTGGGTAACCCCTAAGGCGCGCGCGGAGGTTCTCAACTTACGCTCTCCGCGCTATAACGGGCGATCAAACCATGGCGGACGGCATGATGGAAAATGTAGGCGAAGAATCGCCCGGCGAGGACGATATACAACGCGGCTAGGCCGAAGCCCCATAACAATGGATGCGGGGGCATGGTTCGGGAGGAAACGACCGCGCGCATGCCTTCAAAGACGTAGGAAGCGGGGAGCAGGCGCGAGATATAGCGCATCCACTGCGGGAGCGTCGACAGAGGATAGAAAACTCCGGCGAAGGGCGAGAGTAATGCCGGGATCGGCCAGATGAACCATTCGGCTACCGGCCCCAACCGAAGCACGATCGCGCAACCCGCGATCCCCAAAGAAATCCCGAACAGGAACAACACAAGAAGAAACGGCGCCAACATGAATCCATAGGCGAGAAAGTGAAGTCCGAAGGCCGCTGACGCCAGCACGAGCATCACCACGAGTCCGACGGAGCTGGTCGCGACGCTCGAAAGGACCAGGCCCAGGACATATTCGGAAATGGTCAGAGGGGTTCCGAAAAAATTCAGGAAATTGCGCGTCCAGACGTCTTCGAAAAACGTGGTCGTGATGCCTTGCATCACGCGCACCATGAAATCCCACAGCAGCACCGCGCCTAATATCGCCGGGACGAAGTTGAAGCCCGGGGC
This sequence comes from Bryobacteraceae bacterium, assembly GCA_035293905.1. GTDB lineage: Bacteria > Acidobacteriota > Terriglobia > Bryobacterales > Bryobacteraceae > Palsa-187. Next base: position 37,349 of record DATGLY010000115.1, read on the forward strand.
CGCGACGGTATTGAGATAACGCGTAATGAATCCCCACAGCACGATGTCGATGGCCACCCAGGCGAACAGAGGCACAACGCGCGCCGGGCTTCCCACAAGCAAATAAAACTGGCGAAGAACGATGGCGGCGGCGCGGTTGGAATACATGCGTCAATCCTGAAGCGTCAAGGGCTCGCGAGCCACGGCGACGAATAAATCCTCAAGCGTCTGTTTGCCATGTTCGCGCGGCAAGGCTTTGGGATCGCCCTCCAGCAGGATTTTACCGTGGGAAAGAAACAGGACTCGATCGCAGACGTCTTCGACTTCGTACATGTTGTGCGACGTCCAGAGCACGCCGCCTTGTCCGCGCAGCGCGAAGTGGCGGATCTTCGCACGGATTTCGCGCGCCGTGGCGGGATCGAGCGAAGCCGTGGGCTCATCCAGCAAAAGCAGAGCCGGCTCGTTGAGCATGGCCTTGGCCAGCGACACGCGGGTCTGCTCGCCCGAGGAGAGCAGGCCATATTTCACGTTGCGAAATTTTTCAAGATCGAACTGTTCGAGCAACGCGCGGATGCGCGAAGCCAGAGATTTTACTCCATAGAGCAGTCCGAAGATGCGAAGGTTTTGATACACGGTGAGATTTCCCGGCAGAGCGGCATAGACCGCGGCGAAGTTGACGCCCTTGAGCGCACGGGAGCGATGGGCTCGAAGATCCACGCCGCCGATTTCAATGGCGCCGGAGCTGGGCTCCAAAATTCCGAGGATCATGTTGATGGTGGTCGTTTTGCCGGCGCCGTTGGGACCCAACAACCCCAGGATCTCGTTGCGGCCCACCGTGAACGACAAGCCATCGACGGCGGTCAGATTGCCGTAGCTTTTGCGAAGGTCGCGAACTGTGAGCACGTTAGACATGCCGAAGCGGAAGTCCTGCGTCATATGAAATGAGCGCACAACGGAATGCGCCGCGCGCTCTCCCATCATCGCAGCGGGCCGGACGCTGAAACGGTATCCGCGCGGTGGCCGTCATTTTGGCGTGGAGGTCTTTATGAAACATCTGGCTCTGAATTTGGGAGTGGCTCTCGTCTTTGCCGGCGCCGCGGCGGCCCAGGAACAGGGGCGTTACACGTTCGATCTAGCAACGGGCTTCACCGCGCCGGCCAACTTCGGTCCGGATAATCTGAACACCGGCTGGAATGTGCAAGGAGGCGTGGGAGCGAAAGCCAATTCCTGGCTGGGCGCAAAGGTCCAACTGGAATACGACTCGATGGGTCTGAACCGCTCCACCCTGTTCGATCTCGGCTTCAGGCGGGGCAACGTGAATGTGTTCTCCGCGACGTTCGATCCAATCCTTCATCTGACGCCGCATAGCCCCATCGGCGTTTATGCGATTGGAGGGACCGGATTGTATCACTACATGAACGACTTGAGCGGGCCCGGGTTGTTCGGATATTTCAACTCATCCTATGCCGTCAACAAACTGGGCATTAACGCGGGAGGAGGATTCGAGTTCGGACCGGGGCATCGCCGCGGAAGGATCTTCGCAGAGGCGCGGTGGACGCGCGTGTTTCTGGCAAGCAGCGTACACGCCGATTATATTCCGGTGTCGTTCGGCTTCCGCTGGTAGAGGCAGGCCGGCAGGGGGCGGCTGTCTTCCGAGTCAAGAGGGCGCGGGCGTCACGCCTCGAAAAAACGAACCCAGACGGTTGAGATTCAGACATTAAGTCGTTTGTAATCATGCAGTTGCCTCCTTCTGTCTGGGCAAGTTGGGGCCAGTGGAGAACGGGGCGCGGGCGCGGCCGCCGGCGAGTGGCTGCGGTCATACGAGAAATCTCCTTTCGGGGACTGAAGTCCAGTTGGAGGTTAACGCCGGCGGGTGCGTTGGAGGGAGAGCTTAAGCGGCAAATGGCTGGAGGGCGGAAGGAAAAAGGCGCGGCGGAAAGGGAATTCAGGACTGCTCCGTCCATTCCTGCTCCAGCAGGCGGGCGTACTCGCCCGAGGCGAAGATTTCGAATTCGAATTGGAAATTCTCGATGGGAGGGAAGACGGCAAGATTTTGGCGAAAAGCGAATAGCTGATCGGCGTAGCGATGATAGTTTCGGATGAACTCTTCGGAAAGCGAGGAACGGTCGGGCGGGGCGGCGAAGATCGCGTTCAGGCCCAACGCCCGGATGAAGATGGAGCGATAGTCGGCGACTCCCCAGCGGCGCAGCTTTTTTTGCACGGGCTCCGGGGTATGATTTACCAACAAAGCGGCGAAACTCTGGTAGAGGATGCCTTTCTGGCGCAGATCCGGATCACGCGCGACGCATTCGAGGCACTGGCATATCCAGCGGAGCAGATCCTTGCCGAGGTAGAACAGCATCACAATTTCGGAAAAGCGTCCCTCAAGCAGGGTTCGGTCCAGGTCTTCGGTGGTGCGGTCGCCGGAGGGCAACAGGCCCTGTAGCATCAAGCTGGCGCGCGAGCTTTCAATAAGTTTGTCCGGGCCTCCGACGGTGGCAAAAGGATGAAGAATCAAGGGAGGGAGCTTGCGGGCAAGAGAAGAACCGGCCGGTGGCGGCTGCTGCTGGAGGGATGGCATCTTAGCCACAGTATGCTTGACTTATCGGCGTTCCGTCAGCAGTACTTTAGCTTCAATTGTCTGCCCGCCGCGTAAGACCTTCACCGCGACAAGATCCCCTGGTTTGTGGGCGCGCAAGGCGTAGGTGAAATCGTACAGATTGCCGATTTGCTTGCCGTCGAACTCGATCAAAATGTCGCCAGCCTTCAGCCCAGCCTTGGCCGCGGGCGTGCCATCGCGCACATCCGCAAAGCGGACGCCCCTGGGGGGCTCGTCAAAATCGGGGATGCTGCCGAAGTTCGGGCCATAGCCGGAACCGCCGGCGCTGGCGCCCGGGCTGGGCGTCTCGGATTGGGAGACGCGAATGAATTTCGGACGGCCGGGGTCGTCTTGGAGCTTCATCGCGACCTGCGCGATATAGCCGAGCAGTTTGACGGCGTCCGGGCCATCGATTTTATCGGCGGTGTCGCTGGGCTTGTGATAATCGGCGTGCAGGCCCGAAAAGAAAAACAAGACGGGCACCTGTTTGAGGGTGAACGACATGTGATCGCTGCCGCCGTATCCGAGCTTATCGGAGAAATCGAAGTGCAGGCCGTCGGGGGGCTTCAGTTCATCGATCATGCGCGCAAGCGTCGAACCGGTTCCCGTTCCGTTGACGTAAACCTTACCTTCGCGAATGCGCCCGATCATATCCATATTGATCATGGCGACGGCGTCCTGAAGGGGCAGGATGGGGTGGTTTACGTAAAACTGGCTTCCCAGGAGTCCTTCTTCTTCTCCCGCGAACGTTAAAAACAATATTCCTCGTTTTTGTTTTGGCTGAGCGGAAAACCAGCGGGCCAGCTCAACGACTCCAGCCGTGCCGGACGCGTTATCGTCGGCGCCAGGATGGACGGCTCCAATCTGCGAAGGCGCGAGAGAATGCTCGTCGCCCAGGCCGAGATGGTCATAGTGGGCGCCGATCACCACATACTCATTGGTATGGCCGGGCCAATAAGCCGCGACATTGTGGACGGTTTTGGAATCGTGGCGAATATCGGAGTCCAATTCGACCCTAAGCATGGACAGGGCGAAGGATCGGGGCCGAAGATCCTTGTCGATGGCGGCTTGTATTGCGCGCAGATCGCGGCCTTCGGCTTTCAACCACGCGGCGGCGATTTGCTCCTTCACCTGGACGAACAGGACGCCTGAATCGGTGGGTCCGGTGGCGCGGCCAAATTGCAGGAGCTTATCGGACTCGGTGGGATGCGCGGCCATATCGTTCACCAGAATCACGCCGCGCGCACCGTGCAGCTTGGCGTTGGAAGCCTTCATCGACAGGACCGAATGACTGGTGAGCTTGGCGCCGTCGAAGACGCTATTTTCGTCAAACTCCTGAGGCTCATCGGTCAGAATCATGACGAATTTGTCTTTGACGTCAAGGCCGGCGTAGTCGTCGTAATGGAGATCGCCGGCGGTGATGCCGTAACCGGCGAACACGACGCCGGCGGACCATTTTCCCGAAGAAGAAAAGCTGATGGGGATATAATCGCGGCCGGAGACCAGCTCGACTTTCTTGCCGCCGTCGTCGGCGAGGAAACGGTTGTCCGATCCCAGGCGGGCATTGATGGTGACGGTGAACGGCTGCTCGTAGTCTTTGCCGGCGGCGGGCTTCAAGCCGAAGGATTTGAACTGGCTCGCAATGTAGGCCGCGGCCGTCTCCAACTCCGGCGAGCCGGTATAGCGGCCCTTGAGCGCGGGCGAGGCCAGATAGCCGACGTCGGAGAGATAGTTTTGAGCGTCGATGAGGGGCGGCGGCGCCGCGAAAGCAGCCGCGGCAAGCGCCGCGAAGGCCGCGAAGGTTATTTCTTTTTTCCGATTTGAGGAATCTCGACTGTGCAGCATTTCTCCGCCTCCTCGGCCAGCTTCGCCTGATGATCCATCTCCAGCGTGATCAACTGTTGCAGAGTCGGCCACTGCGCCATCTGATCCACGAGTTTACGGCCGTTCAGAAACAGGGTCGGGGTGGCGTCCACGCCCAGTTCGCGGCCCATCGCCACGGTGCGATTCACTTCGGCTTCCGTCGCTTTGCTATCCACGCAACGGCCGAGCTGCACGGCGTCCACATTATTCTTTCCCGCCCACTCCATCAATTTCGAATTAAAGCTATCGGCCGTCACATCCTGCTGAACGTCGTAGATCCAGTCATGGTATTTCCAGAAGCTGTCGGAGCTTTGCCGGAGGATGCAGCGGCCGGCGATCGAGGCGGGACGCGCCCAAGGATGGATGGAATCGAGGGGAAAATCCATGAAGTAGACTTGGACCTTGCCGGGAAAACTCGCGGGAATTTGCTGGCGCAGGGTGGCTGCCTCGGCCTTGCAGTAGGGGCATTGAAAATCGCCGAACACGAGCAGCTTCACCTTGCTCTCAGCCGAGCCGTTGTAGCTCGGCTGCCGATCCGTCTTCAGCGAATCGAGCGCATTTTGGAAAGGGCTCTTGGAAAGGTCGAAGACATCGCCCTTGAATACTTTTTGGCCGTCTCCGGAGACATAGTAGGTCTGATCCATGGCGGCCGACTTATAGGACAGATGGACTTTGACTTCGTTGAATCCAGGCATGCCGCCGAACGGCTGGGGATCGTCGATCTTGACGTTGACGTCGGGCACCCACAGCTCGAGGTAGCGCAGATAAGCTTCCAGTTTGATTTTGTCGAGCGCGGGCGCGGCCGTTTTGGGAGCGGCGGGTTGGGCTTGCGAGAAGGCCGATAAAGCCAAGAGGCCGAGACAAAACAGAGAGCAGGCAAAGAGTTTCATGGGAGAGGCGCCTTTCCTTGCCGCCCATTCCTCAACAAAAGGGGCGACGTCCGCACAGTGGCTGGCATGAGTCTAAACCCGATTCTAACAGCAATAACCGTATCCTACACTGAAATTTGCCTTTTGAGGAGCAAGCCGCGAAGCAGCAGGCCGCGCAGCCGGCCGGGCATGCGCTCCCTGCACCCACGTCCGCTTCCGGCCCGAGCTTGGTGCGGCGTAAAAGCCGCGCTTGGGCCTCCATGGCCGGCATCGGATTGGCTGGAGCTTTTACGATGCTTTATCTTTCGGGCCTGGGAAGCGCCGGTTTTCTGGGCCCCGACGAGCCGCGCTACGCCTCTATCGGCCGCGAGATGACTCAGTCGGGCGATTGGGTCACGCCGCGGCTGAATGGCTCGCCGTGGTTTGAGAAACCGCCGCTGCTGTATTGGACGACGGCGGCAGCCAATCGCCTGGGTTTACGCGACGAATGGGCGGCCCGGCTGCCGGTAGCGCTGATCAGCCTGGCGTTTCTAAGCTTCTTCTATTGGATGCTGCGGCGGGAATTCTCGGCCTCGGTGGGTTTGTCGGCAGCGGCGATCCTGGCGGGCTCAGCAGGATGGCTCGCCGCCAGCTTCGCCGCCATTCCCGATCTGCCGATGTCGGCGGCGCTGGCGGGCGCGATGTTGATTGCATTATTCGATTCACGCCGGCCGATGAGCTGGCTCGGGGGAGCCTTGCTAGGGGCAGCGGTGCTGGCCAAGGGCTTCGTTCCGGCGGCGTTGTTCACTCCTGTTTGGTTTGTCGCGCGGGGCAAGCGGACGGTTCTCATCGCCGGGGCGTTTTTCGTCGCCGCCCCCTGGTACCTGCTGTGTTTCTGGCGGAACGGCTCGGCGTTCTGGAACGATTTCTTTTGGAGACAGCACGTGAGCCGGCTGCTTTCGGCCGAAGCGCTCCAGCACGGCCAGCCGTTCTGGTATTACATTCCGATTTTGCTGGCGGGGCTGTTTCCCTGGACGCCTCTGGCGGCGCTGCTGGCGCGCGGAAAAATCTACCAAGATCCCCGGCTGCGGTTTCTGGCGCTTTGGATGGCGGCGGCCCTGGCGTTCTTTTCGCTGGTCCCGAACAAGCTTCCCTTTTATGTTTTGCCTTTGCTGCCGGTTCTGGCGATCGTGCTGGGAGCGGCGCTGGAGGGCACGCGCGCCCTCGAATGGCCGCTGGCGGCGAGCGTTCTAACGATGACCTTGCTGCCCTCGATCGCCCACTGGCTTCCCGAGGCGTTCCTAGCGGGGGCGACAAGGGCGCACTGGGCCTTTTATGGGCGCGGTCTGATCGCGGCCATATTCTCGGGCGTGGTTTGGGGGTTGGCGCGGCGCGGGCAGAGGCGGCGGGCAATTTTTGCGAGCGCGATGCTGGCGGCGCTAGGAGGCGGCTATCTTAAGCTCACCGCGCCTCCCCTTCTGGACCAGCGCGATTCGGTCCGGGAGTTTTGGACGATGCACGGGGCAAAGGCGGGCGAGACTTGCATGGATTCGGCCAGCGTTTCGCGCGCGGCGCAATACGGGCTCAACTACTACGCCGGACGCGAAGTGCCGGATTGCTCCGCCGCGCCGGCGGCGGAGCTGCGGATTCGCGGAGGGAGCGAAGGGCTGTTGCTGGAGAGGCGTTGAGGGCCGGAGCGCTCACCAATATCGCGGAGGCTCTGGAAGGGCGGCTCCGCAGCCGCAGCGGGCGCCGGAGGCCTCCCGATCCACCAAACGTGGAGCGATTTCCATTGGCTGGATTTTGGAAGTGTATTTTTCCAACGAAAGGCTAAAACGAGTGAATCGAGCGGATAAACAGCCAAGCCGTGACCGCCCAGGCGTAGACGAGGATGGTCTTGCGGGCTTTTTCCGCCTCGAGGCGCTTCACCAGCCGCGCGCCCCAGTAGCCGCCGGCGATGCACGCCAGCATCATGGGCAGGCCCATCCGCCACACGATAATGCCGCGCAGGGCGAACAGAACAATCGCCACCGTGTTGGTGAGCGTGCCGCACAGGATGCGCAGGCCGCTGGCTTCGTGCACGTCCATATTGGCGGCGACGGTGTATAAAACCAGCGTCAGCACTCCCATGCCCGCGCCGAAATAGCCGCCATAGACGGCGACGATAAACTGCCCGGCGAGCAGCGGCGCCAGGTGCGTCGCTTTGGCGGCGTGCCGGCTGGCGGCGCGGCGCAGCCATCCACTGAAGGTGAAAATCAACGTCGCGGCCAGCATCAAGAGGGGGACGAGACGCTGGAAGCTCTGTTCGGAAGTGTGAAGGAGCAACTGGCTTCCGAAGAGGGCGCCGATCATGGCCACGGCGGCCATGGCGATCTGAAATCCCCAGCCGTGAATGAGGCGGTCGCGATAGACCCAGGTGGAGGCATATCCGGCGGGGTTGAGCACGAACGTGGAGGTGGCGTTGGAGATCACGGGCGGAACGCCCGCGAACAGAAGAGCGGGGAAAGTGAGAAACGTGCCGCCGCCGGCGAGGGCGTTGGCCGCGCCTCCAAGCGCCGCGGCGGCCAGCAGAACCAACCAGGAAAGCAGCGAAGGCTGGCTCATTTGCCAGCGAGCCGCTTCAAGGATGGTTCGAACGGCGGCCACGCGACGCCGCGTTCGCACACAATCGCGGTGACGTACCGCGCCGGCGTCACGTCGAACGCCGGATTCGCCACAGCGACGTTTTCGGGGGCCACAGGGACTCCAAAAACGTGAGTGACTTCGTCGGGCGGGCGCTGCTCAATGGGGATCGCATCGCCAGATGCGAGGGACAAATCGAAAGTGGAAACGGGAGCGGCCACATAAAAGGGCACTCCATTTTCTTTCGCCAGCACGGCTACCGAATAGGTGCCGATCTTGTTGGCCACGTCGCCGTTGGCGGCGATCCGGTCGGCGCCGACCACGACGCATCCGATGCGGCCGGAGCGCAGAAAATGTCCGGCCATGTTATCGGTAATCAGAGTGGTGGGAATTCGATCCTGTTGCAGCTCCCAAACGGTGAGGCGGGAGCCTTGGAGAAACGGGCGAGTTTCATCGGCGAAGACGTCGATTTTTTTGCCGGACTCGACCGCGGCGCGAATCACGCCGAGCGCGGTGCCATAGCCGCCGGTCGCGAGGGCGCCGGCGTTGCAGTGAGTGAGAACGGATTTGCCGCCGGGGACCAGCGGCGCGCCGTGACGGCCGATGGACTTGCAGACGGCGATGTCTTCGGCGAGGATTTGGCGGGCCTCTTCAATCATGCGGCGGCAAAGCTCGGCTGGGGGAGCGCCCTCAAGGCCGTCGCGCAGGCGGCGCATTCGTTCGAGAGCCCAAAAGAGGTTTACGGCCGTGGGCCGGGTGCGGGCAAGGGCGTCGCAGACGGCGTCGAAGTCGGCGCCAGCGCGCACGCCCAGCGCGACGCCCATGGCGGCCGCGACTCCAATCGCCGGCGCGCCGCGCACCGCCATCGACCGGATCGCTTCCGCGACGTCCAGGTAGGTGCGGCAGGTGAGGAAGACTTGCTCGCGAGGAAGACGCCGCTGATCGATCATCACGACGCCCGCTTCGGTCCATTGAAGGGTTTCAACCATGATTTGCGCGGTAAAGCGCGAGCTCCTTTTCGACGGCGCGGGCGGCGCGGCGGGGTTCGAGGGCGCGCCGGATAGCCGCGATGGCGATCATGGCCACCACCGATCCCAAGCCGGCCATGAGCATGTCCTCTTGCGAATCCCACATGTCGCCCTGCATGCCGACGAACTCTTCGCCGCGCTCGGGAGTGAGAACCATCGCCATGAGGGCTTCCAGGATCTCGTAAATGGCGCTGAAGGAGAGGGTGGCCTCCACCGGCAGGACGTAGCGCCAGCGGTTGGCGACGCCGACCGAGCGCATCAAAACCTCCTGCATGGGATAGCTGAGCAGCAAGCCGAAGCTGAAGTGAGCGACGCGGTCATACATGTTGCGCTTGGTGTGCAGCCAGGGCTTCATCCATTCCCCGAGCGGCACGTCGGAATACTTGTAGTGCGCGCCCCATTCGTGAATGCTGAGATAGACGAGAATCAAGAGGTAAGAGAGGCCGGAAAAGGGCATTTTGCGGTAGGTCACCATTAGAGCCAGCAGAAAAAACAAGACGCAGCCGTTTTCCAGAAGAAAATCGAAGACGGTGTCGGGACGCCAGGCCGCCAGCGCGATGATGGCGGCCATCGCCCAGCAGATCGCATGCAGGAAGCGGTACTCGCGGAAAGCCGGGTAACCGGCGGTGGAAGCGGTCGTCAAACCATCTATTAAATCCGATGGCGGCCGGGCGCGGCAAGCGGAGCGCGTTAGGATAGAAGGAACTTCTCGCCATGGCTCTGCGCTTCTACAATACCCTTACGCAACAAGTGGAGCTTTTTGAGCCGCTTCACAGCAACCAAGTGCGAATGTACACGTGCGGGCCGACCGTGTACAACTACGTTCACATCGGCAACCTGAGGGCGTTCACTTTTCAGGACATTTTGCGGCGGGTGCTGCGGGCGCGCGGCTATGCGCTCCACCACGTGATGAACATCACCGATATCGAGGACAAGATTATTCGGGACGCCGCGGCGGCGCATAAATCCATCGGGGATTTCACGGCCGTCTATACGCAAGCGTTCCTTGAAGACACCGCCGCGCTGCGGCTGGAAAGGCCGGAGCGCCTGGTGAAAGCCACCGATCACATCGCCGATATGGCGGCGGCCATCCGCCAACTTCAGGAGCGCGACTGCACCTATACGAGCGAAGGATCGATTTACTTTCGCATCGCGAGCTTTCCCGGCTACGGCAAGCTTTCCCACAACGACTTCACCGGCATCCGGCCCGGCGCGCGCGTGGATGTGGACGAATACGACAAAGCCGACGCGCGCGATTTTGTGCTGTGGAAGGCGAGAAAAGACGGCGAGCCCTGGTGGGATGAAGGGCTCGGGCCGGGGCGGCCCGGCTGGCACATCGAGTGTTCGGTAATGGCGATGAAATATCTGGGCGAAACGCTGGATATTCACACAGGCGGCGTAGACCTGACGTTCCCGCACCACGAAAACGAGATCGCGCAATCGGAAGCGCTCACTGGCAAGCAATTCGTCCGCTATTGGCTGCACTCGGAACACCTGAGCGTGGATGGACAAAAGATGTCCAAGTCGCTGGGGAACTTCTACACGCTGCGGGATCTGACGGGGAGGGGTTACGCGCCGGAAGCGGTGCGCTATTTGCTGGCTTCAGCGCCGTACCGTAAGAAGCTGAATTTCACTTTCGACGGTCTGAAAGCGGCGGCCACGGCCATCGACCGGCTGCGCAATTTCAAGCTGCGGCTGGAGACGGAAAAGTTCCCCGAGGGCGTGAATTCCTCGCTGGCGGACCGCGCTTCCGCCGCGGCGAAATCTTTCGACGAAGCCCTGGACGACGATCTCAACACCGCGGAAGCCTTGGCCGCGGCGTTCGAGTATATTCGCGACGCCAACACCGCCATGGACTCGGGCGAGTTCCGGCAAGGCAATATCGGCGGCGCGCTTTCATTTTTGGCGCGTTTCGATTGCATCTTCGACGTGCTGAATCCGTCACCGCGCGGCGGAGCATTGTCGGACGCCGACATCGAAGCATTGATCGCCGAGCGCGCTTCGGCGAAACGCGCGCGGGATTTCCGGCGCGCCGACGAAATCCGCGCGCAGCTTGCCGCACAGGGCGTGGCGCTGGAAGACACCAAGGAAGGAGTACGCTGGAAGCGGCAATGAAACTCGAGACGAAAGCCGTTCATTGGGGAGACCGGCGGCGCAAGGCGGCGGCATTCACGCCGACATCCACGCCCATCTACGCCTCGTCTTCGTATCTGTACAATTCGATGGAGCAGCTCGACCGGGTTCTGGGCCGCGAGGAAGAGGGAGCGTCCTATGCGCGCTACGACAATCCCACGCGAGCGGCGCTGGAGGAGCTGGTGCGCGAGCTGGAAGGCGGAGCGGGCGCCGTGGCCTGTTCGTCGGGAATGGCCGCGTTGCATCTGGCGGTACTGGCCTCCCTCGTCGATCGCCCGAGGCGGGTTCTCGCCGCCGCGGCGCTCTACGGCTCCACGACGAACATGCTTATGACGGTGTTCGGCGCGATCGGGGTGGAGGCCACTTTTGTGGACATCTGCGATTTCGCGGCTGTGGAGGAGGCGATCGCCAAGGTCAAGCCCGGCGCCATCGTGATGGAGACGATTTCCAATCCGCTGCTGCGAGTCGGCGAGCTGGACAAGATCGCGCAAGCGGCGCGTGCGGCGGGCGCGGTGCTGATCGTCGATAATACGTTCGCCACGCCGCTGCTGGTGCGGCCTCTCACGTTGGGCGCGGGCGTCACGGTCCATAGCGCCACCAAGTATCTGGCGGGCCACGGCGACGTGCTGGGAGGAGTAGTGGTGGCCGACAAAGAGAACTTCGAGCCCATAACGGCTTTGGCGCGGACGCTGGGTCCGGTGATGAGTCCATTCGAAAGCTATTTGACGATGCGCGGCATCAAGACACTTCCGCTGCGCTTCGAGCGCCAATGCGGGAATGCGTGCAAAGTGGCTTCCTGGCTCGCATCCCATTCAGCCGTCGAGCGTGTCTATTTCACGGGCGATCCGGCGCATCCGGACGCCGCCGCGATCCAGCGGCTGTTTCCGAGGAATCTCTACGGCGCGATGGTTTCTTTCGAAATCAAAGGCGCGAGGCGCCAAGAGGTTTTCCGCTTCATGGATCGGCTGAAGATGATCGTCTGCGGCACTTCTCTGGGCGACGTTCACACAATGACTTTGTATCCCGCCATCGCGTCGCACCGCGAGCTTTCTCCTAAGCGCCGGCAGCAGCTCGGAATCAATGACAACCTGATTCGGCTGTCTATTGGCATCGAGGCCGCGGAGGATATCGTCGCGGATTTAGAGCAGGCTTTCGAGAACTGAGCGCGCCGCAAGACCTAGGTTATCGTCGAACCCATGTCGTTCCGCGCGTCCGGGCGACATCGGCAGTACGGGGTCCAAACGATCCAGTGCTTGGATCGCACTCTTCCCATCCACGCAGAATACACACTCGATGATCGCGTCGCACATCGATGTGACGACGCAAACATCAAATGGTAACGACATGACTGGGACAGTCCACTCGCCGCTGCGTCAACGCTAGAGCTGCGGAGGCAACCTCCTCCACGGAAGGATTCACCAGCGCCCTCACGCGCTCGCCCCTTGGCGACCAGACGCGGGGGTCGGTGCAAAGGAAAATCGCGACGACGGGCGTTGCCACCGCGGCGGCCAGATGGGAAATCCCGGAATCGTTGCCGATGTACACGCGCGCTTTGGAGATCCAGCACGCGAGCTCGTACAGGTCACTGAAGCGGACTGCATCATCGAGCGGCTCGTCGGGGCCTGCGCACCAGCGCACCGGCATTGCTAGCGCCGCGGCGGCCGCGCGGAAATTTTCGAGCGGCCAGCGTTTGACGGCGCTGCTCGCGAAAGGATGGATCACCGCGAAGTCTTCGCGAGGCGCGTGAGGCACGGCGATGCGTGGGATTCCGGGCGGCGGCGGAAGGGCGGGAAAGAATTCGAACGGCAGATGGCGGACGGCCTCGCGAAATTCCGGACGGTTTGCGCCGTACCAGGAATAGATGGAGTTGAATTCGCCGAGCGCCGTCACACTCGCACCCTCCACAACGCCCACTAAATCTAAACCCGTATCCGCGATCGCGCGCGTTTTGTCGGCGAAGCGGATCAACGGCAGCTTCTCCCGAGGCGCCCACACTTCCGTGTAATCGGCCTTGGCCGCCTCAAGCGCGGGCAGCGACAGGATCACGTCGCCGATTGCGCCCGGCCTGATCAACAGCCGCCTCATGGAAGCTTGTATAACGCGCGAGCGTTATCCCGCAGCACCATCCGCGCCAACTCCAGGGCGCGCGCGCGATCGATTTCCCCGTCTTGCATCATTCCCGTTAGCGCGAGGCCCAATGCCTCGCGTCCTGTTTTCGCGGCAACGTACGCGCTCTCCTCCCAGCCCACATCGGCGGAGTACGGATATGCATCGGTGGCGAACAGAATCTTTTCGGGAACGAACTCGAGCCACGCCCGGATCGTCCGCGCCAGCTCGGATGGATAAAGAATCAGGTCCAAATCGGAAAAATCGAGGTAAACGTTGGGCTTTGTGAGCAGGGCCGTAAGCTCGCGAGTAAACGGCCAGCCGCCATGGAGAAAGACGAAATTGGTCTTGCGCAATGCCGGGTCGTCGAGCAGCGGCTCATACAGCATCGGATTCACGCCCGCTACGTTGAAATAACTTCCCGAGCCCGCGTTCGAATGAATATGAACGGCCATCCCGAGCCGCCCGCACTCGGCGGCGATGAACCGGAAAATGTAGTCTTGCAGAGCTTTGTAGTCGCCGTGGCCGGCCCAGGCCGCCTCGGCTTGCTCCTTGGTAGGATTCGAAATATCCAGCGGCCGTAAATAGGCCATCTCGAATTTTTCGGCGATAGCGCCGTCCTGCTTCTGGCGTGCCAGGGTGGGGCGTACGAGTTTCGCCAGGTAATCGTCCAGGCTCGCCGGGCGTCCAGATATATCCAAATCGGCGTAGTAGCGCTTTAGCAGCTTCTCTTCCAGAGCGAAGAACGCGCGCTGATCGGAATTGTGGATCATCGACTCATTCGCGAGCGGATACATCAACGCGTCGGCATAAGGGACCCAGCGAAACCGGTTGGGCGGCAAGCCTGGGCCCATGGTTACGCGATTGGCGATCATGACGGCGATTCCCAACTGGTCCAGCATTTGAACGGGACTGCGTTCGGCGCGCGCCAGAGCGCGATGGGCCTGCTGGATTTCCGGCGATCCCGCGCGCAAACGAACCGGATCAAATTGAGCCTCGAGATTGTCCACCGGAAGGGCGTCGAAATCGCGGTCCGGCGCTTCCGCCGGCGCGGAGGGCCGAACGGGATGCGCGTGATTATCAATGGCTTGGATGCCGACGATTGCGCCGGCAATTTGCGGATCGACGGCGGAAAAACCCGGATCCGATTCAGGAACGCGCCGGCAGCCGGCGCTGAACAAGGCTAGCGACGCGATGGCCAATGCGACGATGAGGTTCTTGCGCAAAAGCTTCTGCTGCTAGAATAATGGAGAACTTGAAGCCGGCGTTAATCACGGGAGCTACGGGATTCGTCGGTTGGCACGTCGCGCGGAAGCTTCTGGACCGCGGATGGAAGGCGAGGGCCTTGGCCCGGGACCCGGCGCGGCTCCGCGAGTTGGAGGGGATCGAGCCAATCCAGGGAGATCTTTGCGATCGCGCATCGCTGGAGCGGGCGGTCGCCGGGTGCGAAGTGGTCTTTCACGTGGCCGCGGACTACCGGTTGTGGACCAAGCAGCCGGGAGAGATGTTTCGCGTTAATGTGGAAGGCACGCGCAACTTACTGGAAGCGGCGTGCAAAGCAGGGGTCGAGCGGTTCGTCTACACCAGTACGGTGGGATGTATCGGCGTGCCGCGGGGACGGCTCGGCGACGAGGATTCGCCGGCCGGCCTGGAAGAAATGAGAGGGCCGTACAAGCGTTCGAAATTTCTGGCCGAGCAGGTGGCGCTAAAGTTCGCCGCAGGAGGATTTCCGGTAGTGATTGTGAACCCCACGGCTCCAGTGGGCGATCATGACGTCAAGCCAACGCCCACGGGAAGGATTGTGTTGGATTTTATGCGAGGCGCGATGCCTGCGTTTCTGGATACGGGTCTGAACTTGGTAGACGTTCGCGACGTCGCGGAAGGACATCTGGCGGCCTGCGAGCGGGGCAAAGCTGGCGAAAGGTATATCCTAGGAGCCGAGAACTTAACACTGGAACAGATTTTCCTAACGTTGGAACGAATTACGGGACGTCCCGCGCCGAAGCTGCGGATTCCCTACGCGGTCGCGTACGCGGCGGGGGTGGTTTCCACGGCTTGGGCGGGCGTGACGGGACGCGAGCCGCTAGCGCCGCTGGATGGCGTTCGCATGGCTCGCAAAAAGATGTGGGTCAGGCACGACAAAGCCGCAAGAGAGCTGGGGTACTGCCCCCGCCCGGCGGCTGAAGCTCTGCAACGCGCGGCGGGTTGGTTCCGCGCAAATGGCTATTGCACATAACCAAGCCGCGGCCGGAGGGAAGCGGTTTTTTACAACATGCGAACTGTGCTGTTGGTCGCGGCCGAGGCGAGGGAGTTTTCCGGTATCCTGAAACGGGCCGCGGGAAAAGCGCTGAAATGGCCGGAAGCTGTGTTTTCTCGCGAAGTTGCGTGGAAGAATGATCGTTGGCTGCTGGTGGCGAATGGGCCAGGCGCCCGGCTGGTAGGGCAGGTCCTGGCAAGAAAGAGGGATGTGGATCTCGTTTTAAGCATCGGTTTTTGCGGAGCGCTTGATCCAGCGTTGCGGGTTGGCGACATTGTCGATGAGGGTAAGGTGTTCACCGCGGATCGGGTGGCCGTGACGGCGGCGGAAAAGCGCGCATTGCGGGAGCAGACGGGCGCCTCCGCCGTCGAGATGGAAGCGAGTGCGGTGGAAGCGAAAGCTCGGGAATGGGGAACGGCCTTCCGTTGCGTGAAGGTGGTCTCCGATACGGCCGCCGATGACCTGCCCTTGGATTTTAACCAATATCGCGATAAAGATGGCCGTTTTTCACGGACCAGGATCGCGCTTGCGGCTCTCCGGCGCCCGCCGGCTCTGGGGCGGTTGATACGCCTGGACCGGGACTGCCGCAGGGCCGCCGATAAACTGGGAGAGTTTCTTGCCAATACCTCAATCTGAAGCCGCCGCCCCAACGGCGGCCGCGAACGCAAGCATGCGAGCAGCGGTGTACAGAGGTTCCGGCAGGCTGAACGTTGAGCGCCTGCCGGTTCCTCAAATTGGACGGGGCGAAGCGCTCATCCGAGTGGAAAGCTGCGGCGTCTGTCATACCGATTTAAAAAAGATCGCCTACGATCTGCTGCCGCCGCCACGCGTCTACGGCCATGAAACGGCTGGCGTGATCGTGGAAGTAGGCGCGGGCGTAACCCGTTATCGTCCGGGCGACCGCGTGGTCGTGTTTCATCACATCCCTTGCGGCCAATGCTTTTATTGCCTCCGAAAGCTTTACGCGCAGTGCCCGGTTTATAAGAAGGTTGGAGTGACGGCGGGTTTCGAGGCCGCTGGGGGAGGGTTCGCTCAATACGTTCGAGCAATGGACTGGATCGTCGAGCGGGGCCTCGAGAAGATTCCTGAAGGCGTTTCTTTTGAACAGGCTTGCTTTGTTGAGCCGGTCAATACTTGCCTGAAGGCGGTAAAGCTGGTGGATCCGCAGCCGGAGGATGTCACGGCTATACTCGGGCAAGGGCCGATCGGCTTAATTTTCACGATGATAACCGCCGGCCTGAAGACGACGGTGCTGGCCACGGACACAATGGCGTCGCGGCGGGCGCTGGCGGTTCGCTTCGGCGCACAGGAAGCGTTTGATCCGCGCGATAACTTGTTGGAAAAACGGGTCCGGGCGATGACGGATGGCCGCGGGGCCGATGTCGTCATCGTGGCGGCATCCGCGCCAGGCATCGTCGAGCAGGCGGTCCGGTGCTCTCGACCCGGCGCGCGCATCATGCTTTTCGCCCAAACTTCGCATCAGGAGCGAGTCGAAGTCTCCGGCGCAGCGATCTGCATGGAGGAGCGCCTTTTGTGCGGATCCTATAGCGCCTCCGTGGATTTACAGGCCGAATCGGCGGAACTGGTTTTTAGCGGGGCGCTACCGGTTTCGGAATTGGTATCGCACCGCTTTCCATTAAGCGAAATTCATGTCGGGATTGAGCGCGCGTTGCATCCCGATGAAGGATCATTGAAGATAGTAATACAACCGCAGAGGTGAACCTAACGTGATCAAGCAGATGACGGCAGCAGTGCTTTACGGGAAAGAGCACTTGCGGATTGAGTCCGTCGACATTCCAAAAATTGGGCATGGGGACGTTCTGGTGCGCGTCCGAACCGCTTTGACCTGTGGGACGGACGTGAAGGTGTTCCAACGAGGCTATCACCCCCGCATGATCAAGCCCCCGGCTTTGTTTGGGCATGAACTGGCGGGGGATATCGTCGCGGTTGGGAGGGACGTTCGAGGATTTGAGCCGGGCCAGCGCGTTATCGCCGCCAACTCCGCTCCATGCGGGGCGTGCTATTACTGCCAGAGGGGAACGGAGAATTTATGCGAGGACTTGTTGTTCAACAACGGAGCCTACGCCGAGTACATCCGCATTCCGGCGCGAATCGTTCAAAAGAACATGTATGAAATCCCCGGCCACGTCAGCTATCAAGACGCCGCGTTAGTAGAGCCGCTGGCGTGCGTGATTCGGGGGTTGGAAGAGACCGGCCTGCGCTCCGGCGATAGCGTGGCGATCATTGGTCTGGGACCCATCGGCATGATGTTCGTTCTTCTGGCCAAGGCGATTTACAAAGCCCGGGTGATCGCGATCGGCAGGCGGCCGACGCAGCTTGACCGCGCCTCCGCCATGGGCGCGGACGAAACCGTGCTGAATAACGACCATGCCGATCCGGTGGGAGCGGTGCGCAAGCTCACCGCCGGCCGCGGCGCCGACGTAGTGATTGAAGCCGTGGGACTGCCGGAAGTCTGGCAACTGGCGCTTCGGCTGCTCAGAAGGGGCGGCGTGATCAATTTCTTCGGCGGTTGCCCGTCCGGGACCGAGGTAGGCGTGGACACCAACCTGATGCACTATTCAGAGCTGACGCTGAAAGCCAGCTTCCACCACACACCGGCGCTGGTGCGCAAGGCGCTGGAGGCGGTGAGCCGGGGCTATGTCACAGCCAAGGACTTCGTGAACCGGGTAGAGCCGCTCGCCAACTTGTTGGAAGTGATGCAACACCTCATGAGTCACAACGGGCATCTGAAGACGGCCATTATTCCGTAAGGCCCGCGGGCGGGGTCCTGACAAGCACGTGTTTCTTGCGCCGGTCGAGTTCCTGCGATCCCCCGAAGCGCTGGGGCGCGCATGGACGCTCAACGAATCGCTGGCTTACACCCGCCAGTTGGCTACCCGCCACTACGAGAACTTTCACGTGGTCAGCTTCCTGCTGCCCAAGCGCCTGCACCAGGACTTCTACAACGTCTATGCCTTCTGCCGCTGGGCGGACGACCTGGGCGACGAGATCGGGAATACTTCGGAGAGCCTGCGGCTTCTCGGTTGGTGGCGCCAGGAGCTGGACAAGATGTATTTGGGAGACGCGTCCCATCCGGTGTTTGTCGCGCTTCAGCGCACCGTGGCGCGCTACGAACTGCCTTTTTCCGCTTTCGACGATCTGATCAAGGCTTTCGAACAGGATCAGACGGTGACGCGGTACGCGACATTCGAGGAATTGCTTGAGTACTGCCGGTACTCCGCGAATCCCGTCGGGAGATTGGTCTTGGGCTTGTGCGGCTATCGCGATGCGGAGCGCACGGCCCTTTCCGACGCCACTTGCACGGCGCTGCAACTGGCGAATTTTTGGCAGGATGTAATCGTGGATCTGGGAAAGGATCGGGTGTATTTGCCGCTCGATCTTCTGCAACGCCACGGTTATCCCTTGGAGGCGCTATTCGAGCGGCGCTTCGATTCGCGCTTCCGCGCGGCGATGCAAGAAGCGGTGGAAGTGGCGCGGCGGCTCTTCCTCAAGGGACTGCCTTTGGCGGGGATGGTGGATCGCAGATTGGCCGTGGACTTGGACTTATTCAGCCGGGGCGGACTCAAGGTGCTGGAGAAGATCGAGCGGCAGGGTTACGACGTTCTGCGGGCCCGTCCGGCGATTTCAAAGATCGAACGGGTCCAACTGCTGCTTACGGCTCTGATCCGGCGCGCTCTCTGGCGCGCAGCGTGAAGCCCGGCGCATGACAATCGAGGAATCTTACGCGTTTTGCCAGCGAGTGGCGCGGAGCGAGGCCAAAAACTTCTATTACTCCTTTTTGCTGCTGCCGCAGCGGCAACGCCGGGCGATGTGCGCGATTTACGCGTTCATGCGCTATTGCGACGACCTAAGCGACGGCGAGGGGATCGGCGATCGCGCCGCGGCGATCAAGCGTTGGCGATGCGATCTGGACACGGCTCTGCGCGGCGACAAGCCGAACCATCCGCTCTGGCCGGCTTTTTCCGATACGGTGAACCGGTTCCGGATTCCCCACTTATATTTCCATGAAATGATCGAGGGCGTGAGCTCCGATCTGGAGCCCCGGTCCATCCACGCCTTCGGCGAGCTTTACGATTACTGCTATCACGTCGCGAGCGTGGTGGGCCTCACGATCATTCACATCTTCGGCTTCAGCTCTCCGGATGCATTGAAGCTGGCCGAAAAGTGTGGCGTGGCGTTTCAGTTGACCAACATCCTGCGGGATATTCGGGAAGACGCAAACAACGGCCGCGTTTATTTGCCGCAAGAGGACCTCGCGCTTTTCGGCGTCAGCCGGGAAGCGCTCTTGGCGGGCTCCGTTTCCGAACCGCTGCGCGAACTGCTCGCCTTTGAAGCCGCCCGAGCGAGAGACTACTACCGCCAGTCGGCGCCGCTGGTGGGAATGGTCAGTCCGCGCAGCCGGCCCTCGCTGAGGGCGCTGATCGGGATCTACTCCCGCTTGCTGGATCGAATCGCCGGCTCGGGCTACGAAGTGCTGGCCGAGCGGGTGCGCGTACCGGCCTGGGAGAAGGTGTGGATAGTTATACGAAGTCTGGCCGTTCCAAAATAGAGCAACTGCCGCGCGGCGATGGATCGGGTTATTTCTTGCCGCTGACCCAATCGGCGATCGCCTGCCAATCCGGATCGCTCTTGGACTTGAACTGCTGGCCTCCGCCATGGAAATCGTCGCCGCCCGCTTCCTCGGCTAACGGGTGCTTCAAAAGGCGGCTTCCAGCGATGTCGCCCGGTTTGACCAGATGAGAAACGGATTCAAAGTTCTGCTTGGACTGTTCCAACGTCCATGCCGTGGCCCCTTCGGGCAGGGGCTGCAAACGGAAGGCGCTGTTGCTTGCGGAGTGGCAGGCCACGCAGCGGGCGTGGCCGGGCCGCTTCTTCAGGAAGATAGGCTCGACTTTGGCGCGGTAGACTTCGAAATCCAAAGTTTGCGCGGACAACGACACAACCGCCAGAGCCGCCAGCGGAACGAGTTTGCATTGCATATAGGAAGCTTACACGGTCACCTCTTGCGCCGCAAGAGAATGACAACCAAGGATAATACGACCAACGCGAGGGCGACCCATTGGAGGGCTTTCACTGTTACATTTTCGACTTGATGACGTCCACCAACTCCTTCACCGCTGAGGCGCTTTTGGCCAACGCTTGTTTTTCCTCGGCGTTCAACTGAATCTCGTAAATTTTTTCAACGCCGCCGGCTCCCAACTTCACGGGCACGCCGACGAATAGCCCATGAATTCCGTATTCGCCTTCGAGGTAGGCGGCGCAGGGCAGAACTTTTTTCTTGTCTTTCAGAATCGATTCGACCATCTCGACCGCCGCGGCGGAGGGAGCGTAGTAGGCGCTGCCCGTCTTGAGATGCCGGACGATTTCGGCGCCGCCGTTCCGGGTGCGCTCGACGATGGCGTTCAGCTTCGAAGGCTCGATCAGTTCGGTGAGCGGAATTCCGGATACGCTCGAAAGCCGCACTACGGGAACCATCGTGTCGCCGTGCCCGCCAAGAACCACGGCGGTCACGTTCTCGACCGAAACGTTCAGCTCTTGCGCGATGAAGGCGCGGAAGCGCGCCGAATCCAGCACGCCCGCCATGCCGACGACGCGATTGCGGGGAAATTTGGAAACCTGATGAGCCGTCCAGCACATGGCGTCCAGCGGGTTGGTCACCAGCACCAGAATGGCGTGGGGCGAGCGCTTCGCCACGTTTTCGGCGACGCCTTTCACCACTTCATAGTTGGCCAGCAGAAGGTCGTCGCGGCTCATGCCAGGCTTGCGCGCCAGTCCCGCGGTGATGACCACTACGTCGGAGTTCGCGGTAGGCTCATAATCGTTGGCGCCGGTGATTGCGACGTCGTATCCTTCAATCGGCCCCATTTGGAGCATGTCGAGCCCCTTGCCCTGGGGCACGCCCTCGACCACATCCACCAGAACGACGTCTCCCAGTTCCTTCAGTGCGAGGTTGACGGCGCAGCTTGCGCCGACATTGCCTCCTCCTACAACCGTGATTTTTTTGCGCATAATTCTTGGAGCGGAATTACTCCGCTTCTGACTCCGACTCGCGCCGCGGGGCTTCCTTGCGCGACTGCTCGAATAGCAAGTTCAAGGTTTTCTCCGTGCGGATATTGGAAGCGATCCGTCCGATGGCGCCATCTTTTTGCAGCTTGGCGCGGGTGACGGCGACGGCCTCGCGCTGCTGGCGCGCGATGCGCTGCACTTCGCGGTCGACTTCCTCTTGGGTCGCTCCGATCGCCTCGCGCTCGGCGATTTTATCCAGAAGCAGCGATGCTTTCACGTCGCGCACGGCCCGGTCCTTTTCCGCTTCGCGCACTTTCTGCCAATCCAGCTTTAAACCCGTGGGATCCAGCCCTTGAGCCACCAGAGCGCGAATTCTGTTCTCGACGTTTATCTCGATCTGCCGGTCGACATAGGTTTTCGGCACCGGGAAGTCGTGGGAGTTCACGAGCTTCTCGATCAGATCGTGCTTGGCCTTTTCCTGCGCCGCGCGTTCGCGCTCGCGCAGGACCGTCTTGCGGATGGCTTCCTTCAGCTCCTCAAGCGTCTGATAGTCGCCCAGATCTTTGGCGAACTCGTCGTTGAGTTCGGGAAGCTCCTTGCGGCGCACCGCTTTTACGGTGGCGCGGAACCTTACGGTCCGGCCGGCGAGATTCTTGCGGTCGTAATCTTCCGGATAGGTGACGTCGAACTCGCGGCTCTCATCGGGAGCGGCGCCGAGCAGATTTTGGGTAAAGGCCGCCATGGTGGTTTCGCCGCCGATCTTAAGCACGAGCTCGTCTTCGGAAATCTTCTCTTCTACGCCGGAGAGGCTTTGGAGCGAAACCACGGCGTAGTCGCCCTCGGAAATCGGCCGCGGTTCTTCATCGACATACTCGGCCTTTTGCTCGCGGATCCGCTCCAGACGGTCCGCTACGTCCGCATCGCTGACTTCGGGCTCGGAATAGGCGACGGTGAGGCCGCGGTATTCGCCCAGATCGAAAGACGGAGCGACTTCAAACTCGGCTTTGAACCGGAGCGGCTCGCCCGCGTGAAAATGAACGTCTTTCACGTCGGGACGGCCAACGACGCGAAGGTTGTCCTTCTCCACGGCCGCGTTGAAAAACCTGGGGACAAGCTTTTCCAGGACCTCCTGGCGGATATCGCCGGCAAAGCGCGCCTTAACCAGGCTGGCGGGAGCCTTTCCCGGACGGAAGCCCGGCAGGCGCACCTTTTTCTGGATTTCCGCGACGGCGCGCTCGGTTTCCTTTTCGACTTCCGCGACCGGGACAGTGATTTCGAGCGAGTGCGTGCACCCCTCCACGAGCGCCACTTAAGAACCTCGTTGTAGTCAGCCCTGCGCGGCGGCGTTGGCGTGCGCGGCGTCCTTGAGGGCCGGCGCTTTGTCGGTGGCCTCCCAGGTGAAGGTGTCCTCGGTGCGGCCGAAATGGCCGAACGAAGCCGTCTTGCGGAATATGGGCCGCCGCAGCTTCAGAGTTTCGATCATGCCCTTGGGCGTCAGTTGGAAATGCGTGCGGACCAGCTCCACCAGCGCTTCGGCGGGAAGCACCCCGGTGCCGAAGGTGTCTACCATGACGGAGACCGGCTCGGCGACGCCAATGGCGTAGGCAAGCTGAACCTCGCACCGCTGCGCCAAACCCGCCGCGACGATGTTCTTGGCCACGTATCGGGCCATGTAGCAGGCGGAGCGGTCCACCTTCGTGGGATCTTTACCGGAAAAGGCGCCGCCGCCGTGGCGTCCCATGCCGCCGTAGGTGTCGACGATGATCTTGCGGCCGGTCAAGCCGGTGTCGCCGTGCGGCCCGCCGATCACAAACCTTCCGGTGGGATTGATGTGATACTTCGTGCCCGAGTCCACCATCTTTGAGGGAACCACGGGATCGATGATGTGCTTCTTAACGTCGGCGCGAA
This sequence comes from Bryobacteraceae bacterium, assembly GCA_035293905.1. GTDB lineage: Bacteria > Acidobacteriota > Terriglobia > Bryobacterales > Bryobacteraceae > Palsa-187. The sequence goes on from DATGLY010000115.1 coordinate 60,719, forward strand.
GCTGCTCGGTGGTGACGTCGTCGTCGTGCTGGGTGGAAATCACGACCGCATCGATGCGCTTGGGCTTGCCGTTCACGTATTCGACGCTGACCTGGCTCTTGCCATCCGGACGAAGATAGCCGAGCTTGCCGAAGCGCCGGATCTCGCTTAACTGCCGCACCAGCTTGTGCGCGAGCATGATGGGCAGCGGCATAAGCTCTTCGCTCTCATCGCAGGCGTAGCCGAACATTAACCCCTGATCGCCGGCTCCGCCGGTGTCGACGCCCATGGCGATGTCGGGCGATTGGGTCTGCACCACGTTGAGCACGCCGCAGGTCTTGGCGTCGAAGCCCATGCGGGCGTCGGTAAAGCCGATATCGGCGATCACCTGACGGGCAATCTTGGGAATATCGAGGACGGTCTTCGTCGTAATCTCTCCCGCTACAACGCAGATGCCGGTGGTCACCAGCGTTTCGCAGGCCACCCGTCCGGTCGGGTCGTCCGTCAACACCGCATCGAGTACAGCGTCCGAGATCTGGTCCGCCATCTTGTCCGGGTGACCCTCGGTCACAGATTCGGACGTGAAAATATGCCGCATTCTTTCTGACACGTGCCCGCCTCCAGGGGAGTTAATAAGGTTTACAGGAAGAAACCCAAATCTGATACTCTATCACGTTACGGTTTCCCGCACAATACGCTTTGGGAAATATCCTCCATAGCCGCGGCGCGGGAGGGGGAGGAAACAGATTTTACTTCCCAACACGACGTTTCGCTGCTATAATAGATTCGTTCGCTCGCGAAACGAACGGGTTTCCGGCGCTTTTGCACTGGGACCTTGTTCGCATCCCACCTTCTGGCTCTTTGATTGAGCCGCTTTCGCCAACCAGGTTGTGACTCTCCTGCCGCGCCACGTGCGCCGCGGCGATCGTTTTTTTGCCGAAGGAGCCAAAGAACTTGGCAGGACACACAGCGGGCGTGTATCTCGAATCAGACGCGTCGATCGCGGCGGAGCTTCCCCTTTTGGGAAGCGAATTGGTCTGCGTGGTCAGCCCCGCGCGCAGGCGGGCTCCCGCCCCTATCGAAGCCGAACCGCGGCCGCTAATACCCCAGCGTCCTCTTAAACAAGGAGAGCAATACCGCTTTCACTTCGACATGACCCGCTGCATCGGCTGCAAGTGCTGCGTCGTGGCCTGCAACGAGCAAAACGGCAACCCCGCCGAGATCAACTGGCGGCGCGTGGGCGAACTGGAAGGCGGACATTATCCCAGCGTACAGCGCTATCACCTGTCGATGGGCTGCAACCACTGCCTGGAGCCTTCCTGCCTGATCGGATGTCCGGTGGAGGCATACCGCAAAGATCCGCGCACGGGCGTGGTGATTCATAATGCGGAGGCCTGCATCGGATGCCAATACTGCACCTGGAACTGCTCCTACGGCGTTCCGCAATATAACCCGGAGCGGGGCGTGGTGGGCAAATGCGATCTGTGCCACAACCGGATCGCCGACGATATGGCTCCGGCCTGCGTCGCCGCCTGCCCGGAAGGGGCGATCGCGGTGGAGATCGTGGAGGTGGCGGCGTGGAGACGGGACTACCTGAGCGCCAATGCGCCCGGTTTGCCGCCGGCGGACGATAGCATCTCGACGACGCGCGTGACGCTACCGGATAATTTGTCGCCGGATACGGGCCGGGTGGACACGCAGCGCTTGGCGCTTGAGCAGCCGCATTGGCCGCTGGTATTTATGCTGGTGCTGACCCAACTGCCGGTGGGGGCGTTCGCGGCGCTATGGGCGCTGGATTTGCTTGCGGCAAGCGCGCGCAATTGGCTGGCGGCGCTGGCCTCGCTGGGATTGGCGGGCGTCAGTCTGGCTGCGGCGCCGCTGCATTTGGGGCGGCCCATTTACGCCTGGCGCGCGCTTAAAGGGCTGCGGCGCTCCTGGCTGAGCCGCGAAGTGCTGGCCTTCTCTATTTTCGCCGCGGTGGCGGGCGTTTACGCGGCAAGCCTCTTGCTGGATCTGCCGGCGAAGTTTGGCGCGGGATTGGCGACGGTGTTTTGCGGGCTGGCGGGCATCTTCTGCTCCGCGCGCATTTATATGGTTCCGGCGCGGCCGGCTTGGGCGAGCCGTTACACGCTTGTCGACTTTTTCTCTACGGCGGCGTTTTTGGGGCCGCTGTTTGTCCTGGCTTTGGAATTTTCCGCGCTCGGCGCCCGCGCGGAGGTTTGGATGGCGCGGGCCGCCATGATGGGCGGCGCGCTTCAGCTTTTGGTCCAAGTTCTGAAGTTCTTCCGGCTGTCGCGGTCGGAACAGCACGAAATGCGCGGATCGGCTCTGTTGTTGTCGGGCCGGCTGCAAAGCGCCTTCTTGTTCCGTTTGGCGTTGCTGATTGCGGCCGGGATCGCGCTGCCGGCGTATGCGCACTCGGCGCTGTCGGCGGGGGCGGCTTTCACGCTGGCGCTGGCCGCCGAGCTCTTGGGCCGCTGGCTGTTTTTCGTTTCCGTGGTGCCCAAAAACATCGCGGCGACATTCATCCCCTCCGGGAGGGCCGCATGAGCTCGGCGCTGGCGAGGCTGAAACGGCTGACGGGATTGGACACGCGGCAACGCGAATACGCCTACGCGCGGGGAGAGAGCACGGGTTACACTTCGGCCAAAAAGATTCCGGACCGATGGGTGGCCACGACTTGCGGATATTGCTCGGTCGGCTGCGGCATCGAGATTGGAGTGAAGCAGGGGCGGGCCATCGCTTCGCGGCCGCTGGCGTCGCATCCGGTGAATCGCGGAAAGCTGTGCCCGAAAGGGCTGTCCGAGCATTACATCCTGGACGCGGAAAACCGGGCCAAATATCCGCTGCTTCGAAAAAACGGCGAACTGGCGCGCGTGACCTGGGACGAAGCCCTAAACGTCATGGTGGAGCGCTTGCGCGCCATACAGGCCAAGCATGGCGCCCCGTCGCTCGGCGTGCTGAGCACCGGCCAGTTAGTGACCGAAGAATTCTATGCGCTGGGCAAGCTGGTTCAGCTCGGCTTTGGCACCAACAACTACGACGGCAATACGACGCTATGCATGGCGAGCGCGGTTTCGGGATACAAAGGGTCCTTCGGCAGCGATGGCCCGCCCGGCTGTTACGAGGATTTGGAGAAGGCCGACGTCATTCTGCTGATCGGCGCCAACATCGCGGATAATCACCCGATTCTCTGCCAGTATCTGGACGCAAATCCGCGGAAGACCTTGATCGTCGCCGATCCGCGCGTCTCAAAAACGGCGATGATGGCGGACTTGCATCTGCCCTTGAGGCCGCGTTCGGATTTGGCGCTGGCCAACGGCCTTGCGCACATTCTCATACGCCACGGGCTGATCGATCGCGACTACATCGCGAATCACACCGCCGGGTTCGACGAACTGGTCCGCTTGCTGGAAGCGTATCCTCCCGAACGGGTCTCGCGCATGACGGGGCTGAGCGAGGAACTGCTCTACAAGACCGCCTTCCTGTATGGCCGCGCTCGCGCGGGGTTCATTGGATGGACCATGGGCGTGAATCATAGCACGCTGGGAACGGCGACGGTGAGCGCGCTGTGCAATCTGGCGTTGCTGACGGGTAACATTGGGCGCGCGGGCGCGGCGCCGTTCTCCATCACCGGGCAGTGCAACGCGATGGGCACGCGCGAGGCTGGATTCACCTCCGGCATGCCCGGCTACCGCAAGTTCGACGACGCGGCGGACCGGCGGGAGCTCGCCGCGCTTTGGGGCATCGAAGAAACGCGGCTGCCGGCCAGGCGCGGGTTGGCGTACCCGGACATTATAGAAGCGGCGCTGGCCAAAAAAATTCGCGGGCTCTGGATCATCGCCACCAATCCCCTGGTTTCCTTTCCGAACCAGGACGTGCTTCGGCAGGCGCTCTCGAACCTCGAATTTCTGGTGGTGCAGGACGGCTATCATCCCACGCCGACCACGGAACTGGCCCATCTGGTTTTGCCCGCCGCCATCTGGGGAGAGAAAGAAGGGACCTACACGAATTCGGAGCGCCGCGTCAGCAAGGTGAATCGGGCCGTGGCTCCGCCCGGCGAGGCGCGAGCGGATTTCGACATCTTTCTGGAGATCGCGGAAAGACTCGGCTGCCGCCAAGAGCTTTATCCCGGCTGGCGCGGCCCGGAAGACGCCTTCAACGAATGGCGGCGCGTATCGCGAGGGCGGCTGTGCGATTACTCCGGCATCACCTACCAGAAACTCGCCGAGAAAGGCGCGGTTCAGTGGCCATTTCCGGAAGGACAGCCGAGTCCGGCGCGGCTGTACGAGGATGGCAAATTCCCCACCGCCGATGGACGCGCCAAGCTTGTGGCGGCGCACTGGGAGCCCTTTCCCGAGCAGCCCAACCGCGAATTTCCCCTGATTCTAAACACGGGCCGGACGGTGGAGCACTGGCACACGCGCACCAAAACGCGCGAGGCCCCTATTTTGGAGCACCTCTCGCCACGCGCCTGGCTGGAGATGAATCCGCGCGACGCTAAACAACTGGGGCTGCGCAGCCATCAACGGGTGGACGTAGTTTCTCAGCGCGGAAGGGTTTCCGGCGTCGAGCTGCGGCTTACGGAAATCACGGCGCCGGGGCAGGTGTTCATGCCCTTCCATTTCTTTGAAACCAACGTAAACGAAGTCACTCAAAGCGCATTCGATCCGGTTTCGCGCGAGCCGAATTACAAACAATGCGCCGTGCGCGTGGAACCCAGCCGCGCCCGGAGCCGGAGCAAGGGAGCGGAAGCATGACTCTATACGATCAAATTGGCGGCGAGCCGGCGGTGCGGGCGGCCGTGGAGCAATTCTACGCGCGCCTGCTGGCCGATCCGATGATCGGGCCTTTCTTTGAAAACACCGATCGGACGCGCCTCAAGGCGCACCAGTTTGCGTTTCTGTCGCAGGCGCTCGGAGGACCGCAACGGTACTCGGGTGCGGCGATGTCGCGCGCGCACGCGCGGCTCCGCATCGAGCAGCGCCACTTTGACGCGGTCGTGGCGCATCTGGCGGAGACGCTCCGGGAGCTGGGCGTCAGCCAGCAACTGGTGGCGCAGGCCATGCAGGCCATCGCGCCTCTGGCTTCGCAGATTGTAAACGCCTCGGGAGCCGCGAGCGCATGAAAAAGCTGGTGGTGGTGGGCAACGGCATGGCGGGCGTCGCCTGCGTCGAGCAGATTCTGAAGCGCAGCCGCGATTTCGAAATTACCATCTTCGGCGAGGAGACGCACGTCAACTACAACCGGATTCTGCTTTCCTCGGTGCTGGCGGGAGAAAAGTCCGCCGACGACATCGTTTTGAACCGGGTGGAGTGGTACCGGGACAACGGCATTCGCGCGCGCCTGGGCGTGCGGGTGGAGCAGATCGACCGCCAGCGGCGCGTGGCGATCGCCGACGACGGCGCAGCCGAGCCGTTCGACCAGCTAATTCTGGCCACCGGCAGCAGCGCTTTCCTGCCCCCCATTCAAGGCGTGAACAAAGAGAACGTTCATGTCTTCCGCACGCTGGACGATACGCGCGAACTCATCGCGAAAGCCTGTGAAGGGACCCGGGCCGTGGTGATCGGCGGCGGGCTTCTGGGTCTGGAAGCCGCGCGGGGCTTGCAGTTGCGGGGCTGCGAAGTCACCGTGGTTCACTTGATGGAAACCTTGATGGAGCGCCAATTAGACCCGGCCGGCGGAGCGTTCCTAAAACGCAAAATCGAGAGCTTGGGCATTCGGGTGCTGATGCCCAGGCAAACCCAGGCGATTTTGGGAAACGGCCGCGTTCATGGCCTGCGCTTCGCCTCCGGCGAAGAGATCGAAGCCGATCTGGTGGTGGTGGCGGCCGGAATCAAGCCCAATGTGGAGCTGGCGAAGAGGGCCGGGCTGGAGGTACGCCGCGGCATTGTCGTCAACGACTACATGGAGACCTCCGATCCCGCCATCTACGCCGTCGGCGAATGCACCGAGCATCGAGGCCAGATTTTCGGTTTAGTGGCTCCTTTGATGGAGCAGGGCAAGGTCTTGGCCGATGCGATCGCGGGCCAGCGCGGCTTGCTCTTCGAAGGGGCGCAGCCGGCGGCCAAGCTGAAGATTATGGGAGTCGAGATTTTTTCCGCCGGCTCGATCGACGAAGCCGAGCCGGGAGTGGAGGTCGTCCGCTATGAAGATCCGGCGGAAGGCGTCTACAAGAAGCTGTTGGTGAAAAACAACCGGCTGCGCGGCGTGATTTTGGTGGGAGACGCCTCCGATGAAAGGCGCTATACGCAGTGGCTGCGCGAGGAAACGGACCTGGCTCAAAGCCGCCGGCATTTGCTGTTTCCGCCGCCTGAGAAGGACGCCGGCCTCGAAGTGGCGCAGATGCCGGATAAGGAGGTGATCTGCGGGTGCAATGGCGTCACCAAAGGGGAAATCATCCAGGCCATTCACGAACACGGCATTAAAACCTTCGACGATCTCAAACAGCGAACGCGGGCCTCGTCCAGTTGCGGAAGCTGCAAGGGCTTGTGCCAGCAGCTTCTGCGCGCCGTCGCGCCGGACTTCCAGGAGGAGACCCGCACGACGTTGTGCTCGTGCCTGCCTTTTTCCTACGAACAGCTTAGGCAAATCGTGCGCGGCCAGCGGCTCAAGAGCGTGCAGGAGGTGCTCAACGTCTACGGCAACCGCAAAGGCTGCGAAGTCTGCAAGCCGGCGCTCAGCTACATGCTCGACATGATCTGGTGCGGAGAGCACGACGAGGACCGCTCGGCGCGGTTCATCAACGACCGGGTCCACGCCAATATTCAGAAGGACGGAACGTTCTCCGTGGTTCCGCGCATGCGCGGCGGCGTCACCTCGCCCGAGGAACTGCGCCGGATCGCGGACGTGGCGGAGAAGTATAAAGTGCGCATGGTGAAGGTTACGGGAAGCCAGCGCATCGACTTGCTGGGAATCAAGAAGGCCGATCTGCCGCGCGTATGGGCCGATCTGGGCATGCCGTCCGGGCAAGCTTACACCAAGGGCGTCCGCATGGTGAAGACGTGCGTGGGGACCGAATTCTGCCGCTTCGGCGTGCAGGATTCGACCGCGGCCGGAATCGAGCTGGAGCGCCGCCTGGAGAATCTGTTCACCCCGCACAAAGTGAAGATGGGCGCGGTGGGCTGCCCTCGCAACTGCGCCGAAGCCACGGTGAAAGATATCGGCATGGTGGGACAGGACGGTAGCTGGCAGGTGGTGGTGGGAGGCGCCGCGGGCAAGTCCGTCCGCAAGGCCGACCTTTTAATCACCGTGGAAACCACCGAAGAGGCGTTGGACGCCTGCGAGCTCTTCTTCCAGTATTATCGGGAAAACGCCAACTACCTGGAGCGCACCTACGACTTTGTGGAGCGCCTGGGCATCGAAGCGATTCGCAAGGAAACCGTCTATGCGCCGGAGGCGCAAAAAAATGCGCTGCGCGAGCGCCTGCGGCGGTCCAAAGGCATGGCCAAGGACGCTTGGCTGGAGCGCGATGCCCCGGTTCATCCCACTCAGTTTGCGGCCATCGAAGTTCTAGGCCAAGATCGGCCGGTGGAGGTGCAGTAAATGCCGGAAGCCAACTGGACGCCCATCACCCGAGTCGAAAACATCCCTCCGTTGGAGGGCCGCGCGGTGCAAACCGGCGGAATCGAGCTGGCCCTGTTCAACCTGGGCGACCGATTCGCGGCCATCGAGAACGCCTGTCCGCATCGAGGCGGCCCGTTATGCGACGGCATCGTGTCCGGCGCAATAGTGGTGTGCCCGCTGCACGGATGGAGGTTCGATCTCGCCACCGGCATGGCGGCGCGCGCGCCGCAGCCGGCTTGCGTCGCCACGTTTCCGGCGCGCGTGGAAAACGGAATTGTGTTCGTCGATCTGAAGGGCGGCCGCCGGATGGCGAGCGAACAAGACGCCCTGGAGGGAGCCGCGTAATCCCATCGCCTCAACGTTCGAGGCAATTCATCCTCATCGGCCTCAGGCGGATGCGAACGGGTATCCCAGTGGCGGGTGAAATCTCCCCGTCGGAGCCAGCTTTCACTTTAACCAAAAGGAGAACTGACTCGCATGTTTTCGAAAAAGGCGACCCGCATCCGCCTGGCGGATTTTACGTCTCCGCCGATGCGCGCGTTCCACATGGCGTGGCTCGCGTTCTTTCTCTGCTTCTTTTCCTGGTTCGGCGTCGCGCCGCTGATGCCGGTGATCCGCGAGGAGCTGCATTTAACCAAAGCCCAGACCGGCAATTCGATCATCGCGTCCGTGGCGCTGGCGGTGTTCGGACGGCTGCTGATGGGCTGGCTGTGCGATCGCATCGGGCCGCGCAAGACGCACGCCGGATTGCTGATTCTCGGCTCGCTGCCGGTGATGTTGATCGGCCTCTCCCACGATTACGCCTCGTTTCTGGCGTTCCGCCTGACCATTGGGATCATCGGCGCTTCCTTCGTGGTGACGCAATATCACACCTCCGTCATGTTCGCGCCGAACATCGTGGGAACCGCGAACGCCGCGGCCGCGGGGTGGGGCAACCTGGGCGGCGGCGTCACGCAGATGACCATGCCGCTTTTGTTCGCCGCCTTTGTAAGCCTCGGAACCGGAGCGTGGTGGGGCTGGAGGCTGGCGATGTTCGTTCCCGGCTTCGCCATGCTTGTGTGCGGCGTGGCGTACTACGCGTTCACGCAAGACACGCCGGAGGGCGACTATCGCGGCCTGCCCGCGGGACTGGGGTCCCGGCGGGCCTCCAGCGGCCGCATCTCAGAGGCCTTCCGCGATCCGCGCGTTTGGGCCCTGTTCGTCATCTATGCCTGCTGCTTTGGAATGGAGCTGACCATCGACAACATCGCAGCGCTCTATTTCGCCGACTATTTCCATCTGGCTCTGGCCGCGGCGGGGTTTGTCGCGGCTTCGTTCGGAATGATGAACCTCTTCGCGCGGGCGCTGGGCGGCATCGTGAGCGACCGCTGGAACAGGAAATGGGGACTGAAGGGGCGCGTGGCGTTGCTGGGCTGCACTCTGTGCTGCGAAGGCTTGGGACTGATGCTGTTTTCGCGGATGCGCGTGCTGCCGTTCGCCATCGCCTCCATGATGCTGGCCGGCCTATTTGTGAAGATGTCCAATGGCGCGACCTATTCCATCGTTCCCTTCGTTAACCGGCGCGTGCTGGGCGGCGTGGCCGGAATCGTTGGCGCCGGCGGCAATGTGGGCGCGGTCTTGGCCGGATTTCTGTTCAAAAGCTCGAGTCTGAGCTGGCCGCAGGCTCTGCTGATGTTGGGAGCCATCGTGACGGTATGCTCGTCGCTGACAATTCTGGTTCGCTTCACCCATGCCGACGAGCAGGCCGCTCGCGAGGAGATCGCCGCGCGCCTGGCCGCCGCGCCGATGGCCGCTGCTTCCGCAGCCACGGGAGACTGACATGCGAGCCATCGTTTGTCTGCTGTTGGCGTCGGCTTGCGCGAGCGCACAAGCGCTCCCCGGGGCTCCCGCCGCGCCTCCTCCCGATCCGGCGCCAGCATCCGCAACTTCCTCGTCCGCTCCGATTCAGCTCGGGCCGGTCGCATTCTCCGGATCGCTTCGAACCCGCTTCTACGCTTGGGATTGGTTCAAGCCGGCGGCCGGCGAAAATCAATACGAGTATTCCGGGAATTTGCTTCGTTTGAACTTTTCGGAAAAACTCAACTCCTGGGACTGGGACGCCGAATTCGCGGTTCCCTTTTTGCTGGGCCTGCCCACCGGCGCGACCGACCCGGCGCCGCAAGGCGCGCTGGGCCTCGGCTCCAATTACTATTCGTCGAACGCAAGCCGGCGCAATACCGCCATGATCTTCCCCAAACAGCTCTACGTTCGCTTCGATGGCCTGGCGGGAGAAGACGGCCAAACCCTCCGGATTGGCCGGTTCACCTTCCTCGACGGAAGCGAAACCGCGCCCAAAAACTCCACTCTGGCCACGCTGAAATCCTCTCGCATCGCGCAAAGGCTGCTGGGGGATTTCGGCTTCACGGACGTAGGCCGCAGCTTTGACGGCCTGCACTATTCGCTCTCCTCTCCTTCCTCCAATCTCACTTTCATCGCGGCCGTGCCCACGCGCGGCGTATTTCAGGTGGACGGCTGGGGCTGGAATCGCGTCGGCTTCGGCTACGCGGCCTACACCAAGGAATGGGGAAAGGGCAGACATTCCGCCGATACGCGATTTTTTGCGATCGACTACGACGATTTCCGGCACGGCGTGCTGAAAACCGATAACCGGCCCGCCGCGCAACGCCGCGTGGACACCGACAATATTCACGTCCAAACTTTCGGCGGCCACAGCATCCACGCTTTTGCCGCCGCCGCCGGCACGCTCGATGCGGTGGCCTGGGGCGCGGTGCAAACCGGGTGGTGGGGAACGCAGGTCCAGCGCGCCTTCGCGTTCGATTTCGAAGGAGGCTTTCAGCCGAAGATTCTGCCGCAAGTCAAACCCTGGGTTCGCGGCGGCTACACTTACGGCTCCGGCGATTCCAACCCCAACGACAAAACGCACGGGACTTTCTTTCAAATCTTGCCGACGCCCCGCCCTTACGCGCGATTTCCTTTCTTCAACATGATGAACACCCAAGATGCGTTTGGCGCGCTGATCCTGCGCCCGCATTCCAAGGTCACCCTTTCGAGCGAATATCACTCCCTGCGCCTCGCCGACGCCAGCGACCTGTGGTACAGCGGAGGAGGGGTGTATCAGCCCTGGAGCTTCGGCTATACCGGGCGATCTACGGCTGGCCGCCGCTCTCTCGCAAATCTGTACGACGCCAACGTTGAGTGCCGCGCCAGCCGCAATGTCACGCTGACGGCGTATCTCGGCTACGCGCAAGGACTCGCCGCCATGGAGCAGATTTACACGCAAGACAAGGACGGAAGGTTCGGATATCTCGAAATGATGTTCCGGTTTTAAACCGGCGTGGGCGGCATCAGCTTGCCCGACAATAGATTCAGGAGGATCGGTCGGTTTTAGATGTCGTTTGCGGGGCTGCGCGTTCTGAGCCTGGAAAGCCGGCGCGCCAAGGAGATGGAAGCCATGATCCGCCGACTGGAGGGCGACGCCTTTGTAGCTCCGTCGGTGCAGGAGCGCGCGCTTGAAGACCACACGGACGGCATCCGATTTGTAGAGCGCCTCGAATCTAGGGAATTCGATTTGGTGGTGTTCATGACGGGCGCTGGTCTGGCCTTCTTGCGCGACGTGGTCCAAGCTCAGATGCCGTTGGAGCGGCTGGCGGCCGGCCTCCGAAAGGTCACGATCGTGTCCCGTGGACCCAAGCCCGTTCCGCTGCTGCGCGAGATGAACGTCCCGGTTCACGTCGTGGTGCCCGAACCGAACACGTGGAAACAGATCGTCGAGGCTGTGGCCATCCGGCCTGAGCGGCGGATCGCGGTGCAAGAGTACGGCCGTCCCAATTTCGAGATGAATCAGGCGCTAGAGCGGCTGGGCGCGCGTGTCACGCCGATCGCTATCTACCGTTGGGAGCTTCCGGAGGACCGCGAGCCGCTGCGAGAGGCCGCCCGCCGGCTGGCTTCCGGTCAGATCGATGTCGCGATTTTCACGTCATCGATTCAACTCGACCACTTGCTGGAAGTGGCCGAGGAGCTCGGAATCAAAGAAAAAGTAATCCAGGCGCTGCGTGAGCAAAGCGCCGTGGCGTCGGTCGGCCCTGTGATGACCGCTACTCTTGAAGCTCACGGAATTCACCCCGACATCGTGCCAAATCATCCCAAGATGGGATCGCTCGTCAAAGCGGCGGCGGTAATGGCGGAGTCCGTTCTCGCCTCCAAGCGCACAGCACGCGTTCGGTGAGAGCCGCCGCTCGGACTCACTTGTCCTGTAGCTCAGTGATCGCGTAATCCGGAGGAATGGCGAAAAGGGCAGGATCTGGCTCGCCCCGGACCAAACGCTCAATCCTGCCGGTGTACGTTGAGCCGGGGATGGAAGCCGTGACGAGCGCCATCAACCCGAGCGAGGGTACCGTCCAGTTCTCGTAGGTCGCGGTCCTGCCCTGGCTATCGGAGTCGCTGTAAGCCGTCCGCACGCCCTCGCATTCGAGCCCTTCTATCACCCTTTTGGGAAGGGCGTGCGTGTCGGGCTTCCAGTTGCCTTTTGGTAGAAGCGCCGGTCCAAGGACGGCGAACCTGGCTTCGGCTCCCTGGACGCGCTTCGGAACCCTGGTGCGAACCGCGGTTTTGGTCCGCGGAGCAGGAGGACCGTAGCGTAGCCCTCTACGGGGTCCGTGACTATAACGAACGGGCCGCCCGGACCAGAAATCTGCTCCAGTCGCACTCTCCCCACGCTGTCGCGATGCACGGTACTCGTTGTCTCCTCGATGGCGACCGACCCATCTGCGAGCGCGCGGACGTTTGTCTCGACCTGCCTGAACTCAAGCGGGGCACCTGGAATCCCAAGCGCAAAAACACTGAGGGTTTTGGGGTCTGCACTTGACTGGCCCAACAGCGCCGTGGCGGCGGCTCCCCCCAACTCAAGCAGCCCGGCTAGTGCCATGAAGTAGCAGCGCGACATGGCTCCTCCTGGAGGATATCACACGATCCGACCGCAGAGAACTCCGCATCAACGACGTCGATGTGGGCATTCCCGCCACAGACCCGTACCCGACGTACCTTAGTCGCAGCTACCCCCCTGGCCGCCTGTTGCATCGGTGAAGAACAGAGCGGTGCAACTGCTGCCGGCCTTAAGATAGGTGATCCCAACGTAGTTCGGGCAGGCCGCTATAGAACTGCGGTGCCATACCCCCGGTGCAGACAGCCGTGCCGGAAGTGCAGGCCAAGTTCTTGTATGTGCACGTCATTGGGCCGATGGCGGGCGGCGGTCCGTAAAACGTGTGGTGAATGCCCACCGAGGAGAAGTTCTCCCCGCCGGTGACGCCGCAGCCGCCGTAGGGGCTTGGATAAGTGTAGCTCCAGTCCCATTGCCAGCCGTAGTCGACGCCGCTAGGCGCGCTGAGGATCTGGTTCTGGACGACGACCTCGAAGGGTGCGGGGTAAGACGCGCTCCCCCCAACTGCCGTTGAGGTAACTGGAGAGGCTCAAGACGCCGCAACTTGGACCACTCGTCCCGTACCCGTCAAGTTCGGTATTGATGTCGTCATCCTCATCGGACCACTCGCTGTTGTAGATGGCTTGGCTTCGAGCAACCGAAGCGCCCAGCAGGGCGGCTACGCCGACGAGCGTTTGGCAGCGCAAGGCTCATGAATACGAGGCGGAAGGCCACCGCATCTGGGATTTGGCCGGGGGGCTGCAGGGTAGCGGGAGGGCTCGCGGATTTCATGGCTTCGTAGCTTCCTTCCTTCGGGCGAGTTCTAGCGCGGAGCGGACGGCGCTCTGAAAATCCCGGAACGGCGCATTGCCGGGTATAACGCGCACCGCCTGGACGCGAGAAGGGTCTCGCGGGACGCGCAGGCCGATAAAGAACGTCGGCGTGCCCTGACGCCGAGTTCCTCGCCGTCAGCGATGTCGCGGTCTATGACCGAGGCATAGGGCTTGGCCGCAAGCGGATGAGCGTCCTCAAGGGGAAAAGAGCGCGTCTCCCCGTTCCTACTTCGATTCCAGCTTCACTACTAGATAGGTGATCTGTTTGCCGGGCTCGAGCTTGAACCAATGCGGCGCCTTGGGCTGGATGTGAAGAATATCTCCGGCGGCGGCTTTCTTGGTATCTCCGCCATTGATGGAAGAGCCGCGAATCTCGCCCGGGCCCGTGGTTTTGCCGCCCACCATAGTTCCGCCTACAACCACATCCGCTTCGCCGGAGATGACGTAAACAAAATCGGCCGCGTTCTCGTGGATTTCCGCTTGGCCCGTTCCTTCGCGGTGAATCATCAGCACCGTGTGGCCCTCCATATCGGGCAGGCGCTCGTTGGCGACGTGATTCTGGTCGACCTTGCTATGCAGCTTCTTTTCGTAGGCCTTTAGTTCTTCGGGCGTCCAAGTGAGAAAACCGGCCGGACCGGCGGCGAACAAGGGGGCCGTTGCGAGGAGAAACAAGAGCTTCATGGCGGGATTCTATCATGAAGCGCCAGCGGCCCCGGCTTCAATGCGGTTTTACAAGGGCTGAACTCAGCGCGCCCGCGTCGTTCCAGTGCAGCACCAGCGTAAATGCGTCGGGCGAACCGAGTCCAGTGGCCTGGTTGTAGCCGGAGCCAGCGCTGTAGCCGGGCGTGCCAGGAACGGAATTGTTGCCGCCCGCGATCGGGTGAAATACCGCCGCGTGGCCCGCAATTTGAAGCTGAAACAGGCCGTAGAGAGACGGATTGGCGTTGCCTTGGCTTGTTCCGGACTGCTGGTCCACTAAGGCCATCAGCCCAGCCCACGAAGGCGACGAAGCCGAAGTTCCCGCCGCCGCGTACAGTCCGTTGTTCATGTACATCAAATAGCCGTCGTGCGAAGCGGCCGAGACCGAAACGTCGGGCACATGACGCCATCCATCGGAAGGAACGCCATTGCCGGATTGCCAGGCGGGTCTCGCGAAGAAGATGCTGGTTCCGCCGCCGCTGGCCCACAGTTGCGATCCTCCCGCCACGGTCCCGCTCTCGTTCCACACGGCTTCGGGGATATAGCTGAGCGCCGAGCCGAGAGTGGTTTTATTCGTCGTCGCGGACCAGTACAGGCCCGCATTGGCGGAGTCTTTGAATTCGGTTCCTCCCACGCACGTGCTGTAAGGCGAGGAACACAGCACGTTCACGCTCTTGCCGTAATGCGAAACCGCCGCCGAAGGCGAATCGCATCCGGCCGCGCCGCTATCTCCCGAAGCAATCAGCGATGTAATGCCTTCCACCGCGGCCTGCTGCCACAGGTTGCTCCAGAACTGAGCGTAGGCGAAGCCGGCCGCCGCTTCACAAGCCGAGTAGCTGGTCGTCATGACCTGCGCGACCTTGTGGTTCACGATGTATTGCGCCGATAAAGTCACGCCATCGGAAGCGGCGGTGGACTTCGAGACCACCACTTTGATTGCGGCTTTCTTTGCGACCGCCCCCGCCCACTCCACATCCAGCGTCGCTTCGGCTTGGTCGCTTGACAGAACCCCGGGATCCGGTCCGTTCAAGATCACCACGGGCGGATTCGCCGGCAGGCCCATCATGGATCGGAACGCCTGCACGTCCGCCAACTTCAGATTGCTGCGCGCCACCACGGCGATGCTCGTTCCCGCGCCGTCGATATTGGCGGAATAGAGCGAATTGACGCCGTAAATCGTAGCGAAATCCGCGGGCGCCATATAGTGGCTCGATCCTGTGGTGAAATCCGGCGCGGCGGAGGCCGGCCAGATATGCGTCAGCGCCCCCTCGCTTTGAAAGTCGTTCAACGACGCGATTCCAACCACAACGCCCGCTAAAGCTTCCGGAATCTCGGGATCAGCGGAGTTCGCCCGATGCATCTTTCCGTTTACCATGTAGCGATGAATCTCCGTGTGGAATGCCGAGGCGACCTGCGCCGCCGAGCCGCTGAATAGGATCAGCCCGCGGCCCGCGGGAATTTCCTCCACCTGAAAACCCTCCGCCTCCAGCCACGCCGTGATCCGGTTCAGATCCTCTTCCGCCACGCCGAAACGCTGTCCATATGCTTCCGGCGTGATCCACTGACGATATTGCGGCGAAGCGGGATCTTGTTGCGCTTCCGCAAGTTGATCGAGTTCGGCCCGCTGGCTCGCATCCATTGCGAGCACCAGCATCATCCGCTCCATGGCCTCGGCTGGATCGACTGCGCCCCGGTCGAACTCCGGACGCGCCAAAGGATGGCGATTGCCGGCGAGTTTCACCGTGACGCTCCGGTCTATGGCGCCGGTGATGCGCTCCGCGGGCTGCGCCAAGATCAAGCGCGATGCCCCCAAAAGTAGAGATGCGAAAAAGGGTCGTGAGAATGCCATTACTGTCGCTCATCGGCGATTCGTCGCTGTGAGTGAAAGTATTTCCTCTTAGTACTAAAGCGCGAGGGTCGCGCAAGGAGCAGGCGGGGATCCACATGCGGCAGGGGGAATCGGGCCAGGATACGAATCCGAACTGCGGCTCGTCATTGAAGGCGGCAGCATTGCTGCTCCAGGTTGGGATAGGTTTCTGGCGAATTAATTTTCGCCGGCGGTTTCAAGCACCATCTGCCACAGCAACTCGACTCCTTCATCGAGCGACTTGGCCGCGATGCGTTCGTCGCCGCCGCGGGCGCCTCTGTCGCCCGGCTCGCGAACGAAGAGCGGCACGCCATACACCGGCATGCCCCGGGCGCGAAGATAGCTCGCGTCGGTGAAGTTGCGGGCCATAAAGGGCAATACGACCGCGTCGTGGGGATAAATACGGTCGATGACGCGGCGCATGGCGGAGTAGAGAGGCGTCATGGTGGAGCTGGGATCGGTGGCGACCGCCTGGGCCCCGGGGGCGAAACTAATCTCCACCGCGCTGTCGTTCACAATTTGGCGCAAACGGTCGAGAATCTCGTCGCGGGTCTCGGAAGGCATCCGCCGCACCTCCACGACGGCCTCGGCCAGCTCGTTGGTGCCGCTCTTCTGGCTGGCGGGCTTAATTGTGGTGCGGAGCATCTCGTCCAGTTCGGGATCGCGCATGCGGATCTGGCTGGCGGCGGATTGCATGGTGGCCGCGCTTTCCAGCTTCGGCCAGAGAGGCGCGAGCCAATCGTAGTCCTCGAGGTTCGAGAGGCCGCGGAAATAGCGGCGCGTGGTGGCGTTGAAGCGCAGAGGCTGTTCGGAGTTGGCGCGCGAAAGCCGCGTGATGGCTTCGGAAAGACGTACGATGGCGCCCTGCGAGCCTCCTCTGGGGGCGCCGCGCGCGGTCAAAAGCACATGCATGAGCGGCTTTTCGAGCGTCTCCACTTGGAAGACGCGCGTTCCGTCCTTGGCTTCGAAGATCGAGCCGCCACCGCCGAGGGCGAATTCGGCGTCGATTTTCGGCCAGGCATTCTGGATGAGCCACTGAATGCCGGCGGAGCCGCCTTCCTGGTCGGCCTCGGAGACCAGAATCAGATCGCGGCTGAGCTTGAGATTACGCCGCTTGATTTCCACCATGACGGCCATATGCGCCGCCAGCAGGTTTTTTGCGTCCGTGGCGCCGCGGCCATAAATGAATCCGCCGCGAAGCTCGCCGCCGAAGGGATTGATCGTCCATTGTTGCCGGTCGGCGGGGGCGACGTCGCTGTGGGCGAACAAGAGCAACGGGCGGCCCTTGCCGTCACCGCGGAGCCGGGCGACGAAATTCAAACGCTTGGGGTCGCCGCCCAGCAGTTCGCCCGATATGCCAAACGCCTCAACGGCCTGTTTAAGGTATTGAGCCACTTGAGTTTCGTTCCCCGGAGGGTTGGAGGAATCGATGCGGAGGAGATCGGCCAGATACTGCCGGGTGCGGTCGCCCAGAGACCGGTTATCGTCGGAGGCCGCCCAAACGGAGGCGGACAGGCACAGCAAAGCGCAAAGAATGCGCATTAAAAAAAGCTTAACATGGCCAGAGGCAGGCGCCAAAGCCCGCCTCGGCCAGAAGAGGGAGCTACTCCGCCAGGGACTCCTCGGCGGGCTCGGCTTCGGAAAGGCCTCCGGCATAGAGGGCGCGGGTTTCTTCGTCGTAGCCGGGAATCTGATCGAGCGGCACAGGTTCCTGCTCGGGGGCGATGTCTTCATCCATGCCCTCGCCGGCGATGCGGACGCTGCGGTAATATTCCATGCCGGTGCCGGCCGGAATCAAGCGGCCCATGATGACGTTCTCCTTGAGGCCGCGCAGATGATCCACCTTGCCGTTAATCGCGGCTTCGGTGAGGACGCGGGTGGTTTCCTGGAAGCTGGCGGCGGAGATGAACGAATCGGTGGAAAGGGAGGCCTTGGTGATGCCCAGCAGCACGGTTTTACCGGCGGCGGGACGCCCGCCGGCTTCCTCGACGCGCTGATTCTCTTCGCGGAACTTAAATTTGTCCACGATTTCTTCGGGGAGGAACTCGGTGTCGCCGATGTCCTCGACCTTGACCCAGCGCATCATCTGGCGGGCGATGACTTCCAGGTGCTTGTCGTTGATGTTGACGCCCTGCAAGCGGTAGACTTCCTGAATTTCGTTGACCAGGTACTTTTGCAGCTCTTTTTCGCCGAGCACGCTCATGATGTCGTGCGGATTGCGGGGACCGTCCATGAGGGGATCTCCGGCGCGGACGCGCTCGCCTTCCTGGACGTTGATATGAACGCCGCGGGGGATGGCGTATTCGCGCTGCTCGCCGTCGTCGCCGGCGATGTAGATTTTGCGCATGCCCTTGGCGATTTCGCCGTACTTGACGACGCCGTTGATCTCGCTGATGACGGCGGTTTCGCGGGGCTTGCGGGCTTCAAACAGCTCGACCACGCGCGGCAGGCCGCCGGTGATGTCCTTGGTTTTGGTGGTGGCGCGGGGGATCTTGGCCAGCACGTCGCCGGCATGGACCTCGTCGCCATCGGCGACGGTCAGGTGGGCGTGCATGGGCATGAGATAGCGCTTTTCCTCGTGCTTGCCGCCGCCGGCGGGCCGGACGATGAGAGCGGGGATGCGTTTTTCGTCGGGCGAATCCATGACCACCCACTGGGAGCGGCCGGTGATTTCGTCGACCTGCTCCTGCATGGTGACGCCTTCGGCCAAGTCTTTGAAGTGGACCACGCCGCTGACCTCGGTAAGGATGGAGAAGGTGTAAGGATCCCATTCGAGCAAAACGTCGTTGGCGTTGACTCTGGCGCCGTCCTCGAACAAGATCTTGGCGCCATAGACGACGGGATAGCGCTCTTTTTCGCGCTGCTTTTCGTCGACGATGGCGATGATGCCATTGCGGTTCATGGCGATGGTCTCGCCTTTGGCGTTTTTGACGGTGGAGATGCCGAGGTATTTCACGAAGCCGCCGGATTTGGCGTCCTGCTTGGATTGCTCGGCCGAGCCGGTGGCGGTTCCGCCGATATGGAAGGTGCGCATGGTGAGCTGGGTTCCGGGCTCGCCGATGGATTGGGCGGAGATGATGCCGACGGCTTCGCCGCGCTCGACCAGCCGGCCGGTGGCCAAGTTGCGGCCGTAGCAGAGCTGGCAGACGCCGCGCTTGGATTCGCAGGTGAGCACGGAGCGGATCTTGACGCGCTCGATGCCGGCGGCTTGAATCTGGGATGCGAGCTCCTCGGTGATTTCCTGATTGGCGCGAACCAGGATGTTTTGATCGTAGTCGAGGACGTTTTCCAAGGCCACGCGGCCGACAATGCGGTCGCGCAGGGGCTCGATGATTTCGCCGGATTCGATGATGGGCTCGACGAAAATTCCGTCGCTTGCGCCGCAATCGTTTTCGGTGACGATCACGTCCTGGGCGACGTCGCAGAGGCGGCGGGTGAGGTAGCCGGAGTCGGCGGTTTTCAGGGCGGTGTCGGCCAGTCCCTTGCGGGCGCCGTGGGTGGAGATGAAGTATTGCAGGACGTTGAGCCCTTCGCGGAAATTGGCGGTGATGGGGGTTTCGATGATTTCGCCCGAGGGGCGGGCCATGAGGCCGCGCATGCCGGAAAGCTGACGGATCTGCTGCTTGGAGCCGCGCGCGCCGGAGTCGGCCATGATGTAAATGGGATTCAGGTAGCGGCCGGTGCGGTCGTCGTCCTCCATGCGCTTAAACATCTCTTCGGAGACGCGCTCGGTGACTTTGGACCAGATTTCGACGATTTTGTTGTAGCGCTCTCCGTGGGTGATGGCGCCTTCCTGATATTGCGATTCGACCTCGATCACGGCCTTTTCGGCGTCGCGCACAAGCCCGGCCTTTTCGCCGGGGACCACCATGTCGTCGATGCCGATGGAGATGCCGGCGCGCGTGGCGTACAAGAAACCGAGGGCCTTAACCTGATCGAGCATTTGGACGGTGACGGCCAGGCCGAACTTCAGATAGCAGTACTGAACGAGCTGCGAGAGGCCTTTCTTCTTCAGCAGGCCGTTGATGAAGGGCATGTCGTCGGGCAGGACGTCATTAAGGATGACGCGGCCGACGGTGGTGTCCATGTACTGCTTGTTGAACTCGATGGGCTCGGTATGCATGACGTTCTGGTTGTCGAAAGCCTTCACTAGATCGATGACCTTGCCGGTGTAGCGGAGCTTGATGGGAGTGAGGGTTTCGACCTCGCCCATTTCCAGGGCGATGAGCACGTCGTCAACGGAAGCGAAGGTGCGGCCTTCGCCCTTGGAGCCGGGCCGAGCCTTGGTGAGGTAGTAGAGGCCGAGGACCATATCCTGGGTGGGGACGGCGATGGGGGCGCCGTGGGCGGGGGACAGGATGTTGTTGGCCGAGAGCATGAGGGTGGAAGCCTCGATTTGGGCTTCCGGAGAAAGGGGGATGTGGACGGCCATCTGATCGCCGTCGAAGTCGGCGTTGAAAGCGGTGCAGGTGAGGGGATGGAGCTTGATGGCTTTGCCTTCGACCAGCACCGGCTCAAAGGCTTGAATGCCCAGGCGGTGGAGGGTGGGCGCGCGATTGAGCAGAATGGGGTGGTCCTTAATTACCTCTTCAAGGATGTCCCAGACGACGGCGTCCTGTTGTTCCACGAGCTCTTTGGCCTGCTTGATGGTGGTGCAGTGGCCGCGCTGCTCGAGGCGATGATAGATGAAAGGCTTGAACAGCTCCAAAGCCATCTTCTTGGGCAATCCGCACTGATGAAGGCGCAATTCGGGACCGACGACGATGACCGAGCGGCCGGAGTAATCGACGCGCTTGCCGAGCAGGTTCTGGCGGAAGCGGCCCTGTTTGCCCTTGAGGGTATCGGAGAGGGACTTGAGCGGGCGGTTGTTGGCGCCGCGCAGGACGCGCCCGCGGCGGCCGTTATCGAACAGGGCGTCGACGGCCTCCTGGAGCATGCGTTTTTCGTTGCGGACGATGACGTCGGGAGCGTGCAGCTCCATGAGCTTCTTGAGGCGGTTGTTGCGGTTGATGACGCGGCGATAGAGATCGTTCAGATCGGAGGTGGCGAAGCGGCCGCCATCCAGCGGAACCAGCGGACGCAACTCCGGCGGGATCACCGGCAGGACGTCCAGAATCATCCATTCGGGTTTATTGCCGGACTTGCGGAAGCTTTCGGCGACGCGCAGGCGCTTGGCGTACTTCAGCTTTTTCTGCTGGGACGCTTCGGTCCTCATTTTCTCGCGGATTTCCTGGCTGAGGGTTTCCACGTCGACTTTGCGCAGCAACTGCTTGATGCCTTCGGCGCCCATCATGGCGACGAACTTGGCGGGATATTCCTGATCGAGCTGGCGCTTGCGCTCGTCGCTGATCACTTCGCCTTTATTGAGGCCGGGAACTTCTCCCGGATCGACGACGACGAAGGCTTCGAAATAAAGGACGCGCTCGAGCTCGCGCAGGGTGATATCGAGCAAATAGCCGATACGGCTGGGCAGGCCCTTGAAGAACCAGACATGGGAGCAGGGGCTGGCCAACTCGATGTGGCCCAAGCGCTCGCGGCGCACGCGGGAGAGAGTGACTTCGACGCCGCATTTGTCGCAGATGACGCCGCGGTGCTTCATGCGCTTGTACTTGCCGCAGAGGCATTCCCAGTCGGCGATGGGGCCGAAAATGCGGGCGCAGAAGAGGCCGTCGCGCTCCGGCTTGAAGGTGCGGTAGTTGATGGTCTCCGGCTTGGTGACTTCGCCGTGAGACCAGCTCCGAATCTTCTCGGGAGAGGCGAGCGAAATGCGGATCGAGTCGAAATCCGCGATCAGATTAGCGCGGTCGTAAGGGGATGAACGGTACATGATGTCTCTCTCCTAGCAGCCGGCGGCAAGCGGCGAGCAGCCAATGAAACCACCGCGCCGGCTCTTGGTCATTTCAAAAGAGTCTTCTCCACGATCTTCCCGAAAGTCCTCAGTGCTGGATCGGCAGGCAGGGGGTGAAGTAAGACCGACCGGCGGCCTCCTTCGATGGGAGGATACACTCCGGACGTAATAAGGACGCGCAGGGCTAAGCCGCGCGGAAGTTCGAGCGAACTGCCGAGCAGATCGGGGGATACCAATATCACTCGTAGTTTACCACGCAGAACACAGGAGTCTAAAGCCCCCCCAAGCCATGCGTGCTTTCGGCCAAGCCTCGGGTTACCAAATCAGGCCGCACACTTATAATAACAGTCCACCGCCGGGCGGTCAAACAGGGGGGGGCGCAGAGAGACGGAAGTCAGGATTTAAGAGGCTCGGAGCCGGAGCCGCCGGGCAAGCGGCCGTGAAATTGGAAGTCGCGGGCCTGTTTGAGGAGCTCGAGGCGGTCCATCCAGCGAGTCAATTCGGCGCTAGAAAATTCGAAGCCATTTTGGCCG
>DATGLY010000116.1:0-21694 GCA_035293905.1 Bryobacteraceae bacterium
CCTCAAGCAAGCGTTGAATCAACCCTGGGAGCCCGGCCAAAATGGCTTCGAATTTTCTAGCGCCGAATTGACTCGCTGGATGGACCGCCTCGAGCTCCTCAAACAGGCCCATGACTTCCAATTTCACGGCCGTCTGCCCGATCTACAAGACCCGATCCCGAACTGAACTCTCTGGAAACTCCGTTGCCATTGCCCGCGTCTGCCCATCAGAGTACAATCAGGGAGGTGGAGTGTAAGCTTATGCGCATGAGGCATGTGCTCGCTTTATCTTTTCTCAGCTCGCTGTTCCTGATTCAGCCGGGGGCTTCGGGCCAGGACGACAGTAAAAAAAAGGCGGACCAACGCGAAACTGTCGCCAAACCCATGTCGGAGCGGCAGAAAAAGAAAAATGAAGAAAAGCTGAAGCAGGAGCTGGAGTCGCCTTACAAGAAGTGGCTGAACGAGGAAGTGATCTACATCATCACCGACGAGGAGCGGAAAGCGTTCAAGCAGCTTCAGACCGACGAAGAGAGGCAGCAGTTCATCGAGCAGTTCTGGCTGCGCCGCGATCCCACCCCCGACACTGAAGAGAACGAATTCCGCGAGGAGCACTACCGCCGCATCGCCTACGCCAATGAGCAATTCGCCAGCGGAGTTCCAGGATGGAAGACGGACCGGGGCATGATCTACATTAAGTTCGGCCCGCCTGATGAGCGCGAAGAGCATCCCACCGGCGGCACCTACGACCGCCCGATTGAAGAGGGTGGCGGCACCACCACCGTGTATCCATTCGAAAAGTGGCGCTATCGCTACATCGAGGGAGTCGGCACCGACGTCAATATCGAATTTGTCGACCCCTCCATGACCGGCGAATATCACATGACCATGGACCCGTCCGAGAAGGACGCCTTGACCAACGTCCCCGGCGCTGGCCTGACCTTGTACGAGCAACTCGGTCTGGCCTGCAAGGCCGACCGCTTCACCCGTACCGATGGAACGCATCTTGGCGTGGGAAATATGCCTCTGCCGGCCAGCATGGATCAGTTCACGCGTCTGGAGCAGTTCACCAACCTGCAAAAAACGCCGCAAACCAAATTTAAAGATCTGGAAGCCATGGTCACCTCCGCCGTCAAGTTCAACCTGCTTCCCATGAAGGTCCAGACCGATTTCGTGCCGGTCACCAATGTCAGCACTATGGCCTACATAACCATCCAGTTCACGAACAAGGATCTTCAGTTCAAGCAAAAGGAGGGAGTCGCGGAGGCGACCGTGAACTTATATGGCCGCATCACCTCCATTACCCGCCGCCCGGTCAACAGTTTTGACGAAACCGTCAACGTCAACGTGCCTGCCGAGATGCTGCAAAAGGCCGGCGAGGGCAAAAACATCTATCAGAAGGGCATCCCGCTCCAGCCCGGTCGCTATCGCCTGAACATCGCCGCCAAAGATTTGGTCGGCAATAACGCCACCAACTACGAGGTCGCCCTGGACGTTCCCCGTCTCGATGAGGATCATCTGGCCGCCAGCTCTTTAATCCTCGCGGATCTGCTTGAGCGCGTTCCAAAAAATAGCATCGGATTGGGCCCGTTTGTGATCGGCACTACTAAGGTGCGCCCCCGAATCGATAATGTTTTTCATCGCGACGAGAAGATGGGGATTTATTTGCAGATCTACAATTTCGAGGCGGATGAGAAGACTCGAAAGCCGGACGGCGCCATTCGTTACGAAATCTTCAAGAAAGGTTCCGACGACAAGCTCTTCGATTTCAGCCAGGATGCCAGCCAGGCTACCGGAGGCGCTTCTCAGATTGTTGTTGAGCAGATGTTGCCTTTACAAAACCTGGAGCCCGGCCAATATACCTTAAAGATTACAGCCACGGACAAGAAACGGAATCAGACCGTCACTCAGGCGGCTTCGTTTACTGTGATATAAGGGAGTAGGACAGCCTTAAGCCGTTGTCTTTAGATGTGTAGAATGACTTCGCGGTGGGTGATGGGCCTTGTAGCCGGAGTGACGGTGGCATTGTCTGCCGCCCACGCCGGAAACCCTCCGCCGCTTTCGGGCGAACTTCTCGGGCAAGTTCAGAACAGCGTGGGAATCGCTCAAATGGGCGCCAGCGTCTTCCTTTACAACCGTTACGATCAGCTCGTTCGTCAGGCCCTGACCAACGAAACCGGCAAATTCGCATTCGAGCAACTCACCCCCGGTCTCTATTCCATCCGCGTCGCCCTCGCCAGTTTCCTGCCCGCCATCAGGGGCAACATCGCCGTCGCGGCCGGCTCGGCCAGCCTGCTTAAAATCGATCTGGCGAGCATGGCCAGCAGCGTCGAGATCGTGCCCGCCTCCGCCGCTCAAGGCGCCCTCATGAGCGACGAGTGGAAGTGGGTGCTGCGTTCCTCTAGCGCGACCAGGCCCGTGCTCCGCTACGCCGGCTCTTCCTCTTCGCCCGCCAATCGGCGCTTGGCTCTGGCCTCCTTTTCCCAGACCAGCGGCATTTTGCGGGTTTCGGCCGGCGACGGCGACTCCGTTTCCGGCAGCACCGCTCAGGATCTGGGCGCCGCCTTCGCCTTGGCGACTCTGGTCAATGGATGGGCCCGCGTGCGCTTTAGCGGCAACCTTGGATACATGGCCAATTCGGGCTTGCCCGCCGCCGGTTTCCGAGCCACTTATTCCCCCGATGCCTCCGGCGATTCCATCCCTCAGGTGGCCGTAACGGTCCATCAGATCTCTTTCCCCGGATTAGGCGCCGGCGGAAGCTATCCTAACGGCGAACAAACCGGACCTGTGCTCCGCGCCGTTTCTTTCAGCGCTCTCGATAAAACGAATTTGACCGATCGGTTCGAACTGGAATATGGCGGTCATGTCGATTCGGTTTCCCTGATGGAGCGCGTCACCTACGCCAGTCCCTTCGCGCGCGGCGCTTACAATCTCGGCGATAAGAAGGGAGTTGTGCGCGTCGCTTTTAGCTCGGGCGTCCAGCCCGCCGAGTTGATCGCCCGCGGCAGCCAAACTCAGGATGGCGTCGCCAATCAAAGCTCGGATTTGAACGGCGACTTGAGAGCTCTCTCTGTGCTCCCTGTCATTTCCCGCCGCAATGGCAAAACCAGACTGGAACGGAACGAAACCTGGGAAGCCAGCTATCAGTTGGCCGCTGGCAGCCGCAAATACTCCTTGACCGCCTACGTGGATGACGTGGCCGACGCCGCCTACACCGTTTCCGGAGCCGTCGGAGCGTTGCCGGCGGCCAATATGCTCCCCGACTACGATTCCACCAACTCCGTCTACAATCTCGGCTCCTACTGGCGCAGCGGTTATTCCGCTTCGGCGACGCAGTCGGCCGGCGACCATCTCAATTTCACCGTCGCCGCCGGGCGCGCCGGTTCCTTGTTGGTTCCCAATAGCGCCGATCTCCAAACCGTCCGCAAGCGTGAGCGGACGTGGGCCGCCGCGCGCGCCTCCGCCACCGTTCCCGCCAGTGGGACGCGCGTCGTCGTCAGCTACGGCTGGACCGATTTCCGCGCCTTGATGCCCCTTCACGTTTCCCTCACCGGCCCCACCGATCAGGACGAAGGATTGAACTTCCGCGTCCGCCAGCCTCTGCCTAAAGTGAACTCCATGCACGGCCGCATTGAGGCCACCGCCGAGTACCGCAACGCCCTGGGACAAGGTTATATTCCGGTCGCTGGCGGACAAGCCTTGCTCACGAACGCGCCCCGCATGCTCCGCGGCGGCCTCGACTTCCTGTTTTGATCCCGCGCCTGGGCCCCGCCGTTGCTTGCCGCCCAGCTCTCGCAGCGCAACTGGTATACTGATACTGCCTGGAGACATTCGCATGCGTTTTCGTCGCCCGACGTATCTGCTGGTTCCCTTCTTCGTCGCTGTCTGCGCTCTGATCGCCGGTCTCGTGGGTGGCGGCCCCGTTTCCGCGGCCAACTCCGATGACGCGGTCACGCAAAGCCTCAAATCGTTCACCAAAATCTACGATGCCGTCGAGCAAAATTTCGCCGATCAGGTCAAGCCCGACAAGGCCATCTACGACGGCGCCATTCCTGGAATGTTGCACACCCTGGATCCTCACTCCAATTTCTTCGACCCCAAGGAATTCTCCAAGCTCCGCGAGGATCAAAGCGGCCACTACTATGGCATCGGCATGATGGTGGGCGCCCGCGGCAACCGGACCATCGTGCAGTATCCTTTCGGCGGTTCGCCCGCCTTTCGCGCGGGCTTGCGGCCCGGCGACGCTATCCTCCAGGTCAACGACGTCTCTACCGACAACTTGAGCATGAGTGAAGTGGCCGAGCGCCTTAAGGGTCCCCGAGGCACGCACGTACAGGTTGTGGTCTCGCGGGAAGGTCAGGAAAAGCCCCTGACCTTTAATATCGTCCGCGATGAAATCCCCCGCTCCAGCGTTCCATTCGCCTTCTACATTCGTCCCGGCATCGTCTACGCCGTCATTACCGCCTTCAATGAAAACACCGCCAAGGAGCTGGACGAGAGGCTCAAGAAGCTCAATGAAAAAGAGATTAAGGGCCTGATTCTGGACCTCCGCGCCAACCCCGGCGGTTTGCTCAATGAGGGAGTCGACGTCGCCGGCCACTTCCTGAAAAAGGGCGAGGCGGTCGTGAGCCATTACGGCCGCGCTTCTCCAAGAAAGGTTTATTCCGCTCGCAGCGACGGGCCAGGCAAGGATTACCCGATTGTGGTTTTGGTGAATCGCCTCACCGCGTCGGCGGCCGAGATCGTCAGCGGAGCTCTCCAGGATCACGACCGCGCCTGGGTCCTGGGCGAGCCTACGTTCGGCAAGGGTCTGGTGCAAACCGTATTTCCCTTGCACGACAATACCGGCTTGGCTCTCACGACGGCCCACTATTACACGCCGAGCGGCCGGCTGATCCAACGGGATTATTCCAATATCTCGTTCCTGGACTACTACACCCACGCCAATCTCGACCAGAAAAACGTCACCGATGTGAAAATGACCGATAGCGGGCGCACCGTCTACGGCGGCGGCGGCATTACTCCGGATGAGCGGTTCGCCTGCGCCGCGGTCAACGTCAGCCCCGGGAATCCGTATGTTTGCAGCGTGCCCAACAAATTCGACAAATTCCAGGTGGAATTGCTGGTGCCGCGTAACAATTCCCTGTTCAACTTTGCCGCCAAATATTTCGGGCCCCGCGCCGACGCCTCCCTTCCCAAGGGCTGGGAGCCGGATGAGACGGTGATCAACCAGTTCCACGATTTTCTGCTAGCCGGCAAAGTGGACTTTTCCGAGGCCGATTTCACCGCCAACCACGATTGGCTGAAGCGCGAGCTGAAGCGCGAAATGTACATCACCGCGTTCAGCTTCGAGGATTCCGAGCGCGTGGCGATCGAGCAGGATCCGGAAGTGCTGAAAGCCTTGGATTCCATGTCCAAGGCGAAGGGCCTTCTGGAGAGCGCCAAAAAGCTGCTGGTGCAGCGCGTGGCCGCCCAAAGCGGCGCCGCGGGCCAGTAAGGGTTGGTCCGGCCGGTAAGAAGCCGCTTCCCGCCAGAGTCGCAGGATTGCAGCCGCAAATAACCGTTCTCGACGCGGGAGGGCAATATTGCCACCTCATCGCCCGCAAGATTCGCGATCTTGGGGTCTACGCCGAGGTCGCTCCCAGCGAAACCCCCGCGGCGGCGCTCGCCGGCCGGAAAGGCCTTATCATTTCCGGCGGACCCTCCAGCGTCTACGATCCCGGAAGCCCCACGATCGATCCTCGCTTGCTCCACTCCGGCGGCGCCGTGCTCGGCATCTGTTACGGGCAACAATTGATCGCCCATTTGTTGGGAGGCAAGGTTCAAAAGGGAGACCGCGGCGAGTACGGCTTCGCTCAACTCGATGTGCTGCGCCCGAGTTCGCTGTTTCGCGGCGTGGAAGGGCCGCAGCAGGTATGGATGAGCCACCGCGATCTGGTGGCGCAGCCGCCGCCGGGATTCCAGGCGGTCGCCCGGACGGCGGCTTGCGAAATCGCGGCTATGGAATCGCCCGCGCTCCGCGTTCATGCCGTCCAGTTTCATCCGGAAGTGGCCCATACGCCCTGCGGCCGGCAAATTCTTGAGAACTTCGTCTTCGGCATCTGCGGCTGCCAGCGCGATTGGAATCCGGTGGGCCAGATTCAGGACTTGGAAGAGCAGATCCGATCGGCGGCCCGCGGCCGGGGAATTTTCTTTTTCGTAAGCGGCGGCGTCGACTCGACGGTGGCCTACGCACTTTGCCTGCGCGCCATTGGCTCCGCTCAGGTGCATGGCGCCTACGTCGATACCGGCCTCATGCGCGAGGGGGAAACCGACCTCGTGCGTGCAAACTTCGCCGAGCTGGGCGCCGAGCGATTCCATGTGGAGGACGCCTCGCCCCGATTTCTGGCCGGCCTTGCCGGCGCCCTGGAGCCGGAACGCAAACGGCATGTGATCGGCGAGGAATTCGTGCGCGTTCAGGAAGAGATCCTCGAGCGCGAGCAGTTCCTCAGCGGCCGCTGGATTCTGGGCCAAGGCACCATCTACCCGGACACCATCGAATCGGGCGGAACGACGAAGGCCGAGCTTATCAAAACGCACCACAATCGCGTTCCCGGCATCCAGAAGCTGATTGGCGAGGGCCGGATCGTGGAACCGCTGGCGTCGTTCTACAAGGACGAAGTGCGGGCCATCGGACGCGAGCTGGGTTTGCCGGCGGCTGTGCTGGAGCGGCATCCGTTTCCCGGTCCCGGCCTGGCCATCCGCTGCCTGTGCAGCGGGGAATCCGGCGAACCCTGCACGGTTCCGGACGGCTGGATTCTTCCGGTGCGCTCGGTCGGCGTGCAAGGCGACTCCCGCACCTATCGCGCCACGCTCGCCATCGGCGAGTTTCCCGGAACTGCGGAGGAGGCGGCCCGCTTGGTTAACTCGAGCGAAGGAATCAATCGCGTGGTCGTCGCCATCGAGCGGTTCCAAAAGGTCCGCATACCGGAGATGCGCTCGACTCCTTCCAGGCTGAGCCCTCCGCGACTGGCGCGCCTCCGCCGCGCCGATGCCGTCGTCCGGAAGCTGTCGCACGAATCCGGCTTCGATCGCGAAATCTGGCAGTTTCCCGTTGTGCTGATCCCGTTTGGGACTCCGGACCGTCCCGACTCAGTCGTGCTGCGCCCCATCCATTCGGTGGACGGCATGACCGCCAGTGCCGTTCGCATGCCCAAGGATCTGCTGGAAGAAATGACGCGCCAGCTCATGCGTGTGGAGGGCGTGGCGGCGGTCTTTTACGACGTCACCAACAAGCCGCCGGCCACCATAGAGTGGGAATAGCCGGCTAGGGCAATCCCTGGCAGGCCGCCTCGACGTTCGGATAGAAGGAAAAGACGGTATCCAGCCGGGTGACATGAAAGGAAGCGCGAACCGCGCCGGTCGCGCCGGCCAGGCGCATCTTGCCGCCGATTTTCGCCAGCCGCGTATAGGCATCGATGAATCGCCCGATGCCGGTGGAATCGATGTGCGTCACGCCTCTCAGATCGAATACCAGATTTTTATGGCCGGTCGCGATCAGTTCCGGAACAACCGCCGCCAGTTTCTGCGACTGCCCCAGGAGCAGCTTTCCACTAAGCGTCACAACGGCGGTGGAGGGTTGAACGTCGCGAAGCTCGAGTTCCAGGGCCAAAGGAAAGTGTACCGCATTGGCTGAGGTTACAATACATACGATGATGAAAGGTTTCCGCGCCAACCAGCGGCTGATTGTCGCCTTGGACCTTCCCGGCGTCGAACCCGCCCGAGCCATGGCCGAGAAGCTGGATGGCGTGGCGGAGTTTTTCAAAATCGGTCTCGCTCTTCAGCTCGCTCCCGGCGTGGACCAGCTAATTCAATCGCTGATTGGAGCCGGAAAGAAAGTCTTTCTCGACTACAAGTATTACGACATCCCGGAAACGGTGAAGAAAGCGGTGTCGCGCGCCGCCGGCATCGGGGTGAGTTTCCTGACCATTCACGGCCCTAGCAGCTTGATTCGCGGCGCGGTGGAGGGCCGCGGAGCCAGCGATTTAAAGTTGTTCACGGTCACCGTTCTGACGAGCCTGGACGCGGACGACATGGCCGAGATGGGATACGACAAGCACTCAGTGCAGGAATTGGCGCTGTTTCGCGCGAAGAAGGCTCTTGAGGCCGGCTGCGATGGAGTCATCGCCTCGGGCAGAGAGGCGGCCAAAATCAAGGAGCTATCCGCCGGCAAGCTGCTTGTCGTCACGCCCGGCATTCGCCCGGAGGGGCATGGCGAGGACGATCAAAAGCGCCGCACCACTCCAAGGCAGGCCGTGCTTGCGGGCGCGGATTATTTGGTGATTGGAAGGCCCATAACGGATGCCGCGGATCCACGGGCGGCCGCCGCGGCGATGGTCGAAGAGATGCAGCGGGCCTTCGACAGCCAGCTCGCCCAAGTCTGACGGCTTTTGTGCGGAAATTCGTCCTCCCCTTGTTGTTGGCCGTTTTTTCCCTATTTTCCTGCCAGCGCGTCTCGTTTTCGGGCGCCGCGAACGACCTCGCCCGCCACCTGCGGGACGGCGAGTTGATTCTGGGCGGACAAGCGAACGAGATTCTCCACCGAAACTATTACTCCTACGCGCATCCCGAGGCGGTTTTCATCAACCACCATTGGCTGATGTCGGTAATCTTTTATTGCATCTATAAGGCAGCCGGCTTAAAGATTCTGAACGCCTTTTACATTGCGCTCGGCGCGATCACCTTCGTTTTGTATTTTCGGGTGGCGGAGCGCGAGGCCGGCCTGACTGCCGCCGCGGCGGCAGCGGCGCTGCTTATGCCGCTGTTGGCCTTGCGAGCCGGCCTGCGGCCGGAGGTTTTCTCGTTGCTGCTGCTGGGGGTGTTTTTCACGATTTTGTGGGGAAATTATCGGGGATACATGGGACAAGCTTGGCTTTGGCTACTGCCCGTGTTGGAGATCTTCTGGGTGAACCTGCATCCGGGGTTTATTTTGGGTCCAGTGCTGGTGGGTGCGTTTCTCGCGGCCGAAGCGCTTGCGCGGCGCGCGGGAAAACGCTTTATGAGCGCGACCTTTCCCAAGCTGGCGATGGTTGGGATCGCCACGCTGCTGGCCGGACTCGCGAACCCGAATGGCTGGCGAGGGTGGCTGTTTCCCGTTATGGTCAGCCACAACTACGCCATGCCGGTGCGCGAAAATCTGTCGCCCTTCGCCTTGCCGGAAGTGTGGATGGCCACGCTTTCCGAGATCGCCGTGGCCTTGTTGGCCGCGGCTTGGATATGGGCTTATGCGCGAAAGGCGAGGATCGAATGGCCGCTGCTGCTCTTCTCGCTGTTGCTAGCCGTCATGACGTTGGCGTTCTTCCGGGTCTACGTCTTTCTGGGCTGGTTCGCGCTGGTCTCGGTTTGCGTGAACATACGGGCGGTGATGGAGGCGGCGAAATCCAAGAAGAAGAAGGAGCCGGCGCGGATTCCCAGAGCCGCGGTGGCGGGAATATTGGCGGCCGCGGCCGTCAACGGCGCGGCCGTGCTGGCGCCGCGCTGGAGCGATATAGGGCTGGGACTTGCTCCGCACGACGAAGACCTAGCCGCCTTTCTAAAAACCAACCAAATCGCCGGCAGAGTGTTCAATTCGTTTCCCAGCGGGGGTTATCTCATCCATTATTTCCCCAACCAGCCGGTTTACATCGATAACCGGCCCGAAGCGTATCCGGGCGCCTTCATTCGCGACGAATATTTGCGGGTTTTGGAAGACGAAGGCGCCTGGCGCAGCGTCCAGGAAAAATACGCTTTCGATTTCATCTGCTTTGCGCGCGTCAACCAGGAGGAGGGCCAATTCCTGCTGCGGCGAATTCACGACCCGGACTGGGCTCCGGTTCTGGCGGGGCCGCAGGTGGTTCTCGTGCGGCGCGCCGCCAAATTTGCGGCCGTCATCGCCCGGCGCGAGATCAAATTTTGAAGCTGGCGCGTGTGCTAACCTGAAGCGTTTACGCGCTATGCAGCCGACTCGCGAAAAGGCCCAACTCATGAGCGCCTCGGAGGTGGATCGCACGCTGGTGCGCCTGGCCCACGAGATTCTGGAGCGAACTCACGATGTTGAGCGGTTGGTTTTCATAGGGATTCGCCGGCGCGGCGTACCCCTGGCTCAGCGGCTATCGAAAAAGATCGAGACTCTGGAGCGGCGCACCATTCCGGTTGGCGTTCTCGACATCAGTCTGTATCGGGACGATTTGTCGACCGTGAGCCACCAGCCCGTGCTGAACTCGACCGAGATTCCATTTCCCGTGGCGGGTAAGGACGTGATCCTCATGGACGATGTTCTCTACACAGGCCGCACCATCCGCGCGGCGCTGGATGCGCTGTTCGATCAAGGCCGCCCGGCGCGGGTGCAATTGCTGGTTCTGATCGACCGCGGACATCGCGAGCTGCCCATCGAAGCGCAGTACGTGGGGCGCATGGTGCAAACTTCCTCGCACGAAATCATTGAAGTAAAATTCCAGGAGATCGACGGAATGGAGAAGGTTTTACTAGTGGAGAAGACCGCCGAGGGAGCCTGATATGCCGCGAGGGCTGCTGGGCATTGAAGGGCTGGAGCGCGGAGAGATCCAGGCTATTCTGGACCGGGCGCGCGATTTTCAGCCGCGCGGCGAGCATGCCATTCGCAAATACGACCTGCTGCGCGGCCGGATGGTGGTCAATCTGTTTTTCGAAGCCTCCACGCGCACCCGCACCAGTTTTGAAATCGCGGCCAAGCGGCTTGGGGCGGACGCGGTTTCAATTACAGCGCAAGCCTCCAGCGTGGCCAAAGGCGAATCGCTGGTGGACACGCTCAACACGCTTGCCGCCATGCATCCGGACGCCATCATCATGCGTCACGCGGCCTCCGGCGCGCCTCACTTTCTTCAGCGTTATCTGGATACGCCGATCATCAACGCCGGCGACGGCACTCACGAGCATCCGACGCAGGCTCTGCTGGACGCGCGCACCATTCTCGACCGCGGCGCGCGGCTGGAGGGCTTGCGGGTGGCGATCATCGGGGACATCGCCCATAGCCGGGTTGCGCGCTCCAACGTTCATCTGCTGTCGAAATACGGAGCCGAGATCGTGCTGTGCGGGCCGGCGTCCTTGTTGCCGCGCGAGCTTGCGCACATCGCAAAGGGCGTGACTCTCACCACCGATATGGACGAGGCGATTCGCGGCGCGGACGTGATCATGATGCTGCGCGTGCAACTGGAGCGGCAGCACGAGGCCGCCTTTCCGGCGAACGAATATTTTCAGTTTTACGGGCTGCGTCTAGAGCATCTTTTGCTGGCGAAACCCGACGTCCTGGTCATGCATCCCGGGCCCATCAACCGCGGCCGCGAGATCTCTTCCGAAGTGGCCGATTCGCAGCGATCCGTGATTCTGACTCAAGTCGAAAACGGAATCGCCGTCCGCATGGCCGTGCTGGAGCGCGTTTTGAGTCCGGTTCCCGAACATGTCCACGCTGCTCATTAGGAACGGGAGAGTCATCGATCCGGGTTCGGGCCGCGACGGCGTTGCCGACGTATGGATCGAAGACGGCGTCATACGCGGCGTCGGCGCGAACATCGCGGTTGCGAATGCCGCTGAAGTCCTTGACGCCACCGGCCTAGTGGCGGCGCCGGGTTTTATCGACATGCACGTGCATCTGCGCGAGCCGGGCTTTGAGCACGCGGAGACGATCGAGACCGGATCGCGGGCGGCCGCGGCGGGCGGATTCGCGACGATCTGCGCCATGCCCAACACGGCGCCGGTCAACGATAGCGCCACGGTCACCAGCTACATCGCGGGGAAAGCGCACCAGCACGGAATCGTGAACGTGCTTCCGATCGGCGCCATCACCAAGAACAGCCAGGGAGAGCAACTGGCCGAAATCGGCTCCATGCGTAAGGCGGGCGCCGTCGCGATTTCCGACGATGGCCGGCCCGTCATGAATGCGCGCGTGATGCGGCGGGCCATGGAGTTCGCCCGCAGCTTCGGCATGCCGGTGATCAATCACTGCGAAGATCTGAATCTGAGCGCCGGCGGCGATATGCACGAAGGGCTAGAATCGGCGCGGCTCGGCCTACGCGGCATTCCGGGGTGCTCGGAAGACGTAATGGTCGCGCGAGACATACTGCTGGCCGAGGTCACCGGCGCCCGGTATCATGTGGCGCACATCTCTTCGCGTCACGCGGTGGAGATGGTTGCGTTCGCCAAGGCGCGCGGACTCGCGGTGAGCGCCGAGGCCACGCCCCATCATCTGGCTCTCTCCGACAGCGACATGCCGCCCTACGACGGCAACTACAAGATGAAACCGCCTCTTCGCTCGGCAAGCGACGTGGAGGCGGTTTTGGACGGCATCGTAAACGGCGCCATCGACGCCATTGCCACGGACCACGCCCCTCACCCGGGGAGCGAGAAGATGCAGGAATTCGAAAATTGCCCCTTCGGGATTCTCGGCCTGGAAACCGCACTCGGCGTGTGTTTGGAGAAACTCTTTCATTCCGGCAAGATTGAATTGCCAAGGCTGGTGGAGCTTTTTACGGCCGGCCCCGCGCGCATTCTGGGAATCAACCGCGGCACGCTTGCTCCGGGGGCGCCAGGCGACGTCACCATCTTCTCGCTGGATCGCGAGTGGGTCTACGACGTCAACAAATCTTTTTCCAAGAGCCGCAATTCTCCGTTTCACGGGAAGAGCTTCCGGGGCGGTCCCGTAGCCACGGTCGTAGCGGGCAGAATCGTGTGGCAGGCGTGAAGAAGTCCTGGGGCGACTCCACGCGCGAGCGCGGCTTTGGCAAGGAGCGATTATTCGGCTCGCAACGCTTCTACCGGATCGACCGTAGTCGCTCGACGGGCCGGAAAGTAGCTGGCGAAAACCGAGGCGGCGATCAAAAGCGAAGCCGCCGCGGCGTAGGCGATGGGATCGAGCGCGGTGACGCCGAATAGCACCGAGGACATCAGGCGCGTCATCCCCAATGCCGCTACGAGACCTAGCCCCAGGCCCACCAACGCAAGAATCATTCCGCGCCCGACAAACATCCGGCGAATTTCGCCTGCTTGCGCGCCCAGGGCGATGCGAATGCCGATCTCCCGGGTCCGATGGGAAACGGCATAGGCAATGACGCCGTAGATGCCGACAATGCCAAGCACCAGAGCCATTCCGCCCGCAAGCGCGAGCAGCACAAGCGTAAACGAGGTCCGCACCATCGATTGGTCATAGACGTCTTTGAGCGTTTGCACCAGAAAGACGGGCAGATTCGAATCCACGGACCAAATGGCTTGGCGCGCCTCTTTCAAGAAGCTCTCCGTCGCTGCCCGCCTGGTGCGGATGACAAAAGCTCCTCCGCGGTCAACGGGCATGGAATCACCGCGGAACGTATCCATCAGCAAAGGCCAATATACAATCGTTGGCGCCTTCTCCTGCACGCCATTATCGTAGAGGTCGCCCACCACGCCCACGATTTCGCGCCAGGGATCCCTGGGAGCCGCTCGAACCCGTTTGCCCATCGCCGCGCCCGCGCCGCCCCACATTTCCCGCGCCAGGTTTTCGGAAACGATGGCGACGCGCCGTTTCTCGTAGAGATCGGTCCAGGTGAAATCGCGCCCGGCGATCAGCGGCGTTCCGATTGTCTTGAAGGCGCCAGGCGATACAAATCGGAATCGCCGAATGGGAGGGATCTCTCCGACCGCATAGCTCTTGTCCTCCGCATAGAGAAGATCGTTGTCGATGAACCCTTCCATGGGCGCGCTGCTGGCGATTGTCACGGAAGAAACGCCCGGAATCGCGGCGAGTTTCTCCAGCATTTGCTGTCGCATCCGCATCACCGCTTCTGAATCCTTCGCCTGCGCCTCGGAAATGTAAGCGTGCATCAACTGCAATTCCTCGGGATGCGTGAATCCTGGCTGCACATTTCGTAACGCTTGGAAGGTGCGAATCATCAAGCCGGAGCCGACCAGCAGCACCAGCGCCAAGCCCACCTGAACCACCACCAGCGTGTTGCGGGCACGCTGCCGTTCCCGGCCGTGGCTCATGCTGCGTCCTCCGCCACGCAAAGCCAAAGCAAGATGGGGTCCCGCGCATTTCAAAACCGGGATCAGACCGAACAGGAGGCCCGATAGCAGCGAAACCGCCAACGCGAATCCCAGCACGAAGAGATCGATTCCAATTTCTCCCAGTCGAGGCAGCGTCGCCGGACCTTTCGCGACCAGCAACCGCAGCGACCCGTATGCCAGCGCCAGTCCCAATGCGCCACCCATCGCCGCCAGCGCGAGGCTTTCAAGCAGCAGCTCTTTCGCAATCCGCCCCCAGCCTGCACCCAGAGCGGCGCGGATCGCCAGTTCCTGCTGCCTTGCTTCGGCCCGCACCAGCAATAGATTCGCGACGTTGGCGCAAGCAATCAACAGCACCAGTCCGATGGTTCCCATCAGGACCCACAAGGTCGAGCGGATGTCTCCCACTACTTCCTGCTTCAATGGCTGAACGTTCGGACCGAAGCGGGCGTTTTCAAACATCGTGCGGCTGAGTCCAACCGGGACGGGCCATGCTTTCAGCCAGATCCCCAGCATCCGCGCGACATCGGCATTGGCCTGCGGGAGCGTGACGCCGGGTTTCAGGCGGGCGATGCCGCGATAACTGAAATTTCCGAGGGACAGCTTATCGCGCTCAAAGCGGATGGGCAGAATCACTTGGGGGTTGGTATTCAAAAACCGGAAATTCCTCGGCATTACGCCGATAATCGTGTGGGGCCGGGAATCCATGGTCAGCGTCTGTCCGAGGACGGATGCGCTACCGCCGAAGCGCCGCTGCCAGTAGCCGTATGTGAGGATCACGGTCTCGGGCGCGCCCGGGGTATCGTCGGCTTGCGAAAACCAGCGCCCAAGCGCGGGCTCGACGCTCAATGCCTGCAGCGCGCCATAGGTGACGCTCAAGACGCGGACCCGTTCCGGCTCCGCGACGCCGGTGACGCTCGAGCCACCGCTGTTCCAAAGCCCGAATTGCTGAAATGTCCGGTTTTCCTCGCGGTAGGTGAAATACATGGTGGGCGCGCAGCTGATGTTGCCGCTGATGCCCTGAACGCCCGGCGCCAAGTGCCAAACGCCCACCAGGTTCTCAGCCTGAGGAAAGGGCAGCGGCTTGATCAGCACGCTCTCGACGACGCTGAAAATCGCTGTGTTTGCGCCAATGCCGAGCGCCAAGGTCAAAACCACGACGAGGGCGAATCCAGGCGCATGCGCCAGCCGCCGCAGGACATGCTTCAAGGGTCCCATGGCTCCTATTACGGGTGAAAGGTCCCCGGGGTTCGCGGAAATTACGGCTTAATCGTCGCGGGTGATCTTAAAATCTCCCTTTACTCCGCCCTGGCTCCAGGCGCCCACGATTCTGCGGCGGGCCGAGGTGACATCCTCCAATTTGCCGTCGGCGATGATGTGAACCAGCTTGCCGGTGCGGTCTTTCAGATCCGCTTCGAAGTGGACGCCCCAATTGCTCGCGTCCAGCGCGGCGTTCTGCAGCTTAGCCACGTCGGGTCCCGGATTGATCATGCCGACGACATTCTTGCCGTCGTAGTTGAGAATGAGAGTGATATCCGTGCGATCTTTCGCGTTTGGGCCCCAGTCTCCATGCCAAGAGCCTACCAGCGGGTGGCCCTCCTGCGCAAATAATGGGGCGAGCGCCAGCAAAATTGCAGCAAGTCTAAAGCGCATCTACTGTCCTACCAAATGGCCGTAATCGCGATTGTTGTCCTGACAGAAGTACTCGGGGAAGTCCTGATTCGGAACCCAGGGAATGGTCCAGCCGCCGGTCCACTCGCGGGTGTAGGCTTTAGGGTCGTCGATGGTGGCTTCGTACTTGAGGGTGTTGAAATCGGGACGAGAGATGCGTTCGATCAGGTGCAGGGCGTCGGTGTGCGGCAGGCCGCCTCGAGCCATCCAGAACTTTTCGTTAAACCCGACGGTGTCGACCACGAGCGTGTCGCCTTCCCAGTGGCCGATGGAATGGCCAAGATAGCTGGGATCGAGATCGTCGGCCGGCGGATGCGGGCGGCCGTCCATGTAGATCACGCGCCAAGTGCGCGGCCCGCCGCCGGAGAGCACCAGAACGCGCTTGGCTTCGGGCAGTTCATAAATCAAAAGACCGAAGGGAGTGTGGAACTGGCGCGGACCGCCGGGAGCGACACAGCGGACGTGCGGATCGCTCTTATCCTGCGTCCTGCGGCGTTCTTCGTAGAGCGCCTTCGCCCAGGGCTGAAAGGGAACTTCCGAGATTTCAAGATTGGTCGGAAGATTGCTGCCGGCCTTGCCGGTGAGCGAGCCAAAACCGGAATCCCAATAGCCGTTTTGGCCGGGAGGGGCGCTCAACAGCGGATGGCCGTCTGGCCAGCGCGGCGTGGGGGCCGAGGGGGGCTTTTGTTTTGCCGCTCCGCGGCCGCCTCGTCCCTTCAACTGACTGCCGATGGTCTGCGGGGCGTTCTCTTGACCCGAGAGAAGCGCCGCGCCTGCAAGCGTTATGAAGGCTGCTGTGATTGCCGCGAGATATTTCCGCATGGTCGCCTATTTCCCGGCGGGATAGCCTTCGCTGGAGGCGGCGCCCAAACGCTGGCCGGTGCTGGCGAGCGTCACGGCCCGCGCGTTGCCGTGGGCGCCTCCGTCCTTGGCTCGAGTGCCATCGACGATCACCACATCGCCGACGTTCATGGTCGTGCGCTTCCAGCCGCTTTTTTGAAGCGCCGCGGGCGCGGCCATTTCAAATGCCCAATTGGTGACCCGGCCGGTATCGGCGTCTTTCACGTCGATGTAAAAATAGACGTGGGGATTGCTCCAATCGACGCGAGTGACGGCTCCGGTCAGCTTGACCACTTGTTTGCTATCGTACTCGGCGGCAAAGGAATGATGGGCGCGGAGGGGAGCAACGGCCAACAGAAAGGCCGCCGCGGCGGCGGAGAACGCGAACCATTGGAACTTCATCCTGAGATCTCCTTCGAGGAATTATTGTAGTCTAGTCGAGCTTCAGCGCGTGGAACATGGCCAGGCGCTGCTCGCGGATGGGATCTTTTTCCACCCGGCTTTCATTGTTAATCACCATGGTGAAGCGGTTTGTGGATTCGTATTTCGGCCAGTGAGGCAGCTTGGGCTGATTGGGGTCGCCGGTGCGGGCGAAGGCGATCCAGGAGTCGCTGACTTTATCCGCCAGCGCCATGGCTTCCGCGCCGCCGCCGGTGAGCGCGGAGGAAATTTTGACGTTGTCGAAAGCGAAGGGGATCTCAATGGTGTGAGGCGATTTCAGCCGGCCGCCCTCCACGGGAGACTCCCAGGTGAAATAGTACAAATACACGGGGCCCCGATTCAACGCCGCCCGCCGCTCGGCGATCTTCATGGTCGGCGCGGAGTATTCGTGGTCGCTGGCGATGAGAAAAAATAGCTCCGAGGGCGCCGCCTGGGGATTGGCCTTGCGATAGACCTCGATAACGCGATCGGTCTGGTCGCCCAAGTACTGCCTGACGCGGGATCGCATGCCGGCTTCGTCCAGATGGAAGGCGGCCTCGTCGTTGCGGAGCGAGAGCGTCAGCTCCGTGCGCGTGGAGCCGATCATCACGGGCACATCGGCCGAAACGGAGGAGGCGGCGGGATAGAACGGATGTTGGGGAATGATTTTGCCGTCGACCGCAGGCGAGAACTTCTCGGCTCCGAAGGTTTTGGCAGAGAGGGCATAGACCTCCATAATCTTTTCGAGCGGCTGGTTTTGCAGT
The DNA here is from genome assembly GCA_035293905.1 of Bryobacteraceae bacterium. Classification (GTDB taxonomy): domain Bacteria; phylum Acidobacteriota; class Terriglobia; order Bryobacterales; family Bryobacteraceae; genus Palsa-187. The sequence goes on from DATGLY010000116.1 coordinate 17,700, forward strand.
TGGCGGACCTGGTTCGCCTTCAAATCGAAGGAAGAAAGAAAACTGTGGGCATAGGCGGCGGCGTCGGCGGCGTCGATAAGCTTCATCGTGGCGCCGCTTTCGATAATGGCGCGGTGAAAAAGGCCCTTGGCCGAGGGCATGGCGAGCAGCGTCTCCACCTTCCGGCCTCCTCCCGATTGGCCGAAGATGGTGACATTGCCGGGATCGCCGCCGAATTCGGAAATGTTGCGGTTCACCCATTTCAAGGCGTGGACGATGTCGAGCATGCCGGCGGCTCCGGAAGAGGCGAAATCGGGGCCGCCCAATTGGGCGAGATACAGGAAGCCGAGGGCGTTGAGGCGATGATTGATGGTGACGACGACGACGTCGCCACGCCGGCAGAGATTGGTTCCGTCCTGGCCGGGGCTTGACCCGGAGCCGCTCTGAAAATGTCCGCCGTGGCACCAAAACATGACGGGGCGCTTACGGCCATCGTTGATCGCGGGCGTCCAGACGTTCAACACCAGGCAGTCTTCGCTCTGGGAGGCGGGCGGCGGCGAGGTCTGCGGGGCGGTGGGGCCGTATTCAAGGGCATCGCGAACGCCCGCCCAGGGGGCGGGGTCGACGGGCGGCAGGAAGCGGTTTTTTCCGCCGGTCGGGGCGCCGTAAGGAACGCCTTTGAAGATTTTGATTCCGTCGCGCTCCACGCCGCGGATTTTTCCGAACGAGGTCTCGGCAGTCACGACAGGGGCATCGGCGCCAAGCGCGATCCGGCGCGCAAACGGAGCCGCGGCGAGCGCCATAAAGCTTCTGCGGCTGGGCTGAAGCAAACTCATGACTAAGCAGTTTATATCAACCGCGCGCAAAGCGCAGCCGCTTCCAGCGGCGGTAAACGCGAGGAACCGGCAGGCCCATCACGTTGAAGTAGCAGCCTTCGATGCGCTGGACGAATTTGGAAGCCAATCCCTGGATGGCGTAGGCGCCGGCTTTGTCCATCGGCTCCCCGCTTGCGACGTAAGCGGCGATTTCCTCGGAATCGAGGCGGGAAAACCAGACTCGAGTGGATTCACAATCGACGGTTTCGCCGCCGGCATGGCGGAAGCAGATGCCGGTAATCACTGTGTGTATGCGCCCCGACAGAGCCGCCAGCATGGATCGCGCTTCTTCCTGGTCGGCCGGTTTCTCCAGCACTTGTTTGCCGAGCCGCACGATCGTGTCGGCGCCTAGCACGATTTCTTCGCGGCTCTCCCACGCCGCGTTGGCTTTGTCGCGAGCCAGACGCATGGCGTAATCTCGCGGCGCTTCTCCGGCCCGGCGGACCTCCTCGACCGGCTTGGAGCGCACTTGGAAGCGGAAGCCGGCGTTGCGCAGCAGCTCGGCGCGGCGGGGCGATTGGGAAGCAAGAACCAGATCCATAAGGCCCATGCTACAATCAACATTTCCCCCGGCAACCCCGACATGCAACGAGCCGGACGCCTCATTCGGAAAATGAATCTTCCTCCGCAACTTGCCGATGGGGACACGCGCGCGCGCGCCGCTTGGCCTGTTGCGGCGGGCAAGATCATCGCTTCCCATACTCAGGCGCGCGGGCTGGTGCGCGGCACGTTGATCGTGGAGGTGGAGGATTCGGTTTGGCAGAGGCAGCTCAACACGCTGCGTCATTTTTTATTGCGGAATTTGGCTAAGGAACTGGATGAAGGATTGGTGACGGATCTCGATTTCCGCCCGGTGCGTCATTCTCAAGCGCCGCCCCGGCGCGGACCGCAGAGGGCAGCTTTCGCGCGGAACGACGGGACCGCCGGGGACAGGGCGAGGATCGGGGACCCGGTGCTGGAGTTGCTGTACGAGAAATCGCGAAGGAGCGCGGGATGATCCGTCACGAGGAGGTGCGGCGGGTGGCCGAGTTGGCCAATTTGGCTTTGACCGAAGAAGAGATTGAGCGCATGGCGCGGGATTTGAGCGGCATTCTGGCTCATGTGGACAAACTCAAGGAACTGGATACGTCCAACGTGGAGGCGATGGCGCAGGTCTTGTACGACGCGCCGGAAAACTTGACTTTGCGCGAGGACATGGAACGGCCCTGCCTGGAAAATCGCGAAGCGCTCGCCAATGCGCCGTTGGCCGGATCGGGGTATTTCAAAGTGCCGAAGGTGATTGAGCGTTGAAGCCGCACACCATCGATTCCATCCGCCAGGGGCTGAAGGAGAAACAGTTCAGCGCGGAAGAGTTGGCCAGAGACACGCTGGCTTTCGCCGAGGCCGAGAATTCGAAGACCAACGCCTACCTGACGTTCGCTTCCGAGCGCGCCCTGGCGCAAGCGCGCCGCGTGGATGAAATGCTGGCGCGGGGCGAAGAACCCGGGCCTCTGGCGGGCGTTCCTATCGCCGTGAAGGACGTGATCCTGACGCGCGGCTTGCGCACAACTTGCGGGTCAAGGCTCTTGGCGAACTATATTCCTCCCTACGACGCGACGGCGGTGATCCGCCTGGAGCAGGCGGGAGGAGTCATTATCGGAAAGACCAATTGCGATGAATTCGCCATGGGATCGTCCAATGAAAATTCGGCGTTTGGCCCAGTGCGGAATCCGGCGGCGTTGGATCGCGTTCCGGGCGGATCAAGCGGAGGGTCGGCGGCGGCGGTGGCGCAGGGGACGGCGGTTTTGGCGCTGGGCTCGGATACGGGAGGCTCGATCCGGCAGCCGGCGTCGTTCTGCGGCGTCACCGGAGTGACTCCCACTTACGGCCGAGTCTCGCGCTACGGGTTAACGGCATTCGCCAGCTCGCTGGATCACATCGGTCCGTTTTCCCGCACCGTGCGCGATGCGGCGGTGATGCTGAGGACGATCGCGGGCCGCGACGAAATGGATTCGACTTCCGCGCTGGCTCCGGTTCCCGATTACGCGGCGGCTTTGGATGGCGATGTCCGCGGAAAGAAAATCGGTCTGCCGAAAGAATTTTTCGAGGGCCTCGCCAGCGAGACGGGAGATTTGGTGATGGCCGCGGCAGAAGTGCTCAAGAAATTAGGATGCGAGGTGCGCGAGATCAGGCTGCCGCACACCCCCTACGCCGTGGCATGCTACTACGTCATTGCGACGGCGGAGGCCAGCTCCAATCTGGCGCGCTATGACGGCGTGCGTTACACGGCGCGCGCGTCATCGGCTTCCACGCTAGCGGAAATGTATCGCCTGACGCGGGATGAAGGGTTCGGGCCGGAGTGCAAGCGCCGCATCATGCTCGGAACTTACGTGCTCAGCGCCGGATATTATGACGCTTACTATTTGAAAGCGCAAAAAGTGCGGGCGCTCGTGGCGCGCGATTACGCCGAGGCGTTTGAGCAGGTGGACGCGATCGTGGGGCCGGTTTCCCCATTTCCAGCGTTCCGCCTGGGCGAGAAAGTGAACGACCCGATGGCGATGTACCTTTCCGACATCTATACAATTACAGGAGACCTGGCCGGAATCCCGTGTATGAGCGTTCCGTGCGGGAAGACGCGGGAGGGTCTGCCGGTGGGATTGCAAATCTTGACCAGGCATTTCAACGAAACGGACATGTTCCGGTTGGCGGACGCCTACCAGCGTGCAACGTCATAATCATCGCATCATCTTAAGTAGCAGCGGTTACAGCATCATTATTTCTAAAGGAGAGATCCCATGCCGTTCAGCTTGCCTGCTTTGCCCTACGCTCCAGAAGCGTTGGAGCCGCACATCGATAAAATGACCATGGAGATTCACCATGGCAAACATCATGGTGCCTACGTCACGAATTTGAACAAGGCGCTGGAGTCCGCGCCCAATTTGGCGGCCAAGAGCGTCGAGGAGTTGCTGGCCAATAATTGCGCGGCCGTTCCCGAGAGCATTCGCACCGCCGTGCGCAACAACGGAGGCGGCCATGTGAATCACACCATGTTTTGGCAGATCATGTCGCCTAACGGAGGCGGATCGCCGGCGGGCAACGTAGCTTCGGCGATCCAATCGGCGTTCGGCAGCTTCGACAATTTCAAAGAGAAGTTCACGGCGG
>DATGLY010000117.1:0-6485 GCA_035293905.1 Bryobacteraceae bacterium
TGAGCAGATCCATCACGCGGCCGGAGAAATTATCTTTCACCGTTTCTAATTTGATCCGCGATTGCGGATAAAGCGGAGTCAAATTATCGAAGAAGATCTTATTCCGGGCTTCCTCGGGGGGCTCGAAATTAATGGCGTCGACTTTGATGAGCGCGAAATAGCGCTCGCCTTCCTTGGGCGGGCGGATCTGGCCGCTGACGGTGTCGCCGGTGCGGAGATCGAAGCGGCGGATTTGGGAAGGGGAAACGTAGACGTCGTCGGGGCCGGGCAGATAATTATACTCGGGCGCGCGAAGGAAACCAAAGCCGTCGGGCAGACATTCGAGCACGCCTTCCGAGAAGATCAGGCCGCTTTTTTCGGCCTGCACCTGGAGGATTTTGAAGATCAGCTCCTGTTTGCGGAAGCCGGCAAATCCCTGCACGCCCAAATCCTTGGCGATCTGGTTGAGCTTTTGGATATTCATGTCCTTGAGCTCGACCAGATCGAGGGCGGCGCCGTTTTTGGCCTGGCCTTGGGGACGGCCGCCGCGGGGGGCGCCAAAGATGCGGCCCTGAGGAGCGGCAGCGGGCGGTGAGGCCGGGGCCGCGCCGGGATCCGATCCGTTCGCCGCGGGAGCGGCCGGGGGCGGTTCCGCGGCTTTTGCTTCGGCCGCCGGCACATCCACGGACGGTTTCGGAGCGGGTTCGGGGGGCGGCGCCGCGGCGGCGGCTTTGGGCTCGCCGCGTTCCGCGGATTTCTCGGCAGACCTGTCGGCGGAGCGAGATCGGGTCCGGGCCGGCGTTTCGGCCTTGGGGGCGGGCTCGGGCGCGGACGCCCCGTTGGGCGCTTGATCTTTTGCGGCGTGATCCTTAGCGCCCTGCTCGACCGGCTGGTCCTTGGCGGACGGCTCCTTGACCGCCTTTTCTGAAGTCACTTGTTCTGGGTTTTCGAAATTGCTTGCCAAATTTCCCTCACTCCCCGGCCTGTCAGGCCTGAGCATTCCAGCAACTCTCCGGCGTATCCTTCGCGGAGAGAGACTTGGCTGCCGTGTTTTTCTCTTTGAGATTTGAGCTTATCGATTTTAGTAGCGACCACGATAAAAGGCCGCTGGTGGGCTTCCAGCCACTTGCGTAATTCCACATCCATTTCCATCCAGCCCCGCCGGGCATCGAGCAGCAAGATCGCCAGCCGCAGAGCGCGGCGGTCGAGCAGATAGGCTTCGATCAGCCTTTTCCACTGCCGCGTAATTTCCGGGGGGACTTTTGCGAATCCATATCCTGGCAGGTCTACGAAGCGGTAACCGCCGTCGACCTGGTAGAAATTGATCAACTGCGTACGGCCCGGCCGGGAACTGGTGGCGGCGAGCCGACCACCCCGGTTTCCCATAGGCCCCACCAACGCGTTCAGCAAGGTGGATTTGCCGACGTTACTCCGGCCCAAAAACGCTATTTCAGGCTCCGCTTCCCGCGGAAACTGCTCTGGCCGGGATGCACTTATTATAAACGACGCCGCCATGGCCGTTTCCTCACTCGGCATGGCTCCATACAGGTCGCGGCTCGGGTTAGTGGGTAACCTTCTCGTCTCTGGACCGCGCCACGATTTCGGCGGCCGTGAGCATCCCAGCAATGGGCGCCATTTCGAGTTCCTTTTCCAGCGCCAGCTTCAAAACTTCATCCATCGAGGAAACTAAGTGCAATTTCATTTCCTTCCGAATGTTCTCCGGAACATCGGGTAAATCTTTTTCGTTTTCGGCGGGAAGAACGACTTCGCGGATTCCATGGCGGTGGGCGGCCATGAGTTTTTCCTTGAGTCCGCCGATGGGGAGTACGCGCCCGCGGACGGTAATTTCGCCAGTCATGGCAATGTCAGCGCGGACGGCGATGCTGGTGAGGGCGCTGGTGATGCTGGTGGCGATGGTGATGCCCGCGGAGGGGCCATCCTTGGGAATGGCCCCTTCCGGCACGTGAAGATGAATGTCGAGATGGCGGTAGAAGTCACGGGGCAGACCCATCTGGTGGGCGCGGCTGCGGACGAAACTCATGGCCGCCTGGGCCGACTCCTGCATCACATCGCCCAACTTGCCCGTGGTGGTGAGCCGGCCACGGCCCTCCATGATGGCGGCTTCCGTGGTGAGAATCGAACCGCCCATTTCGGTCCAGGCCAGACCGAGCGTCGTTCCGACCTCGTTTTTCTTGTCGGCCAGTTGCTCGCGGAATTTTTGCGGACCCAACAGCTCGTTCACTTTAGCCGCATCGATGACGGTCTTCTCGCTTTTTTTGGCGGCTTTGCCGGACGCCGCCGACGATTTCTTGTCCCCCATAGTGGATTGGGCATTGACCACGGAGCGCGCAATTTTGCGGCAGACGTTGCCAATTTCGCGTTCCAGATTCCGCACGCCGGCTTCGCGAGTGTAGTGTTGGATTAATTCCTGCAGGCCGTCGTCGGGGAAGGCGATCTGATCTTCCGTGAGACCGCACTCCTTGCGCTGTTTAACGACCAGGAAACGCTTGGCGATCTCCATTTTTTCCAGTTCGGTGTAGCCGGACAGGCGGATCACCTCCATGCGATCTTGCAAGGCCGGCGGAATGGTGTGCAGCACATTCGCGGTCGCAATGAAGAAAACCTGGCTGAGATCGTATTCGACGTCCAGGTAGTGATCCACAAACATATAATTTTGCTCGGGATCGAGCACCTCCAGCAACGCGGCCGAGGGGTCCCCGCGGAAATCGGTGGACATTTTGTCGATCTCATCGAGCATAAATACCGGGTTGCGAACGGCGGCCTTTTTCATCATCTGGATGATCTGGCCGGGAAGAGCGCCGATATAGGTGCGGCGGTGACCGCGGATTTCCGCCTCATCCCGCACGCCGCCGAGCGACAGCCGGACAAACTTGCGTCCGGTGGCCTTGGCGATGGACATTCCCAGAGAGGTCTTGCCGACGCCGGGCGGCCCGACAAAGCACAAAATGGAGCCTTTGGGATCTTTCACCAAGCGCCGAACGGCGAGGAATTCCAGGATCCTCTCCTTGATCTTTTCGAGGCCGTAGTGATCGCCCTCCAGAACCCCCTGCGCATAAGGGAGATCGCGAATCTCCTTGGAACGTTTCTTCCACGGAACCGCCAGCAGCCAATCCAAGTAGTTACGCGACACGGTGGATTCGGCCGACATGGGCGGCATTTGCTCCAGCCGTTTGAGCTCGGCGATGGCCTTTTCGTGCGCGTCCTTGGTCATGCCGGCGGCTTCGATTTTCTTTTTGAGCTCGTCGAACTCGCTTTTTTCGCCGCGGCCGAGCTCTTTTTGGATGGCTTTGATTTTCTCGTTGAGGTAGTATTCTTTTTGCGCCTTATCCATCTGGCGCTTCACGCGGCCCTGGATGGTGCGGTCGACGTTGAGCTTCTCAATTTCGATGTCGAGCATCTCCGCCACGCGCGTGAGGCGGTCGATGGGGTCGAAGATTTCCAGAAGCTCCTGCTTCTCTTCGATGGAGAGCTGCTGAAGGTTGGCGCCGACGGTGTCGGCGAGTTTGCCGGGATCGTCGCCGCGCACCATCGACACCATGGAGTCGTAGTTCACGTTCTGGCTGATTTTGACGTATTGCTCGAATAAGCCGGTGACGCGGGAAGTGAGGGCGTCCAGTTGCGGGCCGGGCTCGACGCGATAGGAGGCGGTCTTCACGGTGGCGCGGAAATATCCCTCCTCTTCGTTGACCGACAGAATTTTGCCGCGCTCCACTCCTTCGACGAGCACTTTGATGTTGCCGTCGGATTGCTTGAGGCTCTGCACGATGTTGGCGATACAGCCCACCGAATAGATTTCGTCGGGGCGAGGCTCATCGATGCTGGCGTCGTGCTGGGTGGCCAGAAAAATCTTCCGGTCGGCCGCCAACGCCTCCTCCAGCGCTCGTACGCTGGTTTCGCGGCCCACCACGAAGGGCGTCATCATATGGGGAAAGATGACCACGTCGCGGATGGGCATCATCGGCAGGCGCCGCGTATCCGACTTTTCTTTTGAACTAAGCATTTCGGTTCTCAGCCGTCAATTTTCAGTGATGAGTTTTCAGCCCTCAGCTATCGGCGTTCCGCTCTCCAGACTGAGAAGCCGATAAACGAAGCTTTCAGCCCGCTTTTTCCAGCAGGGCCATGCTTATCTTTTGGTTCATCACCATTTCCTTGGTGACAAGAAACTCGCGAACCTTTTTGTACGAGGGCAGATAATACATAAGATCCAACATCAGGTCCTCGAGAATCATTCGCAATCCGCGCGCTCCCACCTTGCGCTCCATGGCGAGTTGAGCGATGGCTTCCAAAGCGTCGTCGTTAAACTTCAGTCTAACACTCTCGAATTCAAACAGTTTCTGGTATTGGCGCACGATGGCGTTTTTGGGCTTGGTGAGAATCTGCACCAAAGCGTCCTTGCTCAAATCTTCGAGGACGGCGACGACCGGCAAACGGCCGATGAACTCCGGGATGAAGCCGCTCTTAATTAAATCCACCGGCTGCACCTGCTCCAACATTCCCACGTCGCGGCGGCCGGAGCTGCCCGCGCGGCGGAGGGCGGCTTGGACGGACTCTTCGGAATTGGAAAAGCCGATGGTGCGGGCGCCGATCCGGCGGGAAATCGTTTTCTCCAGTCCGATAAAGGCTCCTCCGCAGATGAACAGGATGTTGGTGGTGTCCACCGGCGTAAATTCCTGATGCGGATGTTTGCGGCCGCCCTGCGGGGGAACGTTGGCGACGGTTCCTTCCAGAATTTTAAGGAGCGCCTGCTGCACGCCTTCGCCGGAAACATCCCGGGTGATCGATGGATTTTCGTCCTTGCGCCCGATCTTATCGATTTCATCGATATAGATAATGCCTTGCTGGCAGCGCTGCACATCCCAATCGGCGTTTTGAAGCAATCGCAAAATGATGTTTTCAACGTCCTCGCCTACATAGCCCGCCTCGGTTAACGTTGTAGCATCGACGATGGCGAACGGCACATCGAGAATGCGCGCAAGCGTTTGCGCCAGCAGGGTTTTTCCCGTGCCGGTGGGGCCGATCAGCAAAATGTTGGACTTAGAAAGCTCAACTTCGCCGGTGCGCTGCTTGTTCATCTGAATGCGCTTGTAGTGGTTGTAGACGGCTACGGCGAGCTTCTTTTTGGTGGCTTCCTGACCGATGACGTACTGGTCCAGGTATTCCTTCAACTCCAGCGGCTTGGGCAGCTTATGGGGCGTTCCGTAGTGCTGCTCATTGCGGTCGTCATCAAGGATGGAGTTGCATACGGCGATGCATTCATCGCAAATGTAGGCGCGGGGATAATCCGATGGGGAGGAGATCAGTTTCCCGACAACGTCCTGGCTTTTATGGCAGAACGAGCAACGCAGTGAATCGTCGGAGCCAGCGCGCTTCACCGGAGTCTCCTCAATGGCATAGATCCCCCTGAAGTCTTAAGTATAGCGGAGTCAGAACGGGATGTGGAGACCGAAACGGCCTCCGAAGGCGGCTTTGGCCATTGGGGAACCGGCAGAATCGCCGTCGCGCAAAGGTTGAAAAAACGAAGCCAGAAGCCCCGAGCTTAAATTGTAAATAATTGAAAAAAAGGCAGAAATATATCGCGATCTATTCTAGTGAGCCAGCCGGCTCAAGGGCCCGCGGCAGACAGGCCCGCGCGGATCAATTCCTCGATCTCCGCCGGAGCATACCCGGCTTCGTCGAGAATTTCGCGGGTATGCTGGCCCACCCGAGGCGGAGGTCCTTGGAGGCTGGGCGGAGTCAGCGAGAGGCCGACGGGCAGACGCGGCAGCAGCGCCGGTTCTTCGCCATCGAGCGCGACCTCCGCGAGCTGTCCCAGAGCGGCCATTTGACGGTCGGCCATCACCTGCCCGGGGCTTTGCACGGGATCGTTGGCCACATCGTACCGGTCCAGCACTTCGGACCAATGCGCGACGGGATGGGCGCGGAGGGTCTGCGAAATGAGTTTTTCGAGCGCCGAGGCGTTCGCGACGCGATCCACGTTGGCGCGGAAGCGCGGATCCTCCGGCCACTCCGGCCGGCCCAAAGCTTGGCAGAGACGGCGAAAGGCTTTGTCGCTGGAGATGCCGATCATGATGGCGCCGTCGGCGGCTTGAAAGGCGGCATAAGGCGCAAAGGCGGTGTGCCGCGAGCCCTGGGGCTTGGGATCGACGCGGGCGAATTGGCGGTACAGAAGGTGGTACGTCATGAGCATGACGCCGGTTTGGAATAGAGACGCGTCGACGCGCTGACCCCTTCCGGAACGTTGCCGCTCAAGCAAAGCAGCCAAGATTCCAAGGGCCATCCAAACGCCTGCGCCCAGATCGAGGATGGAGACACCCGCGCGGAGAGGGGCGGCGCGCGCGGATTCCGGATCGCCGGTTACGCTCATGATTCCCGTGCGGGCTTGAAGGATGGCGTCGTAGCCGGGGCGGCCGGAATCCGGGCCGCGAGGTCCGTAAGCGGAAAGCGAGGCGTAGATTACATCCGGCCGGCGTTCGCGGATTGAGGCT
>DATGLY010000118.1:0-43076 GCA_035293905.1 Bryobacteraceae bacterium
CCTCAAGCAAGCGTTGAATCAACCCTGGGAGCCCGGCCAAAATGGCTTCGAATTTTCTAGCGCCGAATTGACTCGCTGGATGGACCGCCTCGAGCTCCTCAAACAGGCCCATGACTTCCAATTTCACGGCCGTCTGCCCGAATCCGTAGATTCTGTCTCCTGATTCCAGATCCTCATCGCCCTTTTTTCGGGGCGGCCTGGTTTGACAGATCCTTTCGCCGGTCATTATAGTAAGGAGTTAGGCCTTCCGCTTCCTCCAAGCATGCCGGCAAACTATCCTGAGATCTACTTTCCGGTCCTGGTGCAGATCCTCCTGGCCGGAGCAGTCGCCACGGCGCTCGTCGCCATCTCCATGCTGCTCGGCAAGCGTGCGAAAAGCCCCCTCAAAGACACGCCCTATGAATCCGGCATGGAGCCGGTGGGCTCGGCTCGCGAGCGCTTCAGCGTAAAATTTTATTTGGTCGGGATGATCTTCATTTTGTTCGACATCGAAGCGGTCTTCCTGTATCCCTGGGCGGTGGTTTACCGGCAGCTCAGAATGTTCGGCTTCCTGGAGATGTTGATCTTCATCGTCCTGATTCTGGTCGGCTTCTTCTATGTCTGGAAGAAGGGAGCGCTCGATTGGGCGCCTCACCGGGAGCACAAGGCGGCGGGCTCCCAATGAATCATCCGGCTATTCTGGAGACCAAGCAAGCCCTCGGCGAATTAACCCTCATTGCCGAGCCGTCCCAGATCGTGAGCCTCTGCCGGTATCTGAAAGACGGCGAAAAGTTTATCCGCTTGAGCGCCGTAACGGCCGTGGATTGGTATCCCGCCCTCGCCCAGGATGGCGCGCGCTTCGAAGTCGTCTATCATCTGCATTCCATCGAGCGAAACCAGCGGCTCCGCATCAAGTGCCGCCTCCCCGGCGCCGATCCCGCCATCGACTCCGTCACCGGCGTCTGGCGAGGCGCCAATTGGTACGAACGCGAAGTTTACGACATGTTCGGCATCCGGTTTCTCAATCATCCCAACCTGACCCGCATCCTGATGCCGATCGATTGGGTAGGCCACCCTCTGCGCAAGGATTATCCCAAGCATGGTTACAAGTACGGCTACGGGAATGAATGAAGCATGAAAAAGCCGCCGTTATTTGAAGAGCACGTCGCCTCCGTCGCCGCCGTGGCGGAGCCCCCGGAATCGCCTTCTGCGCCCCGCCGCATGACCCTCAATATGGGGCCGCAGCATCCCTCCACTCACGGCGTCCTGCGAATCCTCCTGGAGTTGGAGGGCGAAACCATCGTCAAGGCCGATCTCGACATCGGCTTCCTCCATACCGGCATCGAAAAGGAATGCGAGGCCAAGTTTTACCAGCAGGTCGTCACGCTCACCGATCGCGTGGACTATCTCGCCAACCTCTCCAACAATCTCTGCTACGCCCTGGCCGTCGAAAAGCTCTTGCAGCTTGAGATTCCGCCGCGCGCCCAGTGGACCCGCGTCATGCTCGTCGAGCTTTCCCGCATCGCCAGTCATCTGGTGTGGCTCGGAACGCATGCCCTCGACATCGGCGCCATGACGCCCTTTTTCTACTGCTTCCGCGAGCGCGAAGACATTTTGCGCATCATGGAGATGTTCTCCGGGCAGCGCATGATGACCAGCTACATCCGCGTCGGCGGCCTGGCTCTGGAGCCGCCCCGCGGCTGGCAGCACGCCGTCGGCAAATTCATTCGCGCCTTTCCCGCCAAAGTCGACGAATACGAAGAGTTGCTGGACGCCAACCCCATCTGGAAGCGGCGCACTCAGGGCGTCGGTTTCATCTCGCTTGAAGACATGCTGGATTTGGGGGTCACCGGCCCCATGGTTCGCGCCGCCGGCCTGCCCTTGGATGTCCGCAAAAACGAGCCCTATTCGAGCTACGACAAGTTCGATTTCAACGTCGCCACCCAAAATCAGAACGACGTGTACGGCCGGTACCGCGTGCGCATGCAAGAGATGCGCGAAAGCGCCAAAATCGTCACCCAGGCCCTCGAAGGCATGCCCCCGGGCCCTTTCAAAGCCGATGCCCCTCAAGTCGTGCTTCCCGATCGCGAAAAGATGAAAACCCAAATGGAGGCGCTCATCTATCATTTCAAAATCGTCACCGAGGGATTCCGCGTGCCCGCCGGGGAAGTTTTTCAGTGCGTCGAATCGCCCCGCGGCGAAATTGGCTACTACGTCGTCAGCGACGGCACTTCCAAGCCCTACCGCGTGCACATGCGCACCCCCAGCTTCGGCAATTTGCAGGGCCTGCCCAAAATGCTCGAAGGCGGCCTGATCGCCGATTCGATCGCCGCCTTGGGAAGCATGGATTTCGTGCTGGGGGATACGGACCGTTGATGACCTTTTCTCCCCAGCTCGAAGAGCGGCTCCAAAACATGCTGGCGAAGTACCCGGAAGGGCGTAAGCGCTCCGCCGTGGTTCCTATGCTCATCTACGCCCAGGACGAAGTCGGCTCGGTCACCCCGGAGCTGATTGAAGAGGTTGCGCGGCGCTGCGAGGTCGCCCCGCTGCAAGTGGACGAAGTCGTCGGTTACTATTCCATGCTCCGCCGCAAGCCCATGGGAAAATATCACGTCCAGGTCTGCACCAACATCAGTTGCCAGCTTGTGGGCGGCGAGGAATTGTTCGAGCACGCCCGCAAGAAGCTGGGCATCGGCCACAAACAGGTGACCGCCGACGGTCAGTTTTCCCTCGAAGAGGTGGAGTGCATGGGAGCTTGCTCCTGGGCCCCGGCGGTCGAAATCAACTACGATTTTCACCATTTCGTGACTCCCGAAAAACTCGACCAGTTGATCGACGGATTAAGGAGCCGCGGCGGCAAGGGGGCGGACTCCTAATGCCCAAACAGCTCTACAACCAGCCCAGCCCCCTGGAAACCAAACTCGTCAGCAAGCGCTTCGGCTTGGACAACTCCGAATCGCTGGACACGTATTTGGCCCACGACGGCTTCAAGGCGTTTCTCAAGGCTCGCGAGATGACCCCGGAACAGATTATCGAGGAGGTCAAGGTTTCCTCGCTCCGCGGCCGCGGAGGCGCTGGATTTCCCACCGGCCTGAAATGGAGCTTCGTGCCGCGGACTTCCCCCAAGCCGAAATACATCGTCGTCAACGCCGATGAAAGCGAGCCCGGCACTTGCAAAGACCGCCTGCTGATGGAGTACGATCCGCACCAGTTGATCGAAGGCATTCTGATCGCCGCCCTGGCCATGGATTCGCACAAAGGCTACATCTACATTCGCGGCGAGTATCGTTACCTGATCGAGCGCATGGATCGGGCCATCGCGGAAGCCTATTCCAAGGGCTATCTGGGAAAAAACGTCGCCGGCACGGGTTTCCAGTTCGATCTCTACACCCATTCCGGCGCCGGAGCCTATGAATGCGGCGAGGAAACCGCGCTGCTGGATTCCCTCGAGGGCAAGCGCGGAATCCCCCGCATGAAGCCTCCTTTTCCCGCCGTCGCCGGAGTATGGGCTTGCCCGACCCTGCTCAATAACGTGGAGACCTTCAGCGCGGTCCCGGCCATTATTCGCGACGGCGGCCGGGCTTTCGCCGATCTGGGAACTCCCAAAAATGGAGGCACCCGCCTGGTTTGCATCTCCGGGCACGTGAATAAGCCGGGCGTCTACGAGTTGCCTCTGGGCTTTAACATGCTCCAGGCGATTTACGAAGTCGCCGGCGGCATTCCGGGCGGCAAAAAGCTCAAGGCGGTGGTCCCCGGTGGATCGTCCTGCCCCCTGCTCAAGGCCGAAGAGTGCGATATCCCCATGGACTACGACACTCTCGCCAAGGCCGGTAGCATGCTCGGCTCTGGCGGCATGGTAGTAATGGATGAAACCACGGACATGGTGAAAGTAGCGCTGCGCATTATGCGCTTTTACGCCCATGAAAGCTGCGGATGGTGCATCCCCTGCCGCGAAGGCACCACCTGGCTGCGCAAGATTTTGCAGCGCTTCGTGGACGGCGGCGGCCGGCGCGAGGATGTTTCGCTGCTAGGCGAGCTTTCCAAGAACATGCTGGGACGCACTTTTTGCGCGCTCGGCGACGCCGCCGCCATGCCCACCATTTCCATCGTCGACAAATTCGCGGAGGATTTTGAGAGGCGGCTGCCGCAAGGCGTCGCGGCGGCGTAACGGATTATGGCCGAAACCGTTAAGCTCACCATCAACGGACAAAGCGTCGAAGCCGAAAAGGGCAAGCTCCTGATCGAAGTCGCGCGCGAAAATGGCGTCGAAGTTCCCGCCTTCTGTTATTACGAGGGCCTCTCGCTGCAAGCGGCCTGCCGTATGTGCCTTGTCGAAGTAGACAAGACGCCGAAGCTCCAGGTGGGCTGCACCCTTCCCGTAGCCGAGGGCATGGTGGTGCGAACCGAATCCGATGTGGTCCGGCAGGCCCGGAAGGGCGTCCTCGAGTTTCTCCTCACCAACCACCCTCTGGATTGCCCCGTCTGCGACAAAGGCGGCGAATGCGAGCTCCAGGACATGGTTTTCCGCTATGGCGCCGGGGAAAGCCGTTTCACCGAGCCCAAGCAGCACGTCGACGAGAAGCAGTGGTCGCCGGTGGTTTATTTCGATGCGCCCCGCTGCATTCTCTGTTACCGCTGCGTGCGGGTCTGCAATGAAGGCATGGGCGTCAACGCGCTCGGCGTTTCCGACCGCGGCGTCGTCTCCGAGATCGTTCCCAACCGCCACGATTATCTGGAATGCGACGAGTGCGGCGCCTGCATCGACATCTGCCCCGTCGGCGCGCTCACTAGCGGCGCCTACCGCTACAAAACGCGGCCCTGGGAGATGCGTCACGTCGGCGCCATCTGCGCCCATTGCGCCGATGGCTGCAAGACCACGCTCGGCGTGCGAAACGAAAAGATCATCCGCGGCAATAATCGCGACCGCAGCGGCATCAACGGCGAGTTTCTATGCATCAAGGGCCGCTACGCCTTCGATTTCACGGAGCATCCGGAGCGGCTCCAGTCCCCGATGCTCAAGAGCGCGTCGGGGTTTGAGCCCATCTCGTGGTCGAAGGCTCTGGAAATTGTGGGCGGCCGCTTCGCCGAGTTCAAGAAGGCTGGCGCGCGTTTCGGAGTCATCGGCTCCAATCACGCCAGCAACGAAGAGAATTACTTTTTGCAGAAGTTCGCGCGGCAGGGGCTCGGGACAGCCAACATCGATCATCATCGAACGGGCGATCTCGCGACGTTTTTCGACGCTCTTTCGGGCAGGACGAATGCGCTCGCCACCGTAAACGATCTATATACGGCCAAGGCGGTGCTGATTGTGTCCAATGATCTTTCGCAGCAGCATCCGCTGCTGGCCTATCAGATCCGCGCCAACGTCCGCCATCACAAAGCGCACGTCTATGCGGTGAGTTACGGCCCGGTGCGGGAGGAAAAGCAGGGCGCGCTGGCTCTTCACGTCCAGCCCGGGCAAGAGTTAGCCGCCGTGGAATCGCTGCGCGGCAAGCTGAAGGGCGAAAGCGATCTGATCATTCTTTTCGGCGGCTCCATCCAGGGCGCGTCCTTGCGCAAGCTGATCGCTTTCGGCGATTCGCTCGGCATCCCTGTCAAATATGTCTGCCTGGTGGACTATTCCAACTCGCGCGGAGCCTTCGATATGGGCGTGGTTCCCCGCAACGGCGGAATGAGCCGGGAGCAGATGCTGGCCTCGCCCGACCTGGACGTGCTTTGGGTGGTGGGCGCCAATCCGCTCAAAAACGCCGCGCTCGCCTCCGCCAAGGCGTTCGTCGTGGTGCAGGATTTATTCATGACGGAGACGGCCCAGCGCGCCGACGTCGTGCTTCCCGCCGCGTCGGCTTATGAAAAGGACGGCACCGTGACCAACGTCTGCGGCGAGGTTCAGAAGCTGAGAGCCGCCATCAAAGTCATGGGCGCCAAGACGGATCTTGAAATCATGGGCCTGATCGCCAAGGAAATGGGACTTGACCTTGGCATGTGGCTTCCCGAAAAGGTGTTCGAGGAGATTCGCCGCTCGGTCCCGGGTTACAACATCCCCCTGCCGGTAATTGCGGCGGGCGGCGCGGCCCCCACCTTTCCGCTCAATGGTCCCGTGGCTCCGCTGCCTGGCGGCGTCGCTCCCGGAGGCGACACCCTGTTCACCTCGGGGACGCTCGGACGCTACTCCAGCGTCCTGAACTCCGTAATCGAGGCGCCCGGAGCCTTGTATCGCGGCGGAGCCGCCGCGCCCCAGCCGTCGACGCCCGGCGAGGTGATGGCATGAATTTTTTCGTCCTCACCTTGATCAAGGTCGCCGTGATTGCGTTCGTGCTGCTGACGACGCTCGCCTATCTGCAATGGATCGAGCGTAAAGTCATCGCGCATGTGCAGCTCCGCGTGGGACCCCGCCGGGTCGGGCCGCACGGATTGCTGCAGCCGCTCGCCGATGTCGTGAAGCTCATCACGAAAGAGGGCCTGCTGCCATCGCACGTGAGCGTTGTGTTTTACCTCCTGGCGCCGTTCATCGCCGTCATGTTCGCGCTGATCTCCATTGCCGTGATCCCCTTTGGGCCGGTGATCGACGTCGCTGGCGTCCGCACCGAAATGGGATTGACCGACCTTGGCATCGGAGTTCTTTTTATTCTGGCCATCTCGGGTTTGGGCGTCTACGGAGTGGCGCTGGCGGGCTGGTCCTCCAACAATAAGTATTCGCTGCTTGGCGGATTGCGCAGCTCGGCCCAGATGCTCAGCTACGAATTGCCCATGGCTCTGGCCATTACCGCGCCGCTGCTCCTTATGAATACGCTTAGCTTCCGCGAGCTGGTCGCCAAGCAAAGTTTTTATTATTTCGGGTTCCTTCCCAATTGGGCCATCTTTCACTGCCCCTTCCCCCAAATCGTCGCCTTCCTGGTGTTTCTGGTGGCGAGCTTCGCGGAAACCAATCGCGTTCCCTTCGATCTGCCGGAGGCCGAAGGCGAGCTGGTCGCCGGCTTCCATACCGAGTATTCCAGCATGAAATTCGCGTCCTTCTTCATGGCGGAGTACGCCAACATGGTGACCGTTTCCTGCGTGGCCACCTTGCTGTTTTTGGGAGGCTGGACGCCGCCCTTTCCGGCCGAGTACGGCTCCAAATTCATCCCTTCTATCGTGCACGCCGCGGCCGCCCTGTTGTGCTTCTATCACGCGGCCAACCCGGCCCGTCCGTTTGACCGCATCACTCTTCCCGTGGTCGGCGTGGTCAGTTTGGGAATCGCGGGCGTCTTCCTGATCCCTGCCGTGCAGCCCATTCTGCTGCCGCTGTTCTGGTTTGGCGCTAAAACCGGCGCGATTCTCTTCCTGTTTATCTGGGTCCGGGCGACGCTCCCGCGCTTCCGCTACGACCAGCTTATGAGGTTCGCCTGGCTATTTCTGTTTCCGCTGGGCATGTTGAATCTGCTGGCGACCAGCCTCGCCGTGGCGCTTACCGCGAAATGATGGCCGCCAAATGATATGAATACGATCCTGTTTTTGATCTTAGCCGTGGTCGCGGTGGGCTGCGGAATCAACGTGATCCTCCAGACCCACCCGATTTCAAGCGCCCTCTCGCTGGTGGGGGTGATGGGAGCTCTGGCCGTGCTTTATCTTCAGTTGGGCGGCGAATTCATCGCCGCGGCGCAGCTTATCGTCTACGCCGGAGCCGTCATGGTGCTGTTCGTCTTCGTGATCATGCTGTTGAACGCCGGCAAAGAGCAAAAAAGCCGCGCCCGCATCTGGGTCAGATGGGCGGGCCCTCCGCTTCTGCTTTTGTTCGTCGGCGCGGTGGCTTATGTTTTGGAAGCCGCCCTCCCGCCTTCGCCTCCGGTGAGGTTTGGCGGCTTCGACGGCGGCACGGTGAAAGCCATCGGCGAGCGCCTGTTTACCGAATACCTTCTGCCCTTTGAAGTCACCAGTCTTCTGATTCTGATCGCAATCGCCGGCGCGATTGTTCTCGCGCGGAAGGAGATCGACTGATGCCCGCGCTTCCGTTGCCCGCGGAAACTCCGCTCGCCTGGTACCTGGTGCTTAGCGCGGTCCTGTTTGCGCTCGGCGTGGCCGGATTTCTATTCCGGCGCAACATTATCACCGTATTCATCTCCATCGAGCTCATGCTGAACGCCGTCAACCTGAGCTTCGTGAGCTTTTCTTACAAGCTCAAGCAGAGCGACGGCCATATTTTCAGCTTTTTCGTAATGGTGGTGGCGGCGGCCGAAGCCGCGGTGGGTTTGGCCATCATACTCACCGTCTTCAAGAACCGCCAAACTCTGGAGATCGACGAAGTGAGTTCGTTAAAGAACTAATGCAACTTTGGCTCATTCCTGTCTTCCCGTTGGCCGGGTTCGCGCTGAACGGGCTTTTCGGAAGGCGGCTTTCCAAAGCGGCCGTCCATGCGATCGCCGTGGGATCGGTTCTGCTGAGCTTCCTCTGGGCCGTCAAAACCCTCTCCGGTCTGGGAATTTTCAGCGGCGGACTCTTGGAGCCCTACCGCGAGCATTATTACGCCTGGATCCAATCCGGTTCTTTTAACATTTCCGTGGATTTCGCCGTCGACCGGCTCACCGCCGTTTGGCTCGGCGTTGTGACCGGAGTCGGCCTGCTCATCCATATTTACTCCGTGGGCTACATGGCGCACGAGGGCGGTTATTACCGCTTCTTCTCCTACCTGAACCTGTTCATGTTCTTCATGTTAGTTCTGGTGTTGGGCGCGAATTTCCTGCTGATGTTTGTAGGCTGGGAAGGCGTGGGGCTTTGCAGCTATCTGTTGATCGGGTTTTATTTTCTGGAAAAGTACGCCACCGATGCAGGCAACAAAGCTTTCATCGTGAATCGGATTGGAGACTTCGGTTTCGCTCTCGCCATTTTTTTGATCGGAGCGCATTTCGGCACGCTTGATTTTGCGAGGGTCTTCGAGAGCGTAAAAGCCATGCCGGTGGAAACGCAAGCCGGCTGGATCACGGCGGCGGGGCTGCTTTTATTTGTGGGCGCCACCGGGAAATCGGCGCAAATCCCCCTGTATGTCTGGCTGCCGGACGCCATGGCCGGTCCCACTCCCGTCAGCGCCCTGATTCACGCCGCCACGATGGTCACGGCGGGAGTTTACATGGTCGCGCGGAGCGCTCAGATCTATCTGCACTCCGCCGTCGCGCTCGATGTCGTGGCGGTTGTTGGGATCGCCACCGCCTTTTTCTCCGCCACAATCGGTCTGGCGCAAAACGACATCAAGAAGGTCTTCGCCTATTCGACGGTTTCCCAATTGGGCTACATGTTCGTCGGCCTGGGCGTGGGGGCCTTTTCCGCCGGCGTTTTCCACGTCATGACGCACGCTTTCTTCAAAGCCCTGCTGTTTTTGGGGGCGGGCAGCGTGATTCACGCCCTGTCCGGCGAGCAGGATTTGCAAAAGATGGGCGGGCTCGCCCGGAAGGTTCCCATTACCTGCGTCACCCTGTTCTGCGCGGGCGTAGCGATAGCCGGCATCCCTCCTTTTTCCGGCTTTTATAGCAAAGACGCCATCCTGGCGGCGGCCTACGGGCGCGCGCCATGGATTTATTGGGTGGGCGTCGTCACCGCGGCCATGACGGCGTTTTACGTCTTTCGGGCTCTGTTTCTATGCTTTTTCGGGGAATACCGAGGCAAGACGGCGGAGGCCTCTCCTGGCCATGGCGGCGGCCACAGTCATGGCCACGGCGGCATTCACGAGTCTCCCGCTGTCATGTGGATCCCGCTCACGATCCTGGCTGCGCTGAGCCTGGTGGGCGGCTTTATCGACGTTCCGAGCTTCCTGGCTCCGGTCTTCGGCGAACCGCATGAGGGAGAGCCGTGGCTTATGTACGTTTCCGTCGCGGCCGGGCTGGGCGGCATTTTGCTCGCGGCTTGGTTCTACCTCGTCTCGCCGTCTCTGGCGGATGCATTTGTCCGCGTCTTCCGCGGTCCCTATCGGTGGGTTTATCACAAATACTTCGTCGACGAATTCTACGACGCCACCGTCGTAAGCCCGGTCATCGACGGCTCCCGGCAGGTGCTGTGGCGGGTGGGCGACGTTCGGATCGTGGATGGCGCCGTCAACGGCGTTGGCGCCGTCGCTCGCGCCGCCGGCAGCCTGCTCCGGCTGGCGCAATCCGGCTACATCCGCAACTACGCGGCCTGGGTCGTGGCGGGATCTATTATGGCCATCGTCTTCATGGAATGGAGAGGAGGACTGCGGTGACCCTCCTCGATACGGTCCTGTTCCTGCCCTTGGCCGGCTTCTTTCTGCTGCTGATCGTTCCGAAAGACAATCCGAATGCATCGCGGATGGGCGCGTTGGCCATATCCATCGCCGTATTCGCGGCCTCGCTGGGATTAATCGCGCCCTATTGGTTCGCCGCGCCGGCGGGATGGCATTTCGAGACCAACGTTCCGTGGATTGCTTTTCCGCCCATTCGCTATCACGTCGCGCTGGATGGTTTGAGCCTGTGGCTGGTGTTGCTATCCACGCTGCTGACCCCGATTGCGGTGCTGGTGAGTTGGAAACACATCGACCGGCGCGTGAAGGAGTATTACGCTTTACTGATTTTGCTGGAATTCGGACTGATCGGCGTTTTCGTATCGCTGGATTTGTTCCTGTTTTACGTGTTTTGGGAAGTGTCGCTGGTTCCGATGTATTTCCTTATCGGGATCTGGGGCCACGAACGCCGCATCTACGCCGCCGTGAAATTTTTCCTTTATACGATGGCCGGTTCCGTATTGATGCTCGCGGCGATCATCTATCTGTACAATAAATCCGGCTCGTTCGATTATTCGGAAATTCTGGCGCAGATCCAATCGGGCCGGCTGGCGTTCGATGGTCGCGCACAGACGCTTCTGTTTTTGGCGTTCTTCGGAGCCTTCGCCATCAAGGTGCCGCTGTTTCCTTTCCACACCTGGCTTCCGGATGCGCACGTCGAAGCGCCCACGGCCGGCTCGGTGATGCTGGCGTCCGTCATGTTGAAAATGGGCGCGTACGGATTGATGCGCTATTGCCTGCCGTTATTTCCGGATGCCTCCCGCAACTCCGCGCCCTGGGTGGCCGCGCTCGCCATCGTGGGAATCGTCTACGGCGCGCTGGTCGCCTTGGTGCAGCCGAACATGAAGAAGCTGGTGGCATACTCCTCGGTGAGCCACCTGGGATTCGTCGTCCTCGGGATTTTCTCTTTCAATCAGCAAGGCTTCGACGGCGCCGTGTATCAAATGTTGAATCACGGCGTTTCCACCGGCGCGCTGTTCATGCTGGTCGGCTACATGTACGAGCGCCGCCATTCGCTGGAGATCGCCGCCTACGGAGGGGTGGCCACGCCCGCCCCGAATCTGGCCGCCGTATTTCTCATCACCACGCTCGCCTCCATTGGTCTTCCCATGCTGAATAATTTCGTGGGCGAATATTTGGTGCTGCAAGGCGCGGCCCAGGCCAATTTCACCTGGGTGGTCTTCGCCGCGCTGGGAGTGATTCTTTCCGCGTGCTACATGTTGTGGCTATATCAGCGGGCGTTTTATGGCAAGGCTGCGGAGCCGGTAAGCCGTTCTATGTTCGATTTGACGCCGCGCGAATGGGCGGCGATCCTGCCGCTGCTGGCCCTTATGTTATGGATGGGTGCGTTTACTCAAAGCTTTTTGCCGCCCATCAGCGCGCAAAATGCCCAAATTCTTCAGCAGACCCGGATGCCCGCGGCGAAAGTGGCCCGCTTTTTGGATAGAAACGATGCCCGCTAACTTTCTCCCCACCTCCGCCGAATACCTGCGGGTTCTCCCCGAGATCATCCTCGCCGTTGTCGGAACGCTGATTCTGCTGCTGGAGGCGGCGCTTCCCGACAGTCGCAAAGGGATTTTCGCGCCCCTATCGCTTGCCGGATTGCTGGCGGCGCTTGCCGGCGCGCTGGCCGCTTACGGCGATCCCGGACCGGCGTTCCAGAACATGATCGTGGTGGACGGCTTCGCCACTTTCTTCCGCGTGCTGGTGATTGGAGTGGCCCTGCTGGCTGTGCTAAGCTCCTCCGGCTATTTGCGGCGGGAAGGCTCGGTGGGCGGAGAGTTCTACGCGCTGCTACTGTGGAGCACCGCCGGCCAGTCCATCATGGCCTCGGCCGAGGAGCTGATCATGATCTTCATCGGGTTGGAGATCTCCTCGATCGCCTCCTATGTTCTAGCGGGCTATCTTCGCGACGACCGGCGCAATAATGAGAGCGCCCTCAAGTATTTCTTGCTGGGATCCTTCGCCACCGCATTCCTCCTTTATGGCATCGCCTGGATTTACGGAGTCGCGGGAACCACCAATCTGGTGGAGATCCGGCGCGCGCTATTGAACGCCAACGAGCCTCTGGCGTTTGTCTCCACGGCGGCGGCCCTGATGTTTGTCGGATTTGCGTTCAAAATCTCGGCGGCGCCGTTCCAAAGCTGGGCGCCGGATGTGTATCAGGGCGCCCCCGCGCCGGTGGCCGCCTTTCTGACGGTGGGTCCCAAGGGAGCGGCATTCGCCATTTTGTTGCGGGTCTTCTTCACTGCCTTCGGACCGATCGCCTCCCTTTGGGCGCCGCTGCTCTGGGCCGTCTCGTTGGCGACGATGACGGTGGGAAACTTCGCCGCGATCCTTCAATCGGATATCAAGCGGCTGCTCGGCTACAGCTCTATCGCGCACGCGGGCTACGTTTTGGTGGCGGTGACGGCGCATTCCGGCGCGGGATCGGCGGCCGCAATGTTCTATTTGGCCGCCTACGCGTTCACCAACATCGGCGCTTTCGCGGTCGTCACGTATTTCTCGCGCAAGGGCGAGCGATATACGCGCGTGGACGACTTCGCTGGGCTGGCGCAACGCCAGCCCGCCATGGCCGCCATGCTGACGATCTTCCTTTTGAGTCTGATCGGCGTGCCTCTTACGGGCGGCTTTTTCGGGAAGTTTTACATCTTCAAGGCCGCCTTGGACGCCAACCTGATATGGCTGACCGTGCTGGGACTTCTCAATAGCGCTGTGGCCGCCTACTACTATCTCCGTATTCTGGTCGTGATGTACTTCCGCGAGCCCGGCGAATCCGTCGAACACCTGCCTCCGGCCGGCCCGGCCCTCAAAGCAGCCGTCTACGCGAGCGCGCTGGGGACTCTGATCTTGGGCATTTTCCCGGGTTGGGTGCTGGATTTCGCCAGCAAGGCTGCGCTCCACTAGCAGGCCCTCCGCTAGTTGCCTTGCTGGCCATGCTTGTCTTACCGTGGTGCTATGGCGTTTGAGGCTCTTCCTGAACCGTGGCTGCGCGGGCCGCTAAAAGGGATCCATTTGCTGGTCGCGCCTTCGCTTTACGGATTCCAGCAGGCGCGCGAGGATCTGGCGCACTACACGGACGGACTCACGACGGAGCAGATCTGGGCGGCGCCCCACGGCCTAGGCTCGGTGGGATTTCATCTGCGCCACATCGCCGGAAGCGTGGATCGGCTGTCGTCGTATCTGCAAGGGCGGCAGCTTTCCCCAGCGCAAATGGAGTTTCTGGCCCGGGAACACGAACCGGGGGCCGCTCGCGAACAACTGCTGGAAGAAATGGACGCGGCGTTTCAGAAGGTGGAAGCTCTGGCCCGCTCGCTCGACGCAGCCCGCCTGGCCGAGCCCAGGGAAGTGGGAAGGAATCGCCTGCCAACCACGGTCATCGGCCTTTTGACGCACATCGCCGAGCACACCCAAAGACACGTGGGCCAGGCGATCAGCGCGGCGAAGCTGGTCCGCGCCGCGGGATGACGCTAAACTGTGCAGGAGGGGAGGCGGCGGCATGATTACGGTCCGCAGAAGCGCCGAGCGCGGCCATTTCGATCGCGGCTGGATCAATACGTATCACACGTTTTCTTTTGGAAGTTATTCCGATGAGGCGCACAACGGCTTCCGCGCGCTGAGGGTCTTAAACGACGACCGGATCGCGCCCGGGAAAGGTTTTGGGGCGCACGGCCATCGCGACATGGAGATTTTCACCTACGTGCTGGAAGGCGGTCTGGCGCACAACGATAGCACAGGCGAGCGGCACGTGCTGAGGCCGAACGAGATTCAGGCGATGTCGGCGGGCACGGGCGTGATCCACAGCGAGTTCAACGCCTCGCAAACCGAGCCGGTGCACCTGCTCCAGATCTGGATTCAGCCGGCGGCCGAAGATGTGCCGCCGCGATACCAGCAGTTCGCTTACGACCCTTCTGAAAAGCAAAACCGGTTGCGGCTGCTGGTGGGGCCCGACCGGAATCCGCCGGAACCGGCCGCGTTTATTCACCAGGACGCGCGGGCGTATGCCTCGGTGCTTGCGCCCGGAAAGACGCTGGAGCAGCCAATCGCGCCCGGCCGTCATGCCTGGGTGCATTGCGCTAGCGGGAACATCATCGTGAATGGATACACGCTGCAAGAGGGTGACGCAGTAGCGATGAGCGGCGAGCGAGCCGCCATGCTCGCGGGATGCGGGCCTTCCGGCGGGGAGCTTCTTCTCATCGACTTGGCATGAGCCCTATCAACGCACTGGTGGTTTTTTACTCGCGCCGCGGGAAAAGCGAATCGATGGCGCTGGCCGCGGGCGTAGGCGCGATTCAAGCGCGGGCCAACATCCGGCTGCGGAGACTGGCGGACCTCGCGGGTCCAGAGGCGATCAAGACCGACGCGGCCTGGAGCGAAAACGTCGAGCGCATGAACAAAGACTACATCGCTCCGCGCGAGATCGATGCGCAGTGGGCGGACGTGCTGATTCTCGCCGCGCCGCCGGATCGCACCGAGGAGATGGAGCGATATCTCGACTCCGCCAAAGCCGCGATCCAGGGCAAAACGGGAGCGGTTTTGGGGACGTTTACGAGCAAGGCCGTGGCGGCGGGTCTTGCGGTGGTTCAGCCGGCGGAAGCGACGGCCGACGCCGCGGCAGCGACTGCTTACGGGCGGCGCGCCGTCGAAACGGCGCGCGCCGCCAAGGCTGGCGCGGCCGGGGGCTAGGAGCCAGCCGGGCCTTTCAGTTTTTCGACGCCGTCAAGCCGGTCACGATGACTTCGGTATTATGCGCGAAACGCAGACCGTAAACGCCGTCGGTGGCTTTTAGCTTTCCAGCCGTCACCAGGCTGGGCTTGTCGTAGCTCGCTACAACAGCTCCATTAATGGAGCACTCGACGCGGGATCCTTTTACGGAAAGGGCGATTTCCTGAGAGACGGGTTGCCCTACCCCGGCGGCTTTGTGCACCGCCGGGTTCGCCTGGCCGGCGAAACCGTTCATTTGGAAAGCGGCGGGTCCAAAGCCGCGGACGATGAATCTTCCGTCGCCATAGGCCGCGCAGTAAAGAAAGCTTTCCGCGGCGGTTCCCATATCGTTGCCGCCGATGAAAATCCCGTAGGGATGGGGATGATTGTTTAAGTTCATGTATTTGGGCTCGGTAAAGGTCGCCTTCACGGTGTAGTCGCCCGTCGCCTTATCGGCGGGATTCCAATAGGTCACGGCCGGACCGGTGATTACGTGAAAACCTTCGCCCTCCTTTGCGAACTTTGCATCGTTTAAATTGCGGCCGGCTCTTTCCTCATTGGCGTCGATTTTGCCGGTCCATTGCGAAACGGAAATGCCGCCGCCGGGAATCACGCGAGACGCATCGTTCTGCGCATCCAGAAACTTCGCGGCAAGCATGCAAACCACCAGTACCGAAGCCAAGCGCATGGCCTTTCTCTTCTCCTTGGAAAAATTTCGCTATCGGCTATTGTACGCGATCGCCGTATTCGTCGCAGAAGCCTGGCCTTTTTTGGCCAGACCACGACCTTGCCGCTCGATGGCGGCGCTACTTTTCCAGCAGAAAATTTCCCACCAACAGCGCGTCGATGCCCGAGGAATAAAAGCTTCGGACGGCGTCGCGAGGAGTGGAGACCAGGGGATCGCCGAAGAGGTTGAAGCTGGTGTTATACAGCACGGGCAGGCCGGTCGCGGAGCCGGCGCGGTGCAAAAGGCGGTGGTAAAGAGGATTCTCATTTTCCTCCACCGTGTGGACGCGAATCAGATCGCGCCCGAGAATCGCGGAGGAAAACGTTTTGCGATGCTCGGGAAGCACGCGGCCGACCGTGGCGAGATTGCGCGCGTTTGGCCCCACCTCGAAGTACTGGCTGGCCAGTTCCGCCGGGACGGAAGCCGCGAACTTGCGGAAGGGCTCCCGATGCTTGATGAAGACGTTCAGATTCTCGGTGGAATAAGGGTCTAGCGGCGAAGCGAGAATGCTGCGATTGCCGAGCGCCCTGGGCCCGAATTCCATACGGCCCTGCATCCACGCGAGGATCTTCTGTTCTCCCAGCAGCCGCACCGCGCTCGCCAAAAGCTCGTCGGTGGAACGCAGATATTGGAATCGCAGCTTGCAGTTCTCCAGCACTTTCTTAATTTCCGCGGCATCGTAGCTGGGACCAAGCAGCAGCGACGCGCCATGGGGACGGCGCGCGTTGCGCCGCATTTGATGCCAGACGTGGAACACCGCGCCCAGCGCGGCGCCGGCGTTTCCGGCGGCCGCCTGCACGAAAACGTTTTTCCACTTTCCGCAGCGTTCCAGGTATTGAACCAGCAGCGCGTTGAAGAACAGGCCGCCCGCCAGGCAGAGATTTTCGCCTTCGCCCGCCATCGCGAGGACCGTCTCTTGGACGGCCTGCTGAAGACCGCGCGCGATGGTGGCGGGATCGGCCTTGCCAATTCGCTCGTGGAACTTCGAGCTGAATCCTCCTCCCGCATGACGGCTGGCGTCGAAGAAGGAGGGGTCGAGCCGCGCGGAGCAAGAGAGAATCTCGCGGAACAGGGGCGCCAGACATTCGTCGCCGGAAGCGGAGAGCCACTGGACCTTATGCTCGTCGGCGCGGGCGTGAAAGCCCAAAAATTCCGTAACGGCTCCGTACAGCCGGCCGAGGGAATCCGGGTAATACCATTCCTTCTCCACATGGATTTGAGTGCCGCTGGCCCGCCACAGCGCGCCGCAGCGAAAATCGCCGGAGTGATCGAGGGTAAGCACCGTGGCCTCCTCGAAGGGCGAGGCGAAGAATGCCGAGGCCGCATGGGCCTGATGATGCTCGACGACGACAATTTCCGCATTCGGAAATTGATGGCGCAAGGCGAGATGAAAGATCGATTCCGGGGCGCGGGCGAAGGGCCGCGCGATGGCGACGCATTCCACCTCGCTGGCAGTGGTTCCGGCCAAGCGCAAGCATTCGCCAATCGACGCTAAGGGCATCTGGCCAGGCCGGAAGCCGCGGGTCACTTTCGTTTCTTCGACGGCGGCCTTCAGCTCGCCGTTTTTGAGGATCGCGCAGGCGGCGTCGCTCAGAAGTCCGCCGATTCCGAGGGTGATCATTTCAGGGAAGTGCTCCGGCCATTCTAGCGCGGCGTCCAGACAAGGCGATTCAGTTGACCATGGCGATGCGCCGCTGGATGGCGCGAATGTGCTCCGCCACTTCTTGGCGGTCGTGGGCGTCCGGCTGCATTCCCAAATACCTCTGGAAGTCGCGCTGCGCCGATTGCCAGCGGCCGGCGGCCATCAAGAGCACCGCGCGATGTTTGTACCATGGGGCCGTATCCGGAGAGCCCGCAATCATAAGATCGAGCGTGGCAACGGCCCGCGGAAAATCGCGCGCGCGGACGTAGGCTTTGTGAAGATTCTGCACCATCCTCATCATGATCTGCTTCAAATTCACGCGCCGGAGCAAGGCCGGATCGGCCACCGGCGCCTCCGCAAGCCGATAACACTCGCGCGGAGTGATCGGGCGCCCTCCGCCGAAGGGATCGATGAAGGTGGAGTAATTTCCGTCATCAAACTGAATTACAAACCGCCGCGGCAGGCCGATCCCGAAAACGGGCATCCGGAGACGGCGAGCGATTTCCATGTACAGCACCGAGAGCGCGATGGGCAGCCCGGTGCGCCGCTCCAATACCTGGTTCAGGCAACTGTTGCGGGGGTCGAAAAACACGTCTTCGTCGCCATCCGAGCCGTGGAAGCCCAGCTCGCCGAACAGGAAGCGTTGCGCGGTCTCAACGAAGTCCCGGCCGTCGTTAAAGTTGCGCAGCCGGTCGCCCAAGCGCGAAGCCAGGTCGTTCAACTGGTCGAGGCATGGTTCCGGCCGGAGATCTGGGAAATGAATGGCGGCTAAATCGAGGGCGGCCCGGTCCAACCGGCCAGACAAGGCTCCATCGCCCTCGAGAACCTGCAAAAGATGATGCACGGGCTTTCTCTTTTCAGCATACCGGACGGCGCCAGGGCGGGGTTCCTAGACATCGGGCGCGCGCTTGGAAGTATAAATAGAAGGAAACCCATATGATGCGCCGCCGCGACTTTCTCTCTTCCGTAACAGGCGGATGCCTGCTAGTTGGATCGTGTCAGAAAACGCCATCGTCGGGTGAAACGGCGAATTCGAGCGTTGCGCCGGACAACGAGCAAAAGGCCGATGTGACTCTTCATATCGCGCCGGTCCTGGTCGAAATCGCGAAGGATCACACCGTCAGCACGATCGGCTACAACGGCCAGGTTCCAGGTCCGCTCATTCGCCTGCATGAAGGCGCGCCCGCGATCGTGGACATTTTTAACGAGACGGATTGGCCCGAATTGGTGCACTGGCACGGGCAGATTGTTCCAGCCGAGATCGATGGAGCGTTGGAAGAGAAAAGTCTGGTGGTTCCGGCGAACGGCCATTTGCGATACCGGCTCACTCCACGACCGTCGGGCGCCCGGTTCGTACACACGCACGTGATGCCGGGCGCCGATTTGAGCCGCGGAACCTACTCCGGCCAATTCGCGTTTGTGTATGTCGAACCAAGAACCAACCCTGGCGCCTACGATCAGGAGATTTTCCTCGCCACCCATGAATGGGAGCCGTTCTTTACCACGGAGGAAGAGGAAGAAGACGAGGATTCCGGCGCTCCCAAGCCGCCGCCGAACAAGGATGAGAAGCCAAACGGGTGGGAAATTGGGTATCAGCGGTTCACCATTAACGGCAGAAGCTTGGGCTTCGGCGAACCCATCCGAGTGAAGCAGGGGCAGCGCGTCCTGCTTCACATTTTGAACGCCAGCGCTACGGAAAACATACAACTCGCTCTTGCCGGCCATCGCTTTCAAGTCGTCGCCTTGGATGGAAATCCCGTGCCGCGCCCGCAATTGGTCGAGGTTCTCGAGTTGGGAGCCGCGGAACGAATCGACGCCGTTGTGGAGATGAACAATCCGGGGATCTGGATTTTGGGTACGCCCAAAGACGACGACCGCCAAAACGGAATGGGCATTGTCGTGGAGTACGCCAATAAAACCGGCGCGCCGCGCTGGATCAAGCCGGCGAAACACCCTTGGGATTACACCATCTTCGGCGACCAAGGCCCAGTTCCGAATCCCGACGAGACGATCCCTTTGGTGTTTGGAAAGATCAACGGCGGCGCGGGTGGGTTCAATCGCTGGACGGTGAACGGAAAGGAGTTCGATGCAAGGGATGCGCCGCGGGTGTTGCAAAAAGGAAAGCGCTACCGCCTGGTATTCGATAACCAGACCGACGACGCCCATCCCATCCACTTGCACCGCAACAGCTTTGAACTCACGAACGTTTATGGCAAGCCGGTCTCCGGCGTAATCAAGGATGTTGTCTTAGTGAAGGGTTTCAAAAAGATCGAAGCCGATGTCGTGCCGGCCATGGAGGGTTTGACGCTATTCCATTGCCATCAGCAGTTGCATATGGATTTCGGCTTCAAGCTTTTGTTCAACGTGGCATAGGTTGCTTGACTTCTATAATGGATACGTGTCCGCCTCCGCCAGCGCTTTCGTGGAACAGCATCGGCGCCGCCTTTTGGATGAGCTGAAGGAATTTCTGCGGATTCCAAGCATTAGCGCGCAACCGTCGCACGCGGCGGATGTGGAGCGCGCGGCGGAGTTCGTGGCGGCCAGCCTGCGGTCGGCGGGACTGGAAAACGTCGAAATCATTCCCACAGCCGGCCATCCCTTGGTCTACGGCGACTGGCTGCATGCGGCGGGCAAACCGACCGTGCTCTGCTACGGCCACTACGACGTCCAACCGCCCGATCCGCTGGAGGAATGGATTTCGCCGCCATTTGAGCCCACCATCCGGGACGGCAATCTTTACGCGCGCGGTTCGGCGGACGATAAGGGTCAAGTCTATTCGCAGATTAAGGCGGTAGAGGCGTTGCGCGCCATTCATGGAAAACTGCCGGTGAATGTCAAGTTTCTAATCGAAGGAGAAGAAGAAACCGGCGGAGAATCCATAGCGAAGTACGTGGCGGAAAATCCAGCCAAGCTGAAAGCCGATGTGGCTCTGGTTTCCGACACGGAACTGTACGCGGAAGGCATGCCGACCCTGTGCGTAGGCCTTCGCGGATTGGTCTATACGGAAATCGAGGCGCGAGGTCCGGCGCGCGATCTGCATTCGGGCATGTACGGGGGAGTGGCGCCGAACGCGGTCTTCGGACTCGTCGAGCTGCTTTCGAAGATGAAGGACGCCAAGGGCCACATTCTCATTCCTGGCATGTACGACGATGTGCGGCCGCCGACGCCCGCGGAAAAACACAGTTGGTCGAGTCTACCTTTTGACGAGAGGGAATTTTTAAAGAAAGAAGTTGGGTCGTCGCAGTTGACCGGCGAGGCGGGATATACCGTATTCGAGCGCACCTGGGCGCGGCCCACGCTGGAAGTGCACGGCATCGCCGGCGGTTATACGGCGGCGGGCGCGAAGACCGTAATCCCCGCAAAGGCCACCGCGAAGGTCAGCATGCGGCTGGTTCCGGATCAAAAACCGGACAAAATCGTGGCGGCATTCAAAGAGTTCGTAAAGAACAACGCGCCGGCCGGCATTCAGGCCAGCGTCCGCATCCTGAGCGCGGCGCCGGCCATCAGCGTCAATCCGGATCATCCAGCGATCCGCGTGGCCGCGAAAGCTTTCTCCGACGTCCTTGGGCGCGAGACCGTGTTCATACGCAGCGGAGGGTCCATCCCCATTGTGGGCGACTTCGCCGCGCATCTGGGAATCCCCACCATCCTCATGGGTTTCGGCTTGCCCGACGATGGATTGCATTCGCCCAACGAAAAATACAAACTCGAAAACTACTATTCGGGGATCATGACGATTGCCCACTTCTTTGAACAATACGGGCAATGAGGTAACGCGCCCAGAGCCAGCGCCGTCTTCGGAACAGCTAGGCGATTCCCGAGGCGAACCGTTATCTCGGGCAAGCTCCAGCGCGCAGGCGGAGCGGCTTGTCCGTTCGGCGGGCGTGGTCTCGCTTTCGGTCTTCACCAGCCGGATTACCGGCCTGCTGCGCGAAAGCATCATGGCGCGCCTATTCGGCGCGGGCTTGGTGTACGACGCGTTCATGCTGGGATTTCGCATCCCCAATCTCACTCGCGACCTCTTTGCGGAAGGCGCGCTTTCCAGCGCCTTCGTCCCCACTTTTACGGAATATCTCACGACGAGGGGCAAGGAAGAAGCGGCGCGCCTGGCGAATTTGGTCGCTACGGCGCTGATGATCATTGTCGGCTCCATTTGCGCGGCGGGAACGATGTTCGCGCCGGCTCTGGTGCGATTGTTCGCGCCTGGTTATGCGGCCGTGCCTGGAAAATTCGAGCTGGCCGTCACCATGACCCGGATCATGTTTCCGTTTCTGCTGCTGGTGGCGCTGGCCGCGCAAGCCATGGGCATTCTCAACGCCTCCAACCGCTTCGGCGTGCCGGCCATGGCCTCCACATTTTTCAATATCGGCTCGGTCGGTTTTGGAATTGTCCTGGGCGTCCTATTGGGTCCAGCTCTGCGCCTTTCCCGGATTGAAGGGATGGCGGTGGGCGTCGTGCTGGGGGGCGCGCTCCAGCTTTTCTGGCAATTGCCGAGCTTACACCGGCTCGGCTACCGGTTCCGCCCGGCTTTCGGCTGGTCCGATTCGGGTGTGGTGAAGATCCTCAAGATGATGGCGCCGGCCATTCTGGGCAACGCCGCTGTGCAGATTAACGTTTTGGTGAACACCAATTTCGCATCCACGATTTACGATCCGCACCGCGGTTTTGACGGCCCGGTGAGCTGGCTGAGCTACGCCTTCCGGTTCATGCAGCTTCCGCTGGGGTTATTTGGCGTGGCCATGGCGTCGGCGACTCTGCCTTCGATCTCGCGCAGCGCCGCCCAGGGCAACATGGAGGAGTTCCGCCGCACGCTCTCGCACTCGCTGGCCATGGTGTTTCTGCTGACCCTGCCCTCCTCGCTGGGATTAATCGTGCTCGGCAAATCTATCATTGGCGCGATTTACCAGGGCGGTAGATTCCAGGTCTATGACACGCAGCAAACCGCCCTGGCGCTTTCCTGTTACTCTATCGGGCTCATGGGGTATGCGGCGCTAAAGGTGCTTACGCCGGCTTATTACGCGCTGGGCGACGCCCGGACTCCCATGCTCGTCAGCCTGGCCTCGATCCTAGTTAACTATTCGGTGGCTTCTACAATGATTCGCGTGGCGGGGTTGCGCCATGCCGGTCTGGCTCTTTCTACCTCCGCCGTGGCTCTGTCGGGATTCGCGCTTTTGTTCATGATCCTTCGCAAGCGCCTAGGAGGCATCTACGGGCGTGCTCTGCTGACGCAGGTATTTCGGGTGGGCGTGGCGTCGGCGGCGATGGCGGCCGTGGTGGCTCTGTCGAGCCGCGCCATGGAAAACCGCCTCGGCGTCTCCCAACTGGCGCGGCTGGCGGATCTGGCGGTTTCGATTCCCCTTGGCGTCGCGGTATACTATGGCGCCTGCCGATGGTTGCGAATCGGCGACATTGATCTTGCCATTCGCGCCTTTGCGGCGCCTGTGCGGCGAAGGCTGGCCGCTCGCCGTCCCATGACATGATGCGCACGGCCTTTTTCTGGGGTCTTCAGGTCTTGGCGCAGACGGCGACCCCGCCGTCGACTTCGGCCGATTACGCCGTGCTGGCCGGCGCGCATTTGGCGTCCGGTGAGGCGCAACTGGCGGCGGATGAGTATTCCCAAGCCATCCGTCTGCGGCTGGATAACGCCGACGCATG
This sequence comes from Bryobacteraceae bacterium, assembly GCA_035293905.1. Lineage (GTDB taxonomy): Bacteria > Acidobacteriota > Terriglobia > Bryobacterales > Bryobacteraceae > Palsa-187. The sequence goes on from DATGLY010000118.1 coordinate 22,969, forward strand.
GACCGGCCGTGGCCGGGCCTATAACCAACTGGGGCGTTATAGCTTGGCCATAGACGACCTCGATCAGGCGATCCGGCTGAATCCGAAGCCTGCGTTGCCGTTTGTGGAACGCGGCTACGCCTACGGCCGGATGGGCGATTTCGACCGCGCGATTCAGGATTTCAACCGCGCGCTGGAACGGGACCCTGACGACGTCCGGGCGCTTTCGCTGCGCGGGACGGCCTATTCGGTGACGGGACAAAACGAAAAGGCTCTCACGGACCGCGAACAGGTGGTCAAACTAACCCCCCGTGCGGCCGAAGCCTACGTGGCCCGCGCGGGAACGTATCACGCGCTCGGCCGCCACGACGAAGGCTTTGCCGATCAGGCCAAAGCCATCGAACTTGAGCCCGCTTACGAGATGGCGTGGGCCGCGCGGGGAGCCGCCTATTTCACATTGGCGCGCTACTCGGAAGCGATTCGCGATTTTGAGCGAGCATTGCAACTTAAGCCGGATGACGCCGAAGCCGCCAAGCTTTTGGCGCAGTCGCGAGCTCTGGAAGCGCTGTCGCGCAAACCGGCGGCCGTGGCGGTCCCGCCGCCAACGCCTGCACCGGCGGAAGCGGCCGCCGTAGCCCCAGCGCCCATTTCGGCGCCAGCAAAGGCAGAGCCGCCGAAGCCTCCCGAGCCGAAGCAAGCAAAGCCCGATCATGCCTCCGCGGCGCTGCATAACCACCGTGGCCGCGAACTCATACGGCGTGGCCGGTACCGCGAAGCCGTCGAAGAGCTCAACGCGGCCATCGCCGCCGATCCCGCGTTCGCGCTCGCGTACAATGCCCGCGGCTTTGCGTACTATCTGCTTCGCGATTACGCCAAGGCGCTCGCGGATTTCGATCAAGCGATCGAGCTAATGCCCGGCTACAAAAACGCCATGGACAATCGCGCCGCGGCGCGGAAGGCCGCCGGATTAAAGGAAAAATAGGGCCGCGGGCGTATTGCTGGCGGGTTTTGACGTGGAGCATTCTTCAAAGGTTATCGTGCACAGGCAACTGCGTCCGCTGCGCGATGTATCGTATACATCATGGCGCGAATCCTGATTTTGGGGGCCAATGGGCAGCTCGGCGTCGAACTGGTCAAGGAATTCTCCGCGCGCGGGCATCGGCTCCGGCCCTTTGCGCGGCGGGAACTCGACATTACGGATGCATCCAAAGTGGACGAGGCGTTCGCGGTGCACAATCCGGAGATCGTCCTCAATTCGGCGGCCTACAACCAGGTGGACGTCGCCGAGAAAGAACCGCTGGCGGCCTGGCAGGTTAATGCGCTGGCGGTGCGCAATCTGGCGCTTGCCTGCCGCCGCGGCGGAGCGAAATTGGTGCACTTCTCCACCGATTATGTCTTCAACGGTTTGGCCGGGCGGCCCTATCGCGAAGACGATGCGCCTCACCCTCTGGGAGCCTATGCGGTTTCCAAGCTCGGCGGCGAGCTTTACGCAAGGGCATACTTGGACAGCGTCTTGATCATCCGCACCTGTGGCGTTTTTGGACCTGCCGGGAGGAATACGGCGCGTGGAAATTTCGTGGAGTTGATGCTCCGGTTGGCCGCCGGGGGAAAGCCCGTTCGCGTCGTCGAGGACTTCGTCGCTTCTCCTACGTATGCGCCCGCGCTCGCCGAACGCACCGCGCAACTGCTCGAGCGCGACGCCTCAGGAGTCGTGCACTTGGGCGGCGGCGCGCCGATTTCCTGGTTCCATTGGGCCTCGATGATCTTCGACGCCGCCGGGCTCAAGCCTCCGCTTGAATCCACCAATGAGCGCGAGTACCCCACAGCCGCGCGCCGGCCGAAATATTCGGCTCTGTCGAACGCGAAAGCGGAGGCGATGGGCGTTGCGCCTATGCCCCCGCTGAAGGAAGCAATCGAACTTTATTTCGCCCGCCGAGGTTAAAAGATCAGCTTGGCGGCCAACTGAACGTTGCGCCGGTCATAGCTCGAGCCGGTGCAACCGTAGCAGGCCGGTATCGAATCGCCTGCTCCCAGGTCGGCGCCGGTTCCAACGACGTACAGGTTGGCGTGATTGAACAGGTTGAAGAACTCGCCGCGAATCTGCAGCGAGAAGCGCTCATTGATGCGGGTGTCTTTGTAAACGCCGAGATCCAGATCCCACCAACCCGGGCCGGTGAACGCATCGCGGCCGGACATTCCAGCCGGCCATTTTGCGTTCAAGGTGAGCGGGTTGGTTACATTGTGATTGATTTGCGAGTCCTGGAAGGTGATGTAGTTGAAACCGTCCGGAGTTCCCGACGCCGTGAGGCCGTTGCCGGTCGTCGGCACGGGACCGGTGAAAACAGCGCGCTGCGTGGCGTAGGGGAGCGTTAACGGCGAAGAACTGTCAAAGACGCTGAAAGGCTGCCCGGTGTGGGCGACAAAGAGCGGATTGAGGCTCCAGCCGTTGAGCACCCGGCCGGCGAAACCAGTTTTGAGCCGGGAGGGGATCGCCCAATTGCCCGCCAAGGTCACCCGCTGGCGCAGGTCGAACTCGGCGTTGCCCTTATCCACGTTAGGATGATACGGATCGAGCAGACCGACGACAAAATCGCCGTTGTTGGTGGTAATGTTGGCGTTGCCGTACTGACTGGACACGCCGGCGGCTTCAAAGAAGGTCGAACTCATGTTGTCGATGGCGTGCGACCAGGTCCAATTCGCGCTGAGATCGACTCCGGAGTTCATGAAGTTCCGCAAGACAACTTTGTTGTTAAGCGCATTATAGAGCGAAAAGCCCTGATTTCCGCGATAGCCCACCGCGAAGGAATAGGCCGAATTTGGCTGAGCAGTGCAGTCGCCATTGCCCGTACAGGGATCGCCAAAAACGTAGTTGCCGAAGCCGTTTTGATTGGGATAAGAGATCGTGTACAGGTTGACGCCTTTCGATCCGCTGTACTCCACACTCCAAATCACGCTTCTTCCGAACTGGTGCTCAATAGACGTGTTCCACATGTGAGCGTAGGCGGTTTTGATATTGGGATCGACGATGCGCGCCCCAACCTGGGGCAGCGGAACGGTGGTTCCGGCCCCCGCCAGAGGACCGAAGTTGTTCGTAGTGATCGGAGTCGGAGGCGTGCTCAAGACCGCGTAATTGGGGGGATTTTGAATGACATTAAAGGTCACATTGCCAAAGTTACGCTCATAGCCAATGCCGTATCCCGCGCGGAAGCTGGTTTTGCCGTCGCCGAACATGTCCCAAGCCACTCCCAGCCGCGGCGCGAAGTTTCCTTTGCTGGCCTTCCAGAGTTCCCCAATGGGGCTAGCCGGCGCGATTTCAATGGCGCCGGTGCGCAAGTATTGACCGAGCTGGCTATCGGCAAAGCCAATATTGGGCGCGTACCAGTTAGAATCCAGCTTCGGATTGTCGTTGTGCTGGGTTCCAAAATACTCCCAGCGCAATCCCAGGTTGATGGTGAGCCTTGGACGCAGTTTCCAGGAGTCCTGCGCGTAAATTGCGCCATCATTAAACCGGTTGCTGCGGCTGAAGCTGGGCGAGCCCACTGGCAACGTCACCGAACAGTTGGGCGTAACAACGCCGCCGACGCATGGGAAGTGGCCCTGCGGATTCACGGCGACTTTCACGCTGTTGAAGGTTCCCGCCATGAGCGCGCTCAGCGCCGGGCCGATTCCGCCGCCGCTGCTGGCGAGGGTGTCTACCGCTGTCTGATACGCCGCGTAGGTGCGGTTGTCGCGCAAATTGTCATAGGTTGCGCCGAAGCGGAAGTTGTGCGTACCTTTCACCCAGCTCACATCTTCGTAAAACTGCAAAATATTTTGAGGACCGCCGAATGCGCCGCCGTTGCCGGGGGTGAACGGATTATAACCGGGAAATGCGATGTTATCCGATCCGATCGAAAGCGGGCCGGAAGGGTTTGCATACATCGTCGGCACCACGCCTCGGCTGGTGATGCCTTGTTGCAGGTTGGTCAGCCGATTGAATACAGCCTTGCTCTGAGACGTCAAGGTGGGCGAGAAGGTGTGGATCATCGAGACGAGGCCATTGTGGTTGAAATAAGTCTCGCCCAAATCGTAGTTGGCGTACGGGCTGCTCGACAGCACGCCGCTAGAGTCGACTTCGCTATAAAGCGCATAGCGCCCGTAAATCTGCGTCCGATCCGACAGATTGTAATCGAGCCGATTAATCGTATTGTACGTGTTTTGCGGAAAACCGCCGCCGGCATCCGTCGGGACGCCGTAGCCGACGTGATCAAAGAGGGGAATATTCGCCGGTAAAGAGGCGCATGCCAATTTCGCGCATGGGTTGCCTCCGAGCGTGCTGGTCAAGCCGGAAAGCGAGATCGTGCCGAGCACTTGGGCGCTAGAGCGGAGACCGCCCAAAGTCTGGAAAAAGCTCTGCGTATTGCTCGGCGTGAGCGCTAGGAAGGCGGGATCGGGAACCCAGGCAAAAGCCTGAGCCGTGCTGCGAACCCTAGTCCACTCCGTGCTGCTAAAGAAAAAGAGTTTATCCTTTTTCACGGGTCCGCCGATGGAGTATCCGAACTGGTTGCGTACGAAGGTCGCCTTCGGCACCTCGTTGGCGTTGTTCAAAAACGAGGTCGACGACAAGGCCGAGACGCGGTTGAACTCGTAGGCCGTGCCATGGAAGTCGTTGCTGCCCGATTTGGTCACCACGTTGACGATGCCGCCGGAAGCGCGGCCAAATTCCGCGGTGAAGTTGCTTGTCAGAACCGAAAACTCCTGGATCGAATCGAGAGGGACCTGTTGTCCGATATCGCCCGCAAACTCGTCGTTGTTGCTCGCGCCATCCAGCAGCAGATTGGTCGAAGATTCCCGCTGGCCGTTGATGGCGAAGCCCGCGCCGCGCGTGCCCATGCCGCCGTCGGACACGTTTCCTGCGATGGCGACGAACTGGTAGGGATTGCGAGTCAGGTTCGGGAGCTCGCGGACCTGGGTTCCCGTAACTTCCTGGCCGAGCGTCTGCGTGGCCGTGTTCACTTGAACCGGGCTCTCCTGCACCTCCACGACCGTGGTCGCAGTGCCTATCATGAGGTGAAGATCCGCCGCGACCCTCGCCCCGACGGTGACGACGACGTTCTGCTTCAAGGTCTGGAAACCATTGGCGGTTACCGTCAGTTCCCAGGTCCCAGGAAGCAAGTTGGAAAGCACATAGGAGCCGGCCGACGACGATATGGTCTGACGCTTGGCATGCGTCACGGATTCGCTGGCTGTAATGGTAACGTTGGCTACTACGGCGCCCGCGGGGTCTAGCACGGTTCCTTCGATCTGTCCCGTTTCGGTTTGCGCAAAAACAGAATAGGCGCTCGCCAGCGCTAGAAATGCCGCGGCCGCTGTCGCCACAAAAGAATGGAATTGCTCGCGAGAATGCATAAAGGCTTATCCCCTCAAAATTGACCCTAGAATCCCGCCGACGCAATCCAAGAACGACGGCTACTTCTACATAGCTGGTAAGGGGATTCTAGTACCCTTTACCAGAATTGATGCGATTGTAAACGATTCTTGAAGTGGACGCAAGCCCTTTTACCCACGAATAGGTGGTGTTTTTCCGTGCGGCCAAAATCCCTCAAATGGAATTTGGTCCTTTTACAAATGGAAGACCAACCGGCGCACACCTTCCTGGAAAGTCTCCGGCTTGGTCAAGAGGCTCAAAACCAGGAAACCCTCGGATTCGAAGTCGTAGAAAAACCCCGGCTGCACGACTACGTCCTTCTCTGTGAGCAGCGTCGTAACCCATTCTTCCTCGGTGCGGGTTTGTGGAACCCGCAAAATTGCGTACCAGCCTGCTTCCAAGTCGAGCACGCCCGCCCGTGACCCGTTGGTTCGCTCTCGCAAAAAGGCGAGATTCGACGCTATCCGCCGCCGAATTTGGTTGCGAACTTCCGCGGACGCCTCCAGGATTTGGAATAAGGCCGCTTGAACCGGAGCGCCCACGGAAAGATAAGTGTCGGCGAGCCATTCCATCTTTCTTAACGCCGCTTCATGATTTTTGCCGCTGCATGCGATCCAAGCCAGCTTCATCTGCGGCAATCCGGCGATTTTCGACAGGCCGCTTAGGCAGAACGTGAGCGCGCCGCCCGACCCGAACAACGTTGGGGTGCGGCGAAGTTCTTCGTCAAAGGCGTAGTCGGAAAAAACTTCGTCCGAAACAATGGCCAGATCGCGCGCGCGGGCGAAAGCTTGCAACTGCTGGGCTTCATCGTACTTCACAAACGATCCAGTGGGATTGTTGGGATTCACAACCACAAGGGCGCGTGTTCGGCTGCCGATCGCATTTTCCAAGGACTGGAAATCCATATGCCACGCTCCGTCGTATCGCAGGGAATAGGACCGGATAACTACCGATTCCAGGCGGGCAAGAAACTCGAAAAGCGGATAGGACGGCCGCGGAATCAAAACCTCGTCGCCAGGGTTGGCCAGCGCTTTGAACAGGTAAGCATAGGCCTCGCTGGTGCTGGAAGTGAGCAGGATTTGAGATGGATCCACCCGCGTCCCGCGCTGGGCGTAGTAGCGCGATACCGCCTCGCGTGCGCACTTAAGGCCGCGCGGATCGGGATCGTAGCGGAGCGCCGCCGGATTCGACAATGCATCCAGAATGCTCCGTTCGGGATACCGGAATCCGGCCCGCGTAGGATTCGACTCGGTCAGGTCCAGCACAGCCGCGCCGGCGCGTCTCTTCTCTTCGAGCAGTAAAGAGAAAGAATTGAGCGGGGCGTCCCAATTCAAGCGGTGGGAGAACACGGCAAAATGCTAACATGGCTGCGATGGGCGTGCGTTTTTTTGCCGCTCTGCTGCTGTGCGGGGCAGCGTGGGCCGCCGACGGCGTCTCGCGCTTTGCCAATCTGGACGGCATCAAAATTCATTACGAGTCTTACGGCTCGGGCGGCCAAGCGCTGGTTTTTATCCACGGTTGGACCTGCGATCTCACCTTCTGGCGCGGCCAGGAACCCGTTTATCGAACTCATCGCTCGCTGCTGATCGATCTGCCCGGACATGGTCAAAGCGACAAACCAAAAATTGCGTATCCTTCCGAGTTATTCGCGCGCGCGGTGGAGGCGGCGATCAACGATGCGCAAGTCAGCCAAGTCATTTTAATCGGACATAGCTTGGGCGGCAATATCGCTTACACGTTCGTGCGCCTGTTCCCGCGGCAAGTCAAATCCGTGATTTTTGTCGATTCGCTTGTGACGCAGCCTCCGCCCAGCAAGGCGGTTGCGGCCGCGCTGGCCCGGTATCGCCAGAAGGCACGGAGCCTGAGCGGGCAGGCGGGCGAGAAAAACTTCATCCGGCAGGTGAACGCGATGTTTTCCGACCGCACCTCGCCCGAGTTGCGGGACGAGATTCGCGCGAAAATGCTGGCCACTCCGGAATACGTCCGTGTGGCCGCGGTCAGCAGCCTCTCCAAGCTCGAATCTCCCGATCCAGCCCCATCGTTTCCCATACCGGCCCTGGAGATCTCTGCCACTTACGCCGCCGGCGCCGTGCGGGCGTTGATGCAGCCGATTTTCCCGAGCCTTCAAATTCAGAAATGGGAAAAATACGGCCATTTCCTAATGATGGAAGATCCGGAGCGATTCAACCGGACGCTAGAGAGTTTTATCGGCGCCCATCCTTGATGGGAGTCATTTTGCTCGCCGCAGGGCAACCAGCAGATTCGATTCGCCCGCATGCCGGTATCCAATCGCGAAGTCCAGAGGCGGAACGTCCTTGCGCGAGGCGAACGCTTCTTTCAAATCGGGCTGACGCCAATTCTTGAACAGCGCGATCGGATCCGAGTACTTGCCGTAGAGACGCACGTCCCATGCGCCGTCGAAATACCGGTAGGGTATGCCCGAATCGTCTTCCACGATCAACCCGCTCTTGGACAGGATGAGATTGCGAATCGTCGAGAAATATGTCTTGTGCAACAGGTAGGAGGCGGACTTGATCAAGGTCGCCGGCGCTGGAAGGTCGTTCAGGTATTTCAGCGCTCCCGGTTTGCGATTAAGCCGCGAGTTTTGGAGATTCAGCGCGAAGTATTTCAGGGTCCGCGATCCATGACGGGCGTCGGTGAAGCGGATCGCGACTCCTTCCGCTTCGATTTTAGCTTGATTTCCAGCCTGATTTTTGGATGCCAAGGCGCCCGAAGGCGCGATGACGATCGGAGTAACGTCCTGTATCGAACAGCCCGAGCGCGCCATCAAGAAGATCAACAAAGGGAGAACGCCGTTGACGCTGCCTTCCTTGAAATTGCCCCCCATCTCCTTGGTGCGGAAAAATCCCACGGATGCCACGGGGCTAAGATTCTCGCGAAGCTCGGCGAAATAGGCATGCGTGTAGTCCGGCAAGCTGGAGGGGATGCACCCCACCGGCTCCAGGCCGACGATGACGTATTCGCGAGCGTCCGGAAAGAACGCGAACAGATTTGCCGAGTCGGGTCCTCCAAACGGATAAAACGCCACGCCGCCGCCCGGCGAGCTGGCCAGCGCGCGCCCGCGCCAAGCCTCAATGCGGCTCAAATAGCGCTTTTCCAGATTTCGCCAATCCGAAGCGGCGGTTTTCGAATAATCGTCCCAAGCTTTTGTCTGGTCCGGGGCAAGGGAACTGGCGAAAGGGGCGCTATCCAAACCGGATACAAATTGCGCCGTGGCGGGCCATTGCCCGCCGAGCGGCTGGATGGCGCAACCGGCGGCCGATCCGGGCTGCGCCGCCCACGCGCTTGCCGCGGCAGCCAGCGACGCCAGAAGCAAAGATCTGACCATGCAGCGTAATTCTAGCTTAGCTGATGATACGCTTATGAGGTGCGCAGCGCGATGTTACTTCTTGCCGGCGCTTCCGCGGCCGCGTCGATCGGCTACGCCCAGTGGTTCGATTATCGGATCCCCGGCATCCCGCGAACGCCTTCCGGCGAAGCCGACCTAAATGCACCCGCGCCGAAAGCCCAAAACGGCAAGCCTGATCTTTCCGGCGTATGGACCACAGATCCGGAATACTTCTTCGATCTTGCCAAGGACTTGAAGCCCAAAGACGTTCCCATGCTTCCCTGGGCGCAGGCGCTTCAAAAGGAGCGCGAAACCAACGACCACGCGGGCGACCCGCTCGCCCGCTGCATGCCTCCTGGCGTGCCCCGCATCGACACCTCCAACAATGGCGAGGCCCTGCATCCGATGAAGATCGTGCAAACGCCGTCTTTGATCGTGCTGCTATATGAGACTTCGGCCAACTCGACTTTTCGGCAGATCTTCCTCGATGGACGGCCGCTGCCCAAAGATCCCCAACCCACCTGGCTTGGATATTCGGTCGGAAAGTGGGAAGGCAAGACGCTGGTGGCCCAAACCAGCGGTTTTAACGGCCGGGCCTGGCTGGATACGCGAAAAGGCCGGCCGCAGAGCGAAGAGGCTCGCGTGACCGAACGCTTCACCCGCCGCGACTTTGGGCACATGACGCTCGATATTACGATCGACGATCCCAAGGTCTTCGCCAAGCCCTGGAGCGCCCATCTGCCGTACACCTTGCTGCCCGACACGGATTTGATTGAGACTTTCTGCGAAAATGAGAAGGATCAGGCCCACGCCGCGGGCCGCTAATCTCATCCGGTGTTAACATAACAAGGTATCCGAATTCCTCAATAAAGACTAGGAGAAACAATGAGCACAGCCACTCTGAATAGCCTCGCGACCGAGCATCGCGTCGCCGACCTGAGCTTGGCCGATTGGGGCCGGAAGGAGATTTCCATCGCCGAGCATGAGATGCCGGGCCTCATGGCGATCCGCCAGAAGTACGCTCCGGGCAAGCCCTTGAAGGGCGTACGCATCACGGGCTCGCTGCATATGACCATTCAGACGGCCGTGTTAATCGAGACTCTGGTCGATTTGGGCGCCAGCGTCCGGTGGGCGAGTTGCAACATTTTCTCTACCCAGGACCACGCCGCCGCCGCCATCGCCGCCGCCGGCGTCCCCGTCTTCGCCTGGAAAGGCGAGAGCCTGGAAGAGTATTGGCAGTGCACTCTTAGAGCGATCAGCCACCCCAACGGCAAAGGGCCGGAGTTGGTGGTGGACGACGGAGGCGACGTCACGCTGCTCATCCATAAGGGCTATCAACTGGAACAGGGCGACGATTGGGTAAACACTCCTTCCGAAAGCCATGAGGAAAAAGTTGTCAAAAACCTGCTGCGCAACGTCTACGCCGAAAATCCCACGCACTGGCGCCAGATCGTGAAGGAGTGGCGCGGCGTCTCCGAGGAGACCACGACGGGCGTGCATCGCCTCTACGAGATGCAGAAGAAAGGCCAGCTTCTTGTCCCCGCCATCAATGTGAACGACTCGGTCACTAAGTCCAAGTTCGACAACTTGTATGGCTGCCGCGAATCGCTGGCCGACGGCATCAAGCGCGCCACGGACGTCATGGTGGCGGGGAAAGTCTGCGTCATTTGCGGCTACGGAGACGTAGGCAAGGGCTCAGCTCAATCCCTGCGCGGCATGGGCGCCAGAGTCGTGGTCACGGAAATCGATCCTATCAACGCGCTGCAAGCCGCCATGGAAGGCTTCGAAGTCACCACGGTGGAGGAAACGCTCGGCCGTGGCGATATTTACGTCACTTGTACCGGCAATCTCGACATCATTACGCTCGATCACATGGCGCATATGAAAGACCAAGCCATTGTCTGCAACATCGGCCACTTCGATAATGAGATTCAAGTCGACGCCTTGAACGGCGCGCCGGGCGTGAAACGAACCACCATAAAGCCCCAGGTGGACATGTACACGTTCCCTGACGGCCATAGCATTTTCCTGCTGGCCGAAGGACGGCTGGTGAATCTGGGTTGCGCCACCGGCCACCCCAGCTTTGTGATGAGCAACAGCTTTTCGAACCAAACTCTGGCCCAGCTCGATCTGTGGAAGAACAAAGACAATTACAAAATCGGCGTCTACACCCTTCCCAAGAAGCTGGACGAAGAGGTCGCCCGGCTGCACCTCGAAAAGATTGGAGTGAAGCTCACCACTCTTACGAAGAAGCAGGCCGATTACCTCGGCGTCCCGGTGGAAGGGCCGTATAAACCGGACCATTACCGGTACTGAGAACTAGTTATCGGCTGACCACCCCCTGGCGCCGCGGCTGTAACGTCGGCCGCCGGCTCGGAGCGGCGCCCGGGTCGTGTTTGGGTTTTGGCTGAGAATTTCCGGCGACGGAAGGCACCAATTTAGGTGCAACCTTACACCGATCGCGGCAAATTGATTCATCAAACGCTCCTTCAGATGGAGAAGCAGTTTGGAAGGGGGGCCGTGGTACAACTCGGCTCCCGCAATGCCCAGGCCGTCGCCGTGATTCCCACCGGGTCGATCTCGATCGATGCGGCCTTAGGCGTCGGCGGGTTTCCGCGCGGGCGCGTCGTAGAGATCTTCGGCCCGGAATCCTCCGGCAAAACCACGATTGCGCTTCAGGTGATCGCTCAGGCGCAAGCCGGCGGCGGCGTAGCCGCGTTCGTCGATGCCGAGCATGCGCTCGATCCGGTCTACGCGCGCAAGCTTGGCGTCGATGTCGATAATCTCCTGGTCTCGCAGCCCGATTACGGCGAGCAGGCTCTTGAGATCACCAGCGCGCTTGTCTCTTCTGGGGTTATGGATGTAGTCGTGGTCGATTCCGTCGCGGCGCTCGTGCCCAAGGCCGAGCTTGAAGGAGAGATGGGGGACAGCTTCATGGGACTGCACGCCCGCCTCATGTCGCAGGCGCTTCGGAAAATCACCGGAGCGGTCGCTCGCGCGGGGGCCTGCATGATCTTTATCAACCAGGTCCGCGAAAAGATTGGCGTCATGTTCGGCAATCCCGAAACCACTACCGGCGGCCGCGCACTCAAGTTCTATTCCTCGGTCCGCATCGAAGTGCGCCGCCTCTCCGCGATTAAGGACGGAGACGCCGTTACGGGAAACCGCACTCGCGTCAAAGTGGTCAAGAATAAGGTTGCGTCGCCGTTCCGCGAGGCCGAATTCGACATCCTTTACGGCGAAGGAATCTCGCGCGAAGGCGATCTTTTGGATTTTGCAGCCGAACAGGGCGTCGTTGAAAAATCCGGCTCCTGGTTCAGCTTTGCGGGAGAAAGATTGGGGCAAGGCCGCGATAACGCCCGCCTGTTTCTGAAGGAAAATCCCGCCGTTCGGCTGCGGATGGAGGCTTCCGTACGGGAAAAGGCCGGACTAGCGTCTAGCAGTTCCCCTTCCAAAGCCGTGGCTGGAGAAATGGCGCAAGCAGCGTCGAAATCGGCCTGAACCAAGGTTTTCTGAATCAGTCGAACCGCCTGAGGCATCTCCGTTTCGAAGCCTGTTCAGGAAAGGAGAATCTTATGCCTCAGGCGCGCGGAACACACGAACATCATTCCCATTCTCACGGTCCAGGATGCGGCCACACGGCTGTGAAGCATGACGGCCATGTGGACTATCTTCACGATGGCCATCTACATAACGTTCATGGCGCCGCTGTCCACGAGCACACCATTGACGTAAGCCACGCGAATCCGAGTGGTTGCACGCCGAATCATCGCTGCAACAAGCACGAGCAAGGCCATACGCACGGCCCCCGTTGCGGCCATGAGGCCGTGCCACACGGCGATCATATGGATTACCTGGTAGGGGACCACCTCCATCATCCGCACGACGGCCATTGCGACGACCACGGCAAACTTAGCTTGAGCTGACGAGCCGGGCTGGGCGCGTTTACTGCGCCGTGCTCGTTGCGGTTCCTGTCGAGGGCCGCACGCGGCCGCATCCATGTCGCCGCTTGTGCTCCTCCAAGAGCGCGATGGCGGCATGGGAGGCGCTGCGCGCCCCGTCGATCTTATCCAACTCCGCTGCGTCGGGAATCGCCGCCGGAAGTTGCACCGCGCTCAAGGCGTCATCGTAGGCGATGAGCGCCGCGCGATATTGCTCTTCCAGCTTCTCTCGCTCGGAGCAGTCGCTAGTCCGAGGATTTTGCGCGCGGTGCGCCATTTCACGCTCCCAAGCCTCCCGCGCTTCCCGGCACTCTTGGCGCGCCTTCTCACAGCGAATCCGCGCCTCCTCCGTCTCGGAGCCGAATCCCTTTAGCGAATCGTAAACTCCTTCGATCCGGGCGTTATATTCTTCTAGGCCTTCGATCTTCCGGTTGCTCACAGCGTTGAATCACCTTTCTTTGGCCCTCGCGCTTTCTCAAAAGGCGCTTGCAAGCCGCGTCGGCGCAAACTGAACAATATCCCGATAGCGGCGCGGCCTTTCTGGATTCACAAAATTTCGTTTTTGTTTAAGATTGAGTTGGCGCGCTCCAAGCCATTTTGCTGCTGAACCGCGGAGACGAGGACTGCCCCGGCCGGCATCAGCGCGGGTTTCGGCTCACTTCGCTTCTAAGTGCTTTTTCAAGGTGACAGCGGCGCGGGCGGCTGCTTGGTCCAGCGCGTTTGGCGACGTGTTTGCCGGCGGCTGATAAATAGACCACAAAACGATGCCGGTTCGGGGATCCACCAAAAACAACGTGCCGCGATTGGAGGACCCTGTCGGCCCACCGGCGTCCGGGTGATCCTCGGTGAGCTTCGGAACGGGGCCCTGATGACCGGGTTTGAAAATCGCGTTCGACCAGGCCCAGAAACGTTCGTCTACCCGATCGGTGATGACTGCGTCCGCGTTCGCCGGCTCCAGCAGCACCCATACCGTGCCCGTGCTGGTCAGCCGGCTTGCCAGATAGCGGTCCAGCCCGTTGGCCATCGGAACGATGTACACGGTTCGAGTTTTGAGTTGAAGCCGGAATGTTTGCGCTGACGCCAAACAGCTCAGCAGCCCTAAAGCGAGAATTTTCAATGCGCCCTTCATAGTCCCTTTGCAACCGGATCGCTCTCAGCCAAACTGCGATTGGACGGAGTTGAGCTTCCCTCGGGAACAACGACAAATTCTTCGGATGATCGCCGCATTATTTTTAGCTTGCATTCTTCGAGCGGCGCAAAGATTCTAAGGCCGGCCAATTACGGAAGCATCGACCTTGCTAACGGCATATTGGACCGCATCGTGCGCGACGCGTCCCGGCGAGCCAAAAAACGCCACTGCCGGCGGAGTTTCCGGCGTCGCGTTCGCGCTTACCGAAAGCCAAGCAAACGGAGGGTGGTATGTGCGACTACTCGTTGATGTCATTTCCCAGTCGTCTGGCGAAAAAAGGCGAAGAACTTCTCACCTATCGATTCCCGCGCGGAACCATTGGCCTAGCTGCTCCCGCGGACCTTCGGATTCAGCATCTCGGCCTTTGCTCCCGGACTGCGAAGATGTGGTCGCGATTCTGGGACGCCTTTGGCGGGCCCTCCGCCCATCCCATCCCGGCGGTTTGCGTTCCGCCTGGCGCTCGTCTTCTGGTGCGCGACATCTCCGAGCCGTTACAGCGCAAGATGCAGATCTGGCGGACCGAGGAGGCGATCTTCACCCAACTGACGGCCGCGCCGCGGAGGCATCGCGACGCACTCCGTTTCCGCAATGGACGCCACGTTCTTTTGCAGATGCTGCGCGAAGGGCAGCGGGTCAGAGTTCTCGATCTGTCGCTTGCAAACTTCACCGGTCCCGGCGCCGAAGCCTTGCTGCATTTGGTGGAAGAGATGTCTCCCGCTTACCAGCTCGGGTTGGCCGCCGCCTGATGAGTTTACCTCTTTTGGATCCGGCGGATGCGCCGGGAACAAGTATCTCAAATCTAAGAAAACTCGGGCGCATCTCTATTCAATGAGGAGGTGTTTCCCATGGCGGATCACGATTCGATTTCGGAAACGCCAGGAATGTTCGCGGGACGCTGGTGGACGATGGTGCTGCGAGGCATTGTGGCGATTCTATTTGCAGTGCTCGCGTTCGCTTGGCCCGGAGAGACCACCTACATTCTGATGATTTTGTTCGGAGGCTACGCTGTGGTCGATGGCCTATTCATGGTGATCGCCGCAATCGGCGGACGTCCTTATCGTCACGGCCGTTGGTTGCTCGCCCTGGAAGGAATTGTGGGCATATCTGTCGGCATGGTGGTGCTAAAGTCGCCAAAAGAATCGGCGATGGCGCTGGTGTTCTTTATCTCCATTTGGGCCGTGGCGTTGGGTTTTCTAAGAATCATGGAAGCCATGCGGCTTCGCAGAGAGCTTTCCGGCGAAATGTGGCTGGCGTTGAGTGGAGTCATCGCCGTTCTATTCGCGGTCATGCTCATGGTGCGGCCTCTGGTCGGCGCAGTCGAGTTGATCTGGCTCATCGCCGGATTTGCGCTGGTCACGGGCATCTTTGAAATTCTGGTAGGGATTGAGGTGCACCGTCCGCCCGACCGCAATCGTTCACATTCAAACGGCTGGCCAACCGAAACGGATCACCGCCTTCCGCCATAAAGCCCGCGCGCCGACGCGCCGTCCGGGCGAGGGAACGCTTCGGCGTCGGGGGTGAAGACCACCATGGTGTTGCCGGCAAACGATGGCGCGGCGGCCGGCGGGTTCCATCAGGGCTGTCCACCAGCGTGGGCGCCGTTCTTTCTGTGGAAGAATTTGTTGTCTATATCGGGCCAAAATTCCTTCAGTACGTTCCCCACCATGTCAAGACCCAACTGAATGCCGAGTCTCTCTACGTTGTCGCGGGCGGTTCGGTTATCGGGATAATAAGCGTTGGAAATCGCAACCGCCGTCGCATTCCCGAAGACCTCCGAATAATTGAAGCCGGTCCCGCCATTATCGTTGTGGGTCCAGAAGGTTTGGCTCATTGAGTAGCCGAGGCGCGACCACGCGCCCCCCGCGCCGCGTCTGAAATATCTGGGGTCCTGGTGAAGCAGCGTTGGATAAACGCCTTCCGTCATAATGTTTCCGATCATTAGATCCCCGTAGGCCGTCCCGAAATATCGGAAATAACCCGCTGTGCCTTGTCCAAACGACGGGTTCGAGTCGGTCGCCATGCTGATGCCCCCGATAAAGGCGCCGAGCGCCACCGTGCCAGGGTCGAAAGCGTCCTGGGCCGCGATTTTGAACTTTTCCGAGGGCGTCAGCGGTACGTATGGATTCAGAGTCGCCGAGGTGCGGTAATTCGGTATGAACCAGAAAATGCGCTTATTCTGGGACTGCGTCTGGGGCTGAAGGGAGTTCGCCGAAGATGGAGGTTGAATAGAGTTTCCGGAAGGCGGGGACTGAACTGGGTCCACAGGCGGAGTCTGCTGGCCAAGGCACCAGGGGGTGGACGTCAACAAAATCGCCGCTATAAGGGCGCGCGGATGGAAGTTGGCTAGTGGGATCATAAGCTTAAGCCGTTAGCTGGGCCGCTGGGAACGCCTGTACTATTCCGCTGTTGATATCCGCGAACGAGGCTTTTTTCGCGCGCCAAGCGTTCGCAATGGAGATTCGGCGGCGGCGGCCGCGATTTAATTTTTCCGGCGAGTCCATTTGGCGGCCGGCGTCCCGGGTAGCCTGTTCAAGGAATCGCCGCGAAATCGATTGGCGGTTCGCCCATGACGGTCTTCAATCTCCACACCGGCGCGAGGTTGATGAATCCCGAAAGCGATCGTTACGCCGCCAACCTGAAACGGCAATGGCGCACGCCGAGCTGCAAAGGCGCCGCCGATCTCATCGCCGTCGAGATGTTGTTCGGATGCGACGAGACGCAGAATGTTTACGGGATTGCTTATTGCGGCAAGATGAGGATCGGCTTCGGCGCGGATTCCCGCGTATCCACTGCGACCCACAACAACTGCGGACCGTAAGGAGTCGCAGGGTTCAGAGTTACCTGAAGCTGGCGCAAGCCTGACGACGAGTCGGAAAGCTCGGAGGAAATTGTCTGATCCATCCCCGCCACGTTCACTCGCACTCTGGATAACGGGGCCGGATTGCCGGAGAAGTCCGTCAGGTTGGATATGGTCAGCACGATCGTGGCGCCCTGTTTCACCGGATTACTATCCACCGGAAGGCCGGTGGCCGCGTTTACCACGCTGACAATCACCGGCGGAGGTCCGTCGATTTGCGCCACGATGGGCGGAATTTGATCCCCGTTGGGAGAAATGAGTTGAACCGCGGCCGGTCCCACCGGCGTGCCGGCAGGAATTGTGAAAGTCAGCGCCGCGCCCTGGAGAACCGGCTGAAACGTCGTGCTCAGCCCGTTCACGGTCACGGTCCACCCCGTCCCAAGCACCAGTGGCAGCCCCGCCGTATAGACATACGCCTGGCCGCCCGGCTGTATTCCGGCCAGATTCGTATCGGCGCTGAACACCGGAGCGAGCATCGTAATCTGCCGCGGATTGGCGCCCCGCACTTGCACCACCGCGGTCAAATTTAGAAACTCCAGCCCGTTTGACACGGTCACCTGAACCGAGCCCGGCTGCGCGGAGCCGCTTACTGCCACGTTCATCACCATTCGCGTAGGACTCGTAACCCAGATCTGCTTCACGAAGATATCACTCGATCCGAATCCGGCCCATGTTTTTCCCGGGACGAAAACAGTATTGACTCCGTCGATCTCCACCATGATGTTGGTCCCCGGCAGCAGATTCGCCGGATTCACGGAAATAGCCGGGTTCGCATTGCTGGTATATGCCAGCATGGGCGGAACGGCTGCGTCGATGGATTGAAGCGAAGTCTGCCCATCCGCTGTCAGCGCTTCCACCGAAGCGGTATAAGGAGCGTTGCCCGGCGGCGCCGCCACTGTCAACGATCCATCGCTATTCACGGCTTGAATCGCGCCCTCCGCCCCATCGAACCGCACGCGCGTCGAGCTTCCCAAATTTTTGCCCGCGACGTTCACGATCGGATCGCCCCACGCGTCCGTCGCGCCGGTCGGCGTCACCGAAGAGATGACAGGCGGCGCGGTGGGAACGATGGTGAACGCCGCCGGAAGGACGTATAGGTCGTTAGGCAGAGTGAAAGCGAGCGCCACGGGCGTAGCCGAATTAACCTGCGGCGTCGCCACATAGAACGATCCATAAGGATCGGCATAATCCTGCAAGGAATTCGGAACCAACTGCGCCACCCCCCCCACCACGCTTACGCCCAATCCCGGAGTGAGATTCCCGCCGGCCGTCGTGCCTGGGGCGTAGAAGACAATCGGCGACTCCGAGCCGCCCTGCAGCGGCGGCGAATATACGCGCAGATTGCCTTCATAGCCCACCGTCTCGGCGAAGGGGATGGCAATGCTCGAACGGCTCTGCATGTTGAAATTGATGCCGCCCGTGGTCGCCCCGGCGGTCACAGATATTTGAGCCGCTTGTGTCCAGTCGTGCGTTCCAGGGAAAAACTCCGTGTCGATTCCTGTATTGGCCGGGTATTGGTTCGCCTGGATATCTTCCGGAGGCCAAATATTGGCCGGATACGCCTCCCCCTCCAGCGGCGGCGGAAGCGGATGCGCATAGACGTAATAGGACTGGCCGGATGGCCCGGCGGGAAGGCCTGTGATCGTGTATTTTCCATCCGGAGTCGTCATGGCGCTAATGGCCACGCCGTTGGTCGAAAGCGCCACCACGCTTGCCAGATTCACGGCATTGCCGTTCACCGACACCGTTCCAGAGATGCTGCCGGTCGAGTTTAAGAACGCCTGAGTCGGGTAGAGAACCGAAAGCCCCGCCATATCGTCGGGAGAAAGCGGCGCCGCCTTGGTCGTTGCGCGAGTCACATCCGTCGACATCAGACTCGAAGTCAAGGTGTGCTGCAACCCGAGCGCATGGCCGAACTCATGCGCCACCGTCAGAAAGAAGCTGTCCGCGTAACTATATTGGCCCCGCGCCAAAAAGTTTTGCGGAAGCTGAATCTTCGATCGCAGAATCGGCACGAAATTCGCGCCTTTGGCCAGAAAGCTTAGGTCGTTCGGCACGGTAATCTTCGTCTGCGCCCTCAGTCCCGGCGGCAAGTTGTCGTCGAACACCACGTCGATGCCCGGCGTAGCCTGCGCCGCCGCTCCAATCGTGGAAAGTCCCCCGAACGCCACCCGTATCGTCGATGTAGGAACCTGGTTCCATACTTCGGCTGCCGCGCGGATTTGGCTCACAATGGCCGCGAACGTGTCCCCCGGCATGAGCGGACTAGGCGGCAGGTCGGAGACGAAATATTGCACTGTGTTGCTATTGAGGACCCCCAGATCGAATCGCGCCGGCACAAAAGGCCCGTTTCTGTTGGCGAAGTACACCCAACTGTAGTAGCCGAAAGCTCCGGAAGAGGCTGCCGCGACGCTCGCCGCTAGAACCCAAACTCGGCCCCCGCTCCTCAATTTCCCGCCTTCAGAATTTGGGCTCGAACGTCGCTCCAGCGGAACGTCATCGCATGGTCGATAACGGCCGCGCCATTTTTGTCTACCATCGGCGCCTCCGAAACGGGCCTCACAAGAATCGCATTTCCCGCCGAATCCTGCGTCATCCGGAATAATCCTTGCGAAAGCCCGATCACTTGCGTCAGCCCCGAGCGGCTGGTCCACAGAAACAAAACATAATCGCCGCCTATTGTGACCTTTGGAGCGCCGGGGACTAACTGCCGTACTCCCATAGCGGCCCCGCCGGGAACCGCCATTTGCAGGCTCTGCGCCGGCGATCCGCCCGCTTTCAAAACCTCACTTACTTGGAGCTGGTAATACGTATAAACATCCGCGCCCACCATGGCGCAGTTCGAGCCCGTCACCCGGGCGTGCACAATCGACGTTGATTTGGCGATCAGATCGCTCAGGCTCAGGCGCTCAAGCGTGGTGGCCTGCGCGGCGGGGATGCTCGCGAGTGCGCCAAAACTGGCCAACAGGGTGGCGAAACTCCGCATAGGCACGGACTACGGGCGGAATGGCAATCGCATGGCCGCAATCTTTCGTTGCAAATACAGGACTTAATTGGTATGCTGCGGAGGATTTGTGGAGCTTGGACACGCGCTTTGAGGCGTCCGGCCACAGGCCGTTCGTAATCCGCGACAGGCCTGTTCCGTCTTGAAAGGTGTGATGAGATTCGCCGCGTTCGGCACGGTGGCGGCGGCGCTGGGGGCCGCTCTGCTGCTCGCTCAGAATTTCGCCGCCACTCAAAATGCCATCGGCATGAAGTTTGTCAAGATCGGCCCCGGTGCATTTATGATGGGCTGCTCTCCGGACGACAACGGCTGCAACGACGATGAGAGACCCTCCCATCGCGTCCAGATCACCAAATCCTTCGAGATGGGAAAATACGAAGTT
>DATGLY010000119.1:0-7144 GCA_035293905.1 Bryobacteraceae bacterium
CGCCGCCGGAATACAGCAACGGCTATTCGACATTCTCCAACGCCGTCGTTCGCGCCAGCAGGTTGAACTGCTGAAATACGAAACCCACTTTCTTGTTGCGAATTTCGGCCAGTTCGTCTCGGTTCAGCGTGCCCACGCTGACGCCATCCAAAAGGTACGTCCCATGGGTGGGCTTATCCAGGCATCCGAGGATGTTCATGAACGTGGACTTGCCCGAACCGGACGGACCCATAATCGCAACGAACGTTCCGCGGTCGATGCGCAGAGTCACGCCGCGCAGCGCGTGCACGGTGATGTCGCCAATGTGGTAGTCCTTGGTGAGGTGGTCGATTCGAATCAGCGCCTCGGCTGGCTGTGGGGCGGACATGACGATTAAAAGCCTTTTGCCGCTTTGAACTGGTTGAAGTTCTGCTGCTGTTGTCCCGGGAATCCGCCCGTTCCCGACTTTGCGGGAAGCTGGATGCCGGTAATTACGGAGTCGCCTTCCTTGAGATTGTCGCTGAGCAACGCTACAAAGTTGCCATCGCCGGAACCCACGCGGACCCGTACCGCCTTGGGCTTGCCATCCTCTCCGAGAGCATAGACCGTCTGGAATCCGCCCTGCCCGCGGCCCTTGCCTTGCCCCCCCTGGCCGAAACCGCCGGAGCCGCCCTTTTTATCTCCGCCGCCTTTGCCTTTGTCGGCGTTGGGCGGGGCGTCCGCGGGCCGGAAGCGCAAGGCGGCGTTGGGCAACTTCAGCACGTCCGGCTGGCGGTCCGTTAGAATCCGGACGTTCGCGGTCATGCCCGGGAACAACTTCAAATCGGAATTATCGAATTTGATCACGACATCGTAAGTGATGACGTTCTGCACGTTGGTGGCATTTTCACGGATTTGCGTTACGGCTCCCGTGAAGGTCTGCCCCGGAAAGGCGTCCACGGTGAACGTCACCGGCTGATCTACCTTCACCCGCCCGATATCCGACTCGTCAATGTTGGCGTCCACCTGCATCTTGGTCAAGTCCTTGGCGATGTTGAAAATCGTCGGAGCGGAAAACGAAGCCGCTACGGTTTGCCCCACGTCCATATTGCGCGCGACCACGAACCCGTCCACCGGGGAAATAATCTTGGTGTGCAAAAGATCGAGCTCGGCCTGGACCTCGTTGGCTTCCGCTTGCTTCACCTGGGCCTCGGCGGAATCCAGCTGCGTCTGCACCACTTCCCGCTGCGCCTTGGCCGATTCCAAACTATCCTGCGCCGCCGCCAATTGAGCTTCCGCCGCCGCTTCGGCCGCCACGGCCTGGTCGTAGGTGGCTTGCGCCGTATCCAAGTCCTCTTGCGCGATGATGCCGTCTTTCTTCATCAGGACACGCCGGTCTAATTTCACTTTCGCGTCGCTCACCGCGCTTTTGGCCTTGACGATATTGGCTTCCTGGTTTTTCACATTCGCAAACGCGTTGGCAATATCCGCGTCCGCCTTCTTCAAGCTGGCCTTGCCGTTCACGACGCTGGCCTTGGCGCTCTCGATGGCGGCCTTGGCTTGATCCACCTTGGCCTGAAACGGCACCGGATCGATGACCGCCACCAAGTCGCCCTTGTGCACGTGGGAGTTCCAATCGGCGTGCAACTCCACGATGTTGCCCGATACCTGGCTTCCCACCTGAACGTTAATGACCGCGTTGACCGTGCCCGTGGAGGAAATCACGGAATCGATCTCGCCGCGCTCGATTTTGGCGGTCAGGTAATCCACCTTCTTGGCGCTGTTGTAGAAGCTGAAGCCGCCCACTCCAGCGACGGCCAACAATAGGGGTAAGCCGATCACCCACTTACGACTGGAAGCCTTCATTGATTCTCCTAGACACTTGTCATGACGAGCCGCCCTACGCCGCGAGTTACAGTTTCGCCCCTGCTATCCGGCACAGGGCTTTACAAATTCTTACAAACTCCCGGGCGCCGCAAGGCCGGGCTTTGTTTGTTATATATTGATTTGGCGTCCAGTACAACTCTCGCCGCACTCCGCGAAACCGGAGCCTATCTGCGCGGGCATTTCCGTCTTACCAGCGGTCTCCATTCGGACGAATACCTCCAGTGCGCGCTGTTGCTTCAACATCCAGCCATTGCAGAACGGTTGGGAAAAGAGTTGGCGGCCCAGCTTCCCCCTTGCGGCCTGGTGGCGTCCCCGGCGCTGGGCGGGTTGATTATCGGTCATGAGGTCGCCCGCGCCTTGGGCCGGCGGTTCCTCTTTACCGAACGCGACAGCAGCGGAAAAATGACCTTGCGGCGCGGCTTTACGGTGCGGCCCGGCGAGACGGCCGTGGTGGTGGAGGATGTGGTCACGACGGGGGGCAGCACCCGCGAGGTCATCCAGGCGCTTCAGTCCTTGGGCGCTCACGTCGCCGCGGCCGGCTCGATCGTCGATCGCAGCGGAGGCCGCGTCGACTTGGGCGTGCCTCGCGCCGCTCTGCTCACGCTCGAAGTGAGCGCCTGGGATCCCGCCGACTGTCCTCTCTGTAAGCGAGGCGTTCCGGTGGAAAAGCCTGGCAGCCGTCCGTCCTTAGCCATCGGAAGAGCCGAGACCTGATAACTGACAACGGATAGCGGATTCCCTGACAACTCCTATGCGCCGCATCCGCATCACCGTCAGCTACGACGGAACCTGTTATCACGGCTGGCAGATTCAGCCGAATCTCCCCACAATTCAGAGCGCCATTCAAGACGTGCTGGCGAAAATCGAAGGCGTTCCGGTTCACGTCACCGGCTCGGGCCGCACGGACGCCGGCGTGCACGCACTGGCGCAAGTAGCGGCGTTCGATTTAAACAATCCGATTCCGTGTGACAATCTGCGCCGGGCGATGAACCGTCTATTACCCCGCGACATTCGCGTGATCGAGGCAGCCGAAGCCGCGCCTGATTTCCACCCGCGCTATCACGCCCTCGCCAAGACCTACGAATACCGCCTATGGCGCGCGGAAGTGTGCCCTCCGTTTGAGCATCTCTACGTTCATCACCATCCGTATCCTCTGAACGAACCTTGCATGGCCGAGTTGGCCCCGCTGATCGAAGGCGAACATGATTTCTCCGCGTTCGCCGCCTCCGACGATGCAGATGAGCTGGGTCGATCCAAAATCCGCCGCGTCTTTTCGTCTTGCCTCCAACGATCGGGCGAGAAGCTGATCTACCGCGTTCGGGGCAGCGGCTTCCTGAAGCACATGGTGCGGAACATTGTGGGCGTGCTGCTGGAAGCCGGCAAAGGAAATTTGGATCGCGCGGGCCTCGAAGCCCGCCTCAGACCCGGCTCTGTGATTCCGCCCGGCCCAACGGCGCCCGCCCGAGGACTTTTTTTGATTGGCGTCGAGTACGAGTGAGGGGGCGCGCTCCGCGGCAAGCCGGACGTGCAAAGGCAGACCGCCGCGCCCTCCATATCGCTTCAAAAGCGGGCAAAAACATTTCGAAAAAGTATATACCGCCGAGACGTGAGTCCGGATCTTCAGCTCGCGCCATAACTCGCGCCATAAGCTGATTAGCAAGAGCATAAATATGAGGATTTAGTTCTAGAATCTAGCACAAAATCATAGTGCAAAATTCCCGATATTGTGCGCAGAGCCGCACTCTGCTCGCGCTACGACGGCAATCGAACTGCTTTAGAGTTGCGGCGTAAGTTACCGCTTTATGGTTCTACCCCCATTCGAGCGGGCCAAAATTGTCATCATTGGAGCGGGCCCCACCGGCCTGGGCGCGGCACACCGCCTCCACGAGCTCGGTCATTCCAACTTCGTTCTGTTTGAAAAGGAATCGCAGGCCGGGGGTTTGGCTTCTTCGTTTCGCGACGCCGAAGGGTTCACCTGGGACATCGGCGGCCATGTCCAATTCTCCCATTACGCCTACTTCGACGATCTCATGGAACGGCTGCTGGCGGGCGAGTGGCTACAGCACGAACGCCAAGCCTGGGTCTGGATGCGCGAGCGTTTCATCCCTTACCCTTTTCAAAACAACATCCGCCATCTTCCGCCCGCCGAGCTGCGCGACTGCCTGCGCGGGCTGATTGCCTGCGTGCGCAACGCCGATCATGGCGCGCCTCCCGCCAATTTCGAAGAATGGATCTATCGGAGCTTTGGCGATGGCATCGCCCGCTGCTTCATGATTCCCTACAATCGCAAGGTTTGGGCGTACCCGCCTTCCGAGCTCGCCTTTCAGTGGATCGGGGAACGGGTGGCGCAAATCGATTTGGAGCGCATCGTCATGAACATCGTCGAAGCGCGCGACGATGTGGGCTGGGGACCGAACAATCGTTTTCGTTTCCCCTTACGCGGCGGAACAGGCGAAATTTGGCGAAGGCTGGCCGCGACGCTTCCCCGGCAATCAATCGTGTTCGGCAAGACTCTAGTCGGCGTGTTCGCTGGCAAACGGCAAATCGTATTTTCCGACGGCTCGCGGGAAGACTACGACATCTTAATCTCGACTATGCCGCTGGACCAGCTCGTGCATGCAAGCGATCTGGACGATCTCAAGCCGGCAGCCTGGAATCTCAGGCGCTCCGCCACGCACGTGATTGGCGTGGGAATGAAAGGCGCTCCGGGTCCGCAATTATACGGAAAATGCTGGATGTATTTTCCGGAATCAAACGCGCCGTTTTACCGTGTGACGGTTTTTTCAAACTATTCGCCAAATAATGTGCCGGATGCAGGCCGCTTCTGGTCGCTGATGGCGGAGGTCAGCGAGCCGGCGGGTACACGCCGGCTTCCAGCGGAGCCGGTAAGGCGCGACGCCGTCGTGGAGCAGACCGTCCGCGCCATGCAATCCTGCGGTCTCATCCCGAGCGTCCGGGACGTCGTTTCGAGGTGGCATTATCGCGCCGGACACGGTTATCCCACTCCTTCGCTTGGACGCGACGCCGCGCTTCAAATCCTGCTCCCCGCTCTCGAACGAAAGGCCATTTTCAGCCGCGGCCGTTTCGGAGCCTGGAAGTACGAAGTTTCAAATCAAGACCACAGCTTGATGCAGGGCGTAGAGCTGGTCGATAGGCTTGCCAACCATAGCGAGGAGATGACGCTGAACCAACCCGGGTTGGTGAATGGCGGCAAGCGCGTCTCGCCGAACGGCGCACGCGCCGCCGCGGCCCGCCCCGCCGCGGCGACCGCCAGCGCAATGACCCGTGGTTAGCGTCGTCATGCCTGCCTGGAATGAGGCGGAAATCATCGAGGACTGCGTCCGGGAATGGCATCAAGAAGTGATTTCCAGAATTTCCGGCGCCGAGCTCATTGTCGTCGACGATTGCAGCACCGATTCAACCGGGGCGATTCTGGCCAGGCTGACAAACGAGCTCGCCGGCCTCCGCTTTGTGCGTCCAGAGCGCAACGGAGGCCACGGCAAAGCCCTGCGCACCGGATTCGACCACGCGCGCCGTGAGTTCGTGTTTCAGACCGACAGCGATCGCCAGCACAGGGCTGCCGATTTTTGGAAATGCTGGGAGCGGCGCGAGGCCGCCGATTTTGTCTTTGGTTGCCGCCGCTCGCGCGCCGACGGCGCCGTACGGGTCTTCATTACCCGCTCGATGCGCCTTCTCAATCTGCTGCTTTGGGGCGTCTGGGCGCGCGACGCCAATTGTCCTTTTAAGTTGATGCGGCGCGAGCCGCTGGCTCGCGTTCTGGAGCAAATTCCCCGAGATTGTTTTATCCCTATGGTCGTGGTCTCCATGCTGGCCCGCAAAATGAAATTCCGCGTGGAGGAAGTCGAAGTGGAGCACCTGCCCCGCAAGGGCGGCACTCAATCCCTGAAAGGATTGGTAAAATGGGTCCGCGTCGGAGTGCGCTGCGCCGGCCAGCTTGTTTCGATCCGGCTGTCTTATAATGCGTGAACCCCTTTCAGAGTCCAAGTTAAAGGTCTGGCAATGGATTGTCATCGCGGCCGTGGCGGCTTTGGCGCTTTTGCTGCGCGCCCACGACGTTTCGCGAATCTTCCTCTGGCTGGATGAGACGGACGTATTCAACGAATGGGTGTATGGCGCCCAGCACAAGTCCCTGGCGGATTTTGCCATCACGACGCGGAATCTGACCACGCTAACCTGGGGCTGGCCCGCCATCGTCTGGATCTCCGCGCGATGGCTGGGCGGCACGGTTGGGGCGGCGCGCTTGCCGACTCTGATCGTCAATGCCGCCGCGGTTCCTTTGGCGTTCGCGCTGGTCTACCGGCTGCTGGCGGGTTTCCAAAGCCGGTTTTGGCCCGCACTATTTTGCGCCGTTGTCCTTGCCATCTCCGTGGTCGAACTGGATTACGCGCAGCGAACCTATCCCTATGGCGCCCTGGCCTTTGCCGCTCTGGCCGTGCTGCTGGGCCATTTCGAGATTCTCCGCGCGACCTCCGATGGCTGGAAACCCACCCCCGAATTATTTCGCGCCATCGCGCTCTACGCCGCCGCGATCGCGTTTTCTTTCTGCGCTCACCCGAGCGCCGCTCTCATTCCAGCCATTTCCATGACGGCCATCGCTTACTGCGCCTGGCGCTCTCGGATTTGGGAGGATCGCAAGCTGCGGCTGTGGACCTCCGCCGCCGGCCTGCTGATTGGAATCGCAGCCCTATCTAACGTCAAGAATCCAAAATATGGATTCCGGCCATACCTGGCTGACTATTACACGCCGCTTTCGATTTCGTCCATTCCCAAGGTGCTGCTGCATGCCTACGGCCTGGCGACTTATCAATTGGACCTGTTTTACAATTCGGCGCTGTATTATCCGGATCGCCTGAATCTGATCGTGCTGCCTCTGGTGCTGATGTGCATTTGGGGGTGGCAGTTCGCCTTGCGTGGAAAGTTCGGCGCCGGATTCCGCCACTTCGCGCGGTTGGGCGCTGCCGCGCTCCTGCTGCCGGCGGCTCTTTCGCTTGTCAAAGTGTTTCCGTTCGGAGGAGTGCGCCAGCTCCTGTTTTTGGCCCCGTTTCTGGCGGCCTTTACGGCGCTCGGCTTCTATGCGCTGCGCGGAAACGCTTTTACGAAAATGCTCAGCACCGCCGCGGCCGGGGCCTATCTGATTGTTTGGGCCGTGAATCTTCCCCGCTTCTACAACGAGCGGCTGCCGCAATACACGCCCGGGGAAATCGTAGACGCTTGGCGCGAAAACGGCCGGATTCCGCTTTATGGGCGGATGAGCGAGCGGGAACTCTCCTACGAATTG
>DATGLY010000120.1:0-88651 GCA_035293905.1 Bryobacteraceae bacterium
CGCGGTCCCCAAGGCAAACTAAACCTCAGGGCGCGCAACTTGTCCATGTTCTTACAACTTGCCGATGGCGTTGATGATGAGACGTGGTTATTTCATCTGAAGCGGGGGGATTATTCAAGATGGTTTCGAGAGGCCATCAAAGACGAAGTGATGGCTGGCGAGGTTGCGCAATACGAAAAGGACGGGCAGTTCGGTCCGCGCGAAACCCGGCAGAAAATCAGAGCCGCCGTTGAACGCCGTTACACCGCCCCCGCGTGAGCCTCTTCCAAAGGTTTTCAGCCGGTCGCTGTTAAGCCTTCACTCTTTGTCGTATCCACCCATGAATCGCATCGAAGACCTGCTTCCGATTGGTCTCCAGCATCATGAAGTGGCCGTTTCCGAGAATGCCTTTGTCCTTCAAGCGAAAATCTTCGGCATCGCATCCGGCCTGCCTCAAGAACGCCGTAAGCGGTGCGCCGTTGCGCCCGGAGCGCTCCGCCGTCACGTACGCAATGGGAATGCCTTGCAGGTTTTTCAATTTCCGCGCCGGCTCCGCTTGCAGCTTATACGCTGGCGCTCCATCCGCCGCCGGAACATCGCGCGTCGCGATCTCCTTTGGATCCGACGCGGGAGGATCGTACTCCAGCGGAATGTCGGTTATTCCCCAGGCCGCGCCGTTTCCAAACGGATTCGCCCCAGCTCCTTCCACGTTGATGATGGCCTTCACCAATTTCGGCCGTTCATTCGCAACCAGCCAGCCGAAGGGCCCTCCCGCGGAGTGGACCATGATGATAGACGGCCCAATTTTGTCCAACAATTCCGCTCCCCGGCTGGCCCAAAGTTTGTGAGCCAGAATGTTATCCGTGGGGATCGAATTCTGCCCGGCCTGGAACTGATCGATCAGGGGATCGCCGACGTCGCCCGTTCCCTTCCACCGCTTGTTCGGCTCTTGCGCGCCGCGCATGAAATCGCCCGTGACGCTCGCATAGGTGAACACCGGCCCAATGGGTCCCAAGGAATCCGGATGGTACACCGGACGCCCATGCCCCGGCCGGTCCACGATGTAGGTGTTAAAGCCAGCCTGGACGAAATAGTGCGCCCATCCGGCCTCGCCGTTGATCCCCATGTAGTGCGTTCCCTGTCCCGCTCCGCCGTGCACTAATACGATGTTGTACGGATGCTTCTTCTGTTGCGGCTTCAGGTATTGCGCATACATCGCGCCCACCAAAATGGTTCCGTACGGCGCTTTCTTCGCCTCCAGCCCCACCCAGAAGTAGCCCTGATCGGCCAGCTTCATCGCCGTGGAGTCGCCCGCTTTCGCGGGCTTGGATTGCGCGATCGCCACCCCTTTCGCCTTCTGCGTTACGTTCTTGCTCAGCCAGTCGAGAATCGGCTGCAACACTTCCCGATTGTTCTTCTCCAGCATCATCGCGTGGCCGTTGCCATGAATGCCATGTTCCGCCAGCCGGATCTCTTCCGCGTAAACGCCGGCCTGCTTCAAATACGCCACCGCGCCCGGATTGGGCGCCACGAAGGAAGCCTCCGACGTCACGATCGCGACCGGGCAATCGCGCCAGTTCTTGAGTTGGCGCGCCGGCTCTTCCTGAAGGTTGTACGGCCCCACGCCCAGCTTGGCGTCGGCTTCCGTGGGCATCACCTGCTTCGTCTTGATCTCCGACGGATCCTTCACCGCGGGCTCATACTCCACGGGGAGGCTGATCAATCCCCAACGATTCCCGCCGGCGAACGCGCTTCCGCCCGCTCCCTCCACCACCACGATGCCCTTCACCAGTTTCGGCCGCGCCTCCAAAGCGTAAAATCCAAACGGCCCCCCGGCGGAGTGCGTCATGAAGATCGCCGGGCCGATCTTATCGAGCATCTCCGCGGCATTGGCTTGCCACACCGCTACTTGCGCCTCTTTGATCAGGCCCCTCCCGTTTCCGAACGACCCTCCCTGCGATGCCACCAGCTGCGACAATTCCGGCGAGCCAACCTCGCCCGTACCGGGCCACTGCGTATGCAGCTTCGCATTGGCGCTGTTTCCAAAGCCCCCGCGCCCTCCTCGTCCGCCGCCCGCCGCGGCCTTGGCCCTCTGAGGCGTGAACAGAGACGAAATGGACTCTAGCGTCTGAGCGTTCGGAAACGGACCGTGCAGATCGGGATGGTAAGGCGACCGCCCATGTCCCGGCCGGTCGACAATATAGACCCGGTAGCCTTCTTGCAGCAGATATGTGGACCAGCCCCGCCGCCCATCGGGAGTCCCCATCCAATCCAGACCCTGGCCTCCCCCGCCGTGTATCAGCACGATCGGATACGGGTGCTTTACTTTCGCGGGAACCTGATATTCCACATACATCTGCTTCCCGTTCACCACCGGCGAATTGCCCCCGGGTAGGGTCGCTCGCTCCACGCCAACCCAGAAAAAGCTCCACTCCGCGATTTCCAGCGGCGCTTTTTCGGCAGCCGCGAATCCACTCGTCGTTGCGGCATGTAATTCGGTTCCCGTAAGCGCTCCCAGAGCGGGCAAGCCCGCGCTGGCCGCCACAAACTCGCGCCGGCTTAGCGGAAATTTCTTCTGTGAAGGCATTAAATGCGTCTCTCCTTAACTCAAATACACATAACAGATTCCATTCGGCCTGTAAACCCTTCCGAGCGGCTGCCGAGCCCCCTTTTGATTCCGCGGACAAACCTAAACGCGCGCTCCACCGCTGCACATCAGCACTTCGCCGGTCACGTAGTCCGATAACGCTGAGCACAGAAACAGCACCGCTCCCGCCGCCTCCTCCACCGTGCCCAAGCGCCCCAGCGGGCATTGCCGCCGGATCGCTTCCATCGCCTCGGCCGGCACGCCCACTTTGATCTTGCGTCCGCCCACGTCAATCTGAGCCGCTTCCGTGCCCAGCGCCTGCGTTAAACGGGTCTCAATAAAGCCAAAGCCTACCGCGTTCACGTTCACGTTATAGCGGCCCCACTCCTTCGCCAGTACTTTTGTCAGACCGATGATCCCCGCCTTTCCCGATCCGTAACCCGCCTGTCCCGCAATGCCGTCCACTCCCGAAATGGAGGTCACGTTCACTACCTTGCGCATCACCCTCCGCCCCTCCGCAACCTCCCGTCTTGCGGCGGCTCGAATCCACTCCGAGGCGGCCCGCAGCAGGCGGAACGGCGCCACGATATGGATGTCCAGCATGGCTTGGAACTGTTCGTCCGTCGTCTTTTGAATCACGCTATCCCAGGTAAAGCCCGCGTTGTTCACGATAATGTCGATGGAGCCGAACTCCTCCACCGCCGCCCGCGCGATTGCGTCCGGAAATCCCGCCCCCGTAATATCCCCTGCCAGCGCTTTGACTCGGCCTCCGCGTTGTTCGGCTAGCGCGGCGGTTTCCGAAAGAGGCTCGGCGTCCAGGTCGTTGGCCACCACTGCCGCGCCATTTTCCGCCAGCTTGAGCGTCACGGCCCGTCCGATTCCGCGCCCCGCGCCGGTGACGATAGCCGCGCGGCCTGATAGGTCCAAGTTCATGACGCTGGTATACCATAGCGCCCGCCCGTCTGACGTGAAACGCTATAATCCGCTCATGCCCCAAATCGAAAAGCACAAGCCCGGCTCGTTTGCGTGGATGGAGCTTGCGACCGCGGATCAGAACGGCGCAAAACAATTCTATAAGTCTTTGTTTGGGTGGGAGTTCGAGGACCACCCCATGGGCCCCAACGCCGTTTACACCATGTTCAAACTCGCGGGAAACGAAATTGCCGGATGCTTTTCGGTTTCCATGATGCCCGGCAATGTGCCGCCCCACTGGGGAATCTTCATGGCCGTCGAGGACGCCGACCGCGCCGCCGCCCGCGCGAGTGAGCTCGGCGGCAAGGTCCTCCGCGCGCCCGGCGATGTCGGCGAATATGGCCGCATGGCCGTCATTCAAGATCCCACCGGAGCCGTCTTCTCGATTTGGAAGCCGAAAAGCCACCCCGGGACCGGCATCACCGGCGAAAATGGAACCCTCTGCTGGGCCGATTTGATGACGGAGGACCGCGAGCGGGCCAAAACGTTTTACGAAGGCTTGTTCGGCTGGCGTTTCGATCCGGGAAAGGGAAAGGACCCCTCCGGATATCTGCATATTCAAAATGGCGAAGATTTCATCGGCGGACTCCAGATCAATCCGCCGCACGCCCCGCCGCATTGGCTGCTCTATTTCCAAACCGCCGATTGCGCCGCTTCCACGGCAAAAGCCAAAGAATTGGGCGCCAACGTCTTTGTCGAGCCGACGATCGTCGAAGGCGCGGGAAAGCTCTCCGTGCTCGACGACCCGCAAGGCGCGGGTTTCGCTCTATTCCAGCCGGCGCGTTAAATGTATTGCGACGTCAGCGTACCGGGGCCGGTGGAGGACCTGTTCACCTACCGGCTGCCGGAAACGATGCGTCATCGCGTGGCGCCCGGATGTCGGATTCTCGCGCCATTCGGATCGCGAACCGTTGCCGGAGTCGTGTTGCGCGTGCATGCCGAGGCGCCCCGCGGCCGCGTGCGAGACGCCTTGCGCTTGCTCGACGAACAGCCCGCGCTCGAAGAAGATCTTCTCAATCTGGGACGCTGGATCTCCGAGTATTACTGTTGCCCGCTGGGTGAAACGCTGCGCGCCATGACTCCGCTGGCAAGCGATATCCGCCGGGGCAAGGTGTATTCGCTGACCTCTGCCGGGCACGACGCCGCGCGCCAGCTCCATTTGAGCGACGCCTCCGGGGACGCAGCTTCTCAAATCCTCCGCCTGCTCGACTCGCGCCCTCTTTCTGCTTCCTACTTGACCAAGAAACTTTCAAACGCCCGCTCTGTCTTGCGTTCTCTTGAGAAAAAAGGAATGGTCGCGGTGGAGGAGCGCGCGGAACCACGCGATCCCCTCCGCGCCTCCGCCACGCGGCTGCGCGTGGAATTTTGCGCCCGCTCCTCGGAAAGGGCCGCACCGAAGCTTTCCAAAGCCGAACGCGAATTGCTTTCTTTCTTGGAGCTTCATCCCGGCTCGCACAATTTGGCGTCGTTGGAATCCTCGGTGCCCAAGGCCAGCCTGGCGGCCCGCTCGTTGGCCCGCCGCGAATTGGTCGCGCTAGCCCTTGAGCCGCTGG
Organism: Bryobacteraceae bacterium; assembly: GCA_035293905.1. Lineage (GTDB taxonomy): Bacteria > Acidobacteriota > Terriglobia > Bryobacterales > Bryobacteraceae > Palsa-187. Next base: position 5,092 of record DATGLY010000120.1, read on the forward strand.
CCGTGTCGTTCGGAATTCCTCGCGCCCCACACCCCCTCAATTCCCACCAGCAGGCCGCCTTCTCCGCCATCTCCGGCGCCCTCCAAACCGGCGGTTTCCATCCGTTTCTACTTGAAGGCGTCACCGGCTCCGGCAAGACCGAGGTCTATCTGAACGCCATCGACGCCGCGCTCGCGCTGGGCCGCTCTGCTCTAATGCTGGTTCCCGAAATCGGACTGACTCCTGCCGTGGCGGGCCAGTTCCATCATCGGTTTGGCGAGCGCGTCGCCATTCTGCATTCGGCGTTCCTCGATTCCGAGCGCGCCCAGCAGTGGCGCCGCATCCGCTCCGGGGAAGCCCGCGTCGTGGTGGCCACTCGCTCCGGCGTGTTCGCGCCCATGCAAAACTTGGGGCTGATCGTGGTTGATGAGGAGCACGATCAAAGCTATAAGCAGCAGGAGACGCCGCGTTACCACGGTCGTGATGTGGCCGTGGTGCGCGCTCGCGATTCCGGCGCGACCCTCGTCCTCGGTTCCGCTACCCCGAGTCTGGAGAGCCGCTATAACGCCGAACGCGGCAAGTACCGCCGCCTGGAGCTTCCGGAGCGTATCGAAAATCGCCCCCTGCCGCGGGTCGAGTTGATCGACATGCGCCAGGAATTTTTGGAAACTCGTAAGCAGCATACCTTTTCCCGGGCGCTCGTCGCGGCCGTCGAAGAAAGGCTCGCCAACGGCGAACAGGCCATGCTTCTGCTTAACCGCCGCGGCTTTTCGAGCTTTGTCCTCTGTCGCGCTTGCGGCGAGCGCGTGGACTGCCTCCACTGCTCCGTCGCCCTCACCTACCACCGCCGTGACCGCCGCATGCTGTGTCACTACTGCAACTACTCCGCGCGCGTTCCCGGCCGCTGCCCGAAATGCGATAGCGAATACGTTCAATTTCTCGGCACAGGTTCCGAACGCGTGGAGCAAGAGCTGCACTCCGCCTTTCCCCGCGCCAGAATCGCCCGTCTGGACCGCGATACCGTCCGCGCAAAACGCGATTACGAGGCCATCCTCGCCGCCTTCCGCGAAGGGTCTTATGATCTGTTGGTCGGCACCCAGATGATCGCCAAGGGTCACGACATCCCTAACGTCACTTTGGTGGGAATCGTCAATGCGGATGTGGGCCTCGGGCTTCCCGACTTTCGCGCGGCGGAGCGCAACTTCCAACTCCTGACGCAGGCCGCTGGCCGCGCCGGCCGCGGCGCCATTCCCGGCATCGTGTTGATTCAAACGCTGAATCCCGATCACTACGCCATCCGTTGCGCCGCCGCTCAGAATTACGACATGTTTTATTCCAAGGAAATCGAGTTCCGCCGCTTGATGTGGTACCCCCCCTTCGGCGCCCTCGCCAATATCGTAGTTCGCGCGTCTAAAGAAGAAGAGGCTCTGGTGCGCAGCGGTCAGCTGGGACGCATTCTCAACCCTCCGCCGGAGGGAATCAGGGTTTTAGGACCCGCGCCCGCCGCTGTCCTGCGCATAAAAACCGAGTATCGCTATCAAATGCTGATAAAAGCCTCGAGCCGCAAACGATTGGGTGAGATATTGAAGGAGCTGCGGCGGTTCGCCCTCACTCAGCGCTGGAATTCATCCAGCCTGCTCATCGACGTCGACCCCATGACTTTGCTATAGGGCAAGGCGGAACTTATGACAATGGCTCGCGAATCCCCGGATGCCTTGGCCCTCCAGCTCCGAAAGCTGGACCGCAATCTTCGCGTCGCCATGCGTTTCTTTGGCCAAGCCACCGGAACGGGCGATATCCGCCCGCTCGAACGCGCCGAGTGCGTATATTCCGGCCTCGACTACGGCGTCTTCAACATCGCTTTTCTTACGCAAGCCGTCGAATCCAGCCGTGAACTTGCCGCCATTCTCGACCAATGCCGAGGTTACTATCTTCAGCGCCGCGTTCGCTGGTCGTTTTGGCTGTGCGAGGAGCTTTTGCCACCCGCTCCGCGTCGCGCCAGCCGCGATCTTTTCGCTTCTATCGGCATGCGTCCCATTTCCCAAGCCCCGGCCATGGTGGCGGCCGAGTTGATGCCCCCGGTCCGGCCCCTTCCTGAAATCGATTGCCGGCCCGTCCGCGATGCCGCCACCCGCTCCGCATTTGCCTCGCTGACTTCGGCCTGCTTTGATATTCCACTGACCGTCGCCCGTGCGGTCTACGAGTCCGAAGCGGCTTGGGCCGGCGATTACCGCGGATTTGTCGGATTCGTTCGCGGCTATCCCGTCGCCATGGCCGCCCTTGTCCGCACCGAAGGCGCCTTGGGCATTTATTCTCTCGGCGCCTCGCCCGAAAACCGCCGCCGCGGCTATGGCGAAGCGCTGCTTCGCGCCACTCTCGCGGAAAGAGCGCCCGGCGAATTGTTAGTTCTGGAATCGACCGAAGCCGGTTATCCTCTGTACCGGCGGATGGGCTTCCACGACATCGCGAAGTTCACCGTTTACCTGGTGAAGTGAGCGGGGCCGCCAACCCTCGCCGCGCCGGCAGAAAGCATCCAGGCGCCGTCGCTCGCCTCAGCCCAAGGGATTACGCCATCGGAGCCCCGGAAACCGCTCAAAATCATTGTCCGTCGAGCACAACTCAGCGCCGTGTTCAATTGCCAGGGCGGCAAGATGAGCGTCGGACGTGAGATTTCCTCCGGTACCCAACGGCAAAATCAGATCCCGCAAGATCCGCATGTGATGGAGTGTGGGTTCGACGAGGGTCACGGACGGTTGCTGAAGCCAGGCGTCCATGAGATCGAATGCGGTGGAGGTATTGAGGGGTTTATTGAACAGCCCCATCCTGGTAGTCAACCGGAGGAATGCAAGGAGCACGCTCCATCCAAACCCTACCGTTTCGGTTCCGGAGATCACGGCTTCTAGCCATGACTTTGCCTTTCGATGAAGCGGAGCGTCCTCATTGACGGCATAGATGAGCAGGTTGACGTCGACGACGATCATTTTCGCAACGAGAGTTTTCTAATCAGCTCCTCGTCTTCAATCGCGGCCGCGGTTTCCAGCGCCTTGTCCCACCGGAAATTCTGTTCCCGGCCCAAGGAAAACGTCTTTTGCACGAAGGAGCGCCCTTTCGACCGGGCCTGCGTCAAGCCCATCTTGACGGCGGAATTTAAGGCTTCCTTGAAGGAAATACCGCGCTCCTTCATAGCTTTGTGCAGCAGGGCTACGACTTCCGGATCAAGGGTTGTGGTCGTCCTCACGATTGCATCATAGCATAAAGTACATTGCTGTCATGATGCTCCCTGGCATAAGCTGTGACGATCATCCGCGGCCTCGCTCGTGATACGTCCGGGTGGTAGTCCTAGGTGCGGCCGCCGAATATGGAAGGTTCAATTTCAAGACATCCTTTTCGCTAGGCAATGGCGGTGACGCTGCTCCTGCACCCGACAGTGGTCAACAAGGTGAAGCGCGGCCCTCGCCAGAACCCTCATTCTCCATAGATCTAAAACGTCTGGGCTTGAGACTCGACTCTCGAAATCTGCCCCTCGAATTCTTGCTGATTGACTACGTTGAGAGAGATCCGACGCCAAATTGAGTGATTACCGCTTGCCCGAGCACCTAAGAGCCTTCTAAGCGCTTTGAAGGCCGGCGAGGCGAGGGGTTTGGCCGCAACTAGTTCTCCGCGGGAATCTGCTCCGCATGATCCACGACAAGCACGTCGACCGGGCCTTTGCGGGATTCCAGCCTAAGCCCGAGCTGTTCCTGGACGGCGGTGAAAATGGATGGGCCGGGCGGCGCGTCATCCAGTTGAGGAGGGCGGTTGAGTTCGGGAGTCCATTCCAGCTTAACGTCGTAGAAGCCAGGCAGGCCGGTCTGATCGAGAACGATTTCGCTTTAAAAACGGGAGATCAGAAGCGCCCAAAGCGTGAGTTTGCCGTTCCGCACGTTGCCCAGATTGATGTTGATGAGATCGCCCTCCGGCGGCGGCGATCTCTTCAGTGTCGCGATTTCGAACGCGGGTTGCGCATAGGCGGCGAGGCCAAGCGCAAAGACGAGAAATGCTTTCATTGCGACAGCGTGAAATCCACGTCGACGGTCGTGAGCACCGGCGCCGGATTGCCGTTGAGCAAAGTCGGCTGATAGACCCATTGCTTGACGGCCTCAATGGCCGCTTGGACCAGCAATGGGTGGCCGGAGATGAGTTGCACATCCTGACGCGCGTCCGTTACTTCGCCGTTGGAGTTCAGGGTCGCTTCAATGTTCAACGCGCCAGCCGTGCGCGGCCCCGGCGGATAGTGAATCGCGGAGCGGTGAAGCACCGTTCCGCCCGCATCCACGGTAATCCCAGGATCGTCTACGACGGTTTGCGCCGGACTGGGAATGGGGAAAACCCAAACGGCCAGCCGTGCGGCGAGCAGAGCGGCGGAGCACACGCCGGAGAGGCTGGCGAAGATGCGGGATCGGGGCATTTTTTGGATATGACCTCCGGTCATGGAAACCTCCTTCACGATTTCGGCCACTCGCACGGTGAGATGGCGCTTCTTCAAAAACAGCGTTGCGGGGACGAGATCCGGCTGAAGCTTTTGGCCCGCGACAGCGATGAGAGCGTCAAGGTAATGGTCGCGGTTCTCGGTGATCCCAACGGCCTCGCGATCGACGGCTTGTTCGCGCGCGAGCTGAATCTGGCTCATCACGTACCAGACGGCGGGATGGAACCAGAGCAGACCGCGGACGATCTCTTCAGCCAGGACAAACAGCCAGTCTCCGCGGCGGACGTGCACCAGTTCATGGCAGGCGATGGCTTCGCGCAGTGGCGCGGGGAGCGATTCGACGCGGCGAGGTAGAAGGATGGACGGGCGAAGCCAGCCGTAAGTGACCGGACCGGGGATGCCGTCGCTCACAAACCAGCGGACAGATTTCGCCGCGGAACATAAGCGCGCCTCGGACAACAAAGCGCACAGCCTGCTCGTGGCGTTGTGCGCGATCAAGAAAGGTTCAGCTTGAGACCGATAGCGTCGCAGGCGCAGGAGGCCCATCGCGATCCACAGGAGGCGCAGTGCAGCGCCCGCCGCCAGCGCGGCAAGCAGATATTCGATCCGCCAATGGAGCCGCGAGTGCCAGGGAGTGGCTGCTGACGAAGCGGGCGCAACGCGCAGGATGACAGATGCCGACGCCGTGATGGCTTCCACCGGCGCAGGCTTCCATGGTTCTACCGCCGGTAGAAGCAGAGACAACACGAGAACGCCTTGCCAAAACAGCAGTCGCGCTTTCGGATGACGCAGGGCGAGGACCGCCAGGGCGGCGACCGATACCAGAATCAAAATCTGCGCGCTCCAGGCGGCAAGCGCGATAAGCAGCGCGTTCGGGCTCATTTTTGCCTCCTGCCGGGTTGTTTGCGAATGATCTCGCGAATCTCGTCCAGATCCTTTTCCGTCAGCTTCCGGTCTTCCACCAGATGCAGCAGCAGCGGCTCGGCGGCCCCATTGAACACGCGGTTTACGAAATCGCGCACCATCGAGCCGATTACCTGCTTTTGCGGCTGCGTGGGGCTGTAGATATAGGCACGGTCCTCCTGATGCTTTTCGAGGAAGCCTTTCTGCTCCAGGATGTTCATCATCGTCATCACAGTGGTGTAGGCGATGTGCCGTTTTTTGAGCAGGGTCTCGTAGACTTGGCGTACCGTGGCCGATTCCAGGCTCCAGACCACCTTCATGATTTCGAGTTCCTGGCCGGTAAGGGCGGGCTTGGCGGAAGGCATACTATGTTTCTAGTACTAATTGACTCCAGCGTCAAGCAGAAAGTTCCCAGCCCGCGCCCGGAAGGACGGACCACTCGCCAGTAGTGCGCTGGTTATGGGAGACCTTGATACCATCGCAAGTTGCGCTACTTTTTTCGCCGCCATTTTCCTCCCGGTTCACGGCTTCTGCTCGTCGAAAGCGGCTCCCGCAGCCTGCTTGAGGCGGTGATTCCCTCCCTGCGTCATCTGTTCGGCGAAACCCTGGAAATCGATCTGGTTACTTGCTACCCGGGCCAGCCCCAAGGCGTGAACGGCAAGGTCTTCCGCGTTACCGAATATGGTCCTGCGGGGCGAAACAAACTCTGGGAAGGCCTCAAGGCGCGCGCCTACCCGGTCGCGGGAATGATCTGCTCGGCGGAGCCCGTCATGACGAAGTGGAAATGGTGGCTGGCGGCGAAGCTCAAATCGAAAATCCTCATAGTGAATGAGAACGCCGACTATTTCTGGCTGGATTGGGCGCATCGCGGATTGATTCGCCGGTTCGTCGCCTATCGCGCGGGCCTGAGCGGATCGGCGGCGGTCCCCACACTGGTGCGCTTTTGTCTGTTTCCCCTGACGCTGGCCTATTTGATTCTGTACGCATGCGCGGTACATTTGCGAAGAAGGATACGAATGCTATGAAAGCTGTTTACATCGAGCAGTTTGGAGGCATTGAAAATCTGAAGTACGGAGAAATGCCCGAGCCCGGCCTCGCACCGGGCGAAGCGCTGGTGAAGTTGGCCGTTTCCGGCGTGAATTTTATCGACACATACCATCGCGTAGGACTTTACAAATTGCCGCTGCCGGCGATTCTGGGATCGGAAGGAGCGGGAGTCGTCGAGAAGACCGGCGACGACGTAACCGCCTTCAAACCCGGAGACCGCGTGGCCTATGCGATGGCTCGGGGCTCTTACGCCGAGTTTCATGCCGTGCCGGAGAAGTATCTCGTTCGCGTTCCCGATGGCGTTGAGTTTATCGATGCCGCCGCGGTGATGCTGCAGGGCATGACCGCGTACTACCTCGTGCGCGAGACATTCCCGTTAAAGCCGGGGCATACAGCTTTGATTCACGCCGCCGCGGGGGGAACGGGAAGGCTGCTTGTGCAGATGGCCAAGATGGCCGGCTCGCGCGTGATCGCTACGGCCGGTTCGCCGGAAAAAGCCGCAATCGCGAGCGAGGCGGGCGCGGACGAAGTCGTTCTTTACGAGCAGCAGGATTGGGTCGCTGAAGTGAAGCGGCTGACCGGCGGTGCGGGCGTGGACGTGGTCTACGACTCGGTGGGCCGCGCGACGTGCCTGAAAGGACTCGATTGCCTGAAGCCGTGCGGGATGATGGTCAGCTTCGGACAATCCAGCGGGCCGGTGGAAGCTTTCGACGTTCTGCTGCTGATGAAAGGATCGTTCTACATTACCAGGCCCACGCTGGCCCATCACGTCGGCGCGGAGGAGATGGCCCGCAGCACGAGGGACATTTTCCAATGGATCAAGGACGGGAAGCTGAAGCTCAAGATCGGCGGACGGTACAAGCTAGCCGATGCCCCCCAGGCGCACCGTGATTTGGAGGGCAGAAAGACCTTCGGAAAGCTCGTGTTGGAAATCTGAATCGCCTGCCCCGCGGACGGCGTTCGGGCGATTGTGCGCCGGCGGCCGCGGACACGTCGGCTAACTTCTTGCCGCCATTGCCGCGATCTCCTCTCCTATGGCGAGCGACGCCGTCGCGCCGGGGCTGGGAGCATTCACGACGTGGATGGCGCGGTCGTCTTCCACAAAGTGAAAATCATCTACCAGCGAGCCATCGGCCGACATGGCTTGAGCCCGCACGCCCGCGCCCCCCGGCAACAAATCTTCCATTCGAATTTCGGGAACCAGCCGTTGAAGCGTGCGGCAAAACAGCTCCTTGCTGAAGGATCTGCGAATCTCCGCCCAGCAAGCGCCCGGGTATTTGCGCAAAAAGCGCCAAAGACCCGCGAAGCGGAAAGCCTCCGCCACGTCGCGCAGACTCACATCGGCCTTCCGATAGCCTTCCCGAGCCAAAGCCAGCACTGCGTTGGGCCCGCATTCCACCCCTCCGCGAATCATTCTTGTGAAGTGCACGCCTAAAAATGGAAAGCGCGGATCGGGCACGGGATAGATCAGATTGCGCACTAGGAACTGGCGCTCCGGGCGGATCAAAAAATACTCCCCTCGGAAGGGAACGATTCTTATGGAACTGGCATGTCCCGTCATCGCCGCCATGCGATCGGAGTGCAGCCCGGCGCAGGTAATCAGGAAGTCGCAGCCAAAGTCTCCGGAACTGTGTTCGATGCGCCAGCCTTCCGCCGACCGGTGGATGGCAGTGACCTTCGCCTTGCAGCGCACCTCGCCTCCGCGCGCATGGATTTCATCCACCAGCGCTTCGCAGACCCGCGGATAATCGGCGATGCCTTCCTGTGGCGCGTGAATCGCGGCGACCCCCGCGGCGTGAGGCTCAATTTCGCGCAGTTCTTCGGAATTCAGCAGCCGTAACCCGCGAAGCCCGTTCTGGCGGCCTCGCTCGAAAAGCGCTTCCAGGCGAGGTCTCTCTTCGTCGCTCGCGGCGACCACAACCTTTCCGCAGACTTCGTGCGGAATCGAATGGCTCTGGCAGAATTCAATCATCTGCTGAATGCCGCACACGGCCAGGCGCGCGCGCCGCGATCCAGGCTTGTAATACAGTCCGCAATGAAGCACGCCGCTGTTGTGTCCGCTCTGGTGCTGGCCAACCGCGGCTTCTTTCTCGAAAACTGTGATGCGCGCTCCGGGAAAACGCTGAAGCAGGCGGTAGGCCGTCGCCAGGCCGACAATTCCCCCTCCCACGATCGCGACGCGCCCTCTCTCCAATGGCTGGAACACTCCCTCTATCATAAAAATGAATGTTGATTGTCATGAGCGCGCAAGCCACGCCCGCCGATGTCGACGGAGTATGCCGGCGAATCGAAAATCTCGGCTTCCGCCCCCACATCATCCCCGGCGCGCAGCGCATCGCAATCGGCGTCACCGGCAACGCCGGCCCAATCGATCCCGCGGAATTCGAGGATCTGGCCGGCGTCGCCGAAGCCATTCGCGTCTCCAAGCCCTACAAGCTCGTAAGCCGCGAAACCAAGCCCGAGCCGACCGTGGTGACCATTCGCGGAGTCGAGGTGGGCGCAAGACAGGCCGTCTTTTGCGGCGGTCCTTGCTCTGTCGAAAGCCGCGAGCAGATCTTGGAGTCTGCCCGGGTCGTGAAGGCGGCGGGAGCTCTCCTCCTGCGGGGCGGCGCCTACAAGCCCCGCACCTCGCCGTACGCCTTCCAGGGACTCGGCCATGAGGGATTGAAGTTGCTTGCGGAGGCTCGCGACGCCCATGGCCTGGGAATCGTAACCGAAGCTCTGGATGTGGAGACTTTCGACTTGGTCGAGGATTTCGCCGACTGCGTCCAGATCGGCGCCCGCAACATGCAGAACTTTTCCCTGCTCCGGCGCGCCGGCCGGTCGCGCAAGCCGATCTTGCTCAAGCGCGGAATTTCCGCGACGCTTGAAGAGTTTCTAATGGCGGCCGAATATATTCTCTCGGAAGGAAATTACCAGGTCATTTTGTGCGAGCGCGGCGTACGCACCTTCGCCGACCACACCCGCAATACCCTCGATTTAAGCGTTGTCCCGGCGGTCCAGCGCCTGAGTCATTTACCCATCGTCGTCGATCCCAGCCACGGGACGGGACGGAGGGATCAGGTCTATCCCATGGCCCTCGCCGCCATCGCTGCGGGCGCCTGCGGGCTGCTCGTGGAAGTTCATCCGGCCCCCGATCGCGCGCTTTCCGATGGACATCAGTCCCTCTATCCCGAGCAGTTCGCCGAAGTCGTTCGCGACTGCCGCGCGATCGCCGACGCTTTGGCGCGCCGTCGGGCGGTTTAAGCGCTCGTGGGTTCGTTTTTTCGCGGCCGGCCGCTCGTCTTTTCAACCCGCCCTTTCTCGCTTTCCCCGGTCGCGGTGACAGTCCTCCCAAATTTTTCCGCGCTTGCAGATCAATCGTTTAACCCGGCCCTTGCCGGGCCTCTCCCCGCCGCCGCGGTATCTGAAAAGCGGCGAGGTGGGCGGCAAGCCGCCCCAGGAATCGGCTTTGCTCGTTTGAAAAAGATCTCCCGAGCCCAGGCTCGGCCCTTAAACGGTCAGATACCAGGGAACGTTCACCACGCTGATGCGTTGGTTTCCTTTCACAAGCAGCAGCGCCTTTAGCGCGGTGGCATGCTGATTGTGCAGAAAGTAGTGTCGCCAGTGGCGCTCCACCATTTCGGGAATGAGGATCGTGATGTAGCGGTCCGGATACTCCTGCTCAATTTGGTCGATGAATTTGAGGATCGGCCCAAATAGCCGGCGGTACGGAGATTTAACCACGGTTAACTTGGGCGGGTTGACGCCCAATTCAAGCGCCGGCGTTTCCACCAGGCGCGTCCACTGTTCGCTAAGATCGCCCGTCTCCTCCTCATCGAATTTTACTTGCAGCGCGCGGATTTCCGTCGACATTGTCATGGCGAAGCACAGCGCTTTCTCCGCAATTTTGCTCCATTCCTTCAACGGTACGACGACAACCGGCGGCTGAAGGTGGGTGAGGTTCCAAGGACCGTGCAGCTCGATCTCTCTTTCAACCGCCCGGTAGTGCCGCCGCACCCCCATCATCAGAGCCAGCAACGACGGAATCAGAATCACGGTGATCCACGCGCCCGCGCGGAATTTCGCCGCCAGCACCACCGCCGTGGTGGCCGCCGTCGCCGTCGCGCCCAGGCCGTTGATCAGCATGCTGCGCGCCGCGCCCCGCCCCCCCACGCGCCTCCAGTGCATCACCATCCCGGCTTGGGAAAGCGTGAACGCGAGAAATGCGCCGACGGCGTACAGCGGAATCAGGCGGTCGGTAACCCCTCCGAAGACGCTCAGAAGAATTGCGGTAAGAGCCGCCAGCGCATAGATGCCGTGCGAAAACACAAGCCGCCGGCCCCGCGCGGAAAAGGAGTGCGGAAGATACCCGTCCCCCGCAATGATTTGGCACAGCCGCGGAAAATCCGCAAAAGCGGTGTTGGCGGAAAGAGCCAGTACCGCCAAAATCGAGGCGATGCTGACGTAATAAAAGATTCCCTTGCCGGCCACGGCGGCGATCAGTTGCGATAGCAGGTTCTCGTAGCCCGGCTGGCCCGGATTGGTTGCGCCAATTTGATAGACCCTGGCAAGCCAGGCGATGCCCGCCAGCATGAGGATCAGAATGCCGATAATCGCCGCCAGCGTCTTACGCGCCGAAGGAACCGTTGGCTCCCGGAAAGCTCTTACGCCGTTGCTCACTGCCTCCACGCCCGTCATCGCGGTGCACCCGCTCGAAAACGACTGCAAAATCATCCAGGCTCCCGCCGCGGCCGTGGCTGTCCCCGGAGCGTGCGGCGCCGCCACCGGCCGCGGATGCCCGCCGCTGAGCAGAGATTTCGTCAGGCCCGCGGCGATCGCCCCGAACATGCATCCCACGAAAAGATACGTCGGAATCATGAAGAGGTTGCCGGTTTCCCGGACGCCCCGCAGATTAATCAGCACAATTACAACTAAAATTCCAAGACAAATTCCCAGCGTATGAGCTTGCAAGCTCGGCGCCGCCGATGTCAAAGCGCCTACGCCTGCCGAAATTCCCACCGCCACGGTCAGGATATAGTCCACGATCAAAGCTGCGGCCGCGAGCAATCCCAAACGCTGCCCCAAATTTTCCCGCGCCACCGTGTACGAGCCGCCCCCTCCCGGATAGGCCCCAATGGTCTGCCGGTAGGAGATATAAACGATCATCAGCAGCACAATGATGCTGAAGCTGATAGGAACGACGTATTGCAGGCCTGCCGCGCCCAGCGGAATCAGAAGCGTCAGCGCGGCCTCCGGCCCATACGCCGCCGAGCTCAACGCGTCCAGACCGAATACCCCAATTCCAGCCACCGGACCCAGCCGCTGCTCCGATTCTTCGTAGCTCGCCAGAGGCTTGCCCAACAGCAAGTCGCCAATCGACATAGGCACTATTATCCCAGGGCTTCTGCTACACTCATCGCCATGGCGCCCGAACAAATCAGTCAATTGATTCATGCCCTGGAAAAGAGCCAGCAGGAATTTCAGGCCGCCTGCGCCGCTTTCACCGAAGAGCAAGCCAGAATCCAGCCAGAACCCGGAAGATGGTCGGCGCTGGAATGCGTGGAGCATGTCGTCGTCGCCGAAGAGCTATTTCTCGGCAGATTGGAAGCCGCGCCCCGCCTGGAGTCTCCCCGCATGGACAAGCAAAAAGAAGCGGAGTTGGCTATCCGCGTCGTCAACCGCGCCAATCGCGCCGAGGCCCCTGAGCGCTCGCGTCCCGCTGGCCGGTTCGCAAGCCTTGCCCAGGCCATGCAGCGGTTCCACCAGGCGCGCGCCAGAACCATCGGGTTTGCAGAGCAACGCGCCGCGGACTTGTATTGGCTCAGCGTGGAGCATCCGCGATTTGGCTCGCTGAATGGAGCCGAATATATGATGATCATTGCCGGTCATGCCCAGCGGCACGCCGCGCAGATAACAGAAGTAAAATCGGCTTTGGGAATCCTGTGAAATCGCGACGAAAATTTTTGGCCGGAAGCCTGGGCGCCGCCGCCGGATCGCGGGCGCAGCAGACCCCCGGCATCCGTGGTTACGATCATGTCGCCCTGCCCATGCAGAATACCGATGCAATGATCGCGTTTTATCGCGGCCTTGGTCTGGAGGTGCGGGAGAACCCTAGCGCGATATCGGTTTACGTCGGCAATCAGATGATCAATTTCCATCGTCCGGAACTGTGGCGCAGCAAAACGTTTACCTTGCGCGCCCCTGCGGCGGCGCCCCCGTGCGGCGATTTATGTTTCGTATGGGACGGTTCGCCCAAGGCCCTTGCGGCTATGCTCGACAAAGCCGGAGCCAAAATCGAGCAGGGTCCTGTGGCGCGCCAGGGCGGAAGGAAATCGGCCGCCTCCAGCGTCTATATCCGCGACCCCGATGGAAATTTGCTCGAGTTTATGATCTATTCTTAGATCCGCGCAAACCTCGCCATTTGGACTATTTCGCCTCTATTGCCGCCATCGTCGGGCCAAATTTCCCCCGCGGCAGCAGGCTCGGTCCCGAAGGGGCGAAGATCTTTGAGACGTCCGTGTGAACGTCCAGCACCAGCCCCAAAAAGCCGGATTGCATCTCGTCCCAATTCTGATCGCCCCAAACAATCGTCTTGGTGGGGTCCGGATTGAACTTATTGTTCGCCGAGTTATCGTAATGAGCGATCGTACGAATCCGCGTTCCCTTCGGAAGCGGAATCGGCTTCGCAAGCTGGTAACCAACTTGCCAATCGAAATTCCACTTTCCTTTGAACACCGTCTCGCTTTCCCCGGTCGGATACAGCAGCCGAAGCTCGTAATCTTTGCCTCGGAGATGCATGTGAGGCTGAATATAGACGAGCTTCGCGCCATTCACTCCGACGGTGACTTCGCTGACCACTTCGGCGTTGCTGTCGCCCGCGGGTATGGCAAGATTGAACGCCGCGGGAGTGCCGGGCGACATCCAGTAGCGCTGCTTCGGCGGCTCCTTGGCGAACACCAGGCCTACTTTGGAAAGATCTGTCTGCGGCGTGCCTATGGCCGTGTAGTGAATGTTGAAGACGATATCGGAGCCTTTGGGAACGAATTTCGCCGAGCCGCCCACGTCGAAGCTTTGCGCCCCCAACCCCGGATTGTATTTGCCGAGCAAATCCGTGCCTTCTTTCGCTCCGGCCATCGCCTCCGAGCCTTCCTCGTAGGCCTCTCCGGGAATCGCGTTTCTCATCCAGCTCGAATCAGGCGGGCGAACGATGGCCCGCATATGGTGCACCACTTTCGGATTGCCCGCCCGCATCTCCGCCGCCGTAACCCATTTGTCTTCGTCGAAGTGCGCCTTCACCAGGATGTTCTGGTAGTTGATCGTGCCCGTCGCCGCAACATGAAACTCCTTGGGCATCTCGATGATCATGTCCGGTTTGATGTTCCAGCCGTCCTGGAACGTGCGCGGCGGAGGCGCGTCTTTCTTGTCGCCTTCCGGCGCGCCCCCGTCCACCCAATTCACCAAAATCGACACTTCCGCCGCGCTCAATCGGCGGTCGTTGGCGAAATGGCCGTAATTCGGATCGGCGAACCAGGGAGGCATCTTCCCGGTGAGCACGGCAGTCTTGATGGCTTTCGCCCAGGGACGCGCGCTTTCGTAATTCAGCAGCGAAAAAGGCGCGATTTCTCCGGGACGATGGCATTCCTGGCAATGTCGTTGAAGAATCGGAAGGACGTCTTTTTGAAAACTAGGCGCCGCCGCAGCGGCCACCCCCGCGAATGTAAACGCCAGAGCGCGAATCATCCTTTCACCTCGCTGCATGCAGTATATCCACTTCTTTGCGTCTCCGGCAATCCAGGAGCTGCCATCCACAGCACAAAGGCGCCTCCCGCCGCCAGCACCAAATCGGTGCTCTCGGGCGTCCTTTCTGGAATATACGTCTGCGCCCATTCGCCGACAGCCAGCAGGGCGATAGGCGCCGAAACCGACCAAAACCATCCGGTCCCTCGGAATCGTAATGCCCATACCACCACGGTGTAGAAAAACAATTTTCCAAACAATATGGGGTAATACACTTCGGGGCGGTTGTAAAAAAGCCCTTCGAACGGAAGCCACGAAAAATCCTGTCGAACTCCCCATTGGAATGGCGTCAATTCTTGAATCGCCAGCCAAAGCAGCAGCGCCGGCGCCAGCGTCCTCCTCAGAAAGCACGCCCCTCGCCGCAAGGCGATCGCGACGACCCCGGCGCCGAGCGCTTCATTCAACGCTTGACTCCATGCCGGCGGGAATACGCCGTCCGGCAATGGCCGCCGGCTGAAAGCGGGCAGCAGCAAGAACACATTCCAGGTGAGCCAGAGCGCGGCCAGCACCAGCCCTTCTGCCGGCGCTCGCCGCGCGATCGCAGCCCGTATCCCGCTCCCGTGCGTGCGGCTCCAGGCATAGCCGGCGAAAGCTCCCACCGCCGTTCCGAGCGTGTTGGAGACAATGTCGTTGTAATCTCCCATCCGCGAGGTGTACCGTTGCGCCTCCTCCACGCCGAACGAAAGCGTGAAGCCCATCGCAACGGCGAAAAACAAGCCCGCCGCGCGGCCTCCAAAGACCACGAACGCCGCCGCTCCCAGCGGCGCATAGAATACGATGTTCAAAAAAGAATCGAGAAGGAAAATCCGGCTGGAGAGACCGTGCCAGGAAAGCGGCGGCGCAGAGGTTGTGTAGGAGAATTCCCATGGATATAAAGAGGCATAACCGACCGCGATCACGTACAGAATAAGGAATGCCGCGCCCCGGCGCGCGTAGACCGTCTTCATGGCTACAGCCGGTTGATTAGACTCGCCACGTAGCCCGCTCCGAAGCCGTTATCGATATTCACCACCGTGACGTTGCTGGCGCAGCTATTGAGCATCCCCAGCAGCGCGGCCAAGCCCTGAAAGCTGGCTCCATAGCCGACGCTGGTAGGAACCGCAATCACTGGCGCCCCGACCATTCCCCCCACCGCGCTGGGCAGCGCGCCTTCCATCCCCGCGCATACGATCACCACGCGAGCTTCCGCCAGGCGCTCGCGATAATGCATCAGCCGGTGAATGCCGGCCACGCCCACATCGTGGATCGCGAGCACCTCATTGCCCATGACTTCGGCCGTCACTTGCGCCTCTTCGGCCACCGGCAGATCGCTCGTGCCCGCGCAGACCACCGCGATGGCGCCCTTTCCCGTGATAGCTCGATTCCGCCAGATTCGAACGGCTCTGGCGGCGCAAAAGTATTCCGCGTCGGAATGCTTGCTTTGCAGCCGCTGGGCTGCTTCCTGAGAAACCCGTGTGACCAGCACATTTTGCGCCCGCGCCAGCAGCGCCGCTACGATCGCCGAGATTTGTTCCGGCGTCTTTCCCGTGCCGAACACCACTTCGGGAATGCCATGGCGAAGCGCCCGGTGATGGTCGACGTTGGCGAAGCCCAGGTCTTCGAAGGGAAGATGACGCATGCGCTCCATGGCGGCTTCGACGTCCACCGCGCCCGAGCGCACTTGCTCCAGCAGTCCTCTAAGTAGATCGCGATCCATAGGAAAGGTGTGCGCCTTGCGCCGCTAGCCCGCAAGTTCCAAGCTTCAGCCTAGCAGCTACTTGCCTTAGTGCGTCATGGCGTAAACGATGTAGTTCACGCCGATGCGGATGCCAAGCGCGGAAAACCTTTCTTCATAAGTAGGATCGTCCGCCCACTCCCAGGAATCCCCAAGATCGGAATCGAACGTCATCGCGGCGATCACCCGTCCTTTATCGTCGTAAATGCCGCGCCACGCCGGCGGGCAGCCCTCGCATTTCTCAGTAATGCCCGAAAAACGATAGCGCGCTCCCGGCACTTGGTAGCGGTCGTTCAGATCGTAGACCGTGTGGAAAATCGGATCGCGATTGTCGATATCGACGGGCTTGCGTTCCGGAAATACACGCTGCATGCTCTCCTGGAAAACCTCCCAGCCCGAGGCTCCCCAGAAATCGTCGCACATGAAAAACCCGCCGCGCAAAATATAATCCCGCAGTTTGGCGGCTTGGGCGTCGGTGAGACGCCAGGAGCCCGGCTGCACGGCGTACAGCCAAGGCCAGTTGTAGACATCGTCCCCGTCGTCGAGATCCACCGGCTGCTCCACCGACCGCGCCTGGATGCGCGTCAGGCGGCGCAGCGCCAGCATGAAATGGCGATCCGCCCGAGGGTAATCCTGCGTCCACATCGAGTAGCCGTGTTTCCAATCCGAGCCGCCTCGAAAACCGAAACCGCCACGAACGCCCGGATACTGCGGATACATCAACCGCGCAAAGACATATTCCGTCTTTTCTTGATAGTCGGCGGGTAGCGGAAAATCGTTGTATTCGATTCCGGGATATTCACGGAAGGGGCGTTGAAACGCCAGCAGCGTTCCAGCGACCAACGCAACCCCGCCCGCGCACCACGCCGCTCGCGCGACCATCCGCCGCCGCATGACCTGAGCATATCGCAAATGCGCGAACCGGGTTGAAAACCTTTGCGCGCTTGGGCGCTTTGCGAGAGACTAGAACTCGTATGAGCCTTGACATCCCTGCTCGCGTTTGCGCCGCGCCTCAGCTCGATCGCCGAGCCGAACCCGTAAGCGCGAGGGCCTGACCGTGGCGCGCATCGCATTTGGATTGGGGACCTCGCACGGCCCGATGCTGTCGATCCCTCCGGAGTATTGGATGGATCGGGTCGCCGCGGACCGCGAGAATCCGCGCCATTTCTTCAAAGGTAAGGTCTACAACTTCGGCCAGTTGGTCGAATTGCAAAAGGACCGGGATTTAGCCGCGCAGACCGCGCCCGAAGTGTGCCGGGAGCGCCATGCCCGTTGCCAGACTGCAATTGGCTCCTTGGCGGAGTACTTCGAAACGAACCGGCCCGACGCCGCCGTGGTGGTCGGCAACGATCAAATGGAGATCTTCACAGACGAGCACGTTCCCGCATTCGCCGTATTTTGGGGCAAATACGTGGAAGGCCATCCTCGGTCCCCCGAATTTCTGGCTAAATTGAATCCGGCCGTGGCTCGCGCCGAGATCGACCGCACGCCGCCCGTCTACACCGAATATCCGTGCCTGCCCGAGCTGGGAAAACACCTTATTGAGATCGCCATGGCGGAAGGATTCGATGTTTCCCAGCTCACCAGGTATCCAACTGGCGCCATCGGCTCTAACGCCGCGCCGCACGCCTACGGATTTGTTTACCGGCGCCTGATGCGAGATAGGGTCGTGCCGCATGTGCCGGTTTTCGTGAATACGTTTTACCCGCCCAATCAGCCGCCCGCCGGCCGCTGCTACCAGTTCGGACGCGCGCTCGGACGCGCCATCGCTTCCTGGCCGGAACAGGGGAGCGTCGCGGTCATCGCTTCGGGCGGGCTGACCCATTTTGTGGTCGATGAGGCGTTCGACCGCGCCGTGCTCGATGCCCTAGCGCGCAACGACGCGGCGGCATTGTCGCGGCTGCCGGAGAACATGTTTCAATCCGGCACGTCTGAAATCAAGAATTGGATCACGGTGGCAGGCGCTATGGCCGAGGCCGGATTATCGATGAAATTGCTCGATTACGTGCCCTGCTACCGCTCGGAAGCGGGCACGGGAAGCGCGATGGGGTTCGCTCTTTGGAGTTGAAACGGGAAGCCAAATTCCGCCCATTGTGAAAGCCGCCTGCTCGCGGCTTTGCCCTCGGCTACATTGGTGGTATGTCTGCTACGCCGTCCACCATGCTGGAATTGGGAACCAAAGCCCCCGCTTTTTCGCTCCCGGAAGTGACCTCTGGGCAGATCGTTTCACTCGATTCTTTCGCCGGTAAGAAGGCGCTAGTCGTGATGTTTATCTGCCAGCACTGTCCCTTTGTCAAGCACGTCAAAGCCGAGCTGGCGCGGCTCGGGCGGGACTATGAGACGAAAAGCGTCGGAATCGTTGGCATCAGCTCGAATGATGCCTCGGTTTACCCCGACGATTCCCCCGAAGCGTTGAAGCGCATGGCCGCCGCGTGGGGACTGACGTTTCCCATTTGTTACGACGAGAGCCAGGAGGTCGCGAAAAGCTACGCGGCGGCGTGCACGCCCGATATCTATGTATTCGATCAGGCCAGGCGGCTGGTGTACCGCGGGCAGCTTGACGATAGCCGCCCCGGAAACAACAAGCCCGTGACCGGCGCGGATCTGCGCGCCGCCATCGACGCAGTGCTCGCCGGACATGAAGTGAATCCCCGCCAGATTCCAAGCATTGGTTGCAATATTAAATGGCGTCCAGGAAATGAGCCGGAATACTACAAAGGAAACCCGGCTCTTCAACGTTCGCGTTGAGCCGGTTTTCGGAACGGGGTCCTCATGCCGGGCGGGCTCCGGAGACGCCATCCCAGCCGGAAATGGCCACTTGCTGTAGAATCGGTGCATGACGCTCCGGTTGGGGCTAGCTGCGTTTATAGGACTGTCCTGCGCCGCGCAGGCGCCGGATACGGCGGAGGTAAGCACTCGCGACGCGCCCGCGATCTTCACGGCGCGAGTCAATCTGGTGCTGGTTCCCGTCGTCGTGAGAGACAAGAACGGCAAGGCGATCGGCACGCTGCATCAGGAAGATTTTCAGCTTACCGACAAGGGCAAGCCCCAGATCATCACCCGATTCGCGATCGAAAAAACTTCCGCGCCGCCCGCGCCGGCCATCGTCGCCACCGACGAAACGCAGCCGGACCAGCCGCCTCCCTCCGCTGAACCCTTTCCCGAGCGCTTCGTTGCCTATCTCTTCGACGATATCCACTTCGATATTCAGAATCTGCTTTGGGCGCGCAACGCGGCCAGCCGCCATCTGGCCGAGTTTTTGGAGCCTGCTACGCGCGCCGCCGTGTTTACCACATCCGGTTTGGTGAATGTCGATTTCACCGACGACCGCGGCAAGCTGCAAGAGGCTTTGCAGCGCATACAGGCGCACGCCGATCGTTTAAGCTCCGTGACCGACTGCCCGCCCATGACTTATTACATGGCCGACGCGATCCAAACGCGGCAGGATACGCAGGCCCAGGCCGCCGCTATCGCCGATGCCTATGCCTGCTCCGGAACGTCGCCCACGGATCCTGGAGGCCCCCAGTTGGTGCAGGCGATGGTGCAGGCGGCGGTTTCCCGCGAGTACAATATCGGCGGCGAAGAATCGCGCCGGTCTCTGCTCGCGATAAAGGATGTGGTCCGCCGCCTGGCCGCTGCGCCAGGCAGCCGTAGTCTGATCCTGGTGTCTCCCGGCTTTTATCTCACTTTCGATCATCGCTCCGACGAAACGGATCTGATGGATCGCGCGATCCGCGCCAATGTCACCATCAACTCGCTCGATTCCCGGGGTCTTTACACAATCGGCGCTGACGCCAGCCAGCCTCTGGCGGGAACGGCGGCGTCCGCGGGCGTCCGGCAAGCCATGGAGATCGCCAACGCCTCGGCCGATTCGGACGTGATGGCGGAACTGGCCAGCGCCACCGGCGGAAACTTTTTTCACAATGACAACGGACTGCAACAGGGCTTGATGCAACTCGCCGCGCAGCCCGAATACATTTACGTGCTCGGTTTCTCGCCCCAGAATTTGAAAATGGACGGCTCCTATCATGCGCTAAAGGTGATGCTCAAGAATCCCTCGGGTTTCGATATTCAAGCCCGCCGCGGATACTACGCGCCAAAGCACATTGCCGATCCGGAGGAGCAAGCGAAAGAAGAAATTCAGGAAGCCGTCTTTTCGCGCGACGAGATCGCGGACATTCCCGTGAACCTGAACTTGCAGTTTTTCAAGTCCAGCGCCACGAGCGCCAAAGTAACCGTCGTGGCCAAGGTCGATATCCGCAATCTGCGCTATCGGAAGGGAGATGGGCGCAATAACGACAATTTGACCGTCGTCGCGGGCTTATTCGACCGGAACGGCAATTTCGTCGCCGGTGTCCAGAAAATTGTCGAAATGCGGCTCAAGGACGAAACGCTCGCCTCCGCGCCTGCTTCCGGCATCAGTGTAAGATCGGTTCTTGACGTCGTGCCCGGAAGCTACTTGGTTCGGTTAGTCGTAAGGGATTCGGAAGGTCAGACCATGGCGGCCCGCAACGGCGCCGTTCAAATTCCATAGGCAAAAGAAGATCCCCCTTGGGGATGGGAGGTGCGCATGAAATACCGTCGCCCCATCATTTTGATCTCGATGGCGGTCGGAGCGGCTGCTTTGTCGCTGGCTCAAAAGCAAAACGACGCCCCCGTTGATTCCGGCGTCATTATCCGAACCGGGACCAAGCAGGTGTTGGTGGACGCCGTGGTAACCGACAAAAAGGGCGAATATGTGCGGAACCTGGAGGCCAAGGACTTCAAAGTATTCGAGGATGGCAAGGAGCAGCCGATCAAGAGTTTCTCTTTCGAGGCCGATCCCCAATCTCCCAATCGCTCGCAAACCCATTACCTGGTTCTGTTTTTCGACAACCCGAGTATGGATGCGTCCGATCAGATTCGCGCGCGTCAAGCGGCCGTGAAGTTTATTGACGCTAACGCTGGCCCGGACCGCATGATCGCGATCCTCAATTACGGCGGCGGTCCGCAGTTGAACTTCACCGCCAATGTCGAGCGCTTGAAGAGCGTCGCGGGAGGAACCGCCCTCGCCGTTACATCGGGGGCCGAAACCAGCTCCGGCCCCGGTCTGAACATAACCGGAGGCTGCGGCAACGACGTGATTATGGAGATCCGCTGCCTGGCGAAACGATTGGCCGCTGTACCGGGACGCAAGTCGTTCGTCTGGATCACTGCGGGATTCAAGATGACTCCCGAACTTACCTCCGAGGCCACGGCTGCGATTGACGCCTGCAATAAAGCGAATGTGGCCGTGTACGCCATCGACGTGCGCGGCCTCGTGGCTGGAACGCCCATCGCCGCCAATTTCGGGGGAGCAGGCCTGCGGCTCCAGCCGCCTTCTTGGCTTGCGCCCATGCTGGCGCTTTCATTTGAACCTCAACGCGGCGGAGGCCCCGCCAGCGGTCCAACCTCCGCCCCCGCCGGCGGCGGCCGCGGCGGCGCTTCGGTCGGAGCGTCGCCGGTCGGAGCGGGCGGCGGCCCCCGCGGAACCGGCTCCGCTCCTGGCGGCGCCAGGGGAACCGCGAGTCCGCCCTCCAATCCCGGCCCCGCCAATCCGGGGCGCGGCGGCTCAATTGCCAATCCCATGAATTCGCCGTTGCCCGGACTTAATCCCTATAACCAGGCGCGCAGCCTCATTCCCAAAATCCCGGAAAGCACCGCGGTCAACCAGAACGTCATGTACATGCTTGCCGATGGCACGGGCGGCTTCGTCATCCACGACAACAACGATCTGCTCGCAGGTTTGCAGAAGATCGGCCGCGAACAGAACGAGTATTATCTGCTCGGGTACACGCCGCCCACGTCGGCCGAGGGGAGCTGCCATGTATTGCGCGTTAAAGTTGATCGCGGAGCCGCCAACGTCCGCTTCCGCACCGGCTATTGCAATGCCAAGCCCGCGGATCTGCTCTCCGGCACGCCTGTCGAAAAGCAGTTGGAGACCCGAGCCGCCGCCGGCGCGGGCGGCGTCCCGGCGCAAATGCAGCTTCCGTTCTTTTATACGTCCGCCAACGTGGCCCGCGTGAACGTCGCAATGGAAATCGCGCCTGAGCCGGTGAAATTCGAAAAGCAAAAGGGCAAGCTGCATGCCGAAATCAACGTGTTGGGCTTGGCCAACACGCCTGAGGGCCAAACCGCGGCGCGCTTTAGCGACACCGTCAAGGTCGAATTTCCCGATACGGGCGACGGCAAAAAAGAGGCCGAGGCTTTCCAGAAAAAGCCGCTTCATTACGAAAACCAGTTCGAGCTCGCCTCCGGCAAATACAACCTCACCGTCGTGTTCAGCTCCGGCGGATCGAGCTTTGGAAAAGTGGAGATGCCGCTCCAGGTCGATCCGTATCAACCGGGTCAGTTCGCCATCAGCGCGCTGGCGCTGAGCCGCGAGGTGCACAAGACTTCGGATCTCGGCTTTGCGCTGGACGCCTCCTTGCTCGAAGACAAAATTCCCCTGATCACCCAAGGCCTCCAGATCGTTCCCTCCGGCACGAACCAGTTCAAAGCCGACGACATCAAAGTCTTCTATGCGGAGATCTATGAGCCTTTGCTGACGGCTCCGCCAGATCCGAATGCGCCCACGGCGGTCGCCATCGAGATGCGTGTGCTCGACCGCCAGACCGGCCAGGAAAAAGCCGACACGGGTTTGATGCGGCTCGATCTCGGCAAGCAGGGATCGAATCCGATCATCGCGCTGGGCGAGAGGATACCCGTGGATAAGCTGGGTCCCGGATCTTACACGCTCGAACTTTCCGCGCTCGACACTGGCAACAATCAATTCACCCGGACGGCGGATTTTGAGTTAAGGTAAGCAGCGATTCGTACAGCTTCTCCTGTTCGCCGGCGATCGCGTCCCATCCGAATCGCTCTTCGGCCGTCCGCCGAGCTTGCCGCTCCAAAGCGGCGCGCCGCTCCGCCGAATCGAGCAGGGCGGAGATCGCAGCCGCCATTTCTTCCGGCGCCTCACACACGATCAAATCCACCCCGGACCGGAGATCGAGTCCGTGAATGCCGGCGCGAGTGGAAACGATAGCCTTACCCATCGCCATCGCCTCCATGATCTTGATATTTGTTCCGGCGGAAACCACTAGGGGCGCAACAACCACGCTCGCGCGTCTATAAGCGGGCCTCACGTCCGCCACGAATCCCTCCACCTCCACCCCTGGGTGGCGCAAGTCCCAAAATCGCTCATGGCGCTGGCCGGCGATGATGTGGAGGCGAACGTCTCTCAACCGCGGAAATACTTCGCGCAAAAAAAACTCCACCGCCAGAACGTTGGGCCGGTGCGCGAAGGAGCCGATGAATAGTATGCGCCGCGGCTCTGCCGGGTCGCCACATGGGCAAAAGCGCTCCAGATCTACTCCGTTCCTAATCGCTACTGCGCCTGAAATCAGAGCCCGATCCTTCTCAGACATCGTGACCACTCGATCCACCGCCCGCCACGCCCTGGTTTCAAAGCCTCGCCAGCGCTCGTATTGCCGCCGCGTCTCCCAGTCTTCTTTTTGCGCGAGCATTTGGGCGTAGAGATCGTACGTAATGTCATGCTCCACCAGAATCGTTCGCGCCGCCCGGCAATCCGCCGCGTAAACCGCCATTTGAGTGAATTCCAGTTGAGCGATGTTTGGCTTCCATTTATCCATCGTTTCCGCAAGTGCCGCATGAAATGCTGGCGAGTCGAATTCTTCCACCGTATCCGGACGGGGCGTCGATGGCGGCGCGTGTGTGCCGCGCCGCCTCACCATCACGATTTCGCAGCAGATCTCCGTTAACTCAGACGGCGGAACCGCCAGTTCCTCCACGAAACAGATCAGAATCTGGTCCCTATATGCAGCGGCGCGGCTTATCAAGTTATACATGCGCACTGCCGCGCCATGCGACAGAGGGAAAGGAAGATATGGACTTACGACCAATACCTTGGGCCGTCGGGAATCCGGCCTGCCGGGAAACACCGCGATATCTCCCCCTACCAATGAAAGAAATCTGTCATTCGCCCGCGGCCGCGAGACCGGGAGCTTTGCGGCGAATTTCAGCGCGTCGATATTGTTCCGAAGTCGCAACCGCCGCAGGTTTGCGCCCCATAGAAGCGGAAGCTCGCGGCCGAGGAAGCGCAAAAAGTTTCTCTCCAAGATTCGATCGAGCTGCTCGGATGTGAAATAACGCGAGGTCGTGGCGCGGTGTTGGTGCAGGACGCGCGCGCCCGCGCAGTAGATGCTTGGCCAACCGCGGCGCCAGGCCCGCACCCCCACGTCCAGATCCTCCACGTACGCGGTCTCGTACGCCGGATCGAAGCCGCCCAGTTCCCGGAGCTTGGCCGCGTCGTAGAGCGTGCAGCCGCCGCTGCCATAGAGGAT
This sequence comes from Bryobacteraceae bacterium, assembly GCA_035293905.1. GTDB lineage: Bacteria > Acidobacteriota > Terriglobia > Bryobacterales > Bryobacteraceae > Palsa-187. The sequence continues at coordinate 29,345 of DATGLY010000120.1, forward strand.
CCAGGTCCCATCTTCGCCGGTCAGCGGCTCGATACAGCAAACCGGGAAGTCCGCCCCCGAGGCCGGATCGAGAATCGTTTTGCCCGTTTCCTCCCGGCGCCGCCCTTCGGGAAAAAAAATCTGAGCCGTGGCGGAAAATAGATTCGGAACCCGATCGAAGCAGGCGCGCAGCGCGGCAAAAAAACCGGGCTCCACGAGCATATCGTTGTTCAGCAGGCAAATATGGGAACGCCGCGTCTGCGCAATCCCGCGGTTTGCGGCCTCGGCAAAAGAGAGAGGCTCGCGGCTGTGTTCTACCGCAACGCTCCCATAGTCAGCCCGCAAAAACGCAACCGTCCCATCATCGGAACCGTTATCCACGACGATGATTTCATCGGCTCCTTCCAAGCGCGGCAGGCAAGCCGCTAAGAGTTCTTTTCCGTTGCGCGAAGGAATGACCACGGAGATGCCGGGCGCAAGGGCGGGGCAGGGAATCGCCCCTGGCGGTTTGCTTTTGCGGAGACGGCAGGGCCCGGCAATTCGCGCCAGCCCTCCCCAAAATTCCAAGCGCCAGTTGATCTGGCCGGCGCCCCGGCGAATCGCGCGCGCCAGGTTTGCCGCGCGCCACCATGCGTGCCGCAGCATCACCCCCAGATTCGAGGGATGGACGCGAAAATGCTGACCCGTTTCATTAAAAGCGATCAGCCGCAGCGGAGCCAGCGTGATCGCCAGCAGCCGCATGCGGCGATGCGGCGTCCCCGGCTCCAAAATCACGGCTGCAAGACGGATGCTCCGGCCCCGAAGCCTGCCATGAATCAGGGCGCGATTCTCGCTCCAGCGCCGCCTCACGTGATAGGGAATCCATTCGCCGCCATTTTCCCTTGCGGGCGGCGCGAATTCCGATACCACCACCAGAGGCAGGTCCGGCATGAGATCTTTGAATTTTTCCAGCGTCTGCGCAATCGCGGCGTCGGAGCCGGAAGCAAACAGCACCTTGACCGCGTTCAAATCAGATGGGGAAGCTCGAACGTCCACCGGCCAGAGCAATGTTGCTCCCACAGATCCAGCGCTTGCAGGCAGAAGGCCGCCGAAACCGGATTGATATGCGGCAGCACGGTCCGGCCTTTCTTTCCGAACAAGACGCCGCCGCTCGGCGCTTGATACGCTTCGGCGCGCCGCGCCTCTTCTTCCGCCGCCGCTTCATCCAGCCGCACGGCGCCGCGATGGTGGGCGATCAGCCGCACCCGCAACAACTGCGCGGCAACATCGGACCGCTCAAAGTCCGGGGCGATTTCGCGAAACAGCCGCGCGGCCCGCTCGATGCCGCCGGAAAGCGCGCTGCAAACCGCCGGCCGGTCCGCCCTGGGCAACGCGCCCTCCAAAAAATAGCAGTAGGCGTGCAGCCGGTCCATCTGCTTTTCGCGATCGGATTCGGCGAAAAGGAACGTTTCCTGCGTCGCCAGCGCGTACGCCAGCGCCGACTCATACAGCTTCACGGCGTGTTCCTCGCCGGTCTCCAGCCACGCCAACGCCGCCTTTAGCTGATAACAACCCGGGCCTCGCGACCACCGCGTCTCATAAGGAACGGGCTGTTTATCGGGCAGGGAAATCACCGGGTGGAATCCTTTCTCGCCCATGAAATCGAACGCCATGGACAGCGCGGCGTCTCGCGCCCGGTCCAAAAACTCCCGTTCGCCCGTCGCCCGCCCCACGGCCAAAAGGCCGCGGACGATAATGCCCAAGTCGAAGAAGTAGGCCAGGCGCGAGTGGGGTTCGAAGGGAAACGTGCAAGCGCCCCAGTCCCAAATCTCGCGGGTCAGATACCGCGCGGCTCGCACGGCCGCGTCGAGATACTCCGGCTGGCCCGAGAGCGAGTGCAGATAGCACAGCGCGCTCGCAGCGTAGCCGGTAATCTCCGCGGAAACGCCCACGTTCTTTCCCGTATCTGACAAGTGGAAGCGCGCGACTCCGCCGCTGGGCTCCCGGATGCCGGAGTGGAGGAACCAGCACCCGGCCTTTTCGACGAAAGGAATCAACTCCAAATTGTATAATGAGCCCCAAGGCATGCACCCGATTCCGGCCTTCTGGGCGCTATTGGCGGTTTCGCTGGCGGCGCAAACTCCCCCGGCTGCGGCGGCTTTCGGCGGGACCAAGGAAATGCCCTCGGGCATTTTCCGCGGCGCGTTTCAGGGATGGCTGGGAACCAACGCGGCCGGCGATCTGACCATTCGGACGGATGCCCCCGGCGCGAGCGCGGATCTGGTTTGCCACTATGACTCGCATAGTTACGTCGCGCGCGATCGCCATCGCATCGCGGTTTCCTCCTTGAAGACGGGAGAGACGCTGGAAGTTCTGGCCGACCGCCGGCTCGGCTCCAGCGCCTGCTACGCCCGCATGGTGCAGGTGATCGACCTCCAGGCCGAGCGTTTGGCGGCCGAGCGGGCCAGGCATTCTCACGAGCCGGGCGCCCATGAGCAGAGCGCCGGACTGCGATCCGTTTTCTTCACGCCCCGCGGCGACCGCACGCTGGCCGGCGTCGTCGTGCGCCTCACTTCGCGCTTGCTCACCCTGAAAACCAACGGCGGCGAAACGACCCTCGCCCTGCGCCCCGATACGCGCTACGTGGGAGACGGCATGCGCGCCGAGCCAGCCGATCTTCGCGTCAACACCCACGTTTTCGTGCGCGCCGGCAAGACGATAGAAGGCGGGATCGAGGCGTATCAGGTAATGTGGGGCGAAATCTTACCGACGCCCTAGCCGGAGGCTCGCTTTACGCCGCTTTGGCGGGCGGCGCCGCGAAAGCGAGTCCCGGCAGCGCCGCTGTCAGCACGTCCGCCACGCGGTCCACGAAGACGAAATCCAGCTCCTTGCGAACCTCTTCCGGCAGGTCACGCAAGTCCTTCTGGTTGCCGCGCGGCAAAATGATGCGCTTTAGTCCGGCGCGCCGCGCCGCCAGCGCCTTCTCTTTCACTCCGCCGATTGGCAGAACCAGCCCTGTCAGCGTCACTTCGCCCGTCATGGCCGTGTCGCTACGCATCGGCAAACCGGAATAGAGCGACGCCAAAGCCGTCGTCATGGTGACGCCCGCCGAAGGACCATCCTTTGGAATCGCCCCCGCCGGCACGTGAATGTGCAGCCCCGAATTTAAAAATTGGGAAGCCTCCAGTCCATAATACGAAGCGTGACTCCACAGGTAGCTACGCGCCGTCTTGGCCGACTCCTGCATCACTTCGCCAAGCTGTCCGGTGATAATCAGATCCTTGCCTTGCGGCAGTATGGCCGCCTCGATGTACAGCACATCGCCTCCCGTTTCGGTCCAGGCCAAGCCCGTCGCCACTCCCGCGGGCAACTCCTTGCGCGCCTCTTCGGGCAGGATCGCTTCGGGCCCGAGCAGCTCGGGAACATCTTCCTTGGTCACCGACACCGGCGACGTGTTGCCTTCCGCGAACCTCACAGCGACCTTGCGCACCATGCGGCCCAACACCTGCTCGAGCCGCCGCACGCCGGCCTCGCGTGTGTAGGATTGGATCAGCTTTTTGAGCGCTTCATCGTCGATCAGGCACTGCTCCGCCGTCAATCCGGCCTGCTTCAACTGTCTCGGAATCAGGTACCGGCGGGCAATCTGCGTTTTCTCTTCCTCGCTATAGCCCGATAGCTGCAGAATCTCCATGCGGTCCAAAAGCGGAGCCGGTATAGGATCCAGCGAATTGGCCGTCGTGATGAACAGGACCTTGGACAAGTCGAACGGCAAATCGAGGTAGTTGTCGCGGAAAGATTTGTTCTGCTCGGGGTCCAGCACTTCCAGCAGCGCCGAAGCGGGATCGCCCCGGAAGTCTCGTCCGAGCTTATCGACTTCGTCCAGCATCAGCACGGGATTGGAGAAGCCGGCGCGCCTCATGGCCTGGATCAGGCGGCCGGGCAGCGCGCCAATATAGGTCCGCCTGTGGCCGCGCAGCTCGGCTTCGTCATGCAAGCCGCCCAAGCTCATGCGCTCGAACTTTCGCCCCAGCGCGCGGGCGATGGATTGCCCCAGCGAAGTCTTGCCCACGCCCGGCGCGCCCACGAAGCACAGAATCGGGGCCTTGGCTTCCGGGTTCAACTTTAAAATCGCGAGCTGCTCGATAATACGTTCTTTTACTTTTGTGATTCCGAAGTGGTCCTCGTCGAGCACGCTCCGCGCCCGCTTCAAATCGAGATTGTCTTCACTACGCTTGTTCCAAGGCAGCTCCAATACGTACTCCAACCAGGTGCGGATCACGCTATGCTCGGGCTGCATTCCCGGCATCTTTTCCAGCCGCGCCATTTCACGCTCGGCCTCTTTGCGGACTTCTTCCGGCAACTCCGCCTTGGCCAGCCGCTCGCGCAACTCCTCCACTTCCGCCTGATCGGGACTCTTCTCGCCCAATTCCTGTTCAATGGCTTTCTTTTGCTGGCGAAGGATGTAGTCCTTTTGTTCTTTGGACATCTCCTCGCGGGCCTCGTTGGCGATCTTATTCCGAATCTCTAAAACGTCCACTTCATGCGAAAGCCAGCCGTGGACCATCCTGAGGCCCTCCAGGCGGGTGGGCGTCTCCAGCAGCGACTGTTCCTTGGAGGCTTCCAGGTTCATCAGCGACGCGATCATGAAGGCCAGTTGCAGCGGATCTTCCTGCGAGGCGAACATGCGCGCTACTTCTTGGGGCGCGGCGCCTCCTTGCGCCAAGCCGACAAATCTCGATCCCAGCTCCGCCAGCGAAAGCGCCAGCGCCTCCAGTTCGCGGCTGGAATCGTCGGGGAGGGGCAGGGAAGTGATTTTGGCCCTCAAAAACCCGTTTTCTTCCACTTTGACGATCACCACGCGCTCCATGCCGAGCACCATGATGTCGATCTGATCCGAGCGCTGGCGATTGGCTCTTCGAATGGACGCCCGCGTGCCCACCGTGTACAAATCGGCTGCGGTGGGCCGGTCGGCGTTGGCGTCGCGCTGCGCCACGACAACCAGTTCTTTGTCCTCGGCGGCCAGCGCCGCCTCCACCGCGGCCACCGATGCCGGACGCCCCACCGAGAGCGGCATCAACAGGCCGGGAAACAGGGCGGAATTCTTCAGCGCCAACAATGGCAAGCTTTGCGGTTCGTTTTGTCTTTTAATTTCTGCCATAAAGCCTCAACTATTCGATGCTCACGCCTCCACCGGCGTCTCCACCTCAAACGTCATCTCGCGATTGTTCGCATGGGCCATTACTTTTTGCCCGTCGCGAATGTCGCCGGCCACCAGCTTCCGCGCCAGCGGCGTCTCCAGCTCCTTCTGTATGGCGCGCTTCAGCGGCCTGGCGCCGTAGGCCGGATCGTAACCCAGGCGGATGAGATGCTCCTTCGCCGCGCCGGTCAGCTCGAGCTCAATGTGCCGCTCGGCCAGCCGGGCCCTGAGCGCCTCCAACTGGATGTCCACGATCTTCTTCAAGTGCTCCTCGGTTAATCTGTGAAACACGATGACTTCGTCAACGCGATTTAGGAACTCCGGGCGGAATAGCCGGGGAAGCTCGTCTTTGGGCGCGTTCGAGGTCATGATTACTATGGTGTTTTTGAAGTCCACGGTGCGCCCCTGTCCGTCCGTCAGGCGGCCGTCGTCGAGAACTTGCAGCAAAATGTGAAAAACGTCGCTGTGCGCCTTCTCGATTTCATCCAGCAGAATCACCGAATAGGGCCTCCGCCGCACGGCTTCCGTCAATTGCCCCCCTTCTTCGTAGCCCACATATCCCGGAGGCGCTCCCACCAGCCGCGAAACGGCGTGCTTTTCCTGGTACTCGGACATATCGATGCGGATCAAGGCGCGCTCGTCGTCGAACAGGTAGGCCGCCAGCGCCCTGGCCAGTTCCGTTTTCCCGACGCCGGTTGGGCCAAGGAACAGGAAGCTTCCGATGGGGCGCTTGGGATCTTTCAACCCTCCGCGAGCCCGCATCACGGCGTCGGCCACGGCGTCGACGGCTTCGTCCTGGCCCACCACGCGCTTATGCAGCTCATCGGAGAGATGGATCAGCTTCTGAACCTCGCCTTCCATCAACTTGGCGATGGGGATGCCGGTCCAGCGGCTCACCACTTGCGCCACATCCTCTTCCGTCACCTCTTCCTTAAGCAGAACGGTTTCGCGCGTCTCTTTCGCTAATTGTTTCTCCAGCGCCGTCAGCCGGCCGTACTTCAGCTCGGCCGCTTTGTTCAAATCGTAGGCGCGCTCGGCTTGCTCGATTTCCTGCTTAACCCGCTCGATCTGCTCGCGCAATTCGCGCTGCTTGTGAATGTTCTCCTGATCGGCTTTCCATTGCGCCTTGAGCGAGGCGGATTCGGTCTTCAATTCCGCCAGCTCTTTCTCGATCCTGGCCAGCCGCTCGCGCGATGCGGCGTCGCTTTCCTTCCTGAGAGCCTCCCGCTCGATTTCTAGCTGCATCTGCCGGCGTAAAATTTCATCCAGCTCAGCGGGCATCGAGTCGATTTCGGTGCGCAGCTTCGCGGCGGCCTCGTCCACCAAATCGATGGCCTTGTCCGGCAGATAGCGGTCGGAAATATAGCGCTGACTGAGCACCGCGGCGGCCACCAAAGCCGAATCCTTGATGCGGACGCCGTGATGCACTTCGTATCGCTCTTTGAGCCCGCGCAGAATGGAAATTGCGTCCTCCACGCTGGGCTGATCCACCAGCACGGTCTGGAAGCGGCGCTCCAAGGCGGCGTCCTTCTCCACGTATTTGCGGTATTCGTCCAAAGTGGTCGCGCCGATGCAGTGCAGCTCGCCGCGGGCCAGCATGGGCTTGAGCAGATTGCCCGCATCCATGGCGCCTTCCGCTTTGCCGGCGCCCACCACCGTGTGCAGCTCGTCGATAAAAAGGATGATGCCGCCTTCGGAGGCTTGCACCTCCTTCAGCACCGCCTTCAGGCGCTCCTCGAATTCGCCGCGGTACTTCGCTCCCGCAATCAGCGCGCCCATGTCCAGGGCTACCACCCGTTTGTCCTTCAATCCCTCCGGAACGTCGCCGCGCACGATCCTCTGCGCCAGCCCTTCCACGATCGCCGTCTTTCCGACGCCGGGCTCTCCGATCAAGACCGGGTTGTTCTTGGTCCTCCGCGACAGAACCTGAATGACGCGGCGGATCTCCTCGTCCCGGCCGATCACCGGATCGAGCTTGTTTTGCGCGGCCATCCGCGTGAGGTCGCGTCCGTATTTTTCAAGCGCCTCATAGGTGGCTTCGGGGTTTTGCGAGGTCACCCGCTGGGACCCGCGAACCTCCTGCAAGGTGCGCATCAGCCGCTCGCGCGTCAGGCCCAGCTCTTTGAAAGCTTTCTCATCCGCCGCCGCCAGCAGCACATGTTCTACGGAAACGTACTCGTCCCTGAGCCGCTTGGCCTCGTCTTCCGCCTTGAGAAGCAACTGCTGGAGCCGGGGACTGATGTAGATCTGGTCCATCCCGGCGGCCGGTCCCGACACCCGGGGCAACTTACTCAGTTGCTGGCTGAAATGGCGATGGACATCCTCCAGCTTCACCCCCGCCTTTGCCAGAATCGATTGCGCCAGGCCGCCCTCCTGCTCCAGAAGCGCCAATAGCAGGTGGTCAACGTCTAATTGTTGTTGGCCGTTCCGAGCCGCTAGCGACTGAGCGGCGCGCAGCCCGTCCTGGAGCCTTTCGGTGAAACGATTGAAATCCATAAGTTCCTAACCTCTAGGAGGATTGTAGCACAGCTTAGCAAGTAGCTATGCAATAATCTTAGTAGTCTGTTATCAAAGATGCGCACGGGCGAGGAAAAGATGCTGCCGAAACTTAAAACCAGCCTGCCAGGTCCCAAGGCCCAGGCGATCATTGAACGGGACCGCCACGTCATATCTCCTTCATATACACGCCTGTATCCACTTGTGGCGGCCAGGGGCGAGGGCGCCATTGTGGAGGATCCGGACGGAAACCGGTTTCTCGATTTTGCCGCCGGCATTGCCGTGGTCGCCACGGGTCATTGCCATCCTAAGGTAGTCAAGGCGATCCAGGCTCAGGCGGCGCAGCTTATCCATATGTCGGGAACGGACTTCTACTACGAGAACATGGTGCGGCTGGCTGAGCGCCTTGCCGCGCTTGTCCCCGGAGGCATTCCCCGGCGCGCCTATTTCGGCAATTCCGGAGCGGAGGCGATCGAGGCCGCTATAAAACTTTGCCGCTATCATACTGGGCGCAGTCAATTTATCGCGTTCACCGGGGCCTTTCACGGCCGCACCATGGGATCGCTTGCGCTTACAGCGAGCAAAAGCATTCAAAAAGAAGGCTTTTTTCCTCTAATGCCCGGCGTCCATCACGTTCCGTATCCGGATTGCTATCGCGATCGAACAAATGCAGTCGATCTGATTGAAAATGAGCTTTTTAGAACCACATTGCCGCCCCATGAGGTGGCCGCGATCTTTGTCGAGCCGATCCAGGGAGAAGGCGGCTACATTGTCCCGCCGCCGGCTTTTTTCCAGGATCTGCGCCGTCTGGCGGATCAGTACGGAATCCTTCTAGTGTTGGACGAAGTTCAAACAGGCATGGGAAGGACCGGCAAGATGTTCGCATGTGAACACTTCGGGCTTATCCCAGATGTGATCGTTCTGGCCAAGGGCATCGCCAGCGGATTGCCTTTGGGCGCTACCATTGCCAGGGCCGACCTGATGAGTTGGCCTCGCGGGTCTCATGCGAGCACGTTTGGCGGCAATCCCGTCGCTGTGGAGGCGGCCTTGGCGACGCTGGACCTTCTTGAAAATGGCTTGATTGAGAATGCCGCCCGCATGGGCGTTCATATCATGTCGAGGATCAAGGATTGGCCGCATCGGTTTGCCGTCGTGGGGGATGTCCGTGGGCTGGGATTGATGATCGGAATCGAGCTGGTGAAAGACCAGGCGTCCAAGGAGCGCCACCCGGAGCTGCGCGACAAATTGGTCCAAATGTGTTTTGAGCGGGGACTCTTGGTGCTGGGGGCGGGGAACAACTCGATTCGCTTGTGTCCTCCGCTGATGATTACGGAGGACCAAGCGAATTTCGCCGTGGACGCGATGGAGGCCTGCCTCAAAGACTGCGGTTTCGGCTAGGCCGCTAATTCATCGGCCTCGGCGGCCATCTGTGGATACCGCTTGCGGATCGCCTCGGCGATCTGCTTCCGTTCGGAGGCGGTGGCGTTGGCTCTGGCTTCGCCCAGCGCGAGCCGGGCGTGGAGCGGGTCGGGAATCGGATATTGCCTGGTTTTCGGCAAAGCGAAATCGGAATCGGGCAGGTTTCGCCGGTCGAGTTTCATTTGAGTAGCGTCCCCACTACGCTGGTGCGGGCTTCGCCGCCGCTTACGCGCTTGAGCGCATCGGTCAAATCGCGAAGTTGCGCGACGGTGAGATTTTCGATCGGCGTCGCCAGCAGCGTGGTCAAATACGCCGCGCTCAAGTGCGGCGCTAGGCTCTGCGTGCACGTTTTACTTCCGGATACAGTTGCAGCCACTTTTGTCTCTCCTTTCTAAGCCGGCTCTTGGCCGGGAATCAGTTCTTCGTCCTCGGTTTCTAGCACCTGGCCGTTGTCGCCCACATACCAATCTTCGGTTTGGATTGGGTCCGTAGTCGCGGCCAAGGGAAAATCGGTGATGCAACCCGCGGGGCATTCACCCCCGACAGGCGCGGCGCCGCAGCGCGGACAGCGCTCCAGCGGCCTCATTGGTTACGGCTTCCGTCGTCGATATCCTCGGTGGAGGAACCGGCGGCCAAGGGGTTCTTGCTGTCGATGAAGCCCTCGTTCTCCTTCGGCCCCCCCTTAGCTCTGGACTTGGCGAACGCGCCAGTCTTGGCGCGCGCGGTGAATTTGATAGCGCCTTCGTTCTCCGCCGGCGCAGGCGGCAGCGGCCTGACCGCGTCCGCCAGATAGTCGTTATTCCTGGTCTCCTGTCGACCCCAGCGGCGCGAGGCCGCCGTTGTTTGCTTCTTCATGCCTGGATGTTGAGCGCCTTATGCAACCAGAGCCGCCGACTTAAACACGCAAGTCGTTGATAAATTGGATTCATTTCTAAGCTCTAGACGAAGGACTGCAACAACCCGGCGGGTCGGCCCGCAGTCGAGAAAAAACGAAGCCAGCCCTCGGCAAGTCGCTGGCTGAACTTCCTATAACACATATTATGTTAAAATAAATTGTACCCTCGGCCGCCCAACAAAAAAAGGCCCGGTGGAACCTTGCTCCACCGGGCCGCACGAGGGAAGAAACCTTTCGGACTACCGCCGGCCTCCGTGGCCGCCGCCTCCGCGGCTGCCACCTCCGCCGCCACTTGGGCGCGCGCCGCCGCTTCCAAAGCCTCCGCCGCCAAAGCCGCCTCCGCGATTTCCGCCCGGCGAACTTCCGCGATCGCGTACGATCGGCGGATTGATCTGCAACCGCTGCTGCGGCGCATAGCCGCCTCCGCGATTTCCGCCCGGCGCCGCGGAATAGCTCCGCTGGGGCGGCGCCGGCGTCGAATATTGAGGCGAGCTGGGCGGCGCGGGCGGCGCATAGCGCGGCGCAGCCTGTTGCGGCGGTCTCTGCGGCGTCGAAAAGGATCGCGGCTGGCTGTTGAAGCTGGGCGGCCGCGCCCCGCCGTTTGAGGCCGAGGGATTGAAAGGACGCCATCCGCCGTTTGAACCAACGCTCGGCCCCACCGCGCCGCGCGATCCAGAGGTCCCGCCAGGCGACGGCGCAAAGCTTCGGGGACTAGCGCCGGAGGCATTACTCGCTCGGGGGCCCGCCAGGCGCGAACCCGCCGTGGAGAACTGGAGGTTCGATCGAGTCTGCGGCATGCCGCGCGCCGGCACGCTGGCATCGGAAAAGCGCCGGCTCGCGGCGCCAGGAGTGAACGGCATCGCACCGCGGACCGAACCCGCGCGAGCCAGATCGGCCTGCGAAGGGCGCACCATGCTCCGGCCATTTACGGCGCCTCGTCCAAAATCCGCCGCCCGAACGCCGCTCACCGCATTCGTGAACCGGGCGTTGCGATACGTGTTCACGATATTCACGTTGTTGACGATATTCACGCGGCCGCCGGCGAATCCTCTGCCGTACCAGGGGTGGAACGTTTCAAACGGCGCAAGCGGCACCCAACCGACGTTGGCGAAACCAAATCCAAAACCGAAGCCGAACCCCCCGCCCCAGCCGAAAAATCCCACCAGCGCCGGCCGCCAATAAAACGGCGCTCCAATGGGGCCCGGCCACCAAGCCCAACCCCACGGACTCCAGTACCAGAACCCATAGTGATAAGGAGCCCAACCCCACGGCTCGGCGCCAAGCCAACTCCAACCGTAGTAATCCGCGTACACCCAGCGCCCATCCTGATACGGGGCCCAGTCCGGACCTTCGTTGGGAACCCATACCTGTCCATATTGCGGATCGTTGCGCCACTGCCCATAGGGATCCAGCGATTCCGCGCCAGCCACATCGGGACTGACGTAACCCGTGCTGGTAGCGCGGTCCAAGACCCGGTCGCGTTCCGCATTCCAGCGGTCAAACTCATCGGCCGGCGCGCTGGCCGCCAGGCGTACTTCCGGATCGGACGCGGAACCGCGAGCCATCATCGTTTGTCCGGCGTTGACGTATTCCGATCCGGTGGGTCCGAAAATCTCCGCCTGGCCCGAACGCACCGCAATTTCCGTAGTTCCATCCGCGTTCACGGCGATCCGATAGCTTCCCTGCCTCGCCGGCCTCACCAGCACCGTAGGCGTGCTGATCTCGGCGCGCGCGTCGTTGTCGCGCGCCACATGAAACATCACCGTTCCCTGCGCCACTTGAACCTGATACTGCTTGTATTGCAACTCGCTCAACCGCACTTCGGTCGCAAAGGAAAGCCGGATCATATTCAGCGCGTCGAACTGAATCTCGGCTCGCGAGCCATCCCCGGTCGATATTTGGTCGCCCGCCATGAGAGGAGCGTTGACCACCGCCGCCGACATATCGCCGGTATCGCCGCGCCGCACCGAGACGCCGCCTTGAGCCAGGCTCAGCCGCGCGACTCCGTGATCGGGCGCGTAGCCAGGATCGTTCGAATTCTGCTGTGCCGCGGGCGCAGCCGCGCCTGGAGTTTGGGCGACGGCAGTTTGAACCAGAACCGCTCCGATCAGAATTGCCGCACGCATCGCCCCATTCATATCGTTATCCGCACCGTTACACGGGCACTCTGGGGGCCAAACGCTAAGTCTTTGATTGTACTTATGTTAAATGAAATTGCCAGCTCGGTGCGGTGGCCCAAAACCACCACTCTGGCTCCATCGCACCGCCGCGCGCCGCCTGCCGCGGAGCTACGGACGCTATCTTTCGCGATTGAGCGTGTAGCGCAGTCCTGCCGCGTAGGTCGGCTTGTACCACTCGCGTTGATTGACGAAGATGGGACTGCCGGTGTAATAGCCAAAGACCTCGTCGGTCAAGTTCAGACCGTATACAATCGCGCTCAAGCCGCCGCCCAGCCGAACGCTCGCCTGTGCGTCGAGCTGAAGATGCGGCAGGGTGTAAACGTCGCCCGTGGGGCCATGCGGTCCGAGCCCGCTCACGTCCGAGGAGGTCTGGTACTCGTATTGATAAATGCTCGGGCCGTTGTAGGACAAGCCTACGCGAACCGAAAAGCGGCCCAGATCGTAAGAGGGACTGATGTTCCAAGTGTGCGGCGCCTGGCGCTGAAGCGCGGGGCTGTCAGGCCGGCCGGGAATGGCGTCCACCCGGGACGCAGTCCAGCTATAGTTGGCGAACATGCCGAGCGCGCCGAGCGGTCTCGGCAGCATCGACAGGCGCTGCTGATAGGAAATTTCGAATCCATAGAGGCGCGCATCGCCCGCGTTAATCCATTGTGAGACCAGATCGCCCTGATAAATCCCACTCGCGGCTGCATAGGACGTGCTGATCAGCGTATTGCTCAACTGCTTGTAGAAGATGCCCGCCTGGATCAGGCCCGCCGGATTCAGGTAATGCTCGTAGAGCGCATCGTAGTTATGGGCGTGCGCCGGCTTCAGATGGGGATTGCCGAGAGCCACCGTGGCTGGATTGGTGGAATCGTCCTCGGTGACGTAGGGAACCAACTGATAGGGATCCGGACGCGACAGGCCGCGGCCGTAGACGAGCCGGAGCCCTGAGTCGCGTGAGAGGGCGTAGCGGGCCGAAACGCTCGGCAAAGCGTCCACGTAAGAAGGCTTGGTGACGGCGGGCGCGGGAACTCCGCATCCGGTCGGATTGGCGCAGTTTTTGCTGCCGGCCGGAAGCAGCGTGACATTATAGCCGCGCGCGTTCATCTGCGTTCCTTCAAATCGCACTCCCGCCACAATCCGCCACTTCCCCAATTCGATGGTGTTCATCAGGTAACCCGCCGAAATTCGCTCGATAATGCTGAACTGGTTGGGAAAGGAATTGGCCGCCGTTTTGTAGCCATCCAGAAAGCCCCCCAGGTTGGCGAGCGTAAAACTTTCCAGCTTATTGAAGTCCGATACCGGTCCGTAGTGGCCTCCGAAATAGTAACCGTTCAGATAGTTGTTCGTGGTGAAATTATTTAAAAATTGCGTCATGGGGTAGCTGGCGGCGTTCCAGCCGTCATAAACGTTTTCCGTGGCGTTCTGGTATTTGTGCCCATTCCTGATTTTGCCGCCAAACTCGAAAATTCCATAATGCGAGCCGGCGTGGTAGGTAACGGAATAGGAAGCCGAGGCCGTGAGATTCATCTGCGCGCTCAAGCCGGTGGAAGTCGTGAGATCCTTGAAACCCCAACTGGACGCGTTAAACAGCGGCGAATTGGGCCCGTCGCAATTGTTGCCGAAGTGCGGAACCAGCGGGTTGGTCTGGGCGCTCGGATCGTAGCCGCAGGTGAGCTTGGGGCCGATCCAGGAGAAATCTGCCTTTGGGTTGCCGGCCGAATCCAGCTCGTAGGATCGCGCCGCCGACGCCTCCCAACTCAGCATCGACCCTCCAAACTGCTTTTTGCCGCCCAGGCTCGAGCTGCTGATCGAGGCGTCCGGCCGCTTGCTGGACGTATAGAACTTCGGCGAACCGCTGGAGGTGGGTTCATAGTACCATTTGTCGCCATAATCCTGAAGATTCGAGTACAGACCCTTAAAATAAATGCTCGAAAATTGACCGATTTTATAATCCGCCGTTCCCGCGAATCCCCACCGGTTGCGGTAATAGCGGTATTCGCGAATCGTGTTGTTGTCGTAAATGGGCTTGCTGAACGTCGAGGCCGGATCGATGGCCGGCTGAAAATTGTCGATTCCCCGCCCATTGTAGTCGTAGGTTCCCCCGAATAGAATTCCGAGCTTGCGGGCCTTGCCGAAACGATGCCCCAACGTGCCGCCGAACTGATCGTTTCCGCGTCCTCCCAGAATCGGGTCGTAGCCGCCGATTCCGAACAGGCTCAACGTGGGGAACTCGCCCGCGGTCTTGGTTTTCAAGTTGACCGACCCGCCGATGCCGTCTCCGTCGATATTCGGGGCGAGCGTTTTGTTGATCTCCACCGATTCGACCAAGTCGGCGGGAATCACGTCGAGGCGGATTTGACGCACGGTCGGCTCGGGCGAGGGAGTGCTAACGCCGTCGATCGTTACGTTGCTGAGGCGCGGTTCGGTTCCGCGCACCTGGATGTAAACCCCCTCGCCCTCGATGCGTTCCAGCGTGACCGAGGGCAGCCGGCCCAAAGCGTCGGCGACGTTGGCGTTCGGCAGCGAAGTGATCACCTCGGCCGGAAGCACCTGAAGGAGGTTATCGGCGGTGCGCGTGCGATTGATGGCTTCGGCTTCCCCCCGGGGACGCTCGGCGGTGACCAAAATCTCCTGGCTTACCGATGCGACCTTCATGTGCGCTTCCACGCGCTGCACCTGGCCCGCGGCTACTGTAACGGCCGTCTGAAGCGGCTCGAATCCCACGTAGGAGACGACGAGGGTGTAGTCGCCGGGGGCAACATTGGGAAACGAGAATTCGCCCTGAGCGTCGGATGCGGCATTCGCCCCGAGCGGGTCCAAACGGACTTGCGCGCCATAAAGAATCGCCCCGGACTCATCCACGATGCGGCCGGCCACGCCTCCGGTGGCGTCGGCGCCGGCCGCTGGCGCCGCCACGCTGACGGCCGCAATCAACAGCGGCATTGCGGTGCGAATCAGACGGTTCTCCGCGAAACCTGACATCTCCTTTTTTCCTCCACTTGGGCCTCCTTGGCGGATTCCTCCGCCTGGCCGCATAGAGGCATTAGAGCAAGCGAGTTTAAAAACAATCTAAAGAAATGCCGTTCGCCAAAGGATTTTCACGGTATTGTGACCGTTACGTAACATTCGCCGCGGAAAATAGCATCTATCCAGATCCTGGTAGCTGAAGACCGCCCCAAAACAGCCGACCTCCTGCGCAGAGCGCTTGAGAGCGAAGGGCACCGAGTGCTGCTCGCCTATGACGGCGATCGTGCGCTTGCTCTGAGCAAAGCGTCTTCTCTCGACGCCATTCTGCTGGACGTAATGCTTCCCAGGCTGGATGGATTCGCCGTGCTTCGGAAGCTGCGGGAAGCCCGGCTGCTCACGCCCGTAATCATCGTCACCGCCCGCGACGCCAAGGCGGACGTCGTGCATGGGCTCGATGCCGGAGCCGACGACTATTTGACCAAGCCGTTCGAGCTGGACATCCTGTTTGCGCGCTTGCGGGCCGTGGCCCGCCGCGCCCCAACGCCGGGGCAGGCCGAACTGGTCTATCGGGATCTTCGGCTGAAGCCAGGCGTCTACGAACTCCAGCGCGGCGAGCGGACCGTCTCGCTCACCCGCACCGAGTACGCCCTATTGGAAATGCTCATGCGCCGCGCCGGATCGATCGTGACCCGTCAAGCGCTGATCGAGCAGGGTTGGGGAACGGAATCGGAAGGCAGCGGAGCCAATCTGTACGTCTTTATCCGCTCTTTACGGTCGAAGATCACGCGGCCTGGAGAGACGGAGCTGCTGCACACGGTTCGGGGAGTTGGTTACGCTCTGCGGAGCGAGCCCGGCTCGGCGAGCTGATGAAGGGCCGCTCGATCTCCTTCCGCCTCACCCTGTGGTTTTCCTCCGTGCTGTTTGTGGGATTGGCTTTATTTGCCGCGGCGATGTGGTTCACTCTGGACGGCACGCTGACATCGGCGCGTTCCCGCACCCTCGATCGTCGCGCGGACCGTCTGAAAGACTTGCTGGACCAGATGCGCCAGGATCCGCCCGAACAACGGGCCCGCAAGTTTCAAGCCTTCGCGGACGCCACCGGCGGCGGGCTGATCGAGGTGTTCAACACCGATGGCTCTCCCTTCCTGCCATCTCCCTCCTCAGCCGCGCGGGCTTTTCCCTGGCCGTCGCCGGCGCCGCTGCAAGCGGAGCGATTCAGAGAAGTCGCGTTTTCCGGGCAGCCGTACCGAGTGCTTGCGCGGCCGTACTCTTCCGAGCTCGGCCGGCTGGTTCTTCTGGTCGCCGCGCCTTTGGAGGGGAGTCGCCAGGTTTTGCGCACGTTCGCCGCCGGCCTGCTTTGGACCATTCCCGCGTTGCTGGCTCTGTCGGCCCTCGGCGGATATGGGCTCAGCCGCCGGGCGCTCAAGCCCGTCGATCAAATCGCGGCCGCCGCCCGCTCCATTACGGTATCGAATCTCTCGGAAAGATTGCCGGTTCCCCGGACGGCTGACGAGTTGCAAAGGCTTGCGGAAACCTTCAATGCGATGCTGGCGCGGCTGGAATCGGCGGTGAACGAAATCCAGCGATTCACGGCCGACGCATCGCACGAGCTCCGCAGCCCGCTTTCGTTTGTCCGCACGGTCGCCGAGTTGGCGCGGCGCAATCCACAGGCCGACGCCCGCAGCCGTCAGGCTTTTCAGGAAATCATCGAAGAAAGCGGCAAGGCCGCCAGGCTCCTTGAAGACATGCTGACTCTGGCCCGGGCCGACTCCCCGGCGGCCCGTCCGGCCTTTGAGCCGGTCGACCTTGCGGAGGTGGCTCGCAGCGTCTTCGATAGGGCGCTTTCGCTGGCCAACGCGCACCGCCACGTCCTTACCTTCTCCCTAGACGGCGGCTCAGCCGCGCTTGTCTACGGCGATTTCCCTACTCTTCAGCGATTGTTGTGGATCCTCCTGGAAAACGCCGTCAAATACACGCCGTCGCCCGGCGCGATCCGCCTGAGCCTGAGCGCGACTCAAACGCAAGCCCAGGTGACCGTTCAAGATAACGGAATCGGAATAGCGGCGGCGGATTTGCCGCATATCTTCAAACGCTTCTATCGCGCCGATCCGTCCAGGGGCCAGGTAGAGGGTTCGGGACTCGGACTGGCGATCGCAAAGTGGATCGCCGATATTCACCAAGCGCGGCTTTCCGTGGAGAGTTCGGAGAACCGCGGCGCCTTGTTTCGCATTGTCTTTCCCGCATACGCCCCAACTCCTGCTCCTCTGCGCGCGCCTGCCGCCGGAACGCGCGCGGCGCGCTAAGATCGCAAGAAGTGCGCGCCGCATACCAACGCCTGCTCGGCCCCGGCATCCTGTTTCTAATCGTCGTCCTTTTCTACTGGAAGCTGGTCCTTACCAACCAATACACCTGGCTTGAAAACCCGGATGCCGCCAATGAGAACCTGCCGTGGCTTCAGTTCCAGGCGGGCGAATGGCATAAGGGGCGATTTCCGTTGTGGGACCCCAATGGCTGGTTTGGCCAGCCCTTGGTAGGAGAAACGGAGCCGGGTGCGGCGTACCCTCCCAACTGGCTGCTGTTTCTGGTTCCGCTGAGGCATGGCTGGATCCGGCAGTCGGCGCTGCATTGGTACTTCGTCCTCATCCGATATTTCGCCGCGCTGGCTTGCTACGCTCTGGCGCGAGGTCTGGGCCGCTCCCGTGGCGCCTCGATTCTCGCCGGATGCGTTTATGGGCTTGGCGGCTACGTGGGCCACACAGGTGCGCCGCAGCACGTCAATGGCGCGGTCTGGACGCCATTCGTCTTTCTTTATCTCTTCCGCGCGGAACGAGGCGAACGTCCCCTGGCCAATTCCTTGCTCTCCGGACTCTTTCTCGGCTTCGGCTGGCTGGCCGGCCATCATGAGATGAATCTCTTTGTCTCCATGGCCGTTATCGCTTTGTGGATTTGGCTTGTCGTTCGCGAAGGCAAGCTCAACTGGCATATCGCGCGGCTGGCGGCTGTTTCGCTGATCGTAGCCGCAATGGCCAGCGCTTTCCAGACCCTTCCAACCGCCGAGTACGGCCGGCGCGCCGTCCGCTGGGTGGGCGCGGCAGAACCCGTCCAATTTGACGAAACCGTTCCTTATTCCATACATGAACAATATTCGGAAAAACCGTTGTCGTTACTGGGAATCTTTCTTCCCGGCCTCGACCGGTTCGGCCTCTATTTTGGAGCCATTGCGTTTAGCTTGGGCGTCCTCGGAGCGATTCTCGCCTGGCGCGAGCGCCAGGTTCGATGGCTCGCTACCATGGCGCTGGGCGGGCTGTTGTTCACTCTCGGTCCCAACAGCGTCTTTCACGGCGTCCTTTATTCGCTGGTTCCTCTGGTGGAAAAGGCGCGCGTGCCCGGAGCGGGATCGATTGTATTTTCCGTGGCTCTTGCGCCGCTGGTCGCCTATGCGTCCGACCTGCTTCCCCGCCCCGAAAGTGCATTCTGGTCGCGGCGGGCCGGATGGGTCCTGGCGGCGCTCGGCGCGTTGGTTTCCGCAGTAAGTTTCCTATTTTTCGCGGCAAAAGTTCAGGCTGCGACCGACGACCGGTTGATGGTGGCCGCAATCGCCGCCATTCTTGGCGCCGCGGCCTTGGCCGCTTGGCGCACCGGCGGCCTTTCTCCTCAGGCAGGTCTCGTCTGCATTATCGGGTTGGTTCTGTTCGAGCTGTTCAACGTGAGCACTTACCCGTTTCCCAATCGCTTCTATCCCGAGCTGAACCGCTATCTGCGTCCGCTCTCCCTGCACGGCGATTTGATCGACTACGTCCGCAAGCGCGGCGAAGCGGTTCGCATCGAATACGACGATAACGCCATACCATATAACCTCGGAGACTGGTATGGCGTGGAAAGCTTCAACTCTTACGGCGCAAGTGTTCCCTTAAACATTTGGAAAATGGACCTTTTTTCTCCTCAAGCCAAGGACTTTTTCGGCGTCAGGTATTACTTTGGAAAATCTGCTCCAAGAGCCGGCATGCAAGAAGTTTTCACAGGCAAAAGCGGCTTGAAAGTTTTTGAGAACCCCACCGCCTTCCCACGCGTATGGAGCGTTCACCGGCAAGTAAGGGCGCCCGGCCCCGGATTCAACCCGCGCCGTGAAGTCTTTTTTTCCGAACGAGCAAACCCGGTATTCGGCGCCTGCTCCGGCAGCGAGGACGATGTCCAGATGCCGATTCATATTCCCAACCACGTGCGCATCATCGCCAACTTGCAATGCCGCAGCATGGTCATCTTAACGGATACGTGGTTTCCGGGCTGGCGCGCCAAAGTCGATGGCAAGACCGTTGAAATCTATCGGGCTTATGGCGGGGTTCGGGGCGTTATGGTTGATGGAGGGCGGCATGTAATCGAAATGAAATACATGCCCGGGAGCGTATTGTTGGGAGGCGCGCTCACCTTTCTGGCGACGGTGCTGGCAATCGTGGCCTTACGGCGCGGCTGAGTTAGGCGGGTCGATCAATCGCATCGCAAGGGAAGCTTCCGGAATCTTATCGTTCATTTTCAAAGCCTCGCTTAGAGTCGTGCGCGCCTTGCTGGGGTTCCCGGCTTTGAGATAAGCCATCGCCAGGTGATATTCGCGCTGGGCGTTGCGCTGTCTCGCCACGGCGGCTTCGAAGTGCTCGACCGCCAGGGAATAAGAGCCGCGGTTATAGTACGCCCAGCCAATGGTGTCGTCGACCGAGGGATCGGTGGGGTCGAGCTGCTTCACCCGCAACGCGAGCGACAAGGCTTCTTCGGCGCTGCTTTTATCTCCCGCGAGATGATAGGCCAAGTTATTGAGCGCGGCGACATTATCCGGGTCTTCGTTCAGAACGTTGCGATAGTGGGCGATGGCCGCCTGAGCGCTGCCTCCCGGACCTTCTTCTAATATGCCAAGAGCCAGTTCGGCCGGCGCCCTGCCGCCGGGAGCCGCGGCGATCGAAGAAATGGTCTGGCGCGCGGCGGCTTGGTTGCCGGCCGCCATCTCCAGGTCGAGCAGCTTTTCTAATGCCGGTAAGAAGCCGGGTCGCGCGTGCACGGCCGCTTGGAACGCCGCGGTCGCTTCCGAGGAGCGATTCAACCGCGTCAGCCAGACTCCCAACAGATATTGCAGCCCCGGGGAATTGGGATAACGCGAGACGTGCGCGCGCAACGTCGATAGCGCCAATTCCGGCTGCTTTCCGGCCATATAGCTCTCCGTGCGCGCATCGAGCGCCGTAAGGTCTTCCGGATTTAGCGCCAAAGCCATCTCCAAGTATTTCCGCGCTCCCGGCAAATCCCGCATCCGCAGCCGCAGGAGTCCCTCTTGCAGAAGAAAACTCGGGTTCTTCGCTGCTCCCAGCGCTTGATCCAGGCTCTTCTGTAACGCGCCGCGGTCGTCGATCGCCAGCAGAGTGCGGTTGCGCTCCGTGATGTATGCGAGACTGCTTTGCTGGGCTTTGGGCGCCTGGTCCAGCAGCTTCAGCGCGGCGAACCCATCCCCGGCTTGGCTTCGGGATCGGGCTAGCTCCAACCGGGCTGTCAGCCAGGTGGGATCGCATTCCACCGCCTGAGCCAGTTCCTCGCGCCGGGCGCGCTCCGAACCATGCACTTGATGCACCACCGACATCAGATAGTGCGCCAGTCCGTCGCGCGGGTTCAGCCGCAGAGCTTGCAGCAAGTCCTGCTCGGCTTCCCTGGCTCGCGCGGTCGCCAGATACAGATGAGCGCGCTCGACCAGCGCGTCGGCGCTTTCCAGATTTTGCCGCTGGCGGTCCGCATCGTTGGCGGCCTGCTCGGCGGACGGGTCTTCCTCCTCCCGGTCTTGCGCGCCGGCGGCTGGCTCCGTGTCGTCGAACAAGAACCGCTTGACGATTCTCTTGAACAAAGAGATGCGATCCGCCCGTTTCTGCCGCGTTTGAATCTGTTCGAGAACGCCTTCGATCAGCCGCTCAGCCTCGGGGAAACGCCGCTCGACCATATACGCCTGAAACAGCCGGGATTTCGCTTCCCGGTCCCGCGGATTGTTTGCCGCAAGCCGCTCCAGATCGGCGGCCTGCCCTGGCCCCGCGGATGCCTCCGCCGCGCTGCCCCATGCCGCGAGAATCGTCCTCAGCCGCTTCTCCGCCAAATCCCAAACCGAGCCCCCAAACTCCTCCGCCGCCGATCCGGAAGTTAGCTCCGCGATCTTTAGTTGCGCTCCCGCGTGGCGCGAATCCAGCTCGATCGTATGAAGCAGCGACGCAATGCCATCCCGGTAGTCTCCCGAATCCAGATACGCCAGAGCTAGCCAATAACAGGGCTCGGGGTCCTTGGGATTCAGATTGGCGGCGTTCCGAAATTCCAGAATCGCGCGCGCATAATCCTGTTTGGCCATCAAGGACTGGCCGTGCGATAGAAACCGGTCCGCTCTGGAGCGCTGAGTCCGGGCGCAACTTCCGTATAGAAAAATACAAAGGATCGCCGCCAGGGACGCCCCGGCCCGGCTCAGCACGCCTTTACGCCGGCCTGCGGCGGAACCATCCCCGTTTGTACGCAAGACCAAACCCCAGCAGCACCGTGGCGGCTAGGACAACCGCGGAGGGTTCCGGGGTGCGCGAATCGATTGTGGCGTTCGACACAATTTCCATGTTCTTGCCGTCTCCCCCGAAAAGACGGCCGCCAATGGTTGCGCCGCTCACAAAGATTTGGCCATTCGTATCCGCAAACACCCCTTCGACCGACTGCACCGAGCCGCCGTCGATCTTCAGTTCGCCGCCGCCCGTGATATTGAAAAACACCTGATCGGCCGTGATTCCGTTCAAAATGACGTTGCCGTCCAGAGTCGCGGTTGCGCCATGCGTGTCCAAATTGAGAATCACGTTATCGCCTGCTAGATCGCCGTTGATTGTGATCGTCGATCCCGCCGCGGCGGTGAAGGATGAAATCGTAAAAACTCGATTGCCTTGGCCGTCCGGAACGCCGGCGCTGGCGTTAACCGTCAAGCCCTGACCGCTGGAGAGGTTAATGGCTCCAAGATTGAATCCGGGCTCCGCATCTACGGCCGATGAAAAACTGGCGATGTCGGTAAGGTCTGTGGCCACGTCCGGCTGGCTGTAATTCACCGAGCCGTTTAAGGTTTTGGAAGGTGTGATGCTGAACTGCCCCGTATTGGGAGCCGAAAAATCGATGTTTCCATCAATCACGCCGCTGCCGGTAAGTTTGACGCTTCCCGTGCCCCCCACGCCAATGTTTCCGGTAATATTCCCCTGCGACTGCGTCAGCGCCTTACCGCCGCCGCCCGTATAAAGAATCACGAAATTCCGCGTGTCCCCGCCGATTTGCGTGATGATGTCGGCCTTCAAATGAGGCTCCAGCAGCGGAAGCAACAAGGCGATTCCAACGCCGCTCCAAATCCTTCGTGCGGTCTTTGTGTTGTCGTCCTCCAACACGTTCATGATCCTCCGAGCCGATAATGCCAAGTATACGGCAGTAGGACGGTTCTTAGCAAGGCCGTTGGGTCTGCGGCCGTTGGGTCTGCGGCCGTTGGGTCTGAGGAAGATGCGATGATTCTAATAGCCGCCTGCCCAGCCGTTGAGAATGGCGCGCCGCGCGATGAGCCTCCTCGAGTTCGCTCCCCTCGTTTTCTCTATTTCCGTTGCGGCGGGTTGTCTTGGCGCGCTCACCGGACTCGGCGGAGGCGTCGTCATTACTCCCGCCCTTACCCTGCTCATGGGTGTGGACATCCGCTACGCAATCGGCGCGAGCCTGGTTTCCGTGATCGCTACCTCATCGGGCGCGGCGGCGGCTTACGTTCGGGAAGGCTTCACCAACATCCGCATCGGAATGTTTCTCGAGATTGCGACCACCATCGGCGCGGTCTTTGGGGCCTACCTTTCCGGCAAAGTTCCCACGTCCGCGCTGGCGATTGTGTTCGGACTGGTGCTGCTGCACGCGGCGTGGCAATCGGCGCGGCTTCGCGAGAAAGACGGGGACCGTGGCGATTCCGATCCCCTGGCGTCGCGTCTGAGGCTGGACGGCGTCTACCCCTCCTCCTCCGGCCAGAAGCCGTATCATGTCCGCCGCGTGAAGACCGGGATGGCGCTCATGTGGGTCGCCGGGACCGTCTCGGGCTTGCTGGGAATTGGCTCCGGCGCGTTGAAAGTGATCGCCATGGATCGCGCCATGCAAATTCCTTTCAAGGTTTCCACGACTACGAGCAACTTCATGATCGGCGTCACCGCGGCCGCCAGCGCCGGAATCTATTTGCGCCGCGGCTGGGTGGCGCCGGAACTGGCCATGCCGGTAATGCTCGGCGTGCTGGCGGGATCGATGCTCGGCGCAAAACTTTTGGCCGGAGCCCGCACGCGCGCCCTGCGCTGGATTTTCGGAATCGTCGTCGCCGCCATGGCGTTCGAGATGATTTACAGCGGAATCCGGGGAAAAATGTAAGGAGCTGGCATACGAAATGGAACGCATTATAGGCCAATTGCTTCGCTTCGGCGTGGTTTTTTCTTCGGCGGTGGTGCTGCTGGGCGCCCTCTGCCTGCTCCCTCAGCACGGCCGCGAAAGGGTCGCCTTCGCCGATTTTCGACCTGCCCCCGAGGAGTTCCGCGGCGTCTCCGGCGCGATTCACGCCGCGGCGCGAAAAAACTGCCGCGGCGTGATCCAGCTTGGCCTGCTCTTGTTAATCGCCACCCCGATCGCCCGCGTCGCGTTTTCCTTGGCCGCCTTCGCCGTGGAGCGCGACTGGATCTATGTCTGCATCACCTTCGTCGTGCTCGCCATTCTCTTGGGCGGCTTTTTCTACCGGCAGTGACCACGGCTCAGTGCGTCGGCCGGGGCTCCCAGGTTCCCTGGATCCGTCCCGTCGTGTCGGCGATTCGCGCTCGCCGCGAGCCGAGCAAACCGAACAAGCCGCACAGGCCGAGCAGGCCCCAGTAGCCGCCGCGTCCGCCACGATACACCCTCTGTTCGCCGTAGTTCGGCATGTTGGAGCTTTGGCCGTACGTGTAGGGCGCCGCATCGCTCTGGTTTTGCGCCGAAGCGATCTGGCAGACGCCGCCCGCCACCAAACCCATGGCCATAAAGGCAGAGGCAATCAAGCGTTTCATGTTCTCTATACTCCTCTGTAATGGAAAGATCGGCTAGCCCGAGCCGGCGCGTCAATTCTTTTGCTCCCCTTCACCCTCCACGAAATGAAACTGGAGCCTGAGGCCGGGAATCCTCAAAATTGAGAGATCGAAACGCGGCCACCTTGCGCTGTGCACGTCATACCGGGGATCACAACGGCGTCCAAACCGGCTGAGTCTCGCCGGTGGCTCCAGCCTCGCGTTCGCAAACGCCATCTCCGCCGGCTCGCCCCCCGCCCGAAACTGCAACCGCTCACCGGAGCCGACGGCTGGGAGCGGGCGCGGAGAGCCCTCCGGAGCTGGTGGCTATGGCTGGCGGCGGCCGTGGTCTTGTACGGCTTCCGGCACTGGTATTGGGCCCTTATTGCCGCCGCAATCTCCTTTGTCTTCTATCACACCTCCAGCCACTCGCACCCCGCCCTGTACGCCCTTGAACCTAACTGCGCCGCCGGCGGGCCCGAGTTTCGGAACACTATGGCGGGGTTGACGGGAATGCCGCTAATTCCGGGAAACCGTCTTGAAATTTACAACGACGGCGACGAGTTCTATCCCGTCATGCTGAACGAGATCGAATCCGCGCAACGTTCCGTCACCATGGAACAGTTCATCTTTTGGGACGGCCGCGTGGGCCGGCGCTTCGCCCAAGCCTTCGCCGACAAAGCTCGCGAGGGAATTCCGGTCAAGCTGCTTGTGGACGCCGTCGGCTCCGCCACGATCGGCGAAAAAAACCTGCGGATCCTGGAACAGGCCGGCTGCCAGTTGGCCTGGTTTCACCCCATTCACTGGTATACCTTGAACCGCGCCAATCTCCGCACCCATCGCAAATCCCTCATCGTGGATGGCCGGATTGCGTTCACCGGCGGCGCCGGAATCGCCGATCATTGGCTCGGCAAAGCGCAAACCCAAAACCAATGGCGGGATGTCCAGATTCGCGTCGAGGGCCCCGCCGTCGCGGCGCAGCAATCCGGCTTCGCCCAAAACTGGCTGTTGTCGACAGGCGAGCTTCTCAGCGGGCCGGAGTTCTTCCCCGCCATTCCCCCGGCCGGCGTTGTCGAAATCCAGACCATCCTCAGCTCGCCCTGCGCCGGCGCCTGCGCGGCGGCCACCATGTACGTCATCGCCGTGCAATGCGCTCGCAAGTCCCTTTACATCGCCAATCCTTATTTCATTCCCGGCGCGCGCGTCATCGATATCCTGGCCCGCGCCTGCCGCCGCGGAGTGGATGTCAAGCTGATGGTGGCGGGCAAGCACAATGACACTTGGTGGGCGCGGCAGAACAGCCTCCGCCTCCATGGCAAGCTCCTCCGCGCAGGAGTGCAGATCTACGAGTTTGAGCCCACCATGCTGCATCAAAAGACCATGGTGGTGGATGGCGCCTGGGCCACCGTGGGCACCGCCAACTTTGACAATCGTTCTTTTGCGCTGAGCGAGGAAACCAACGTCTGCTTCCATGACCCCGTGTTGGTGCGGCAAATGGAATCCATTTTTCGCGCCGACTTATCGCGATGCAGGAAAGTCGAGCTTTCCGATTGGCTCCAGCGCGGCCTTCTGCAATGCGCCAAAGAGGAATTCGCGGCCCTCATCGAAGACCAGGTGTGACCGCTTCGGGCAAATGCAAGCCATCCGGATTGCCACCTACAATATCCACAAAGCCCGCGGCCTCGATAGCCGCACGCGCGTGGAGCGCATTGCGCGCGTGCTGGAAACCGTCGGAGCCGATATCGTCGCTCTGCAAGAAGTGGTCAGCCGCGAAGGGCCTTCGATTGAAGACCACCAGGCTCGCTATTTGGCCCGGCGATTAGGCCAATATTTCGCCATCGGCGAAACCCGCAAACATCGAGGCGGGGTTTACGGCAATGTGACTCTCAGCCGCTGGGACTTTGAGCGCATCCGCCAGATCGATTTGAGCGTTTGCGGCCGCGAGGAACGCGGCGTGCTCCGCACCGATATCAAAATTGGGCGTCATCTGGTGCACGTGTTTAACGTCCACCTCGGCACGGCGCATTATGAGCGAAAAAAGCAGGCCGTCCGCCTTATGGACCAGGATCTGCTGCGGGCTGTCGATATTTCCGGGCCCCGCATCGTGCTGGGCGACTTTAACGACTGGACTCACGGCCTGGTGACGCGCACTCTTTCCGCCGAGTTCCATTTCAGCGATATCGCCGCTCATCTTCGGCGCACGCGGGGCTATCCGGGTTTTCTGCCGCTGCTGCATCTCGATCACATCTATTGCGACCATCACTTGAAGATCGCCTCCGCGCATTTTCAGAGGGACCGGCTCGCCGTGATCGCGTCGGATCATCTGCCTTTGGTGGCGGACCTGAAAATCTGACTTTCAAGGCGCGCCTCGCCGGACGGCTTTGTTGTAGGCTCAAACTATTTCGCCGGTTTTGCCCCCCCGCTCCATTAGGCTGCCTGCAGGAAGGCGCCGCGCCTGGCGGCCGCGTTTAAGACGTTGCCGCGGGCGCCCCGAATCGCTTCTGAAACACGAGCGCGATGGCGCCACGCATCCGCCCCTGGCCGTCCTCGTGAACCGGGACCACTTGTGGCGGCCACCCTCCGGGCAGCGCCTGCGCGCGCACTTCCTTTTCAAGAATCGGCCCGAAGCGGGGCCAGGCGGCGGTCAGGTCCCCGATGATCAGAATGCGCTCCGGCGCCAGCCCCGCCACGACCATGCGCATGCCCTGCCCCAGATAGCGGGCCATCCGGTCCAACGCTTCGCCCGCGCGCACGTCGCCCTGCTCGGCGCGCCGAAGCAGCGCCGGAAACTCCAGCGTCGATGCGCCGCCCTCCCGCCAACCCGCGCCGTTTTGCTGATAGTAGCGCAAGGCCGCGCGATTGGACGCGAACACCTCCCAACATCCGCGGCTGCCGCAGGCGCACGGCGGACCGTGCGGATCGAGCGGAACGTGGCCGAATTCGCCCGCCATGCCCCGATAGCCGCGCACCAGCCCGCCGTTCATCACGATTCCCGTTCCAATGCCTTCCGATACGGTGATGGCGACCAGGTTCGAGACCGCCTGGCTTCGCCCCGCCTGTTCGGTCAGCCGGTCGAACCAAACTGCCGCCAGCGCGCAGGCGTTGGCCGCGTTCTCTACCTCCACCTCCAGCCCGGTGGCTTGAGACACCGGACCCCGCAAATCGCAATCGCGCCAGCCCAGGTTCGGAGCGAACGTCAAAATGCCTGCGGCGTGATTCACCCTGCCCGGCAGGCCGATTCCAACGCCTTCGATGGGTTTGCCCCCCGCCGTGCGGCTCAGGCGGCGGATGGCCGCGACAATCGCTTGCACCCCAGCCTTGGGACCAGGCGGCGTCTCCAGCACTTCCCGGGAAAGAAGGCGGCCATTAACGTCGGCCAAGGCGACTGTCGTTTGCAACGGACGCACGACCACCCCCACGATCAGCCGCTGCTCGTTCAGACGCAGGAAGGTGGGACGGCGGCCCCGCGGCAGCCGGCCCGTGGGCCCTTCCAACACCCAACCCTCATCGATAAGCTGCTCGACAATCAGCGAAACCGTCGAGCGCTGAAGCCCGGAGAGCCTCGCCAAATCCGCGCGCGAAATCGGCTGCCGCGTGCGGATCAGGTTCCACACGCTGCGCCGGTTGATGTCGCGGGCGACTTCGCTGGAGGCGGTTTGAACCACGGGCTCGCGCTATTGTAGCAGGCTCAAACAAAATCCCAAGCCGCCGCGGCCCAACCGCCGGCTCGAATTCCCCGAACTGCGCCGCTTTCGTGGCTGCGGCCACCAGCCGGATGGGGCAACGGCCTGCAACCAGCGCTAAAGAATGTTGCGCCAGCCGCCGAAAAGAGATTGTGCAGACCGCCCGGTTGCCCAAAAACTCAGGGCGCCCCACCCGCCAAGCAAGCGCGGCCGCCCTCGCTTCGGCCACGCGCGCAGCCTGCGGGCGGAGTTCACCCCTTCCGGGACATGCGGGGCGTCGCGCCGATGCCGGCGGCGCCCCCTCTGCGCTGTCGCCGGAATTGGCCGCCGCCGCCGACGTTTTGAGCGATCGGCTGCGAGAACAGATGCAACGCCTGGCCGTCTGGGCCGGCCCCTATGCCGCCCGACTCGACCGGAAATTTCTCTGCCGGCTGCGCACGCTCGGATTCGAAGCCCGGCAGCGGAGCGCGCTGCTTGCCATCACGCCCGGCGCGGCGTTGCGGCTTCTCCGTCAGCGCCGCCCCCTGCTGAAATTTATCGAGCAAGTGGAATACAACGGCCGCCGCCTGGCTAAGCTCAATCTGCCCCCCAGCGCGGTGTTGAAGGCCCTGAAGGAATATAACCGCTTGTGGATCGCCCATCTGGAGCGGCCCGCCTCCGCCGGCAATCTGCGGTGGGTCCGCGAACAACTCCACTTTTGCGTTACGCTGACGCTCAACAACGCCTACTACCAGGTCCGCGAAGCCGAAACGCAGTCCTTCTACGAGCAGTTCCGCATTGAGCTGGAATCCCGGAATCTGGAGGAATTGCTGCGCCGGTTTCTGGAATCGCTGATCAAAGCGTCGCGGGCCGACGCCGGACGGTTGTACATGCTGAATGAGGAACAGTCCGCCTGGACGCGCAAGGCAAAATGGCCTCACGAGGATTCGTCCCCATCCGATGACGCCTCCGATTCGATTCCCGCGCCCGCGCCGCTGCGGAAAAGAATCTCCAAGCCTCAGTGCGTGCTTCTCGGCTCTCCAGACTCCCACGAACGTTCCGCGAGCCTGGCGCTGGATCCGGCCTGGGCCAGGCGCTTTCAAAGCTGTTGGTCGATTCCCTTGGCTACCGGGGGCCGCGTCGCCGGCGTGATGCAGCTTGTCTTCCGGAAACCATACGAATGGCTTCCGCGCGAAAAGGAACTGCTGGGCGCGGCGGCGGAGCGCTGCTTGATGGCCGCCGAAAAGCAGCGTCTGATGGAGGATCTGGCGCGGCGCGAAGAGCAGGTTCGGCGCCTGGCCGAGCACATGCTCCACGTCGAGGAGATCGAGCGCCGGCGCATCAGCCGCGAGCTTCATGACGAGGCCGGACAGAGCCTGCTGTGCATCCGCCTTCAAATGGAGATGCTCGAGCGGTCCGTCCCCGCCGATTCCGAAGCCGGCCGGCGCGAGTGGATCGCCAAACTTTGCGAGGTGCGCGACCTCACCGAACGCACCATCTTGGAAATGCGCCGGCTGATCGCGGCTCTCAGCCCGGCCGTGCTCGAGCAATTGGGCCTGGCCGCCGCGCTTCGCCAACTGCTGAGCCGCTTCCGCCGCGTCCATCCTTGCCGGTTGAAGCTCCAAATGTCCAAATTGGAAGCGCTCCCGCCCCAATCTCAAATTATTGTCTACCGGCTGGTTCAGGAATGTTGCAATAATATCGGCAAACATTCCGGAGCGAGTCAGGTGAATATCTCGCTCCATTTCACCGACGGGATCTTGCGCCTGTGCGTACAGGACAACGGCGCCGGCTTTGACGTCCGGGAGGCCCTGTCCCGCCACGGCTCCTTCGGCCTGTCTGGAATGCAGGAACGCGTGGCCCTTTTAGGCGGACGATTTCAGGTGAAAAGCCGTACGCAGGGACCCAAAATGGGTACAAAGATTTCCGTCGAATTGCCGATATCCCTATAGGACGCTCGATGTACCGCGCCTCCGCCGAGGCCGCGGTGCAGCGTCGCGCCGGCCGGACCTCCGGCAGGAGAGAGCACGAAAGACTATGTCGAAGACTCGAATTATGCTGGCGGACGATCATACCTTGTTCCGCCAGGGCATCCGCACATTAATTTCCACGGAACCGGATATGGAAGTGGTCGGCGAAGCCTCCAATGGAAGCGACGCCGTGGACAAGGCCGCGGAGCTTCGTCCCGACGTCATCCTCATGGATATCGGCATGCCGGGCTTGAGCAGCTTTGAGGCGACGCGCCAGATCAAGAAAAATCGCCCCGAAACGAAAATCCTATTCCTCACCATGTACGACGACGAGGACTACTTAGTCGAAGGCATGGAAGTCGGCGCCAGCGGCTACGTCCTCAAGGACAGCCCCACGCCCCAACTGATCGCCGCGGTGCGCGATATCTGCCGCGGCGGCAGCTATCTGAGCCCCCGCATGCTTTCCCAATTGGTGGATGATTTCCGAAGCCGCATCAAGTCCGCCAACCGCCTGCCCCGCTTCGCCACCCTGACCACCCGCGAACGCGAGGTGCTCAAAATGTTGGCCGAGGGCCAGTCGGTCAAGGAAATCGCCTGCACCCTGAACTTGAGCGTCAAAACCGTGGAAGCGCATAAGTTCAATCTCATGCGCAAGCTGGACATCCACAACAAGGCCCAACTGGTGCAGTACGCAATTCAAAAAAAGATCATCAAGATCCCGAATCTCATGCCGGCGGAGTAGACTTCCCCTCCCCGCTTAATGCACAACCCGCAGTTCGGTCCACAGAAACGCCAGGTCGCGATCGTCCCCTCGGGACGCGGCCCATCCCGCCGGAGAATCGGATGTAATCTCCACCTCGAAAACATCCCGAATCGCCTCCCCCAGCGCCGCGCCGATCTCGAATTCGCCCTTGATTCCGCTCTGCGCCAACAATATGCCGTTTACCGCGATGCCGACCGATGCGTCCGGCGCCCAGTCCGGACGAAAGCCGCGCAGCAACAGCCCGGTGACGGGTTGGATCGGCCTGATACGCACTCGAACGCGCGAACCCGCCCAGTCTCCCGCGTCGTAAACGCCCTCCGCTCCCCCTTCCTGGACCACATAGCCGGTCAGCGGCGCGCGCACCCGAGATCGCAGAAGCGACAAGTACGACGAAATTTCCGCGATTTCGCGATTCTTCGCCAGCTCCATGTTTTGGTATAGCTCAATCCAGCCGTCGCGCCGGATTAATAGCCTGCGCAGTTCGGCGATGTCGTCCCCCGTCAGAACGTGTCCCTCCCGGAAATGCGCCGGCAGCGGACGTTGCACGTAAAAAGTCGCGTGCAGCGGAGCGGTCTCCTCGGCCGGCCGCGTCTCGGTGTAGAGATAAATCGAAATCGACTTTCGCGAAAGATGGCGCTTGTCGGGCGGCAAATCAATCCGCGGGAACCCGTGCCAGGAGCGTTCATTCGTCTCGAACATCACGCAGCGGTTGAACAGCGGATCGTAGCGGGAAATCTGGTTCTCCTCCGGCCTGCGCGGATTGGAGTGGATCTCAAGCGCCCCTCCCCATTCCGGCGCCCAATCCTTGTTGAGATACACGATGAGATTTAAACGCCGGTGCAGCCGCCGGGCTTCGTCGTAGTTGAAATCGACATGTGGGTCCAGCTCCTGCCCGTGTAGATTTTCGTGCGTGCCCCCGCCGAACATCTTCGGATCCAGAATCAGGTCCGGGATGCCGGAAAGGCGGCTCACCAGATCTAGAAATGGCTTCGCGCCGATCGCGTCATAAAGCTGCTGGTAAGCCGGGCTGATGGCGCGGAGATTCGTGTTCACGGCCTTGCCGCCCAAGGCGCCTCCCTCATTGCGGGCCAAACTTGGATCGAAACGCGGAAATTCCGCCAGCAGCCGCTCGGCGAACGCCGCCTCGAAAAAATTTTCGATGACGACGTGCTTGAACGGCCGGCCCGCCAGAAATTGCGCGCGGTATCGTTCCGCTTGGCCAGCTACTTCCGGCGATATTTCCGGCGTTGCGGACGTAGAGAAGAAATGCCCGGCGGAAGCTTGCATGAAGTCCATTATCCCTTTGGCGGATACGGCGGCGGAAACGCGATTCCCGCGCGGTCGAAGCGCTCCTTCACCCGAAGATTCAGCTCCCGGCCCACCAAGTATTGCTTGGAAGGCAGCGTCTTGATGCGGGCGCGCAGCGTCGCGCCGCGTTCCCCCAGCCGCTCCACTCCCATAACCTCCAGCGGCCCCAGAATCGCGTCCTTAAACGGCTCTTCCGCCGCCAGTTCCTCGCCCGCGCGCCGCAGAATCTCCAGGGCCTCGACGGCGTCGGCCCCATGCGCCAGGGTCGTCTCGAACAAGTAGTAAGAATACTCGCGCGTCAGATTTGCCAGCGACGTGATCGAGCCATTGGGGATCACGTGAACGGCTCCGCTTTCGGCTCGCAGAACCGTGGTTCGCAGGTTCATTTCCACCACGTCGCCGGAGACGCCATTAATGGTCACCGAATCTCCAATGCGGATTTGGTCTTCCAGCAAAAGAAACAGCCCTCCCAGCCAGTCCTTGATGAGAGTCTGCGCCCCCAGGCCTAGCGACAGCCCGGCAATGCCCAGTCCGGCCAGCAGCGGCTCGATGCGGAAACTCGGAATCAGCTCGGGAAGCGCCGTGAGCAACGCGATCAGCCATATGGAAGCGGTAACCAGTTGGCGCAAAGCCGTGAGAATCGTCCTCGAACGCTTTTCCAGCTCCCCTCGCGACGCGTTGCCCCGGCGCGCCATAACCCCAATGGAGTAACCCTGGAGGCGCGCAAGAAGGCGCCGGGCCAGGCGCGCCAGCAGCCACGCAAGGCCGATGATCACCACCACGTGCATGGCTCTGGCGGCCCAGTCCAAAAGCTGCTCTGGCGCGATTCGTACCGGTAACAATGTCATCGTGCGATAAAATTAGAGTGTGGAAAATAAAAATGCTGCTTCCACGGGCGGCTGGCTGCCGGCCGTGCTGCTGGCCTGGTTTGTCCCGGGTGGAGGCCATCTGCTCCTCAAAAGGTATGGGCGTGGCGGCCTCATCGCGGCCTGCGTGGCGGCGATGTTTCTGTTGGGCTTAATGATGCGCGGGGCTTTGTTCAGTCCCATGACCGGTGACCTGCTCACCACCGTGATCTATGTCGGCGGGTTTCTTGGCAACCTGATGAGCGGAGTTCTCTATTTTCTCACGGTGTGGCTCGGCTACGCGCAGCCGGACGTGGCCGGACACGTTCACGACTATGGCACGAAGTTTTTGGTCGCCGCGGGCCTGTTAAACCTGCTCGGCATGGTCGACGCCTACGAAATCGCCACCGGCCAAAAGGAATAATCATGCCCAAGGTCGCTCTTTCGCATTTCGAAGCCTCGCTCGTTTTCGCCTTGCTGACCTCGGTCGTTTTGGGCGTGATCACCAAGCGAACCGATAAGGAGCGCGTCCGTTACGCCGCCTACTGCTTCGCTTGGTTCATCGCCGCGATCTTCGGATTGAGCTGGCTGATGTACCTCGGTCACGGGTAAGCCTCCTTGAACCTCGAAAAGCTTCTCCTCCGCAAGGTCGGCGAGGCCGTCGCCCGCTTCAAAATGATCCGCGCCGGCGATCGCGTGGCGGTGGCCCTTTCCGGAGGAAAAGACTCGCTCACTTTGCTCGAGTCGCTGCTTCTGCTTCAAAAGCGCGCGCCCGTGGAATTCACCGTCTGCGCTTTTACCGTCGAACAGGGGAAATTCTTGCGTCCGTTCGAGCCCCTGGGCGAATATCTGAAGGCTCGGGGCGTCGATTGGACCTATCACCGCGACAATCCATCGGTCCAGCTCATCGAGGAGCAGCCCCATCACGGCTGCGATCTGTGCAGCCGCTATCGCCGCCGCGCCATCTACCAGATCGTTCGCCGTCTGGGCGCCAACGTCATCGCCTTCGGCCACACCGCCGACGATTTCTGCGAATCTTTTCTCCGCAACGCTCTGTTCACAGGCCGCACCAGCGCGCTGCCGCCGGTTACCTGGTCCAGCCGGCGCGATTTCCGCCTGATTCGTCCCCTCGTCTTTGTCACCGAAGATTTGACGGCGCGCTTTGCCGAATCCCTGGCCGCGCCCGTAATTCCCTGCGGCTGCTCCCAGCGCTCCGGCGCCGTCCGGCGCTCGCTGCGCGGCCTGATCGCCGATCTGGAGAAAGATTATCCCCGCGTCAAGGAGTCGCTGCTATCGGCCATGGGTAATATCGAGCCGGGCCGCCTCCTCGATCCGCGCTTGCTTCCCCTCGAAGGCGCCGCCCCCGGCCCCCTGGAAACGCTTCCCATGTTGGCGGACGGCTTATAGCGCGTTTTCGCCCCGGTCGTCGTTCCGGATCCGGATCGCCTCCGCCACGTCGTAAACGAATATTTTTCCGTCCCCGATCTTTCCTGTCCTGGCTGAATCCGCCAGGGCCCGAATCACTTCGGTCGAACGCTCGCTGGGAATAACGATCTCCAGCTTCATCTTCGGCAGCAGGTCCACCTGGTACTCCATTCCGCGGTAGACCTCCTTGTGCCCCCTTTGCCGGCCGTGCCCGCGCACTTCCGTGACCGTCATGCCGTCGATGCCGATGGCCTTCAGCGCCTCCTTCACGTCTTCCAGCTTGTGCGGCTGTATGATGGCTTCGATTTTTTTCATCAGCATTCACGATAGCGCAACCGCCGCCGGCTTTCCGGCGGGGTATTAAACTGGCAGAAACGATGCAATACGCCAAACTTGGCAGTACCGGAATCACCGTATCGAGAATCTGCTTGGGTTGCATGAGCTATGGGGAAGGCCCGCTTCCGGACTGGGCCACCGGAACCCGCGGATGGCACGTCGGCAAAGACGAAGCGCGCCGGCACTTCGCAACGGCGCTGGACGCCGGAATCAATTTTTTCGACACCGCCGACGTCTATTATGCCGGCGTCAGCGAGCAGATCGTCGGCGACTTGCTCAAGGAAATGGCCTCGCGCGACGATGTCGTCGTCGCCACCAAGGTCCATGGAGTGATGGGTAAGGGGCCAAACCGCCGCGGCCTCAGCCGTAAGCACATTCTAGAAGCCTGCGACAGCTCCCTGCGGCGCTTGCGCATGGACTATGTCGATCTGTATCAGATCCACCGCTGGGACCCCCTCACGCCCATCGAGGAAACCTTGGATGCTCTGGATTCGCTGGTGCGAGCTGGAAAAGTGCGCTATATCGGCGCCAGCAGCATGGCGGCTTGGCAGCTCTCCAAAGCCCTCTACACCGCCCAGCAGCACGGTTGGCATCGCTTTGTCTCCATGCAGAACCATTACAACCTGGTCTATCGCGAGGAAGAGCGCGAGATGATTCCGCTGTGCATGGACCAGGGCCTTGCCGTGATTCCCTGGAGTCCTCTCGCGCGCGGGTTTCTCACCGGTACTCGGCAGCGCGGCGGCGGCTCCACGGTTCGCTCTCAACTAGACACCTTCGCCAAAGACATGTACTACAGCGAAGATGATTTCGCCGTGGCCGGCGCCGTGTCGGAAGTAGCCGCGCGCCGCGCCGTCTCGCCGGCGCAAGTCGCCTGCGCCTGGGTGCTCCAGGCCCCCGGAGTCACCGCGGCCATCGTCGGCGCAACCAAGCTACAGCATCTGGAGGAACTCATCGCGGCGGTGGAATTGAAACTCACTCCCGAGGAAGTCGCGGCGCTCGAAAAACCCTACAAGCCTCATGCCGTGCTGGGGCACGCCCAGCCGACTCCCAAGACCATGGCCGCTAGAAAGTAATCAGCGCGCCACGGGCCTGCCGTAAACTTCGATCTGGCCCACATCGGCCCAGCCCCCTGGACCGTGCCCGCTGCCCGCCATCAGGTCCGCGAAGCCGACTTCGTCCACTTTGCTCAAATCCACCTTTTCCAAAAAATTGGATTTCGTCTGGATCTTGTTGATGTCCAGCCGGAGCCAGCGCACCTCCGCCAGCGAAAAGTCGTCTTCGTGCCAATCCACCACCGAGCCGGTTCCACGATCCCCGATCAGCCACGTGCCGTCGGCGAGCTTCACCACCGGATGGACCTGGTGCAGCCCCGACATCTTAGTGTTCCACTTGATTCGCGCGACTCCCGTCAGATCGACAAAGTTATTCTTGTCGCGCAGCGTCACCGCGATCGGCGATTCGGTAAGGCCGTTCCAGAGATGAATCGGGTTGCCTTCGTCTCCCGCCGCGCCCGTCAACTGAATGTTCTTGGCATCCGGGCCGTAAAGCTTAAGCTCGAGATTCGGATTGGAAACCGCTTCCGCCGGCGTCACCGCATGCTCGCCGCCCGCCGGCGTTTGCTTCCACTCCTCCTTGAAAAATAAAGGCGCCCGCGGACCTCCTTCCTTGCCTTTGAAGCCCTTCGCCTTCCCCGCCCCGGGACCGGCGGCCGGTTGCTGCGCGAGCGCAAACAACGATAATGCGGCGATTCCAAAGGGAACAAGCCAAACAAGCTTGGAGAACTGCTGGAGACGTGGCGCCATGTGATTGTCTAACCTCCTCGGTTTAAGCGCCTGTTAGTATATCAGAATGCCAAGGCCCGCAAGCTTCCAGAGGCGGAAGCCGCCCCGCCTCTGGATCGCCCCAGGTGCAGTAAAGTATTTGCAAGGGCGAATTGAGGTTCCCTGAAACTCAAACTTAAATAAAGGCATCAAGGAAGTCATGAAAACAGTCTTGGCGGTTTTTTTGCTGGCCGGCTCAGCAACCGTGTGGGCACAATCGGCCGATCTTTGGTTCAGCGCCGGAGAATCTTTGCTATCCACAAATTTGGGAGCGGACCCCGCTCTCTGCACCACCAGCGCCACTTGTCAATCCCTTGGGGATAATGGCAAGGATCTCCAATTCACGAACGGCTTTCGCTTCGCCTTCCGTTTCGGATTCAATTACAAATCGCACTTCGGCGGCGAGGTCGGCTACGCTTACAGCCGGACCCAACTGAAATATAACGATGTTACGCCCGCTTTCGAGCAAGGCATGGCGATTCATCAAGGCACGCTCAACGCCCTGGCTTACGCCACTCGCGAAGAGGCTCGTTTCCGTCCCTTTGTCACTGGCGGAGTTGGTTTCGCCAACTACGTTCCGCCCGGCTCTTCCGCTACCTATGGCGGCGGCTCCACCAAGCTCGGCTTCAATTATGGCGCCGGCGTAAAAATGAAAATTACAGGCTTTTGGGGAGCCCGCCTGGACGTCCGGCAATACGTCACGCCCATCCCGTTTGGCTTGGCGCTCGCCAGCGGTTGGGTTCATCAAACCGAAGTTTCGGCGGGCGTCGGAGTCCTGTTCTAGCCGTTTGGGGGGGCGTGCCCTCCTCCTTTTTCCAGTGGTTATCCCTTGGCGCCGGGATACGTCTTATGAAATAGTTGACAATAGGACATATGAAGCGCCTTGTGCCGGCCCTGTTGTTTCTGTGCGCTGGGACGCTCCTGGCGCTGGACCCAAACCGCAACCTGACGCAGTATGTCCACCGAATCTGGACTTTGCAGCAGGGACTGCCGGCCGGAACCATCTACGATATCTGGCAGGATAAGCAAGGCTTCATCTGGCTCGGAACCCAGACCGGCCTGGTGAGGTTCGACGGCGTGCGCTTTGTCTCCGCCGAAAAATTCCTCCCGCGTTTGCCGGAAAACCTATGGGTCCGGGCGGGATTTGAGGATGTTGCGGGCGATCTGTGGATCGCCACCAACGATGCCGGCATCCTCCACATTCACGGCTCCACGGTGGCTCGCTATAGCTCGGCCGAGGGGATGCCCTCCGACGTCATCTTCTGCTTGCTCCCAGGCAGCCGCGGCGATGTGTGGGCGTGCACGGCGAACGGACTCGCTCATCTGCAAGATGGAAAAATTCAAGTCGAACACCTCCCCAATCGTCCCGCGGGAGGCCCGGATCTGGTCCGCGACGCCTGTTTGGCCCCCGACGGCGTGCTGTGGGTCGCCGGCGACGGTCCCCAGCTTCTGGCTCGGAAAGCCCGCGGATTCGAAACCTATCCTCTCCGCTTCATTCCGCAGGACGCGGCCGTGCGCGCCGTTCGATGTTCCCGCGGCCAGCTATGGGCCGGCACCAGCGCCGGCCTGGTCCAGCTAACCGGAGACCAGCAGCGCCTCTATACCGCAAAGGACGGGCTCGCCGACGACTCCATCCTCTCTCTCTATCAGGGCTCCGATGGCGCGCTCTGGGTCGGCACGCGCGGCGGATTCAGCCGCCTCCGCGACGGCGAGTTTGAAAGCTTCCGCCCCCAGGACGGCCTTTCCCAAAGCAGCGTCTCGTCGCTCTACGAAGACCGCGAAGGCAGTTTGTGGGTGGGCACCAAGCACGGTCTGAATCAATTTGTGGAAGGGCGCGCCATTCCCTTCACCGTCAACGAAGGGCTGCCGAGCAACGACGCCGGTCCCGTCTTGCAGGACCGCGACGGAGCCATCTGGGTCGGTCTGCTCGGCGCCGGATTGGCGCGCTTCGATGGCAAACGTTTCGCTTCCGTGCGGCAAGGACTGGCTTCCGAAAAAATCCTCTCGCTCGCCGAGGACTTAAACGGCGCCCTGTGGGTGGGAACCGACCGCGGCCTCAACCGGCTAAGGGACGGCCGCGTCGAAGCCGCCTTCACGCGCGCCTCCGGGTTGCCCGGCAGCCAGATCCGCGCTCTTTTCGCCGACAGCGCCGGCGTTCTCTGGGTGGGCTCCGATGCCGGTCTGGCGGCGATTAAAAACGGCGCCATCTCGCTTCCCGCACCCGGCGTCCAGGGTCCCATCGTGGCCTTGGCTGGCGATCGCTCCGGCCGCCCGATTTTCTCCACCGAGCATGGAGTTTTCCGCCTGGTGGACGGCGTCGTCCAGGAAATCGCGCCCAACGGAATCCCCATTCGCAACGTGGACGCCATCTACCGCGACCCCGAAGGATTGGTCTGGCTCGGAATGAATGGCGGCGGCCTTCGCCTGCTGGACGAAGAGAGCGGCCAATTCCGAACCACCCTGCTGCTTATGCGCGACGGCCTCTTTGATAACGAGATCTACGGAATCGCCGCCGACGATCAGGGCCGTCTGTGGATGGCCTGTAGCAAGGGCATTTTTTCCGTCTCCCGCGCCGAATTGCGCCGCTTTGCCGCCGGTGAAATCAAAAAGGTCGCCAGCGCTCAGTACAGTCCCACCGACGCCCTTCGCGTCATCGAATGCAAGTCCGGCGTCCAGCCCGCGGTTTGGAGAATGAATGACGGGCGGCTGTGGTTTTCCACCATTCGCGGCCTGATTGTGCTCAATCCCAGCCACCTAACCCGCAATGTTCCTCCTCCCCCGGTCGTCATTGAACAGCCCATCGTCAATGGCGAACGCATGTCGCCCGCCGCTATCGGAGACCTCGCCCCGGGGCAAAAGAATATTGAGTTCAACTACACCGGGCTCAGCTTCGTAGGCCCGGCCCGCCTGACTTTCCGCTACATGCTCGAGGGCTACGACCGTGACTGGATCGACGCCGGAACCCGCCGCGAGGCTTATTATACGAATCTCCCCCCAGCCAATTACCGCTTTCGCGTCACCGCCTGCAACGGCGATGGCCTGTGCAATGAAGCCGGCGCCGCCGTGCAGTTCACCCTGGCCCCGTATCTGTATCAGCGAATCTGGTTTTTTCCCGCCCTGGCCATCCTCGCCGCGCTCACCGCCTGGGGACTCTATGAATTGCGGATTCGCAGGCTGCGCGCCGGAATCGGCCAGCGCTACGATCTGATCGTCGCCGAGCGCAGCCGCATCGCCCGCGAGCTTCACGATACCCTCATCCAGGGTTTTTCCGGAATCACCATGGAGCTGCAAGCCCTGGTCGGAAAGCTGCGTTCCCCCGAGGAGCGCAGCCAGCTTCAAGAAATTGTCCAGGAGGCCGCCGCCTGCCTCCGCGAAACCCGCCGCAGCGTCGCCGGGCTGCGCAGCGCGCCCGAGCCCGATTCCGGACTGGCCGGATCCA
This sequence comes from Bryobacteraceae bacterium, assembly GCA_035293905.1. GTDB lineage: Bacteria > Acidobacteriota > Terriglobia > Bryobacterales > Bryobacteraceae > Palsa-187. Next base: position 69,087 of record DATGLY010000120.1, read on the forward strand.
TCGCCCAAGCCGCCCGCCAGATCACCGAAACCAAAGACGTCCGGCTCAAGCTGAAGCTGGACAACAGCCCCCGCGGCTTGGCCCCGGAGTTCGAGTACAATCTGTTGCGCATCGCCTCCGAGGCCATCACCAACGCCGTGAAACATTCCGGCGCGCGCAATATCGAGGTGGCCCTCCAAGCCGCCCCGCCGGGTCTCAAATTATCCGTTTCTGACGACGGCTGCGGTTTCGACAATGGCGATTGCCGCCACGCCCGGCCCGGACATTATGGAATTATCGGAATGAAAGAGCGCGCCGCTCAAATCGGCGCCGAAATCGAATTCGATAGCGCGCCCGGCCAGGGCGCCAAAGTGACTATCGTCGCGCCGGTAGCGCGCGCCGCCGCCGCTCACCCGGTCATTGCGGAGGCCGTCAAGTAATTAGAAAGCGCCACTCATGGAAAATACGATTCGAGTCATGTGCGTGGATGACCATCCCTTGGTCCGCAAGGGCGTCGCCTCCATCCTGGCCAATGAGCCCGATATGGAATTAGTCGCCGAGGCCTCTGACGGACGCGAGGCGGTGCAGAAATTTCATGAACTGCGTCCCGACGTCGTCCTGATGGACCTGCGCATGCCCCACATGGACGGCACCGAGGCCACCCGCGCCATTCGCGGCGAAGATCCCGACGCCCGCATCATCGCTCTGACCAGTTATGACGGCGATCAGGATATCTATCGCGCCTTGGAAGCGGGCGTTCGCGGCTACATCTTGAAGGAAATGGTGCACTCGGAAATCGTCAAGGCCATCCGCACCGTCCAGTCCGGCAAACGCCTCATGCCCCCCGAGGTGGCCGAGCGCCTGAGCGAATATTTCCCTCAAGTCGCTCTCACTCCTCGCGAAGTCGAGGTGCTCAGCTACGTCGCCCGCGGGCTGGCCAATAAAGAAATCGCCCATAAGCTCGGAACCGCCAACGGCACCATCAAAATGCACGTGCAGAATATACTCGAAAAGCTCGGCGCCTCCGACCGCACCCACGCCGTCACCATCGCCATCGAGCGCGGCATTCTGCACCTGGATTTCTGACGCCCGATCCTCCGGCGCCGGCAGCCGCCGCGCCCCAACGGTCCCGCCCCCCGCAATTGGGGCAAATGAACTCCCTTTTCCCGCAAAATGACGATCTAATTAAATGCTGAAATCGGAGCGGAAAGCGAAGAACTCCGCTTCGCCGCGACGTACCTTCGCACGTACGCGCCAAACGCCTCCAGCAGCCGCTCCCCCGCCCCGCGGCCGCGGCCTATCCGCAATCCTTCAATCGAGGCCGCCGGAAGCAATTCCCGCGTCGTCGAGCTGATCAAAACTTCGTCCGCCGATTCCAGGTCGGAAGGAACCAGAACCTTCTCCTGTATCTGAAATTCCGGAGTTCGGATTTCCTCGAGCAAAATCGCCCGCGTCACGCCCGGCAGGCACCCGGAAGAAAGCGGCGGCGTCAGCACCCGATCGCCGTATACGGCGAAAATGTTGCCGGAAGTGCACTCGGCCACTTCTCCGCGCTCGTTCAACAGCACCACTTCGTCGTAGCCCTGTTCGTGCGCGCGCTCGTAAACCGCGAGGTTCTGAGCCCAGGAAAGAATCTTCGCGCCCGCGAATTCATTCGCCGCGTGCCGCCCATGCGGAATCAGTCCCAGTTTCAGGCCGTCGCCTCCCAACAGATTCTCGCGCCAGGGATAGACGGGCGCCGTGAGAGCGATCACGTCGCAATCGCGCGTCGGCGGCCCTCCCCAGATGCCGCCATTGTTCCGCACAATGGCGATGCGCATCGTCGCGTTCCATGCCTGATTCGCTTCGATCAGCCGGCCCAGCTCCTCCTCCGCCGCGTCCCGTTCGAGGGGAAATGGGACTCGCAGCCGGCGCGCGTCCGAGCCCATTCGGGACCAGTGGCGTTCCCACGCAAACACAACCCCATCGTAGATCCGGATCGTGGAAAAAACCCCCCACCCGCTCAGAAGCCCCACCTGGCCGAAGCACGCCAGGCGTTCGGAGGATTCGCGAATCTCTCCGTTGTGAAGCAGAAAGCGGTGCATAATCACAGTTTAGCCTTCGCCTTGAAGCCCTCCGCTTTCACGTTCTCATTCTCGCCAGAAAATACAATCCGATCAGCGAAAAAATCGCGTCCGGCGTCCAGGCCGCCGTAGCCGCCGACAACAGGCCCAAATTGCCCACCTGCTCCGACAACTGGTCCGCGCTCCAGTACAGCAGCAAAATGCCCAGGCTGATCCCCACCCCCGTCATCGCCCCCCGGTTGCCCGCCAGAAACGCAAACGGTATCGAAACCAGGGCCAAGATCAACGCGAAAAGCGGCTTGGAAAACTTCTTGTGAAATTGCACCTGGAGCGCGGTCGTATCGAACCCGCTCCGTTTCAGCTCGGCGATGTACGATTCCAATTCCTCGAAATTCATCTGCGGCGATTGCTTCGCTTCTTTTAGAAAATAATCCGGCCGCTCGCTCAGCTCCGCGAACGTGCGAGTCCCTCCCGCGAAAGGATCGAATCTCTTTACGTAGGAGCCTTCGATGTCGCTGCTCCAGCCGTTTTCAAACACCCATTGATTCAGCCCCGGCTCCCACCGCGCGCGCTCCGCGGAAATTTGCCGTTTCAGCCGGAACCGCTCCGGGTCGATCTCGTAAACCTTCACGTCGCTCATGACTTTCTTCGCCGCATCGAAATATTTGTAATAGTAGATCCGGTCTTGCTGTCCGTAAATCCATTTGCGGTCCGCTTGAAGATAGGTTTGCGCCGGCCGTCCCTTGATCTCGTTGTTGTAAATCTGATCCTGCCGGCGGTCGAACTCCGGAACCCAGTAATGGTCGAATCCAAACAATCCCGCGCTCAGCAGCAATCCGGCGATGAGAACCGGCGCCGCCAGGCGGTATGCGCTGACTCCCGAGGCTTTGAAGGCGGTAATTTCGTTGTTTTTCGCCAGCACTCCAAACACCACCAGAACCGCGATCAGCACCGCCACCGGAGCGAAATAGTAGATCAGGCGCGGAGTCAGAAACAGGTGATATTGAAGAACATGCGAAATGGGAACGTTGTTTTTGATAATGTCGCTCAGCAGCCGGAAAAACTCGAACATGTGGTACAAAAGCACGAAACTCGCCAGCCATAGCGTGAAATAAAACAGGAAGCTCGATAGAACGTAGGTGTCCACCAGATGCACCAGCACACCGAATCGCACCGGCGGTCTCGGCCCCAGGCGCCCCAACGCTCCTCGCCGCCGCTGGCCAACACGGCGGAGGAAACTCGCCAGAGCGCCGCTGACGTCGCGATCGCGGGGCGACTCCAGGCGCAGCAGCGCCGCCGCGCCAAATGCCGCGAACGCCGCGTTCGGCAGCCACACCGCCACCCCCGGCGGAAGCTTGGACTGCCCCGCCAGGCTGATCAATCCGATCAAGCCCAGGTAGTAGCCGAAGGCGATGCCGACCGTCATCACCACCGCCGCCGATTTGCCCGTCCTCCGGCTCGTAATCCCCAGCGGAATTCCCGAAACCGCCAGCAGAAGGCACGCCAGCGGAAGCGCGAATCGCTGATGCAGCTCGATGCGGCCGTCGAGAATCTGCCTGCCGTCGCCCCCTTTCCTTCGATACGCCAAGCGGTACAGCGGCCGCGTGTCCATTTCCACCGCCGGCCGCGAAACCTGCCGCTCCGCCGGGCGGCTGGCCTGCAATGCCCGCTGGTCGCTCGCCAAGGTTTGCACGACGTAATCCTTGGCCTCTTTTCCCGCGACATAGTTGTTGGCGTTATGCAGCAGGAGCTGTATGCGGTTATTCGGCACGTCTGGCGCCGCCAGCGCGTCGGTGGCCAGCGTAACCATCGGGCTGTCGCCCTGCTCCGACGGCCCCTTGGGCCGGCTTTCCGGCGGCGTAATGTCGGCCAGAAAGATTTTTCGCCACCGCGTCGTCGAGCCGGGAGCCACCTCCTTCACATCCCCCACATACAGAATCTGGTTTGGAAACTGTTCCGCGAACACGCGCGGCTGCACGTCGGCTGTGAGCTCGCTGGCGATCAACTGGTTCAAAACCCGATAGCGCTCGCGGATCGACCAGGGCGTGAGCCAGAGCGATGCGGCCGCCGTCGCCACCATCGTCAAAAAGCCGAAAATGGCGACGGGAGGCGCCACGCTCCGGCCCGATATGCCTGCGGCCCGCATTGCCGTCACCTCGCCGTCGGCCGACATCCGGCTCAGCGCGATCAAAGTCCCTACCAGCACCCCCAGCGGAATCGCAAACGGCAGAGCCTGCGGAATCACCAGCGCAAACAGATACGCCACCTGTTGCGGGGGGCCGGAGCTGCGCACCAAAAATTCGAAAAGCGGCTTGGCGAACTCCAAAAAAAGCACCAGCGTGAACAGAACGCATCCGAAAAGGGAGTTCAGCAAGACTTCGAAAAAAATCGTGCGGCTCAGCAGGCCCATCGTTGCCCATCGCGACTCGCCCGCCCTGCCCAAACCACTCACCGCCTCTATTGTCTCAGCGGCGGCGGAGGAACGATCGGCCTTTTCGGCAACGGCTCCCGCGGCGGCTCGAATTCGATTTCGTCGAACAACAGACCCGGCGCCACCACCGCCTCCGGAGCCAGCAAGCCTCCCGCGCTCAGCATGGCCAAAGGCGCCCCATTGTTGACGAAGTCGAACAGCGCCGTTTCCTCGGAAGCCGCCAAAATATCGCGCAGCGACCGCGTGGAGACGCCGCGGAATCGCAGCCCTCGAACCAATTCCTCCCGTCCATCGGCATACACCCGATACGCCAGCAGCGGCGGGCTCACGGGACGGGCCGAGCCCCCTGCTTGCTGATTGGCCTGCGCCAGTCCTTGCAATTCCCCCACGTCGGCCGAAAAAGGAAAATCGAGCTTGCGGATCAGCATGCCATAGGGCTTGCCCCGCTCCTGGCACAACTGAATCAATCTCTTCTTCAAATCCGCCAGAGGCGCGCTCTCGCTCGCCTTCACAAACAGGTTTCCAAAGGCCGCCGCCCGCGCGCCATAGGACCCGCTGAGCCGGGCATGGCCATTCGACGTCCCAAAACCGGCGATGGGCTGGCGCGTGGTTAAAAAGGCTTTCATCATTCCCTTTTCAATCGCCGCCACCGGCTTGGGCGGCACGCCTTCCAAGTCGAAACTATAAAAGCCTAGCAAGGGCTTGCCGTTCCAACTGGACTGCGTTGAATCGTCCGTCACGTCCATCCAATCCGGCAAAACCCGCCCGCCCCTCCGGCCTTCCAGTTCGCTCGGCAAAAAATTTACATTGCGGCCCGCGTCGGTCAGCGGCCGGCGCGGAATGCGCAGATTATCTCCCAGCAACTGCGCCAGCAATTGCGCCGCGGCTCGCGGCTCAAACAGCGTCGGACCCGAAAACCCTTCTCCCAGCGGAGCCTTCACCAGCGCGCGGACGTCTTCCGCCAGCTCCGTCACCGCTTTCCTCATTTCCGCCTCCCCCGGCAGCTGGTCCGCGTCCAGGGCCGCCAGCGAGACGGCGTCGCGCACGTACATCCCGTCCGGAGCCTGCCCTTCCGCCCGCGCAATCAGCCAGCTCACTTTATCGGCGTAGCGCAATGCCGTCCCCTCGGAATTGAGAAAATAGGTGATGCCGTCGATCACCTGAAGCTCTACCTGCGAGCTCAGCGTGTCTGGATACGAGTTGAACGCCGAGGAAAGCCTCTTGACCCGCTCGGTCCAGGCCTCCTCGTCGATCTTCGCGTGAGATGCCTTCGCCAAGCTCACCACCGGATCGGCCTTGGAAAAATCCGGCAGCCTTTCCGCGGGCGCCGAGGCGCCGTTCAAGGAGGCCCGCTTGCGCCCCATCGATTCCACCGCCGCCTTGTAGGCTCGATCCGTCGCCAGCCACAGCGCCTCGCGCAGCGAAGCATAGTTGTCGTCCAGCGGCCAGCTCGTGTCGTATCGCGAACCCGTATAGATGCCGCTGTAGATGTGGCCCGTGTTATCGAAATCGTAATCGCCCACCCGGACTTCTATGCTCGGATACCGCGCGTGCGAGCGCGTAACGTTCACCGCCGATCCCATCGTCGCGCTCACGTGCAGGTTTTCCGAATCTGTCAGATCGTAGCTGAAAAAATACGGCAAATCCTGCCCGCCCAGGGCGCGAAGTTGGCGCGAGCGCTCCATCTCGTCGCGCATCGCCTTGAAAATGACATCGTCGTCGTCGGCCTTTTGGGCTACTCCAGCCAGCGGCAACAGGATCGGCGCCGCGCATGCCGCGGCGCATAACAGCGTGATGGGGAGACGCACAGGCGCCTCCCAGAATAGCAGGAATGGGCCGCCTGGATGGGTCGCTCCGCCAAATGGTGGTTTATTTCGTTCCCGCCTTCTTATCCAACCGCTCTTTGAGCGGCAGCAGCCACCGTAGCGTCACCAGGTTCAGCACCGATAGCAAAATAGCCACCTCGTACTCGGTCATCGCCACCGACGCCCCGATGACGCCCGCGTTCCAAATGCTCGCCGCCATGGCCGTGCCCCGCACCGTCGCTCCCTCTTTGAGAATGGCCCCTCCCCCCACGAATCCGATCCCCGTAATCAAGCCTTGCAGCACGCGCGACTGCGCCGCCGCGTCGGGTTGATCCCCCAGCGCCAGCAAATAGCCGCAGCTCGCCATCCCGACGATGGGAAAAGTGCGGATGCCGGCCGTGTGCTCTTCCTGCTCGCTCTCCCATCCGACTATGGCCGTCAGAACGTAGGCCACGCCGATGCGCAGCAAAGCGATCCAAGCCCGGTGCGGGATAAGGGCGATGGCGGCCTGAAACAATACGTGCTCCCGACGTCATCCTATCAGGATTCCGAAAACGCCCGGATCCGCGTTGGGGATGGCTATCCCCTTCCGCGAAGCCCGCTGGACCCTCCTTCAGCCGTCCCTTCGCCGTCGCGCCATGCGCCCAGCCTCACGCTCGAAACCGTTCGTCGATCGCCACTTGGTATCCGCTGGCCAGACGGTTGGTCTCGTTCGCCATCCCCACCACCGCCATCAGCTCCGCGAACTGAGCCTCCGTCATTCCCGCCTTTTGGGCCGCCCGCGTGTGGGACGCGATGCAGTAACCGCACTGATTCGTCACGCTCACCGCCAGGTACACCATCTCCTTGGTCAGTGCGTCCAGCGCGCCCGGAGCCATAATCTGCTTGATCGATTCCCACGTCCGCTTCAGCGCCGCCGGGTCGTGCGCCAGCGCCTTCCAGAAATTATTCACGTAATCGGTCTGCCGCGTCGCCATGATGTCGTCGTAAACCGCCCGCACTTCCGGAGACGCCTCCGTGTACTCCACCAGTCCAAAAATAGCCATATCAGTTCCGGTTTGCCGCCGGTTCCGTCCTTCCGGCCAGCGGCTTCACCACGCCCGCCCCGCACACCCCCACCCCTGTGTTCAGCAGCGCGCTCAAAAAGCTGTAGAGAACCGCGTACACCGTCTGCTCCGTCACGGGCGTTTTGTTTGGCAGCCGGAACGTCACCGGCAGCTCTTTATTAATCTGCAGCCGGATCGCGTGCGGCAGCGCGCGCCCGCTGCGGTCCCTCTGGTTCGCCAGCAGAATCGGAGTTTGCAGAACCGCCCCGCTGGCGCCGTCCACATAGAATTGGCACCGCGAAAACCAGCCCAGGTTTCCCGGATCCGCCGCGTCGAACAGCAGCAGCGGCGCCTGCCGCCCCTCCACCGCCAGCTCCAACACCACGCGCCGGCTCTGTTCCTCCAGCTTGAGCTCAAATCCCGCTTGCCGCGCGACGTTCTCCAGCGATTCGGCGTCCAGCTCCAACAGCAGCAGCTTGTGCCGGCCCGCCTGTAATATCTGCATGCGTGCCCCCATTGTAGCCAACCCCCGCAACGCTATGATGAAGGCAATATGTCCAACGCCGCCGCCCGCAAACCCAGGGTCTTGTTTTATTCGACGTCGGCGGCGCCCTGCTTCGCCGCGCCGGTCCCCATCACCGCTAGGCCCCGCCACTCCCCGGCCTTGCTCCTGGCCGACCTCCGCGCCTTGTCCCTCGAAAACCTCTTCGGATGACCCCGCGCTTGCTAATCCTCTCCGCTCTTGCGCTGGTGGCTTGCCTTTCCCCGCAGCAATCCGGCGTCAAGGTCATCGTCGGCGCCAAACTCGATCCCGGAGCCGGACGCCCTCCCCTCGACTACTCCGTCGTCGTTGTCGCGGGCGGCAAAATCCTCGCCGCCGGCCCCCAGGCCACCACCCCCGTTCCCAAGGGAGCCGAGATCACCCGGGGGCTCGGCATGACCATCCAGCCTGTGCCCGGCGGCCCTCCCATTGAGCCCGGCCAGCCCGCCAATCTGATCCTGAAGGGCGCAACCGAGCGCATCATGCGCAACGGCCAGTGGTCCGAACCCCTCCCATGACCCCGCCCCAGTCCTTCTCCGTCAAGCGCGCCCAAGTGGAGTTTCACAACTTCGCCTCCCTCGGCGAGCCCGAGCGCAACCTCGCCGTCTACGCCCAGGAAAATGCCCGCCGCGCCGCCCTGATCCGCCGTCGCCTATCTTTCATCGGGCCCATGACTCCCTTCCTCGAAATCGGAGCCAACGCCGGCCATTCCAGTTACATGCTCGCCAACGAATTCGGCGCCTCCGGCTTCGCCCTCGATCTTTCCGCCGACTCCCTTCGCCACGGCCGCGCTCTCATGGACGCCTGGAAACTCCGCCGCGCGCCCGTCCGCCTCGCCGGCGACGCCGCCAATCTCCCTTTCGCCGACGGCTCCCTCCGCTTCGTCTGCGCTTTCCAGATGCTCAGCCAGTTCATGGACATCGAAAGCGTCTTCCGCGAAGCCGCCCGCGTCCTCGCTCCCGGCGGCGTATTCCTGTTCGCCGAAGAGCCCCTTCGCCGCAAGCTCTCCCTGCGCCTTTACCGTTGCCCCTACTACGACACTATGAAGCCCTGGGAGCGCAAGCTCTACGATTGGGGACTGCTGGGATATCTCGTCCGTGACGTGATCGGCGCTCATCAGGAAGAAAGCTTCGGAATTCGCCAGAATCATTCCCTCGCGCTCCCCGGTTGGGATTCGCTTGCCCGCAAATATTTCGCCGAACGCGAATATGACGTCTTTGTCCCCGAACGCGGTTGGGGCGAGCGCCTCGTCAAATGGGCCGCCCGCTCCCAGTGGCGAGCCGCTCGATGGCTCGGCGGCACTCTCGCCGCCGTCTGCCGCAAAGCCGGCCCCGCTTCCCCGGCTCCGCCCTTCGACCGCTTCGAAAAACTCCTGCGCTGCCCCGATTGCCGCGCCGATCTCGCTCGCGGCTCCTCCGATTCCCTCCGCTGCCTCTCCTGCGGCTACGTCGCCGTCAGCGAAGGCGAAGTCTACAACCTCCTGCCTTCGCGCGAGCGCTCGGAATTATATCCCGGCGACCGCGACGACATCATCGATTTCTGCCTTCCCGCTCACGAGCGCCGCCTCCTGGACGGCTGGTATGAGCTGGAGGGCGTCTTCGGCAACAAGTACCGCTGGATCGGCGCCCGCGCCTCGGCTCGCCTCCGCCGCCTCACCCCCGGTCCCCAAAGACTCCGCATTCGCGGCCATGCCGCCCCTCAGGCAATCCCCGGCGAGATCCGCGCTGCCGTGAACGGCCATTTCGTCGGCGCCTGGAAACTCCACCGTCCCGGCCTGTTCGTACTCGAAGCCGATCTGCCCGAAGCCGGCGATTACCTGGTCGAGATTCACGCCTCCCCCGCCTTCACCGTCCCCACCGACGACCGCGTCTTTACCGTCACCCTCAGCATGCTTCGCCTCGTCCGCCCGGAATGAAACTCCGCCCTCGCCTACTCCTCCGGCCCAAACGCCAGCAAAACGTTCCCCGCCATTCCCCCATTGCGCGCGTAACCCGAGTTCACCAACACCATTCCTGCCGCCACCACCGCGCCCGCCCCATCCAGCGCCCCTCCCTTTCCCGCCACCCCATTCACCGTCTTATAATCCCGAGCCGTGTCGAAGTCCCAAATCACCTTGCCGTCTTCGGTGCTGTAAGCCCGCAAATGCCCGTCCACCGATCCGGAAAACACCGCTCCCGGAATCGCCGTGACCGCTTGCGGCTGCGCCGGGCTGCACAGCGGACGGCTCCCGCATGGCTGCGGAGCCGCGTACCAAACCTTTTCCCCGGTTCCGATCCGCAAAGCCGTCAGCCCTCCGCCTTGTGACGGATCCGGCGGCAACCCCACCTGAACCACCGTCCCTGGCGCCGCCTTCCTCTCCAGATCCGAAACCGCCGCGTACACCTTCTGCCCATCGCTCGCCATGCCCCACTGCACCCCGCCATTCGTCCCTCCTTTGCCCACTCGCGTCCGCCAAATAATCTCCCCTCGCCGGTCCGGGTCGAGCGCGTACACCATCCCCGACTTCTGCCCCGCCAACAGCACGTCCCGCCCATTCGGCAGCTTCTCCAGCAGCACCGCCGAGCCGAAATCGAAATCCGGCCCAGGGCACCCCTTGCCCGTGCATACCCCGCTGAAAATATCGCCCGGCGTCATCTGCCGGAACCAGGCGATCCGCCCGCTTTTCGCCTCCAGCGCGATCACCGCGTCGCTCATCTCCGTCGCCGGCGACGAAAAATTGTCCCCCGTCGCCACGTACAACATCCCGCGCTTGGCGTCCAGCGTCGGCGTTCCCCACACGCTCGCCCCCGATGGCCCCCAGCTCCCCACGCCGCCCTTCTCCATCCGCCTGGGCGTCTCGCGAATCGTGTACGTCTTCCAGACCTGCGTCCCATCCTTCGCTCGCAGAGCCGTCACGCTGCCTCGAAACGTGCAGCAGGCATATTCCGGATTGCTGGCGCGCGTCTCCTCCCACGACGCCGCCGGAATGAAAACAATGCCGTTGGCTTGCGCCGCCGTCCCGGTCAGCCGCGTGGATTCGTGCGCCTCCGGCCTCTTCTTCCATAACTCCCGCCCCGTTTCCGCCTCTACCCCATACGCCCATCCGATCAGATCGGTGAACACCAGCACATGCGTCGCTCCATTGGCCACGACCACCGGAGCCGACCTCACCGGCCCGCTCGCCCGATACATCCACCGCAAGCACCCCGTGCCCGCCTCTAGAGCCTGCACCGCCCCGCCCGCGCTGCCCACAAACACCGTGCTCCCAAAAACCGTAGGCGCCCCGAACGCGGTCACGTCGCCCTCAAACCCATACGCCCATTTGAGCTTCAGCTTGCTCACCTGATTCAACCCGATTCCGCCCGCCGCCGTATAGCGCGTGTTCGATGCGCTCGGTCCCCAGCCGTTCCAATTCGCCTTTGCCTCCCCGCCGATCTTCACCGCTCGGTCGCTGCAATAAGCTTCCCGAGGCGGGGGCGCATCCGGCCGGTTTACCCCCAGATAATTCGCCACCGCCTCGCGTTCCTCCCGCGTCATCGCGTAGGCTACGTTGATCATCACGCCGAAATCCAAAGTCCGCAAAATCCGCGAAACCGGCAACTGCTTCAGCGCCTCGCGCGAAGGAGTCCGCTCGGCCCCCGAATCGTGGCATCCTGCGCACCGCTTCTGATAAACCTCTTCGCCCGGCGCCGCCCCCGCCCCCGGCAAAGACGCAAGCGCAGCCAGCGCGAAAAAAATTCCCCAGCTTTTGAATCTCACAGCCATCGCGCACCATTCTATACCCGTCCCGTTAAAATTCTGTCCAAAAGCAGTAATATGGCTGGATAGATCTTTTTTGCGGATAAGCTCCGAAAATTCCGCCTATGTAGGTGAGGCTGGCCTGAACTTTGCCGGAGGATTCCATGAATCAGCTAGACGATGCGCTCCGTGAGGAATTGACCGGCGTCGCCGCCCGGCGCGGCGTTTCCAAAATCACCGAAGACGAGTCTACCCCCATCGCCGACTTGCTGGACCGCTTCAAATTGTTCGGACTGGCCTTTTCCGGCGGCGGCATCCGCAGCGCCACCTTCAACCTCGGAGTCCTTCAGGGGCTGGAAAGGTTGGGCTTGCTGAAATTCGTGGACTACCTTTCCACCGTCTCCGGCGGCGGATACATCGGCTCCTGGTATTTGTCCTGCCTCAAGCAAAATCTGAACCCCGAACAAAAGGCCGCTGCTCTCCGTCACCTCCGCCGGTTCAGCCGCTATCTTGCGCCCCAGGCCGGTCTTTTCAGCGCCGACGCTTGGTCCATCGCCATGGTCTGGATCCGCAACACCCTTCTGCTCCAGGTGATGCTGGCGTGTCTTTTCGCCGTCCTGCTGCTTGCGCCAAGATTTTTGGAGTACGCCTTCCTTCACATTCCCCCTCCCTTTTCCTCCCTTTCCGCCGCCGTCTTATTCATTGCGCCCGCAACTCTCATCGCCGTCCGCCTGAAGCGCGTCAAGGGAGTGGACGAACCAGGCGAGCCCGCGCCCAGCGATACCCAAACTCGCCTCCAATTCGCCATCGTGCTTCCTTTGTTGGCCGCCTCCGCTCTCTATGCCTCGGCGCTCTGGAACTCCCAACAGGCTCCCGGCCCGCTAATCTGGATTGCCGCCCTCTTGGTCGCGGCGGCAACCTGCCTCACCGCCGCCTTTTCGTTGCTCGCCTACGTCCGTAAGAACCCTGTGAAGATTTTCTTCTCTCTGCTTCTCGGCGCTCTGTGCGGCGCGCTGTTTGCCGGTCTCTCCTTCGCCCTGCTCTGGCTCTATTCCCGCTGGGGCGACGATCCCGGCCGGGCTCGGTGGCTCGCCGGAACATTGGGTTCGCCCGCGGTCTTGATCGCCCTCGGCCTGACCGTCGTCGTTCAGATCGGGCTGATGGGCCGCGCCATCGATGATTCCCGCCGCGAATGGTGGAGCCGCCTGGGCGCCTTCATCGCCATTTATTCCATCGCCGCCCTGGCCATTGGCCTTACCGCGGCATATGCGCCCATTTGGTTGGACACGCTCTTTGTATCCGGCAAAAGGTGGCTCGGCGGTTCCCTGACCCTGGGCGGCGTCGCCACCACTCTCGGCGGCCTGCTCGCCGCCCAAAGTAAAAAGACCGGCGCCGGCGAAAAGACCACAGGCAGCGAGCTGCTCGCCAAAACCGCACCCTATGTCTTCATCGCCGGACTTCTTATCCTGGTCTCCGGCGGACTGCACGCCGCTCTCACGGCCTATTCCGGCTGCGCATATCCCAATCAGAGCCGCTGGAAGGAGCTAAGCTGCTCCATCAACGACATGGTCCTCTGGGGACATTTCTGGACCTCCCCTTGGCCCGCGCTCCTGTTTTGTTTGGCCGCCCTCGGCCTGCTGGCTTGGCGGATTGACATCAACGAAGCCTCCATGAATCCCTTCTATCGCAACCGGCTGGTGCGCGCCTATATGGGCGCCGCCCGCGCCGCGCAAGGTCTGCGCCGTCCCAACCTCTTCACTGGCTTCGATTTCGCCGACGACTATCCGCTTACCGATCTCCGCTACGGCCAAAACTACCAAGGCCCCGTCCCTATCGTCAACGCCGCTCTCAACTCCACCGGCGGCGATAATGCCGCCATGGAGGAGCGCCGCGCCGTCTCCTTCTTCTTTACCCCTTATCACAGCGGATTCCAACAATCCGGATTTTTGCAACCCGGCCTCAGATCCACCAAGGAGATCGGCAGCAAGTTCCAAAGCGGCATCCGTCTCGGTTCCTGCATCGCCACCTCCGGCGCCGCCGCCAGCCCCAATATGGGCTATCACACCTCCGCTCCGGTGGCCTTCCTTTTGACCTTTTTCAACGTCCGCCTCGGCCTGTGGCTGCGCAACCCGGCTCTCCCGGATGCCCCCAACCCCCAGAGCCCCCGCTGGGGGCTGTGGTATCTGCTGAAAGAGCTGTTCGCGTCCGCCACCGCCCGAAACCGTTATCTTTATCTCTCCGACGGCGGGCACTTCGAAAATCTGGGAGTCTACGAGCTCATCCGCCGCCGCTGCCGCTATATCGTCGCCTGTGACGCCGAGCAAGATGAAAATCTGGTGTTGGAAGGCTTGGGCGGCCTGGTCCGCAAATGCCGCATCGATTTCGGCGTCGAGATCGATATCGATACCTCGCAGATTCGCCAAACCGACGATCGCGGTCTTTCCCGCTCCCATTGCGCCGTCGGCCGCATCCGCTACAGCAATCCCGGCCAAACCGGATACCTGGTTTACCTCAAGGCTTCCCTCACCGGCGATGAAGATTCCGATATCTTGCAGTACAAGGCGCGCTGTCCGGCCTTCCCGCACGAATCCACCGGCAACCAGTTCTACGGCGAGTCGCAATTTGAAAGCTATCGCGGCCTTGGCGAGCACGTGGTCACCCGGGCTTTCCGCCAATGGACGGCGGCGAGCCGGGACGAAATCGAACCCTTGATGATCGCCCTCACGGACGCCTGGCAACCGCCCAGTCCTTTCAACGAGACCCGCTTCGCCCATCATGCCGAACAGCTCAGTCGCCTGTGGCGCGAGATCGGCGCCGCGGGCGACGTCGCCGCACTCGACTCTCAGTTGTTTCCGGGCTGGAGCGAAAAATCCCCCAACGGCGAGCCGCAACCCTCCAGCCGGCGCGGCCTTTATATTTCCCAATCCATCATTCAATTGATGGAAAACGTATACCTGGACCTCAATTTAGAAACCCAATGGGAGCATCCCGATAACGAGGGCTGGCGCGTCCTCTTTACTCGCTGGGCCCAATCCCCCATCGTGCAACAGGCCTACCGCCTCTCGGGCGATACTTATGGAAGCCGCTTCCGCCGCTTCTGCGAAGCCAGGTTGAAGCTGACTCGGCCTTAGATCGCCGCCGCCTTCGCCTCGCTCAGCGCCGCAACATACGTCTCCATCTGGTGATTCGCGCTAATGGAGCCCTTGAATGTGGTGAAGTTTACCGGTATTCCCACATGCTCGAAATCCAGCTTGGGAGCGATTCCTATTAACACTCCCAGCAGGCCATGCGCCGACTTGCCCGGCTCCAGATTCGGCGTCGAGATGGGCACTGTCGGAACCAGATCCTCCGTATTCACGGCCCTCCACGCCGCCGCGATCCTCTGGTTGAACTGCTCCGCGAAAGCCGGGCTTCCCGTTCGCGGGCTGGCGAAATTGTACATCTTCACCGCCACCCCCGAAATCGTCAGGTCAGCCGCCGCCAGCGTCGCCAGCGCGCCCCCCAGGCTGTGCCCCGTCACGACGATCTGCCCCGCTTCCGCCGCCGCTTGCACCCCGGCTCGCACGTTTTCCTGGCATTGCGCGTACAAGTTCCAAAAACCCTCCTCCACCGGCCCCCAGGCATGATTCGTGTGCCGAATCGTAATATTCGATAGCCAATCCTCCAGCGTTTCGGTCCCCCGAAACGTAACAAAGACGTTTCGCGAAGCGCTGTTTTGCGCCACAAACCCAAATGGCTCCGCCTTGGCCGAAAATGTCGCCAGGTTCCTATAGGCGGCGGGCAAGCTCCACTTCATGCTCTTCTTGAAGGCGTCGAACTGCGCGTACGCCTGCGCCACCAGTTCCGCCGCCTCCAGTGCGGTCGGCAAGTCGAACCCCGCGGGAAAAAGGATCTGGGCCATGGCGTTGCCCATTATAGATCCATCCGGCGGGCCCGTTCGGCGCCCGCTTAAGCCTTAAAACTGAAATCGCGCAACCAGCGTGCCGGCCCGTTGCCCGGAAGTGCCTGCCTCCGGAACGATCGTGCCAAAGCCCCCGCTGTACAGCCCGGCGTTGGGCCCGGAAGTGTACTTCGTGGCGGCGCTTGCAAAATTCCCCAGATTAATGAACGGGTATTGCAGCCGGTTAAATATGTTGGTGAACTCCACTCGCACGTTCAGGCTCGCCCGTTCCTTGATCCGGAAGCTGCGGCCGAAGTTGGCGTTCTCCACCGGGATGCGCATGCCGCGGAACCAGCGAATGGAGCCTTGGTTTGCCCCAAACTGCCCGTTAGGCACGTTCGTCCAGGCGGCCGGGTTTAGCACCACCGTCTTGGTCGGATCGAAGCAGTGGCAGTTGATATCCAGCGGCGTGGTGTGGTGCACCCCATTGTAGTCGGTCCAATCCACCGACCACGGACTCATGCCCGGAATCAACTGCGCCGGACCCGGTCCGTAGCCGAGAAACTGGCTAATCGGAACCGTGCCCGAGCTGCTGGGCAGCCCCAGGGGAGACGTCAGCGGATTGCCCACCAGCGGCCCGCTCTGGTAGCTTAACGACCAACCCGTGCCCCAGCCCGACAAAGCGTAGGAAACCAATTTGTTCCTCAGCACGGGCAGATCCGAGTGAAGCCGTGGGACTTCGTACTGCGCCGTCAGCCGGAACTGGTGCGGCAGATCGAAGGCGCTATAGTTCTTGCCTAAATTCCGGTTGAACGGATCCGGCGTCGTCGTCAGAGCCAGCGTCTTTGAATACGTGTAGTTCGCATTCAGCGTCAACCCGTGGCTAAACCGCTTGGTGACCTTCGTTTGCAGCGAGTCGTACCAGTTCTTCCCCAAGGGAGCTCCCGACGGATTCAACAGCCCCGTATATTGAGGAAACGGCAGCAGCGCTTGGCGCACCGTCTGATTGCTCGGAAAGTTTCCATACGGCGTCAGCGATACCCCCATCGTCGCCAGCTGCTGCTTCTGCGCGTTGGAAAGATTCGAGATCGTTGTGTTCAGCAGCGCCGCCGCGCTCGCGCTGGTGAAATCGGTGAAGCCCAAGTTCTCTAGAGTCTGTTGACTGATCGCGTTCAGAGCCGCGAGAGTCGTCCCCGCATCTTCCCAAACCCCGCGGTTGGCCACGTAGCCGGCCTCCACCACCAGGTCGCGGCTGATTTCCCGCTGTAACGTGACGTTCCATTGCAGCAGCCGCATCGGACGGCCTGCGTTTGGATCCAGCAGCGTGGGCGGCGCCACCACCGCTCCCGCCGGCTGCCCCGCGGCCGGATTAAACGTCGGCCATACCGCATTCACGTTGGACGGTATGCCGTTCTTGAGCAATCCTACAATCTGCCCGAACGCCGGAGTATTCGCGCTCGCCTGGTTCGTCGTGCTGCCCGTCGCGTTCGTCGTTTGCCCGTAAACCAGCCCCACCCCGCCCCGGATCACCGTCTTGGAATTGATTTGATACGCCACCCCCAGCCGCGGTCCAATCGCGTAGGGATAGTTGGAGGCGAAGTGGCAGTGGCAGGTCGCCTCATAAATCTGCGCCCCCAGCCGCCCCGAGGCCGACGGATTCGGCGTCGTCGGAGAGAACGACGCATACCGCCCGAACTGCTCCGGCTGATAGGTTCCGTAGTCCCATCGCAGCCCGTAATCCAGCGTCAGCTTGCGCGTCACTTTCCAGGAGTCTTGCACATAGACCGCCGTCTCGTATCTCTCCGTCATCGCCGCGATAGGCGCGTCCACAAACGCCGCGCTGACCCCGCCCAACAAAAACGAAGCGAAGCCGAATCCCGCAAACCCATTCGACACCGTGATTCCCTGCAGCGATGTCTGTGTCG
The DNA here is from genome assembly GCA_035293905.1 of Bryobacteraceae bacterium. Classification (GTDB taxonomy): domain Bacteria; phylum Acidobacteriota; class Terriglobia; order Bryobacterales; family Bryobacteraceae; genus Palsa-187. The sequence continues at coordinate 86,474 of DATGLY010000120.1, forward strand.
TCCAGTTGGAGCCCGTCGTGTAATCCCCCGCCGAATAGCTGTAATTGTAGTTCGGAAACTTCTCCTGCCGGATCTCGAAACCCGCTTTGTAGGTGTGCGAACCCCGCACGTATGAGGCCGACGTATTGAACGACGGCCGCCGCTCAAAGAAATGCTGGTCGAACGATCCCCCCAGCGTGCTCATGCCGCCCTCCGCCGTATTTGTGGAAACGAGGCTGTTGATGATCGGGAACGTCCGCGACGCCGTTTGCCCCGGAATCCCCAGCGTCTGCTGCGCGTTGAACGGATAGTTCTGGCTTTGCAGCAGAAAATCGGAATCGTTCCAGCCCAATGTGAAATGCCACAAAAGACGCGGCGTCAGCGTGTAGTCGATGTTGATCCGCCCCGTCCGGGCCGCGTTCGCCGAAATGGCCGAGCCCGTGATGTTGTTCGGTAAATCGTCGGCCGCCGTGATCGTCCGCGGCGTGCCTGTGTTGGTCCGCTGAAAATAAAACGCCATGTGCAGCTTCGGCCCCACGTTCTGATCCACCTTGATCGAAGGAATGTTCGACACTCGGCTCTGATCGAACGGCGCCAGATAGTTGGCCCCCGCCTGCGAGGACTGCGGGCCTTGCGGCTGCGGAACCAACCCCAGAATTTTCACCGCCACCGGATCGAAGCTCGCCGGTGGAATCTGGTTGCCCGGAAATGGATTGCGCACCAGCGTGCCTCCCACCGAAAATGTGGAGTTCGGGTCGAAGATGGTTCCGCTTGGAATCGTGCGTCCCAGCGGGTCCACGTAGGGGCCCGAGGCCGTCGTCACTAAACGATTCTCCGTCGTGATGAGGTTCGAAAAATCGCCGTTGCGATACGCCGGAATCGGCACCGTCGCCGGCAGCGTGTCGTTGATCAGCTTCTGGCGGAACTGTTCGAAGCTGAAAAAAAAGAATGTCCTGTTCGTGCCGTTATAAACCTTGGGAATCCGGAAGGGGCCGCCCAGCGTGAATCCGTAGTCGTGCTGCCGAACCTTGTTCCGGATTCCCGTGTAAGGCTGCGCCGCGTTCAGCGCTTCATTCACCACGTAGTCGTAGCCGCTGCCGTGGTACACGTTGGTGCCGCTCTTGGTGACCAGGTTCACCATCGCTCCCCCGGAGGTGCCGAATTCCGGCGCGAAATTGCTGGTCTGTATGGCCACTTCCTGAATCGCCTCCGTCGATGGCTGCGTCTCCATCGTCGCCCCTTGCAGCCGCGCGCTCGTCGGGTTCATCGTCGCCCCGTCCAGCCGCGTTTGAAGCGAATTCGCCGGAGTTCCGTTGATCACCGCCGTGACCACTGCGCTGCACGCCCCGCTATTGCAATACTGAATCCCCGGAAGCAGCCGCGAAGCCGCAAACAGATCGCGCACGCCGTCGTTGGTGGCGCCCACCTGTAGCAGCGGCAAATTGTCAAGCTGCGACAGCGTTACGTTATGCACCAGCTCGCTGCTTTCCGTCTGCAACAGCGAGCTCTCCGCCGTCACCGTCACCGCCTCGTTGGTCTGGCCCACTTCCAGCGCCACGTCCTCCCGCAGCGTCTGCCCTGCCGCCAAATGAAACTTGGTGTGCGTGTAGGTCTTGAAACCCGATACCTGCACCGTCAAATCGTAATCGCCCACCGGCAACTGCGCCACCGTATAGTTGCCCGTATCCGAGCTCGCCCCCGCGTAGACTTGTCCATTCTCCACGTTCTTCAGCGTCACCGGAGCGTTCGCCACCACCGCTCCCGTGCTGTCCGTAATCGTCCCCGTCACCGTGGCCAAACTCGTTTGGCCAAGGCCGACTCGGGCAATTAAAATAAGCGCTCCCGCAAGCCAAATTCGCATTCTGAAAATCTCCCCTCGAAGCGTTCACCCGTTCCGCTGATACCCCACCCTTCAGCAAAACAGTCAAGGTTCTACCTTATTTCACACTTATTGACTCGAAGTCAATTGGCTTAAGCTGATAGTCGCGATCAATAAAATTGATTTTCGCCAAAAACTCATCAAACCGCGCCCCTCAGTCACCTCGCCCCTCATTTTTTAACTCCCGCTCCTTCAAAAACTTCCCGTTTTCGTTCGCCCCCCCGCTCCTTTCCCCGTCCGACAACACGATCGAGGTGTCATTTATGAATCCATCTCCGTCCCCATCCGCTCTGGAGCAAACCAGAGCCTCTATCAATCGC
>DATGLY010000121.1:0-28523 GCA_035293905.1 Bryobacteraceae bacterium
CCCCGACCGCACCGCGCAACCCAGCGCCACTCGGCTGATGGAAGAGCCGGGGGTGAATAAGTGTGCCTCGATGGCGGTGTCGGCGTGAGTGGCTCCCTCCCAAAACGCCGCAAGTGGCTCCCTTTTATCCCGCCGCTAACAAAAGGCCAAGAAGAAATTGATTAGGCAACGCGAGGCGGCTGAAGAGCTGGGAATCAGCGTGCGGCATGTGAAGCGGTTGATCCATGGATTGAAGAAGCGTGGCGACAAGATCGTAATCCACGGGCTTCGCGGGATGCCTTCGAAGCGAAAGTTGGACGAAAAGATCGAGCAGGAGGCGGTGAAGATCCTGTCGGCGGGATAAGGCGAGCCTGTTCCGCAATAACGAGAAGCGGCAGCGGGATGAACCAGGGGTGGATAAAGACCCGGTGGAAATGCCGCCCACACAGATCGGGCGAGCGTTGCGTGAATTCGGAATCACGTGGATAGCGGCCCACTCGCCCCAGGCCAAAGGACGCGTCGAAAGGAATTTTGGAACGGCGCAAGATGGGCTGGTGAAAGGGATGCGGGTGGCTGGTGTGACCACAATCGAGCAAGCCAATGAGTACCTGAGCAATGATTACCTGGCCTGGTGGGAGCGGGAGATGACGGTGGAGGCTGCCAATTCCGACGACGCGCATCGAGCTTTGGAAAAGTGTCACAACTTGGCAGCGTCGCTGAGCCACGTGAAGACGCGTCAGGTGCGGCCGGATTACACGTTGCGTTTAGATGGGAAGTTGTATCAGATTGCGCGCCTGGCTGTCAGCACTGGCTTACGCGGCGCTGATGTGCGGGTGGAGCAGCGGTTGGACGGATCGCTCGCGGTAAGGCATGGTGAACGGTATTTGCCCGTTGAAGAGTGCGCCGCCGCGACCGACCGCGCGAAACCCGATCGGCCCAAAGCCACCGCGGCCCCGAAGCGTCCTAGTGGACGTCGCGGTAGCGAGTGGAACAAGACCTTTAACCTGCACAAGGCGCCCAAAGTCTGGCAGGCGGCGCAGCGATCCGGCTGCCGTCCAGAAGAGGGCGTTTCATGAAATCGCCTCCTGGGGGAGTGGCGCGGAGGCAAGTTCGCCCTATACCGGGAAATCCTCCGCACGGCCGGCCAGTAAGCCGGGTGATGGCTTATCCGCTCTGGAGCATTTTCGACGATTCCTCCGACACCACTCGATTCCCGCTGATTCAAAGAACATACCGGGGCCCCCGGTATGCGTTTTCGAGGCATGCCGGAATCTTTCACACCGATGTGGTTTAAGTCAAAACCAAAAACCGAACCCGAGCCGGGACCAACCACCTCCCGCTGGTCGGCCCCGACCCAGGTTGAAGAACGCGACGGGAGGACCGCGCCCTTCTTATCGTTTGCGATGAGTTCCGGCCGGCTATTCCTTGATCGGGTTGGTCGCCACAGAGCCCGTCTCCGCTTCACCGGCACACGCAGATTAACATGCACTCAGCAAAGCCCCAGGTGAAACGGGACATTTCTACTTTGCTGGGAAGGGGACATTTCTACTTTGCCTTGACAGCCGGACAGAACAGCTTGCATCTCGTCCACAAACGGGATACATTCAACACCGGAGAAAAGGAGGGGCGCAATGCGCACAACTGCCTGTTTCAGCCCGCTTCTGTTCGTAGCCACCCTATACGCGCAGGACATGCGAATCGTGAGCGTCGATCCCGCGACCGCGAAAGTCGGAGAAATTGTGACCGTAAGCGGCGAGGCAATCGACAAAAAGAACGTGGATATGTTGTATCTGACCGACGGCAAGACTGATATCAAAGTCGACGTGACGGAGCAGTCGGAGAAATCGATCAAATTCAAAGTGCCGGAGTCGGCTAGGGGAAAGCGTTGGGCGGTGATGGTGCATACCACCAAGGACCAGCTCATTGAAGAGCCGGTCCGTGTCACCGTCCAATAGCGTCCTCAGAAGGACCAGGAAATCGAGGAATAGCCTGTATTTGCCTGGTAATTTTGGAGCGACAAAAAATCCTCGCGATAGCCATAATACTGGTATCCCAAATTCCACCGAATGCGCGGGCGAAGGGAGAGGGAGAGGCGGGCCATCGGCGAGATGAACCGCAATGGGAAAGTCTGGGCCGCAATAAAGCCGGAGGGAAGATTGGTTGCAACCGGCGAGACAAGCGGATTTGAGCGCCCATCGCCAAAATCCTGCACGTGGCTGACGCCCACCAGAAGATCGGCGCGTTTTCCCGCCATCAAGTGAATAGCGCCCGAAACCGATTGAATGTTGCTGACGTAATAGGAATCCGCATTCACGGGAAGCTGATTCACGAAGTACGATATCCCGCCAAGCGTATTCAAATGAAGTTTTGTCCAGGCCAAGTCCACGGCGAACGAGCGATTCGGCGTCCAGGAGCCATCCACGGAATATTGGCGCGAACGCGAGGCAAAGCTGGCGAGCGAAACAGAATTGACGTTGTAATCGGCGGCGGCGCGCCCTTCCAGCCGGAAGGCCCTCTTCCGGTACTGGACCCTGCCCGTCAGCGTTTGGTAATCTCTTTCGCTGATCGGATAAATCGCTTTATTAGCTCGGCCGATTTCGCCATCGGCCGCGATCGTCAAGTCCTTCCACGCTTTCAAGCGGAATCCCAGCGTTCCCGCGTTCAGCTTGTTTGTCTGGCTGACGGCAGGCTGCCCCGGAGGCGGCGCGGCAACGGCGGCAGCCGCAACGGAGTTGATGCTCCGGTCGCTGAAATCATAACCCCCGTGAATCATGAACCACGGCCGCCAGCGATACTGCACGTCCGCGCTCGCGGCGATGGTTTGGATTCCCAGAAAATTGAAGACGTAGATCGGCGAGATCGCCGACGAGTTGGTGTATTGTTCGAAATACGAATCCCCCGCCATTCGGATGTTGTAGAGCGATGTCTGAGTCGCGATGGTGACTTTCGGGTGCGGGAAAAAGTTAAGGTTCAAATTGCCCGTGGCCGCCGGTCGTTCCGCGTCGCCAAAGGTTAGCACTTGGCGCAGCGTGGGAAGGCCGGTCGAACTTGTTCCGAAGGCGTTCTCGTTCAAAACGAATCCGCGTCTTCCCGCCACATACGTGAACCGCCCATTCATGTTCCAGTATTTGCCCTCCCTGAACAACCCCACCCGCCAGTAAGGGCTGACGCCGTGATAAGGATTCGTGCGCGTGAAACTGCCGAGCGTGTTGAGATCGTTCGGATTGTTCCCAGGCGAGGGCGCAAGCAGGTTCGTGGGCGTATCCTCCCGAAAGTCCGTCCACGAATAGAGAGCGTTGATTTTGAAGCCGAATAGTCGAGCTTCGCCGCCCAGCCGGTATTCGTTCTGGACGGTATGGATATTGGAAAAAATCGGATATTCATCGCCGCTGCCGTCAAAAAGCTGGATGGTGGAAAGCGACGGCCCGGAAAACGTGGCCTGCGAATAGCCGAGGAAAAAACGGACCTTGCTTTGGGGAAAAAGCGTGAGGTCCTGGTCCTGGAGGTGATTGGTTGCGTTGATCAGATGCTCGCCGTTGGAGAGGGTCAGCGCGGGATTGAAATACGCAGTGGAGCGCCAGGTGAGGTCGTAGCGGTAGAGGCGGTTCTTCTCGATGCGAAACGAGGCAAACTCGTAAGGATCTCCTCCCAGGCCCAGCGTATTGAACTGAAGCTGATCGAACCAACTCCCATGGCCATCGCGCGATTGAATCCAAAGCGAGCTTGAAAGCAGTCGGACCCCGTCCGTGTAGTTGACCGTGGAACGGTACATGTCGAAGTCGCCGCCGGCCGCGCTGAAGCGGTAGCCCAATTCCCAGGACTGAAGGACGTTGTAATTGGAGGCATTGTCGCCGCGCGAGGGTTCGGTGGGCTCATCCGTGGGAGCGACGGGCGGCTGCGCCACCGCCATCGCCGCCGGCAGAAGGGCCAGGAGGAGTCTCATCGGAAAAAAAAGGAATCCGCGTTAGAGCCGTGGATCTGCACGTGGCACGTAGTGCAATTCTGGAATCGCGGCTGAGCCAGATTGTGGTACGGACCGGGACGCGTGACGCCGTTGTTGTTCGGGCCGAAGTTGCCCAGCCCGCTGTGGCATTCCAGGCAAACTGTGAAAACGACCGGCCGCGTCAGCAGGCGGGGATTGGTCGAGCCATGAGGATAGTGACACGCTTCGCACCCGTCCACCCGCACTCCCACGTGCTCATACACAAAAGGACCGCGTTTATCGATGTGGCATTTAAGGCACGGCTCTTCATTGCCCTCGGCTTGCTCGACCAGGTACGGACGATTCGCCATGCGCCAGGTGGAAGCAAATGCGCCATGAGGATTATGGCAATCGGTGCATTGCATGACCCCCTCATTCACGCGGTGCTTAAAGGGCAGGGAAAACTGCGCGCGCACGGCCGTGTGGCAGCTATAGCAGAGATCGATCTGTGTCTTAGCCAGCAGGTATCGGCGGCTTTGAGAGCTATGGATGGAATGGCAGTTGACGCAGACGATGCCGTTATCCGTATGCACGCTCCGCCGGATGTTGGCTCGGGAAAGAGTCTGGCCGTGACAGCGGAGACAAGTGTCGAGGACCTTTTCAGCGGAAACCTGGGAGAACGCTACGGGAATGGTTTCACTGCCGCCTCCCGCCGCGACGTGCTCCGATCCCGGACCATGGCAGCCTTCGCAGCCCGTATCTTTGGGCTTGCCCTCGCCTGACGCGACGCTCTTGAAATGCGGATTGCGGTAGAAATTCTGCCAAATGTCGGAATGGCAGGTGCGGCAGACCTGGCTGCCAACGTAATCCGCCGCACATGCTAGCGCCGGAGCCAGAAAAAACGCCATCAGCCGGACGCAAGGCGCACGGCGCGGGCCGCGCCTCTCAGAACCCCTCAACGCCCGGGCCCTGCTGCGTTGTGCGCCGCTTCCACTGGAGAGCATCGACTTACGATATCGGCCTGAAACATTTCTAAATAACTAAGACCGCAAGCCTGCCTTCACTGGAACATGTTTACAAAGCCAGCCTCGCACACGCTCCCAAAGCTCAATATTTGCGCAGAACGGCCAGTACTCTCCCCTGGATCGCGACAGAAGCCCGATCCACAAAAATCGGCTTCATGGCGGAGTTAGCGGGCTGAAGACGCACCCGATCGCCCGGTTCGGCGTAGAATCGCTTCAGAGTGGTCTCGGCGCCGTCGATTAGCGCCACCACTATGTCTCCGTCGCGGGCCTCGGCTGCGCGCGCGACCAGCACATAATCTCCATCGCAGATATGATCCTCGATCATCGATTCTCCACGCACCTGCAAAGCATAGGAGTTGGGATCGCCCGCAAAGTCGGCGAAATTGAGAGTGTCCTGGCCCTCGATCGCCTCTACCGGCGCTCCCGCCGCGATCCGCCCGAGCAACGGCAGCTCGATACTGCCGGCAGAGCCCCCCTGCTGTTCCCGCTTCTCGGCGTAATAGCGCGAGCCGATCTCCAGAGACCGGCTCTGATTGAATCCACGCCTCAGATATTCCTTGGCCTGCAATGCCAGGATGTGCTTGTGAACCGTGGCCAAAGAAGCTAATTGCAATCCTCCGGCAATCTCCTCATAGCTTGGGCTATAGCCATTTTTCTTGAGAAAGCCGTCAAGAAAGTCCATGAACTCTTTTTGCCGCTTGGTTAGAGCCATGCTTTATTTTTGGGCGAAGAAAAGGAAAAGTCAAGGGTTAACTGAGGCAGTCACAAGATCCCCGCTCTGGTTCGCCTGTGAGTGCTTACCGAGCCTCCCAAGGTCGATTGCGCACTCCATTCTCAACTTGGCAAAACTGACAAAACCTTCTAAAGTGGGCTAAGCCGGAGCGATCTTATCCGAAACCGGCCCTGTTGTCAAGGATCCATGATGAATTGCAAGCGAATCGCTACAGAAGAAGCATTTGCTCCGCCAGATCTTATGGAACGGTATCGTAAGCTGCTCGACGACGGCTCCATCTCCGATCCAGGATTCGCCAGCTTGGCGGGATTCTACCTTCGCAACCCAACGCCCGCAGTCGCACGAGTTGCCGCCAGACTACAGGATTTGGGCGCGTTGCGCCTGCGTGACATGGACGATACAGGAATTGCCGTCCAGATCTTGTCATTGACCGCGCCGGGCGTGCAAGTGTTCAACGCGCCTGAGGCGGTGGCTCTGGCGCGATCCGCCAACGACCATTTGGCCGACGCCATTCGAAAGCATCCTGACCGGTTTGCCGGTCTGGCCGCAATCGCGCCCCAGGATCCGGCCGCGGCGGCTCGGGAACTGGATCGCGGCGTCCGGAAGTTGGGATTAAAGGGCGCGATCGTCAACTCCCATACGCGCGGCGAGTACCTCGATGATGCAAAATTCTGGGAGATCTTCGAAGCGGCCGAATCGCTGAAGGTTCCCATCTACTTGCATCCCACGTCGCCCTCGCCGGCAATGATCGCCCCCTTTTTGGATCGGGGCCTTGACGGAGCCATCTTCGGCTTCGCTGTCGAAACCGGCCTCCACATGCTGCGTATCATCGTAAGTGGCGTGCTGGATCGTTTCCCCAACCTCCGCATCGTTACCGGTCATCTGGGCGAGGGCTTGCCGTATTGGCTCTTTCGCATCGATTTCATGCACGCCCGGATGGTAGCGGCCAACCGCTACGCGGGCGTGAAAAAGCTAGCAAAGAAGCCAAGCGACTATCTGCGCGAGAATTTCTATTTCACCACCAGCGGCATGGCCTGGACGCCGCCGATTCTGTATGCGCTGTCGGTTCTTGGCGTGGATCGCGTGATGTACGCCATGGATTACCCCTATCAATTCGTGCCCGAGGAAGTGAAGGTTACCGACGATCTGCCGATTGCCGGCCAGGACAAGCGCAAGCTCTATCAGGCCAACGCGGAGCGGGTGTTCGGGCTGGATTAAGCCTTAAGGAAGTCCTGCGGCCCGATTCCCGCTTGCGCCTTCCTGCTCCTTCAAAGCCTCGCGGGCTCTCCATATGAGTCCGAACAACTCGCCAAGATCTACGCCGCGGAATAGCGCTCCCCTCCGATCAGCCGCGCCGCGACCTTCCGGCGAAGCTCGATCAAGTTGTCCGGCTCGCGGCGAGTGAAGCGCCGAACAATCGCCAAATTGGTCCGCAGCGCGTCCCCTTCCGAGCACGCTGCCACAACGGTGCGGGCGGCGGTTTCAACACCCGTCATGGCTTCATCGGTGAAGATCGCAGCCATATCGGAGGCGTTCTCGAAACCCGACTTGCAAGCTCGAAGCCCCGCCGACTCGATCGCATACGCGTTGATCAGAACGTCCGTGATACGCGCAACAATCTCCTGCTGCTCCTCGATCCCGTCACGAAACTTCTCATAAGCCACGCCGAGCAAAAACAAGCTGATCTTCTTGGCGTTGACGGCCGGATCGGCTCCGGCCGCGCCGCCCAGCACCTCCGCTTGAAGCTGCTCCACGGCCTCCACCAGCGGCAGAATCCCCCGCTGCGCGCGCTTCAGCAGCATCCCCGTCGCCAGCAGCCGGTTAATCTCGTTCGTCCCTTCAAAGATGCGGTTGATGCGCGAATCGCGGTACGCTCGCTCCACCAGGTAGTCCTGATGGTAGCCGTAGCCGCCATGAATCTGAACCGCTTCGTCCACCACGTAGTCGAGCATCTCCGATCCGAAAACTTTAACGAAGGAGCATTCCGCGGCGTATTCTTCGACGGCTTTTAGCAGCCGCGGAGCCGCATCTGCTGCTTCCCAAGAAAAGCCGCCTAATTGACGCTCGATTGCGCCGACAACTCTATACGTCATGCTTTCGTTTACGAAGATGCGGACGGCCATTTCCGCGAGCTTTTCTTGAATCAGGCCGAATTCGGCAATGGACTTTCCAAACGCTTTCCGCTGCTTAGCGTAGCGGATCGAAGCCGCCAAAGCCTCCCGCGCTCCCCCATGCGCGAAGACGCCCAGCTTCAGGCGCCCGATGTTTAAAATGTTGAAGGCGATGATGTGGCCGCGGCCGACTTCCCCAAGCACATTCTCCACCGGAACTTTCACGTTGTCGAAGTAGACGGCGGTCGTCGAGCTGCCCTTCAGCCCCATCTTCCTTTCTTCGGCTCCCGGTTTCACGCCGGGCCATTGCCGCTCGACTAGAAACGCCGTGAACTTCTCGCCTCCGACTTTTGCGAACACTGTGTACAAATCCGCGATGCCGCCGTTGGTGATCCACATCTTCTGGCCGCTCAGAATGTAGTGCGCGCCATCGGGCGAAAGGTCGGCGCGCGTGCGCGCGGCCAGGGCGTCGGAGCCCGCATGCGGCTCGGTCAGCGCATATGCCGCGATCAGTTCGGCCGAAGCGAGCCGCGGCAGGTACTTCCGCTTTTGTTCCTCCGTCCCAAACAGTAAAACCGGCAGCGTGCCGATACCCACCTGCCCGCCATGACACGCCGCATAAGAGCCGTCCCGCGCCACCCCCTCCGAGACGATCATCATGGAAGCCAGATCCATCTCCATGCCGCCGTATTTTTCGGGGAGAAAGACGGCGGTAAGCCCTAGCTCGGCGGACTTGCGAAGGATTCGCTTCAATGCCTCGAAATCTTGATGATGAATCTCCTCCAAGTGCGGCTCGACTTCCTTGCGCCAGAACTCGTCCGTCGTCCGCGCGATGGCTTTGTGTTCTTCGGTAAAGTCCTCGGGCGTAAAGATATCGCCGGACGTCTGAGCTTCCAGCAGGAAAAATCCGCCGCCGGCCACTTACGTTAACCTCTCGAAAATTCCAGCCGCGCCCTGTCCGCCGCCGATGCACATCGTGACCATTCCGTAGCGGGCGTTCCGCCGCTTCATTTCGCGAAGAATGGTTGCCGTGAGCTTCGCGCCGGTGCAACCCAAGGGATGGCCGAGTGCGATCGCGCCGCCATTCACATTCAAAATGTCCATATTGAGACCCGCCTCGCGAATCACGGCCAGCGCTTGGACCGCAAAGGCTTCATTCAGCTCAATCACGCCGATATCGGAAAGCCTCAATCCCGCTAGCTCAAGCGCCTTTGAAATCGCTTTCACCGGACCGATTCCCATGATCTCCGGCGGCGCCCCCGCCACCGCGAAGCTGACGAATCGCGCCATCGGACGAAAACCCATCTCGCGGGCTCGGCTTTCGCTCATGACAAGCGCCACCGCCGCGCCATCGCTCGTTTGTGAGGAATTGCCCGCGGTCACGGTCCCCTCTGCGTGAAAAACCGGCTTTAGCTTCGCCAGCGCTTCAAGCGAGGTGTCCGCGCGAGGGCCTTCGTCTTTATTGAAAACTGTTCTGCGCGCGGAGGGCTTTCCGTTCTCCAAAACGGTTTCCGCCACCTCGACCGGTACGATCTCTTCGTCGAACTTTCCTTCCGCCTGCGCTTTTAGCGCATTTTGGTGGCTGCGTAGCGAGAACTGGTCCTGCTCTTCGCGCGAAATCCCGTATTTGCGATAAAGGCGCTCCGCCGTCAGCCCCATGCTCATATAGATTTGCGGAAAATGATCCACAAGCCAGGGATTAGGCGAGAACTTATTGCCGGTCATGGGCGTCATGCTCATGGATTCTGCGCCGCCCGCTAAAATCAGATCGGCTCCGCCTGCGCGAATGCGCTCGGCCGCCATGGCGATCGACTGCAACCCCGAAGAACAAAAACGATTGATGGTGACGCCCGGAACTCCATCGGGCAATCCGGCGCGCATCGCCGCGATCCTCGCGACATTCAAACCCGATTCGGCTTCCGGCATCGCGCACCCTAAAATTACATCCTCGATCTGCTCCGGCGCGATTTGCGGCCGTCGCTTCAACAGGCCGTCGATCGCCGCCGCGGCGAGATCGTCCGGCCGGGTATTCCTCAGCGCTCCGCGCCCAGCCTTGCCAACCGCCGTGCGCACGCAATCCACGATAACGGCTTCCTTCATGATTCAATTCCGCAAAGGCTTGCCGGTCTTCAGCATGTGCGCGATGCGCTGCTGCGTCTTCGCGTTTCCGCACAGGCTCAAGAACGCCTCGCGCTCCAGATCGAGCAAATATTGCTCGGATACGACCTGTTCTCCCGTCAGCCGCCCGCCCGAAAGCACGTGCGCCACTTTCTCTAATACCACGGCGTCGTAATCGGTAATATAGCCGCCTTCATGGTAGCTCCAAATTCCCAGCTTCAACGCCGCGTAGGCCCCATCTCCGCCTACTCGAATCCGCGCAGGCGGAGGCGGCGCGTAATCCCGCGCAAGCGATCGCGCCAGATCCTTCGCGTCGCCCACCAAAAAATCCGGATTCATCGTAATTCGGTCGAGGGCGGTCAGAAATCCCCATTCTCGAGCCTCCGCCGCGCTGCTGGAGACCTTGGCTTGTCCGATCAGCTCCGCGGCCTTACGCGCGTCTCCCAGCCGCGCCAACAGCTCCTTGCATCCTCCCGCCGCGGGAATCACGCCGACCCCCACTTCCACCAACCCCATGTACGTTTCCGCCGAGGCTTGCATCCGCGCCGCGTGCAGGCACACCTCGCATCCCCCGCCCAGCGCCCGTGAGAACGGCGCGGCCACCACGGGCTTGCGCGAATACTTGATCGCCAGGTTCATCCGCTGGAACCGCTGGATCATTTGATCCAGCTCTTCCCATTCCTGGTTTTGAGCGGCCAACAGCACCAGCGAAATGTTGGCGCCCGCGCTAAACATCTCGCCCTGGTTCGCAACAATGGCGGCGTCAAAGTTCTTTTCCAGTTCCTCGAGCCCAGCCTGAACCATTTGGAAGTGATCCTCGCCCAGCGCGTTTACCTTGCTGTGAAACTCGATGCAAAGCACGCCGTCCCCAAGATCCGCCAACGAAGCGCCGGGATTGCTCTTGATTCTCTTCTGGCGCGAAATAATGATCGCCGGCTCGGCGAACGCTTCATAGGCATCGTTCCGAAAATCGAAATACTTAACGCCGGCTCCGGGCGGTTCATACAGCGACTTCGCGCCCTTGCTCCGCATGCGGACGATGTTTTCGGGCAGCGCCATTCCGTCCCGTTCCAGCCGCACGCAGACCGTCTCGAAGCCGATCGCATCCCACAGTTCGAACGGGCCGAGCTTGTGTGCGTAGCCCCACCGCATGGCGCGATCGACATCCACAATGCGATCTGAAATTTCGGGCGTCCGCTCAGCCGAATACACAAAATAATCGCGAAGCAGTCTCCAGAGAAACCTCGGAACGCGCTGCCCGCCTCCATTCGTGGCCGCGAATATCAGCGCCCGCAGCCGCTCGCCGATATCTTCGATGCCCCGCACTGCGTCCACCGAGGGAAACGCCGGCTTCGCGGCGGGACGATACTCCAGCGTATTCAGGTCCAGCGCGTAAATCTGCCTTTCAGCTCCCACGCGCTTGTAATAACCCTGCCCCGATTTCTCGCCCAGCCAGCCCCGCTCCAGCAATTTGCGGTGAAAATCCGGCATCAAAAACCGGTCTCTCCAAGGATCTTCGGGGACCGCGCGATACAAATTGTCCCCAACTAAAGCCGCCACGTCGAGCCCGATGATGTCCAGCAGCCGGAAGGTGGCGCTGTGGGGCAGGCCCAGCAGAGGCCCGGTGACCGCATCCACCTCCTCCACCGTAAAGTTTTCTTCCACCGTCAGTTTTGCCAGCGTCCCGAGCAGGAAAATGCCGATGCGATTGCCAATAAAGTTCGGCGTATCCTTGCATCGGACGATCCCCTTGCCCAGTCGCCGTTCGGCGAACCCGGCGACAAACTCCAACAGGTCCGGGCTCGTAGCCGGCCCAGGAATAATCTCAAGCAGGTGAAGATAGCGGGGCGGATTGAAAAAGTGGGTTCCCAGGAACTTGCGGCGGAAATCGTCCGAAAAGCCCTCCGCAATGTTCCGCAAGGGAATGCCGCTGGTGTTCGTGGAAACAATGGCATGCGGCGCGCACAACTTCTCCGCCCTCCGCCACAGCTCCCGCTTTACCTCTAGATTCTCCGTCACCGCTTCCAGCACCCAATCGCAGCCGGCGATTTTATCGAGATCGTCAAACGATCCCGGAGTTACAAGCGAGGCGGCCGAAGTCAAAAAAAATGCGCCCGGCCGTTGCTTGATCGCGCTCTCAAGGCCCTGGCGCGCGAGGTCCGAAGTCAGATCCAGCAGAAGCGAAGCGATGCCGGCATTGGCGAAGTGAGCGGCGATGCGCGAGCCCATCGTTCCAGCCCCCAGCACCGCGACGCGCGTCACAGCCCGCATACCGATTTACTGTAGCAAGGCGCGCCTTCCGGCTTGCTGCGAACGGTTTGTTTTGCTCGGTCAGATGCCCGCGTACCACGCGTATCCCCCCTCGGGAGACGCCGAGCCCAATCCCTTGCCGAACTGCTTCAGGCTGTCGGTGACGGTGAGGCTTGTGATGTACTTCACGCTCTTATAGCCGAGCTGCCGCGGAACGCGCAGCCGCAGAGGCCCCCCGAACGGAACGGGAAGGTCGACGCCATTCATGCCGTAGGCGACCAGCGTTTGCGGATGCAGGGCGTCCGCCATGTCGATGCTTTCCCACCAATCGGGTTGAATGGAACGGTAGAGAACGTATCGCGCTTGAGGAAAAGCGCCTGCCACGTCCAAAATGTGACAAAGCGGAACGCCGATCCATTCCGCTATATACGACCAGCCCTCCTCGCACGCCACCAGGGTGATCTGGCGGCGCGATGGAAAACTCTTGATCTCGGCGAGGGAAAGCGATCCTGGACGAGCCACCATCCCGTCCACGGCGACTCGCCAATCCGCGAACCCTCCAGCCTGAAGGCGGTCGAATGCCACGCCCAGGGGAACAACCTCGTTGGCGAACGGATCTTTGGAAATCTGGCTGCGTGAGAACTCGCGCGCCAGCGAATGACGCGTCAACAACCGCTGGACCGCATACGTCAGCGTTTCGCCAGGGCCGTACACGCCGCCCGCGTCAGGAGGGATCAGCCCATACCGCTTCGCTAGCTTTGCGGCCGTTGTCAGCCCGCCGGCGGCCGCCGATGCAGCCAGGCTTGTCGCGATAAGTCTGCGGCGCGAAATATTTCTCATGCTTGGCCCTTCGTCCGGCCGGTGATCATCGCCATCATTCGGCGTCGAAATCCAGTAACATACACCATTACAACGTGAACCAACAGAAAAATCGCCAGCAGCACGGAGACGAAGAAGTGGATGGTGCGCGCCGATTGCTGGCCTCCCAGAACGGTGACCGCGCTAGGAATTGCCGAGCCAACTGCGGGCGACATCGCCACCCCCGTCCAGACCGCCAGCGGAAACAAAACAAAAATCACCAGCAGATACGTGAGCCTTTGAACTGCGTTATACGATTGCGCCTCTTCCCCCGGCCATCTAAACCGCAAATGCTGGGCCAACGCGCTCGATAGCCCCTTTAAGGAGAGTTCAGCCCGATCGGGAAAAAGATTCCGCCAGAAATGTCCGTTGAGAAATCCGTATACCACGTAAATCAATCCGGTCCATACCAAAACCCAGGCAGATTGAAAATGGAGATAACGGCTCCATCCGTTCTGATCGGGAAGCACATAGTCGTATCCCGTGGGAACGGTGTCCCGCGACGACGGAATCGGCAGTTGGAACAACGGCGCGGTGTTCACGTTGCCGATCTCCCCCCAATAGAAGCGCGGATGCGAAAGAAGAATCTCCACGCCCGTCACAAGCAGCGCGAAAAAGGCTAAGCTGGTGATCCAGTGGGTGGCGCGAACCACAACGGCGTGCCTCGGACGAACCACCCGCGGCGCCGGGGCTGAAGCGGAAATCCGAGCCGCAATGGACTCAGCCATTCTGCCGATTGTATCAGCGCGTCCTACCTCGCTTCCCAGCGATGTTATACTGCATGAGGCCATCGCGCACGACCCGTGTTCCGGCTCTTCGCGGCGACTGGCCTATTCGTCAAGGCCTTATGAGAGAGGAGTCTGCTAAGTAACCATGAACCCAGCCGCGAGTCAACAGAGTTTGGAGGACTTGCTGAAGAGCGCGGGAAATCCCGTCGACATGCTCCGCAATTCCCAAATCGGAGCTTATGTTTATCCTGTTGTGCCCTCTGAATATTCCAATTGGCGCGATGAGCAGCGCGCCTGGCGCGAAACTTGCGTCCTTTTCGACCAATCGCACCATATGGTGGAAGTTTATGTCGAAGGTCCCGACGCGCTGAAAATGATCTCAAATCTGACGATCAACAGCTTCGCGAAGTTTCCCGTCAACCGCGCCAAACAAATGGTCCCCTGCAGCTACGACGGCTTCGTCATCGGCGATGGCATCCTTTTTCATTTGGAAGAAAACAAGCTCAAATTTGTCGGCCGCGCCCCTACCGCCAACTGGATCCTGTTCCATGGCAAGACCGGAGGCTATGACGTTTCCGTCGAAGTTGACGATCGCTCGCCTTCCATCCCCGGCGGAAAGGCTGTGATCCGCAAGCATTATCGTTACCAAATTCAGGGCCCCAAGGCGACTCAGGTCATCGAAAAGCTGAACGGCGGTCCGATTCCCGAAATCAAGTTCTTTCATATGGACGCGATCAACATCGCTGGCCGCAAGGTTCGCGCTCTGCGTCATGGAATGGCCGGCGCTCCCGGCTTGGAGATTTGGGGGCCGTATGAAGAGCGCGAAGAAATCCGCGCCGCCATCGTCGAAGCAGGCAAGGATTTTGGACTTCGCCAAGTCGGCAACCGCGCCTATGCGACCAACACGCTCGAATCCGGCTGGATCCCCTCGCCGCTGCCCGCCGTCTATACGGGCGAGAAGATGAAATCCTACCGGCAATGGCTGCCCGCTAAGAGCTATGAAGGCTCCGGCTCTCTCGGCGGCAGCTTCTATTCCAACAACATCGAAGACTATTACATGACGCCGTACGAGCTCGGCTACGGCCCGTTCGTGAAGTTTGATCACGACTTCATCGGCCGCCAAGCGCTGGAAAAGATCGCGAAAGAGCCGCACCGCAAGAAGGTGACTTTTGCTTGGAACGGCGCCGACGTGACCAAAGTTTTCGCTTCCATGTTCGAGCCGGGCGATATCTACAAGTACATCGATCTCCCGCTTTCCAATTACACGTCTGCTTCCTACGACAAGATCCTGAAAGGCGGAAAGACGATTGGCGTTTCCATGTTCGCCGGCTACAGCTACAATGAGCGATCCATGCTATCGCTTGGCGTAGTGAATCCGGATATCGAACTTGGAACCGAAGTCACCTTGGTATGGGGCGAGGAAGGCGGCGGCTCAAAAAAAACAACCGTCGAGCGCCACCGGCAGATCGAAATTCGCGCCATCGTCAGTCCCGTGCCGTACTCCAAAGTCGTCCGGGAATCGTATGCCGAGGGTTGGCGCACCGCCGGACAACATTAAAAGCAATACTTGAAGGTCCTCGTTCTCGACAACTACGATTCCTTTACCTGGAATCTGGTCCAGGGTCTCGAATCCCTTGGCGCAACATGCTCGGTTCACCGGTCCGACCAAATCGCGCTGGCCGAAATCGAGGCGCTCGAGCCGCAGCGGATCGTCCTTTCCCCCGGACCCTTCGGGCCCGATGACGCGGGCGTTTGCTCTGCCGTGTTTGCGAGGTTCAAAGGACGCATCCCCATTCTAGGAGTCTGCCTGGGCATGCAGGTGATTGCCCAGGCAATGGGAGCGCGCGTGCGCGCCTCCGGCAATCCGGTTCACGGAAAAGCGTCGAAGATCCGCCATGACGATCGAGGATGGCTTCGTGGAATGCCGAATCCTTTCCTCGGCGCCCGCTATCATTCCTTGATCGTGGACCCATCCACAGTGCCCGCGGAAATGGAAATATCGGCATGGAGCGAGGACGGCTACATCATGGGCTGCCGCGCGCCCGGCCGCGCCGCGGAGGGCGTTCTGTTTCATCCCGAGTCTTTCCTCACCGAGCACGGCGCGCGTCTGTTCCAGAACTTTTTGCAATCATAGTTCATGTGGTTTGATCGAACGCCGCCGGAGCGTCTCCGCGCCCTCGCAAAACAGCTTGGGGCCGTGCTCCCGGCCAACGCCCCCTTCAGACTCGCGCTCGAACCTCTGGCTACGGCGTCTTATTGGGGTGGATACGCCGATATCTCTGGACCCGCCGGCGCGATCCGCGTTCCCGGCTGCGGTTTTGAGATTTTGGAGGCCATGCTTCAGGCTTGGCGCTATGTCCCCGGCGCCCTCCTCTATGGCTTCCTCTCCTACGATCTCGCCGGCGAAATCGAAAATCTCGGCCCCTTGCCCGCCGAAACCTTCCGCTTTCCAAAATTTCAGTTCCGCCTCTGCAATTCACCACTCCGTTCTGAGCCGGAATCCTCACACGGCGGTTTGCGCATGCCCAGCCATCCAATCAGCCGCCCGGATCGCGCTGCGTTCGAAGCCTCCGTCCAGCGTACCGTCGCCGCCATCCACGCGGGCGACATCTTTCAGACCAACCTTTGCCGCTCCATCGAGGCTCGCATTCAGCCTGGAAGCGAAGGCGAGCTCTTTCGCCGCATGCGTGGCGTTAGCCCAGCCCGGTACGAAGCGTTTCTCCGTATCGATCCCCAGCGCGCCGTCCTCTCTGTCAGCCCTGAACTGTTTCTGAAACTGGAGGACGGAATTGTGGAATCCCGGCCGATCAAGGGAACGCGCCCCCGTGGCCAAACGGCGGAACACGACCATGCGCTCCGTCGGGAGCTGTGCGCCAGCGAAAAGGACCGCGCGGAGCTTGCCATGATCGTCGACGTCGCTCGCAACGATCTGGGCAGAGTTTGCGAGACAGGCTCGGTCGAGGTGGCGGCGCATGCCGAGCTTATGACGATTCCGACTGTCCATCATCTTTTTTCCACCGTCCGAGGACGGCTTCGCGAAGGAGCTGGCCCCGTCGATCTGCTCCGCGCCGCGTTCCCCGCCGCCTCGATCACGGGCGCTCCCAAAATCGAAGCCATGCGCATCGCCATGAGGGAGGAGGGCCAGCTTCGCGGGCCGTGCATGGGCGCCATCGGCTGGATTTCTATGGATGGCCGCATGGAATTATCCGTCGCCATTCGCACGGCTTTCGTCATCGGCGATCGCGCGCGCTATTATGCCGGCTGCGGCATCACGGCGGCCTCTGATCCGGCGTCCGAATTCGATGAGAGCCAGCATAAAGCCGCCGCCTTCTTGCGGGCGCTCGATGCCGAGGGATTCTAATACTATGTCCGTTTACCACACTCGCAAGAACGCGCTTGAAGAGCACGAATTCCGCATGGGACTCGAGCGCGGCCGCCTCGCGGTCGCCATGGATTTGTTAACGGACGCGCTCGTGCTCGTGGGCCAGCATGGCGTCTACTGCCGCAGCGCGCGGCAAGCCGGCAAGCCCGCCATGGACATTCAAATCGTCAGCGAATGCTTGACCGATGCGAAAGAACTTGTCTCCAGCGTCATGGCCGAGCTGAAACGGAAAAAATCAGAGCCTTCGTAGGAACGGGTTCCGTTCCTTTTCGCGCCCAATTGTCGTGTTCGGCCCATGGCCGGGCACAACCACCGCCGTCTCCGGCAGCGTCAAAAGCTTTGAATGAATGGAGCGTAAAATCTGGCGCGAATCGCCGCCCGGAAGATCCGTCCTGCCGATGCTGTCGCGGAAGAGCGTATCGCCGGCGATCAATTTGTTCTCCCCGGGAATCCACAGCGAGATGCTGCCTTGCGTATGGCCGGGCGTGTGGAGGACCTGAAACGGAATATCCGCCAATACGATGGTCTCGCCATCGTTCGCCCCCGCGTCGATCTCCGTTGATTCCGGCTCGGGGATGCCGAGCCACGCAGCCTGCGTCCCAATATCGTTGTACAACTGCTGGTCTCCTCCGTTCATGTAGACCGGGGCCCCGGTGGCGGTCTTAAGCTTCGCTGCTCCGCCGATGTGATCGATGTGGGCGTGCGTAATTACGATGGCTTTCACCCGCAGCTTGTTTTTGGCCAGAATCCCGAGAATGTCTTCCGTCTGATCGCCGGGATCGATCACCAGCGCTTCTTTAGTCGTTTCATCTCCAAAGATGGAACAGTTGCACTGCAACATGCCAACCGGAATAATCTCGTGAATCACGCTTCTATGAGTTTAGCCGGCATGAAGTTATGATAGATTCTGCTTCGGGCTCCAAGGAGGAGAAACGACCATGCGGCTGTGCTTGCCCATAACTTTCGCTTTCCTGGCGGCGTCACTTTCGGCGCAAGATGTCACCATCGTAAACGCCCGCATCATCGGTCCCAACGCTTCCCTAATCGAGCGCGGATCGATTGTGGTGCGCGGCGGAAAGATTGCGTCGGTATCTGCGGGCGCTCCCCAGGGCTTTGTTGGCCGTACGATAGACGCCAAAGGCATGACCGCCATGCCCGGCTTCATTGACGCTCACCGCCACATCAATACCGGACCCAACGAGAAGGCGCAGATGCAGGCCCTTCTGGAAGCCGGCTACACGACCGTCCTGTCGGGAGGCGGTCCGGCCGACGGAAATATCGCTCTGCGCGATCACATCGATACGGGAATCATCAACGGCCCCAGAATCATACCTTCCGGGTCCTTGCGGCTGAACAATAACACCCCGGAATCGGCTCGCGCCGAGGTGCGAAAAATGGCCGCCATGGGCGTCAAGTTCACCGGAGAAATCGCCCTGACTCCTATTCCCGGGCCGAGCGAGCGGGAACTGGAGGTTCTCCGCGCGGTGGTGGACGAAGCGAAGAAAGTCGGCGTCATGGTGCAGGTGCATGCCGTAAGCTCCAAGGCGATGGTCGCCGCGGTGGATGCGGGCGTGCCGCTTTTGGTTCACCTGCCAAATAAGGATTGGGTGAGCAAGGAGGACGCGAAAAAAGTGGCGGCTGCGGGCGTCAAGATCCTGGGAACCGTGAGCTTCGGCTCGCCCGTGTTCGGAGTTTTCGCCAACGACAACGTCCCGCGCTTTCGCGACGGCAAGGCGTGGCCGGAGGGCATCGTGGATGGAGTCCGTCTGGGCGAGGAAGCCGGATACATGCCGGTGAACGCCCGCACCATATGGGATGCCGGCGCCACGCTTGGCTATTGCACCGATACCACCTACGACCCGAAAGCCGGCTTGGATCACGAGCTGAAAATGCTGAACGTGATGTTTTCCATGCGCGACCTCATCAAAATGATGGGACCTAATACGGCGTCTTACATCCAGATGGCCGCCCAGCTTGGAACCATTGAGCCGGGCAAACTCGCCGATATTATTCTTCTGGACGGCGATCCGCTGGAGGGCTATTGGAACTGGCTAAAGACGAAGCTTGTGGTGAAAGGCGGCGTGGTGGTCGTGGACAAATTGTGAGCGCCAGCTTCCTCACTTCACGGTGATTGGAACCGACGCCACGTGGTTTTC
Organism: Bryobacteraceae bacterium; assembly: GCA_035293905.1. Lineage (GTDB taxonomy): Bacteria > Acidobacteriota > Terriglobia > Bryobacterales > Bryobacteraceae > Palsa-187. The sequence continues at coordinate 19,263 of DATGLY010000121.1, forward strand.
CCACGCAAGCTCCAGTTTGCCCTTATTTCCCCCCAAACTCGTGAGCGTGTATTTCAGCGTTTCGATCGTCGACGGCGGCTTGGTCATCGTCATCTTTACGCGCCCCAAGTCCATCCGCGCGTTGTATTCCAAGCCCCACTGGCCGGTCTCCTTATTTACGATCAGTTCCCAGGCGTTGGGATCCTTCACCCATACGTACAGCGTGTAATCGCCTTTGGGGACGCTCAGTCCGCCGACGTCCAGATCCGCGTCCGTATGGAATGAAGTAGCCGAGTTCGCTCCTGCGCGCCAGGCGGGATAAGTGGGATCGCGGGAAAGCAGTCCGCCGTCGCCGAAAATCTGGCGGCCGCGCACCGACGGCGCAAAGTAGCGGACGCTCACATTCTTGCCGCCGATATTGATGGACGCTTGCTCGGGAGGGCTCGCTTGCGCGCAGCCCAGCGCGGCGGCGAGCGCGAACAACGATAAACGCTTCATGCTTTTCATCACTCGTATTATCGCGCCGTCCCACTCGATGTGCGCCCTCCTTGCCTTGCCGCCTCTATCATATTCCGCTTCGGAAAAGGTGAATCAGCTCGATCGCCAGAATCGCCACCACCATCGCCTCCAGCACGAACGCGCGCGACTGGCGGAATTCGTCCACCATCGAATCGTATAGCTCGCGGGCCGTTTTGAGCTTGTTCTCCACCAGCACCCGGTAATCGGCGACGCCAACTTTGCTTGAAACCATCCTGTATACTCGCGCATAAAACATGTCGCTTAAAAACTTGATGGCGTTATCGGCGCGCTCGGTGAGTTCGGTGACCTCGAGCCGCATCGCGTTCAACCGCTCTGCTTGGCGCCCCATTCTCCAGCCGGATAAAAAACCACGCTTGCATTCGAACGTCTTATAGACGTCCGCCAGCACCTGGGTTAAGACCTCGTCATAATGGCGGAACTCCAATAGCTCCGTGTTCGCGTACTCCACCAACTGCCGAGTGGCGACGGCGCTTTCCGCCGTGTCGTAAACGAACGCGGCCGTCCAGCCCGCCACCAGCAAATCGCTCGGGTAATAAGACATGCAGGATTGCAAGACTTCGTCCCGTTCGGCGTCGGCAAGCTCGGCGGTTTCGCCGCGAACGATGCGAGCGATGTCGCCCCGCGAGCGCGCCAGCATGGCCTGGGCCGTCAACGGCGCGCCACAATCGTCCAGCGCCTGAACTGCTTGAATCACGTAATAGTCTTCGTTTAGCCAGGACGCATAGGGCTGCACTAGAGCCGCCCGAACGCGCTCCAGCCGCGAGCGCAGCAAATCCGAACTCGCCTTTTCGATCAGCGGCTCTCCAATCCACCGGCCGGAAAGCTGAACCAGTCCCTCCCAGTCGCTCTTAAACTTCAGTTCCAGCTCGACGCACACCACTCCGTATTCGAAGTACTTGATGCGGCTCTCGAATTTCTCCCCAGAGGGAAGACTCACCTGCCCCGGATATTCCTCCACCGGCGGAACCCGAAAGCGAACATATTCCGGAGCCGGATGCTTGAATCGCGGAGCGCGGCGGTCGGCCGGCGCCCCCACGATTTCCCGCAGCCGATCCGCTTCGATTTGCTCCGCTACGTCGTAAAAAGAGAGCGCGAAGAAGGAGCCTTCGAGTACTGGCATGGAATCGGCGCCGCGCCACTTCAGCGCAGCATGAAGGCGGTCAGCGCAATGACGGCTCCAGCCCCTGCCGTAAGCATTGAGCCATACCACCCCACCGCCCGCTTTGTCAGGATGGCCAGGGAGGCGAAGACGATTCCAATTTCCAAAAATATTTCGCCCGCTTCCAGCCGAAGCGCCTGCCTGCCCTTAACATCGCGCTCGGCCTCGAATTCGTGCGCTGTATTTTGAATCTCCGCGCGATCCCGGTCGTACTTGGCCGCATTTTCTCCGTAATGCTTCAACCGTTCTTGTATCCCGTCGGAGTGGAGCGCCTTCAGAAAATCCTGCGCGATTTCCGAATCGTAGCGCCTTATATCTTTGGCCTGATAATACGCCCATTGGTCGGATGCTTTCTGTTGCGCCAGCAACTCTTCCGTTGTGTAAATGTGCGCGGTCACCGACACGATCGCCAGCAGCGCCGCGATAATCGCCATGGTTACCGCAACGCGCTTGTCGAACGGCTCCTGAGCGTGATGAGCGTGTTCGCTCAATTCTTCGTTGACGGACATAATCTTTCGTTCGTGCGCCGGAACTCGTCACAATCCGAGGGCGCATGCAGGTTTCCAGCGTATCACGCTATACTGCCATCTTCCGTGTCCTCGGCTTCGCGAAAATCAAAGTCGTCTGCGCACAAGACGTTCCACCCAAAGGCCTCCCGCGCGGAGACTTTCGCGCTGGCTCCCGCGGCCTGCATTGCCGTGGGCGTGCTCGCGGTCTTTGGCGCTCTGAACTCTTTCGAAATCTCCCAAGGCTATTCGGCCCAATATCCCGACGCTTACGGAGGCGCTAGGGCCGAAATCCGATTCGCCCCTTTGGCGGCCCGCACGCCATCCGGCGCTCAACTCGGCTACATAACCGACCTCGATCCTTCCCAACCCGCCTATGCGGCCGCGTTTCTCGCGGCCCAGTACGCTCTTGCCCCGCGCCTGCTCGTCCCATTGCCCCTCCCGCCTGCGCGCGGCGTTGCTCCCGGCCAGAGCGCGGCCGCAACCGCCGCCGGTCCTCCGGAATGGGCCGCCGGCAATTTCACCAAACCGCGGGATTATGCCGCCGCCGCGGCGCCTCTGGGGTATCGGGTATTTGCCGGCCTGGGCAGCGGCGTCATATTGTTTCATCGCAAATGATCCCCGCCATGTCAATTGTGGCGGCTTCCCTAGCCGCGGGTTGGTTTCTCGCCCGCGCCCTCACAGCGGGCGCTTTTCTCGGCCCGCGCTGGAGTTCGCTGCTGGTGGAGCTTTCGCTTGGCGCCCTGTTCGGCCCGGGGCTTGCCTCGATTCTATGCCTGATGCTGTTGCGAGCCGGAGTGGCAACGCCCGCGAGCGTTTGGGCGGCCGTCGCCGCCATGCTCGCCGCTCTTGCAGCCGTCTGGTGGAGGTTGACTCCGGCGGCTTTAAAACCGCGGCCCGAAATAAAAGGCTTCCCTTGCTCTTGGGCCTTGTGGATCTGCGCCGCAACGGCTCTGATTTTCTTCTTGCTCGACTTTCAAGCCGCCGCCGGTGCCAATCCCTATGGCGAATGGGACGCCATGTCGATCTGGAATCTTCGAGCCCGCTTTCTTTCCTCGGGGGACGATCTTTGGCGGCGCGCGGTCTCCTCCGAATTCGGAGGCGGCATGGCGGGCGCCGCGCATCCCGCCTATCCGCTGTTTTTGTCCGGCTTCGTTGCACTCCCCTGGATCGCTGCGGGCGGCTTTCCCGCCGCCGTCCCCATCGCCGCAAGCCTGCTGTTCGCTCTCGCCACGCTGGCCCTTTTGGGCGCGAGCATTGCGGCGCGCAAAGCTCCCGTCTTCGGAATTCTGGCTTGGCTTATCTTGCTGGCCTCGGAAGTCTTCGCATCGCAAGCGGCGGCGCAATACTCCGACGTTCTGCAAGGCCTCGCTTTTCTAGCCACCCTTGTGCTTTTGGAAGCTTGCGCCCCTGGCTCCCCTCGTATGCTCATCGCGGTTGGACTCGCCGCCGGCCTCTCGGCGTGGATCAAGAACGAAGGGCTTCCCTTCAGCCTCGCTGCTCTTGCCGTCGCCTTGTGGCGGTTCCGTTTGCCTGGTGCGGCGTGGCTCGCGATCGGCGCCGCACCCGGTCTCCTCTCTACCGCGACTCTTAAGCTTTTCTTGGCGCAAGGGCGGGAAGCTGTGTTTCCTCAAACCCTGGGCGAAGCCGTCGCCAAGATTGCCGCCGCCGGACGATGGTGGCAGGCGGCCCTGGGGTTCGCCAAAGCCATTTTCGAAGCCGGCGCCTGGTGGTCCCATCCTGTCCTGCTCGCGGCCCTGGTGGCTTTCGCATTCCGCTTCGCCCCGCCCGCCGCCCGAAAACAGCGGATTTGGCTCTTCATTCCCGTCGGGATCACGGTCGCCGCCGAGTACGGCCTTTATCTCGTCACGGAGGCCAGCCTTGATTGGCACATCTCCACCTCCGTCGGAAGATTGGTGACCCAGCTTTGGCCTCCATTCATCTGGCTCTTCTTTCTTCTGCTGCGCGAGCCCGCTCCTTGATTTGGCTCCCTGCGCTTCTGGCCGAAAAGGAATAAACTACGGATGAGCTAAGCACGGCAAAGGAGGCCGCATGCATAAACTCCTCATAATTCTTTCGGCAATGAGCGCTTCCGTATCCGCCCAGTGGCCCAACCACCCCACTCCCGGCCTGCCGCGCACGGAGCAAGGCAAGCCCAACCTCTCCGCTCCCGCTCCCCGCGCCCTCGATGGCAAGCCGGATCTTTCCGGAGTCTGGCGAGTCAGGCAATCCAGCTATCTGGTCTACGTCACCTCGGACCTCAAACCCGAAGAGATTCTCCCCTGGGCGGCGGCCGTCTATAAACAGCGCGAGGACAATTTCCGTAATGACACCGACGGCATTTCCTGTCTGCCGCCGGGCCCGAAAGCCGGTATTTCCGGCCTCGCTCTGCCGATGAAGATCGTTCAAACTCCGAACCTGGTGGTGATCCTTTACGAATACCAGACCATTTACCGCCAGATCTTCACGGATGGCCGCACCTTGCCGGAAGATCCAAATCCCACCTGGATGGGTTATTCGGTGGGGCATTGGGAAGGCGACACCCTCGTGGCCACCACCGCCGGTTACAACGACCGCACCTCGCTCGATTTGGGCGGCCATCCCCATACCGACGCCTTGCGCGTCACCGAGCGCTTCCATCGCCGCGACGCCGGCCATATCGACCTTCAGGTGACCCTGGACGATCCCAAAGCTTATACCCGCGCCTGGACCCTCTCCATCGAGCTCGATTTAATCCCCGACGGAGAGCTAATCGAATACGTCTGCGAAAACGAGCGCGACAAGCAGCATTTGGTCGGAAAAAGCGGAGAAGAGTTTCGCGTTCCGCCCGAAGTTCTCGCCCAATATGTCGGCGTTTACGAGACTCGCGGGCTGCCTCAAGGCACGCCCGTCACCTTGGAAGCCGGGCGTCTGATGATCGATCCGGGCGGGGCGGGGAAGATCCCCCTCATCGCTCATGGCGTCAATAGCTTCACCATGGAAGGCACGGGCGTGGAATTCGTGAAGGATTCAAGCGGCGCCGTCACCGCCATGATCCAGCACTGGACCGAGGGTGACCGCTACCAGCGGCGGCTAAAGTAACAGGCCCTTATTTCAACTCCGACACCGGCACGTCGAAATGAGCTGTGTTCACCGTGCCCTGGCGCTGGAACTGCACCCACACCCGGTAATTGCGTACGCGGGGAAAAGTGACGTTGAACTGAATGTCCGGGCCTCCGTCGGCGATAAAAGGATGAGTGTGGATCAAGTCCTCTAAGTCGTCGCTCGCCACAAGCATGTGCCCCCACGCGCCTAGATACTTTTCGATTCCCTCGGCTGGCGAAAGATGGAAATGCAATTGCGTCTTCATCCCCACGATGGGCTGCGCGGGTTCTGTGCGGAATTCCACTTGCACATTTTCGGCGCTCTTGGTTCCGTAATCGCGATCCAGCTTCGGCGTCGCCGAAACGCCGCCCGAGGCAAACAACGTCTTGGCGATCAGTTGCGGAGTGGCGCCGTCGGGGTAGAAATCGCCAAGAATGCGGTACATTCCCGGTTTCGGGAAGCGAGTGTCGTAGCGGAAGCTGCCGTCCGGCTCGAAAATCGGATGATCGTGCACAAAATACTGAAGGTCCTGGCTCACGATGAACATGTGGAACAGTTTTTCATGGACCAGTTGGAAGCTGATGACCGGCCGGTCTTTCCACGGATCGTGAACGAAAAATTCCAGTCGCGTTGGCTCGCCGGGTTTGATGGCGCGCGGAGTGGTCACCAGATCCATGTGATATTCTGCGCGCTCGGGAACTCCGGAGAGCAGCTTCATTCCGCACCGCGGGCAAACGCCGGGAGCGTTCGATCGAACGTCCGGATCCATCGGACACACCCACACCGTCTCCTGCCCCTGGAGTAGCCGAGCCGGGAAAAGGATCAATGCGGCGCATGCCTCTCGTCGCCTCATGCTCCCTAATATAGAGCAACCGGCGCACTACTGGGCATCGCGTTCGGGCGGTAGCGGAAAAAGCGTTTACCGCAGCGAAACAATTGTGGTCAGCCAGTCCGGTTGAAGCTTGCTGGTTCGCGTCTCCACAGGCGCCGTGTCTGGCTCCTTGGCAGGTTTGTGCTCGCAGGCGGCGATCAAATACCGGAGCCCTTCATAGCCGCGCCAGATCCAATTTTGACGGATAACGTCGCTGCGAAAGTTGAGAATCTGGCGCCGCAGAATTAGCTCCCACGCGCCGCCGTGCATTGGTAAAGTATCGGCGGAAACAACCGGCCCGGCAGGGTTCTCGCATCGGTTCAGCCGCATTACCGCCAGCCGGCCGTCTGTTTCCATCATGTTGCCGGTGTCGTTTTTAAGAACGCGAGGGGCATGCGGCCGCTCCCACAAATCGGCTGCGTCCACGCAAGAGGTGAACGCCAGATCTTCCACAACTTTGTCCCGTTCGTGGTCCACTTGCCGCGCGATGGCATGGGTGATCAAACCGCCTCCCGGCCGAAAGAAGGCGTAGTCGATATCGTGCGTTGCGGCGCCCGTCCAGACTTCTTGTCCATCAGCCGTCTCACCCAGCTTCCACAACCGCACATGATGGCGCTTGGCGAAATCGTTGAGGCTCTTTTCCCATGACATATCTGCCGGGACATCGTTGAGCAGCAGACCGGCCATGGGAGCATCGGGGGCGCCGCGTCCCCGCACGACCGCGGAGACGGTCGATAATCGAGAGCGGATCGAAAACGGCCGCGCCTCAATCCAACCCGCCGCGCGGAGGGCCGTTGCCAGTTCGCTTTGCGAGCCGATGATGGCCAAATTCACGATATCCGAAGACCGGCCGGAGGAGGCTTGGGTGCGGTCCGGCGCCGTGGCTAGGATCGGCTGCAACGACGCCCGCTCCTGAGCTGTAAACGATCGAGGGCCATGCGCCGCCAACGTTCCAGGGGCGATCGCCGCGGGTTCGGCCGGCAGCGGAGCGTTGAGTCTGAGCGTTAGCTCGGCGCCGGCCGGAAGAAAAATCTCTGGTTCGGGAAGCTGCGTCACCAGCGAGTTCACCGCCCAGACCGCAACCTGAGCATGGGTCTCCATCAGCAGAGCGTCGCGGATGTAGTGCGCCGCTCGATTGCCCACGCTGGCCGTGGTTCGAACTTCGCGAATGGTTCCAGCCGCCGTCACCTCCTCGCGCCCGTTATCTACCCCGATCAGCCGCGCTGAAACGGGGTAGTCCTGGCCGTCCGGCCCGGCGATAGAACGAAATTCAAGCTCTAACGAAGCGGTCTCGTGAACCAGTCCCAGCCCCACCCGCCGCACCGATTTGACCTCGCCGCGCAGCTTGCTCCCTGCGGGAAAAACAACCGCTCCTCCCGGAGCGGCGATCGGTGCGATCAGCGCCGCCTCGACGCGCGCGCCCGGGCGGCTGGCGAACGAGCCCACGGGACTCGTCAGCCGTATGTGCAAAATGGAACCCTTGGGGGCTTGCAAGCCTCCCATCATGCCAATGGCGAACACAAGCGACGAGAAAGGAAACATATAAAGGTAACAGCATAATTCAATCGCCCGGCGTTCGCCAGCTTTCCGCGCCCGGAGTGGACGGAACCGCGGCCGCCCAGACGCGCTCGCCCCTTTCTGTCGCAACGAAGCTGGACGATTCAGGATCTACAGTGCGTAATGAGATATGTCGCTCTTGCCTCGGATTACGACGGAACTCTGGCGCGCGACGCGTTTGTGTCGAAGGAAACCATTTCGGCCCTGAAACGCCTGCGGCAGTTCGGACGCAAGTTGATTCTGGTGACGGGACGCATACTCGCGGACTTGGAGTCGGTGTTTGCCTCTGCCGATCTCTTCGATTGCATCGTGGCGGAAAACGGGGCCGTGTTGTACACCCCTTCTACTCGCGAAAAGCAGGTCCTCGCCCCGCCTCCCAAGCCGGCATTCGTGGACGCACTGCGTCGGCGTGGGCTCCAGCCTCTGGCAATTGGCGACGCCATCGTGTCTACCTGGCGCCCGAACGAAACCATCGTGCTGGAAGTCATCCGTGATCTGGGATTGGAGCTGGACGTTATTTTCAATAAGGGCGCCGTCATGGTTCTTCCGTCCGGAATCAATAAAAGGTCCGGATTGCAGGCGGCTCTCGATAACTTTAGAATCTCCGAACACAACGTTGTAGGCATAGGGGACGCCGAGAACGATCACGCTTTTCTGGAATTGTGCGAATGTTCCGTCGCTGTCGCCAATGCCCACCCCGCGGTGAAAGAAACCGCCGACCTTACCACAAAAGCGGATCACGGAGCTGGCGTGGAAGAACTCGTCGGCATGATCTTGCAAAAAGACTTCGCTGCGCAATGTTTAAGGCGCCACTGGATACCCATCGGCCGCGGCGCGCAGAAGGACGTGCTTGTGCCCGCCTATGGAAGCAATCTGCTGGTTTCCGGCGCCTCGGGCAGCGGCAAATCGACGTTCATTGCGGGTTTGCTGGAAGTCCTCATCGAACGGCGCTATCAAGTTTGCCTCATTGATCCTGAAGGCGACTATCCCGTCTTCCCGGATACAATTCCCGCCGGAGATGAGAAGCACGAACCCTCGATTGAACATATTCTTCAGATTCTCGAAAAACCTTCCTCTCAAGTCATCGTGAACCTTCTTGGGATCAACGTCGCCGACCGGCCGGCGTTTTTCGCGAAGCTGCTGCCCCGGCTTCAGGAGATGCGTTTGCAAACCGGGCGCCCGCACTGGATCATCGTTGATGAAGCCCATCATATGCTTTCTCCCGAAAGCGGCCCGGTTCCGGGCGAGCTGGCGAACGAAATGAATAACTTAGTTCTGGTAACCGTGCACCCGGATCACATTCAGCCCGCGGCCCTGAAAAAGGTGGACACTATGATTACCGTCGGGCGCGACCCTGAGCGCGTCATGGAGGCGTTTGTGAAAGCTGCGGGCGTCGCAGGCCCCCCGCCGGTTTCTACCGGCGCGCCTCCGTCCGAGTTCCTCGCCTGGTTCCCAAAAACGGGCGATCTGCACCGCCTCGACATTCGTTACTCGCGGACAGAGCGAAAGCGGCACATGCGGAATTACGCGGCTGGCGAGCTCGGCGAAGATCGTTCTTTTTTTTT
>DATGLY010000122.1:0-20705 GCA_035293905.1 Bryobacteraceae bacterium
AAGGAACGTCTGGCGAATCTGACCGCCGCCGCCCGTTTCATCGCCGAGCTCGCCAATCTCCCGATGCGCAACGACCAGCCTTACGTCGGCCACAGCGCCTTCGCCCACAAAGGCGGCGTTCACGTCAGCGCCGTGCTCAAAGAGTCCGCAACCTACGAGCACGTCAATCCCAAGCTGGTGGGCAATCGCCAGCGCGTGCTGCTCAGCGATCTCTCCGGCCGCGGCAGCGTTCTCTACAAGCTCAAGCAGCACGGCCTGGAAGACCGCCTGGACGACGCCGCCCGCCGCGAGCTGCTTGATCGCATCAAGCAGATGGAGTTTCAGGGCTACGAGCTCGAAGCCGCCGAGGGCACTTTCGAGCTCCTGGTCCGCGAAGCGCTCCATCCCGGCGCCCAGCTTTTTGAAGTCGTCAGCTACGAAGTCACCATGAAATCGAACGGCTCTTCCACCGCCACCGTCACCCTCAAGGCGCAGGATGGCGTCCATTCCGCCACCGCCACGGGCAACGGCCCGGTGAACGCCCTCGATGTCGCTTTGCGCCAGGCCCTCTCGGCTCTCTATCCCGCCATCGCCGGCGTCCGTCTCACCGACTACAAAGTCCGCGTGCTCGACTTCAAGAAAGGCACCGCCGCCCGCGTCCGGGTGCTCATCGAATGGTCCGACCACCGCCGAAGCTGGTCCACCGTCGGCGTATCGGAAAACGTCATCGAGGCAAGCTGGTTCGCCATGGTCGACGCTCTCCGCCTCGAACTCATGCGCCTCGGCGAGCAAGACTCCTCCATCGAGCGCGCCGTCGAAGACTACTGCTGGGGCGTCTAGACCGCTAAAATCGAATCATGCCGACTGCGTTCTTGGAACCCGTCGCTCCCCCGCCGCTCGAATCCCTCCCGCGGCAAGACATGGATCGTCTGCGAAATCGAAGAACTGATGTCGAAGGGCGGGTGCCCCGGCGATGGCTATGAGCTGATCGACGGAGAGCTGATCGACAAGAAAACGGGAAAGATCAACCCGCATCGTACTGGCGTCCAAGTGGATCGAGCAGTGGCTGATCGCAATCTTTGGCTTTTGGCTGGTACACAAAGAGGACCCAGTCCGCATCAATGAACGCAACGAGCCGGAGCCTGACTTGACCGTGCTCCGCGCGCCGCTCAAGGAATTGGGGAGAATACCGCAGCCCGAAGATGTCCTGCTGGTGACCGAGGTCGCGGCTTCGAGCCTGTCCCTTGATCTTTCCACGAAAGCCGACCTCTACGCCCGCGCCGGCATCCCCGACTACTGGGTTCTCGACGTAAACCAGCGCCGGATGATCGTCCATCGCCAGCCGGCCGAAGGCAAATACTCCTCTGTCGTCCTTTAGCGAGAAGACGAGAGCGTGTCTCCGCTGGCCGCGCCCGAATCGCACTTCCGCGTCGCCGCCGCCTTCGGACAGTAGCTTCACTCCTGCCGCAAGGCAATCATCGGATCCACGCGCGCCGCCCGCCGCGCCGGAATGTCCCGCGGCATCATCGAAGTCATCGCCTGGAACGGCGTTTGCTTATCGCGCCAGTCGAGATAGCTGTTGGCGAGATGAAATTCGTTGTTATCGACAAGGCCAAGAAATCCCCACGGAGACCAGGCGGTCCCAGCGAGGATAAGGCAGGGGCCGGAATAGCAGCGGATCGACGGCGCTGAAGACGGCCGTCGCTGCGCCGGCGCCAATAGCGATGGCTGCAACGGCCAGCAGCGGAGGATTCACGGCAATCAGAATAGATGTCTACATAGAAGTCTGTCAAGACCCTGGCTCGAAGCGGTAGCCGATGTCGCGGATGGTTTGAATGAAGATGGGGCGATGCGGGTCGGCTTCGATCTTAGCGCGCAGCGTGGTGACGCAGCGGTCGATGCTGCGCGGCGTAACAATGGCCGAGTATCCCCAAACCGCGTCCAAAATGCCGTCGCGCGACAGAGCGCGGCCGGGCCGCGAGGCGAAGTGGGCGAGAAGCTTGAACTCCTTCGCCGTTAGCTCGACTTCGCGGCCTTTGCGATACAAGCGGCGCCCGGTTAAGTCCAGTTCGAACTCGCCGAAGCGGCATTTCTCGGTCTGTTTCGGCCTGCTTCTGCGCAGCAGCGCTTTGACCCGCGCATGCAGTTCGCCGAGCCGGAAGGGCTTAACGATGTAATCGTCCGCGCCAAAATTCAATCCGAGGATCACGTCTTCCTCTTGGCCTTTCGCCGTCACCATCAGGATGGGTATCTCGGAGTGCCGCTCCCGAATCGCCCGGCAGATTTCGAATCCGTTCAGCCGCGGCAGCATGATGTCGAGCAGGATCAGATCCGGGCAAGCGGACAGCGCAAGCTCCATCCCCTTTGCTCCGTCTGCGGCCGCAAGCACCTCGTAGCCTTTGACCGCGAACGAATCTTTCAAGCCGCGCATCAGCGCGGGCTCGTCCTCGACGATCAGAATCCGCGGCACGGCAAACAGACCAGGAATGTGCTGCCCGCTCCCGCGCGGCTCTGGACGCGCACCGACCCTCCGTGCGCGCGGACGATGTAATCGACGATACTGAGCCCCAAGCCGCAGCCGCCCGTTTCGCGCGCGAGCCTTTGATCGACCTGGTAGAACTTGCGGAAAATCCGTTTCTGCTCGCGCGGTGGGATGCCGACGCCGTTGTCCTTTACGGCGAAGATAAGGCTTGTGCCGTCGCGATAGGCTCGAAGCGAGATATCCTTCTCCAATGGCGTGAACTTGCAGGCGTTATCCAGAAGATTCAGCAAGACGCTCACCAGCGCGTCTTCATCGGCGTTGACCCTGGGCAAATCGGGATCGACCTGGACTGCAATGGGAACGCGCTCGCGAATGACGCTGGCCGCCGATTGGATCACTCGATGCGGATCGGTTTCGGCGAATTCGAAGCGCTGGCGCCGCTCGATGCGCGCGAACGCCAGGAAATTTTCGATCAAGCGCGTGAGGCGCAGATTCTCGCCGGAGATCAATTGAAGATACTCGCGAGTCTTGGACGGATCTAATGACTCCTCTTCAAGCAGCGCGTCCACCAAGACGCGCATCGATGCGAGCGGAGTCTTCAGCTCATGCGAGACAGCAGCGACCAGATCCGTTTTCAATCGCGCCAGCCGAAGCTGCCGGCGGAAATATTGCCCGGCGGCAAGGCCAGTCAAAACAATGGCTGTGATGGCGATGTAGCCGATCCAAAGATACGTGGCCATCCGCTGGCGCCCCACGGCGTCGAGCGCGCCGGGGTCCACCGAAGAAAATCCGATCTGCCAGCCGGGAAGCCGACCGCCCGCGGCGATCGCCTCTCCTCCGTTTGACGCGCCCGGCGGCGCCACTGCAAATCGCACCCTCGAAGGCGAATTCAACGGCTCAATCAGGCTTCGCATCGCCGCAAGTACCGTATCGGTGCGGAATAGCGCCACCGCGCGGCGGTTGGGAGATGCGAGCTGCCACACGTCCGGCAGGCGCGTCCGCTGCAATGACGCATCGAGCGAATACGCCCCGCCCGCTTCCACGAACTGCGCAGCGAGCCGCTCCGCGGCGTAGGTAGGAAAGTCCTTGCCTAATTCATCCATCAGGAACAGGCGATGCGCCGACGGCATGGGCCGCGAATAGTCGTTGATCAGCGCGGTGAGGCGGCGCAGATCTCGCCGATAGCGCGGATCGCCCGGCTTGGCGAGATGCAGCAGAAGCAGTTGCTCGTCGGCGGCGATTGTGCCCGTGCCTCCGCCGCTGAAGTTCTTCTCAATTGCCTCCATGGCTGCTTCTCTTTCCCCACGCTGTACAAGCGCCCGGATCTGCTCCTGCGCCCTTTGCTCAGCCGTAGTAGGCGCATTCGGAACGAACGCGGGAACTGGAATCGGGTAAGCGACGGACCCATCCGCGCCAAGAAAGACAACCGAATCGACGCCGCCTTGCGCGGTCAAGCGCCGGAAATCGTCCGGCGTCCTTGCGCCGGCGCTTCGCTGCAAAGCCGCGGCGCGCGCCTCCCAATAAGAATCGATGCGGTCGCGGAGCAGCCGGAGCTGCCCGCGATAAGCTTCCGTCACGCTGCGTTTGGCCGCTTCCGCCTGGCCCCGCGCCGCTTCGTTCATGAACCAGAAGACGCAGGCCGTGGGCGCCGCCACGGCAGCGAGCAGGAACAGAGCCGCCGGCGCGGCGCCGCTGAAGTTACTGCGCATCCGGAATGGGCGGAAGAATCTGTTTGCCTTCCGATGTGATGGTGTTGGCCTTCGCAGTCATCGAGCCGTCCTTGGCGAGAACGCCGTCGATGGTCACGTCCATGCCGGTTTGGATCGAATTGCGCGTCATGCCTGCCCGCAGCATTTGATTCGGCGACGCAAGCTGAACGCGGTACGTTCCACCGGCGGTTTCCAGTGTGAGCCAGGAACGCGGATTCACCCACTGAACCTCCGACACCTTCCCGGTCAGAGTGATGGGCTTCGATTGGTCAAACTCGCCGGAAAACAGATCGGCCTGGTTCGTCTGCGCCATTGCTTTCTTGAGGTCCTGAAGCTGCGTTTCGACCGCCTTGACTTCCGGATGGTCCGGCGAGTACATGTTCCGCAGTTGGGCCAGCCGGCTCTTGAGTTCCATAAGCCGCGCTGCCCGTTGCAGCGCGGGCGCTTGCGTCACGTTGAACCCAAAAGTCCCCGGCCGCATCTGCCCCGCTAGCGAACTCACCAAGCTCCCGTAATCCGCATAGTCACGCGCCAGTCTCTCAAACTCCCGCGAAGCCTCCGTCAGGTTCCCCTTCTGTAGCAGCGCCTGTCCCAGCCGGTACTGGGCCTGCGCCGCGACATCGCGCTGCGGTGGCGCCGAATTCACGATCTGGCGATAAATCAGGATCGCGTTGTCGAGGTTGCCCTCGGTCTCCTGGGCGTAGATGCCTTTTTGCAGAAGCTCGGCCGCCGTCTGGCCGAAACACGGAATCACCGCGAGCAGCACGGCGGAAACCCATATTGCTTTCATGCGTTTTCTCCTTGCCGGAATGCCGGCTAAGAAGAGGCTACAGGCAAGATATTACCGGATTGTTACCATGCGAAGCGATGCGCAAGTTCATGACGCATTCCGAGGAGGATACCATTGAGCTCGGCCGGCGGATTGCGCGCGATCTACCAAGGCGCGCCGTGGTCCTGCTCATCGGAGATTTGGGCGCCGGCAAAACCACGCTCGCCAAAGGAATCGTCGACGGGCTGGGAGCCGCCGCCCCGGATGACGTCTCCAGCCCCACCTTTACGCTCATCCACGAGTACGGTCGCGGCCGCGTCTACCACATCGACCTCTACCGGCTGGAAAAATCCTCCCAAGCCGCTTCCCTGGGTCTCGATGAAATCTTCGACCGCGATGCGGTTGTATTAATCGAATGGGGCGAGCGATTCCCCGCCCTGCTTCCCCGCCGGCGCATCGAAATCCGCCTCTCTGTAACCCCAAGCGACGATCGTAAAATAGAAATGCAACAAATAAACTACTGATTTATAGGGACTTATAAAATTATGTTGTCACTCCTCGCCTGAGTGTGCTAATAATATGGGCTGGAGCCATTGAGCGATTGTCCGGGCTCCAATTCCTAAGAGTTTTGAACAATCCCAGAGGGAGGTTGTATATGGATATTCGACCGCTACACGACCGGATCGTGGTCAAACGGATCGAGGAAGAGGCCGAAAAAACGGCAGGAGGGCTGTTCATTCCCGATTCCGCGAAAGAGAAGCCGCAGCAGGGCGAAGTTGTCGCCGTCGGCGCAGGCAAACGCAACGAAAAGGGAGAACGCGTCGCCATGGATGTAAAAGCCGGCGACCGCATTTTGTTTGGCAAATATTCCGGCTCCGATATCAAAATCGACGGGGTCGAGTACCTGATCATGCGCGAGGACGAAGTATTGGGCGTTCTCGAAGGCGGATCGAAAAAGGCGAAGGCGTGACCAGATTCAGGAGAGGAGATTGAAATATGGCAGCAAAACAGATTGTCTATAGCGAGAATTCGCGCCAGGCGATTCTTCGCGGCGTGAACCAGTTGGCCGACGCGGTGAAAGTCACGCTCGGCCCCAAGGGCCGCAACGTCGTTCTTGAAAAGAAATTCGGCGGTCCCACCATCACCAAGGACGGCGTCACCGTCGCCAAGGAGATCGAGTTGAAGGACCCGCTCGAAAATATGGGCGCGCAGATGGTGCGCGAAGTGGCCTCGAAAACCTCCGACGTCGCCGGCGACGGCACCACCACCGCCACCGTTCTGGCCCAGTCGATTTTCCGCGAAGGCGTGAAGGCCGTCGCTGCGGGCGCGAATCCCATGGCTTTGAAGCGCGGCATCGAAAAGGCCGTCGACGCCGTGGTGGATGAAGTGAAGAAGTTTTCCAAGCCCGTCTCCGGCGACATGATCGCGCAGGTCGGCACCATCTCCGCCAACGGCGACGCCACCATCGGCAATACCATCGCCGAGGCGATGAAGAAGGTCGGCAAGGACGGCGTCATCACGGTGGAAGAAGCCAAGACCATGACCACCGAGCTCAGCACCGTGGAGGGCATGCAGTTCGACCGCGGCTATCTCTCGCCCTACTTCATCACCGACCCCGACCGCATGGAGTGCGTGCTGGAAGATCCCTATATCCTGATTCACGAAAAAAAGATCAGCAACATGAAGGATCTGCTGCCGCTTTTGGAGCAGATCGCGCGCGCCGGCAAGCCCCTGCTGGTCATCGCCGAGGAAGTCGAAGGCGAGGCGCTGGCGACGCTGGTGGTGAATAAGCTGCGCGGCACTCTCAACGCCTGCGCCGTGAAGGCTCCCGGCTTCGGCGACCGCCGCAAGGCCATGCTGGAAGATATCGCCATCCTCACCGGCGGCAAAGCCATCATGGAAGAGACCGGCATCAAGCTCGAAGGCGTCCGCCTGGACGACCTCGGCAAGGCCAAGCGCGTCACCGTGGACAAGGACAACACCACCATCATCGACGGCGCGGGCTCCCAGAAAGCCATCGAAGGCCGTATCAAGCAGCTTCGCGCCCAGATTGACGAGACCACCTCGGATTATGACCGCGAGAAGCTCCAGGAGCGGCTGGCGAAGCTGGCCGGCGGCGTGGCTGTGATCAAAGTCGGCGCCGCGACCGAAACCGAAATGAAAGAGAAAAAGGCTCGCGTGGAGGATGCGCTGCACGCCACGCGCGCGGCCGTGGAAGAAGGCATCGTGCCGGGCGGCGGCGTCGCCCTGCTGCGCGCCTCCTCCGCTCTGGAGAACCTGAAGGCCGAAGGCGACGAGAAGATCGGCGTCGATATCGTCCGCCGCGCCTGCGAAGATCCGGTGCGCAATATCGCCTCTAACGGCGGTTGGGAAGGCGCCATCGTCATCGAGAAGATCCGCGGCAACAAAGACAACAACTACGGCTTCAACGCCCAGACCGCGCAGTACGAGGATCTGGTGAAAGCCGGCGTCATCGATCCCACCAAGGTGACCCGCTCGGCGTTACAAAATGCTTCCTCGATCGCTGCTTTGATGCTAACCACCGAAGCCATGGTCTGCGAGATTCCGGAGAAGAAGCCGGCCCCCGCGCCAGGCGGTCCGCATGGCCCGGGCGAGATGGATTACTAAGCAAGAAGTCCGAGGCCGGAAGTCAGAATGGGCCGCCCGGAAACGGGCGGCCTTTTGTTTTCTTTACTAGAAAATGAGACAAGGCAGCCGGATTGCTTTTTCCTGCGCGCTCGCGGCAACACTGGGCGAGCCTCTCCTTTGCAAAGGCAACGACTTCGTCCATACGGACATAGCTGTCGCCGGCGCGGCAAGCCGTAGCGAAGCGGAATAATCGTTCATCGCCACATCACGCCGAGCAGTACGAAGACCTCGTTCTGCGTTGAGCGAATGATGTAGCTGCCGTCCGGCCCGATCTGATTCAGGAGCGGCTGCGTCCAGTGCACGTACCGCAGCTCCGGTGAGATTCGTAGATGCGCGGCGCCTAAATCGAATCCGCCGGAAACCACAGACCGTGACGGAGTGGATAGTACGATCCGGAGGCAGCGTCAATCCCTTGGATAGTCCTGGGATCGTAACCGACGCCGGCAAATGGATGCAGCCGGCCCTCGGGAAGTCGGTACTTCGCGATGATGGGAAACTCCCAAGAACTGGTGCGCTCCGTGATCGTGCCGCTGGAACAGCAAGTCTGGTAACGGAGGTCGTATCCGAACGGGCGGTAAAGAGCGTCGAACTCCACGGCCAAGCCCAGCGGCAGCCGCGCTTCGATCGCCGGTCCCAAGATGTATCGTTTTGACTCGGAGGAGGCCGTGTTGAACCCATTAAGTTCATCGGTTGCCCGGACCCCACCCTTCACCCCAAATGAAAGAATCTGCGCGCCGACCGGACTCCCTACGCTAACTGAAACGAGAGCAATTGCTGCAAAAGTAAGCCTCATTCCCGGAGGCCGAAGCAAATCCGGCGCCAGCATTAGCCGCCCTTCCGGCTCGCAGATCCCCGCAACTCTTGATATTCTGATGGCGGGGATTAGCGAAGTGACTGTACGAGTCGTCTATCATGGAGGCGCCTTCATCCCAAAGGGCCAGTTGACCTTTGAGGAAGGAACGGAAGGACTAGTGGTACTTGATCAGCCGGAGATGGAGTTCGTCGTGGATCCCGAGGAACGGCGGCGTCTGCTCGCCGATCTGGTCGCGGACATGAGGAGGAATCCGCTGCCTCCGAATAGCCCCAAGCTCACGCGCGACCAGATGCATGAACGCGGCTGACACGAACATCCTGCTGTACGCCCGCGATCCGAGAGACCAAAACAAGGAGCAAACCGCATCCGGCCTGATCCAAACACCACCCGACCCCGTACTGCTTTGGCAGGTTGCCTGTGAATATGTTGCGGCGAGCCGAAAGCTGCGATCGGCAGGGCACGGGCCTGATCGAGCTTGGGACGATGTTGCGCGCCTTTCAAAGCTTCGGCCCCTTCGCCTTCCTTCGGATCGAATCCTGAGTGAAGCGCGACTACTAAATCAATCGCGATCCCTGTCCGTATGGGACGCCCTTCTGATCGCCGCATGCGTGGAAGCGAACGTAACCACCTTGTTCACGGAGGACCTTCAACATGGCGCCATGCTGAACGGTGTTGAGGTCGTGAATCCGGTCGTCTGATCCGTCTGTTCCTATCCCCCGTTCCGATGGATCTCCCGATCAATGCCGTCGAGGATTTCATGGACCTGATGGGTGTCCATCTCACGCTCCAGCCGCCGAAGCGCGAGGCCCACGACGTCGCGGTGGTGGAGCTTGGAGCCGACGCTCGGATTTTCCGAAAGCCGTAGCCAGAGCTTGTGTAGAAGATCGACATCCTCCGGCCAAAGCCGCGGCGGATGTGGGCCAAGATTGACGTATTCAGAGGGCCGGTCCGGGCTGGTGATCTCGAGCGAAAAGGCGTGCCGCGGCTCGGGAAGGCGCTCCCACGCCAAGCCGATGCGGCGGGCCAGCTCCTCCGAAGCCATGCGCGCTGAAACGCCCACCACCACCCGCGAGGCCTTGAGGTTGGTCGCGGCCTGTACGATTCCATCAAACGGGTCGACGGCGGGAACCACTAGCAGCTCCACCGTCTTACCCTGTTTTTCCGCAACCGACACGACATGCGAAAACAACTCCTGCTCATAGCTTGCAAAGAGCTGATCTTCGCGCAGGTCGTACTCCGCGGCGCCTGTGGAAACCTGGCGCACCGTCATGACGACAATGTCGTGCCGGCGCATATTGGTCTTCTCCAGGACTTTGCTCAAATGCCATAAACGATTGACATCGCGCACGGCTACCAGGACGCACCCGGGGCGCGCTTTTAGCGTCTCGGAATTGATTTGCGGCTGGTGATCTAAGTTGAACTTCTCCAGTTCGGCTCGCTGCTCATGTTTCTTGCCGGCATTGATCCGCTCGGAAATCAGAAACAGCGTGTAGAGAACGATGGTGAAAGACACGCCGTAAATGGTGGCGACGCGCTTGGTGAACAGATTGGCGATCGCAACCAAAAACAGCAACGCGGTGGTGGCCGCCAGGCCGACCGGTATTTCGATTCCGACGATTCGGAGATTGAACGGGAACTTGTACTCCTGATCGTTGCGCTGATACCGCAGAACCAGCACGCCCAGCGCCTTCAGGGCGAAACTCCAAATCACGCCGAAGGCGTAGGCCTCGCCCAATAGCAGCACATCGCCGCGGCTCGCGATGATTGTCGCGATTTGCAGCAGAGCCATCGTGTTGAGAATGCGATACGTCGTGCCGTACTTGCTATGCGGCCGGCGGAACCAGTCCAGAAGCACTCCGTCTTCGGCCACGCGATTCAGCACGCCGTTCACGCCAATAAGGGAAGTATTTACGGCGCCAGCCAGGATCAACACGCCCACCATCACCACGAAAATGTTGAAGCCGAGCTTTAGCAGCTCCGGCCCAGCCAGGTTAGAGACCAGCCCGGCGATCATGTTGTCGTAATATTTCGAGCGCACTGCGTCGGGAATGATCATCACCGCCAGCACGGAGATCACGCCGGTGCAGATCACGCAGTAACTGCAAACCACGTTGGCCGTAAGACGCAGGTTCTGAAGCTTGGGATACGCCACTTCCCGGTAAACCTGCGCCAGCGTCTCAAAGCCGCTCATCGCCAGAAGCGAGTGGCCTAGCGCCACGATAACGACTACGAAGGAAATCCGCGCAAAGAACGTGCCCTTTAGCCAACCCAGCGATTCATCGGCCAGATGAAGATTGGAGGGCGTGGGCAGGGGCGGCAGATGAGCCCCGCCTCGCAGCGCCAGCGTAAGCGGGCACCAGATCAGCAAAACCACCACCATGACCGTCGTCACCTGCATGATGCGAAGCGCCTTGGCGCTCGACTCGGGAACGCCTTTGATGTTGCTCCACCAGAAATAGATGGTGACGGCGACGCTGAAAAACACCGAGAACGAGTTCGCATTCGTGCGCCAGCTCTGATGCAGCGTCTCGCTAATCTCATTGAGCAGCCCGCCCAGATATTGGCCGGCGCTGACCACGCTGATCGGCCCAGTGAGGATATAGTCCACCACCAGCGACGAAACGGAAAACTTGGCGACCGTGGGGCCGATGCTGTCGCGCACCACCACGTACACGCCGCCGCGCACGAACATGCTGCAGCTTTCCATGTAGACCGAGCGGACCGCGAAACTGAACAGCATCACCGCCAGAACCATCCAGGGCGCGGATTTCCCAATCGCCTGCTCAGTGATGCCGCCGATGTAGTACATGGTGGACGCCATGTCGTTCAGCACTACCGCGGCGGCTTGCCAGACGGTGATGAAGGTCAAAGCGACAGTAGTGGCGACAACCACTTTGGTAGTTGTCGCGGAGGGCGCGGCGGCGCGGGTAGCGGGCTGCGGGTTCATGCGGCTTGGAGGCTCAGGAAGATAACGTGATGCCCGTCGCGGCGCAGCACGCCGGCCAAGCGTTGTTCTCCCGAGGGCAGCCACCAGTGTTTTCGCCCCCCGACGATCACCGTCGACTCGCGCGGCAGAGCGTTGCGAATGGCTTGCCAGGGGTCGCGGCAAAGATAGATCTGGACCGCGGTTTCCACGGGCTGGCTGGCCGCCAGCGCCCTCAAATCCCGTTCCAGAAGCTTAACGTCGACCGGCGGCTTTTCTAGCGGCAAGGGATACGGGACCACTTGCGCCGCCAAAATCGTGATCCGCGCGCCCAGATCGCAAGCGTACCTGTTAGCGGCGGCAAGCGCCGCTCGGGCGGTAGCCAGGCCAGTGAACGCCAGATGGAGTTGGAGCGCTTTGGCGCTTGGAGCAAGCCGGCTCGGCGCCGCGGCGGATTTCAAATGCACGGGCTGGCCCAAACTTCAGCCTAAAGAATCCGGGCATTAAGAAGGCGTTAAAATCCAGCCCCGGGGAATAAAGAAAATGCAAAGAAACAGGCGCCGTGCCGTAAAATGGAGCAAAGATGTCCTCACAGGAAGGGACCGTTCCGTCCGTAGTCCGCCCGCTTGCGCCCAAGGTCGTGATTGCGACGACAGTAGCCCTCTCGTTTATCAGTTTTTGGCGCGGCGCCTCGATCGTGTTGGCGGATCTGGCCTCTTCGGCCTTTTATGCCGGCGGCGCCGCCGAGCAAGCCATCGGCAAGGCCGCTCCCTGGTTTGTCTTGGGCGTCATGATCTTCAGTTTCGCCGTTCGCAGCATTTACATGGAAAGTTGCAGCATGTACGTGCGAGGCGGCGTGTACGTGGTGGTGCGCGACAGTATGGGGCCGGTCATGGCCAAGCTGTCCGTATCGGCTCTGGTGTTTGATTACATCCTCACGGGCCCCATCAGCGTCGTCAGCGCTGGTCAATATCTTGGCGCGCTGCTGAACGAGATCTTCGGGCTGCTGCATCAGGCCGCGCGCGTGAACGTGAACCTGTTCGCCGCCAGCATGGCGGTGCTGGTGACGATTTACTTCTGGTGGGAAAACATTAAGGGAGTGCACGAATCCAGCGGCAAGGCCCTGCGGATTATGCAGATCACGACGGTGATGATCGTGATTCTTCTTATCTGGTGTCCCATCACGATCGGACTCAAAAGCCGCTGGGACAATTTGCCTCCCTCTCCGGTCCCCTCTCATCTGACCTTCTCCGACGACGCCAAGGGATGGTTCAAGGACACTTTCTGGCTTCAGATTCCCGTGGTGGCCATCATCATCGCGTTTGGACATTCGCTGCTGTCGATGAGCGGATTTGAGACCCTGGCCCAGGTATACCGCGAGATCGCGTATCCCAAGCTCAAAAACCTGCGCATTACGGCGAATATCACCTGCTGGTACGCGGTGTTCGGAACCGGAGTCGTCACTCTGTTCGCGAGCATGATCATTCCGGACAAGGAACGGCCCAATTATTTCTCCAATTTGATTGGCGGATTGGCGATGAATCTGAGCGGTCCGTACCTGTTGCGCCTGGCGTTCCACATGTTTGTGGTCTTTGTTGGCTTCCTGATCCTTTCCGGAGCGGTGAATACGGCCATCATTGGCGCCAACGGAATTCTGAATCGCGTAGCGGAAGACGGCGTGCTGACGCCCTGGTTCCGGAAGCCGCATAAGAAATGGGGAACCACCAGCGGAATTATCAATCTTATCGTCGTTCTTCAGCTCGCCACCATCATTTACAGCCGCGGCAACATGACGATTCTTGCGGAAGCCTATGCCTTCGGCGTGGTCTGGAGCTTCTTCTTCAAGGCCTTAGGCGTAACCGTGCTGCGGTTTCAGCGCAACGATCAGGAATACAAGACGCCGCTCAATATTCACGTGGCGGGACGCGAGATCCCCGTCGGCTTAATGCTCACGACGCTGATCTTGGGTGTGGTCGCCGTCGCCAACCTCTTCACCAAGCAGATCGCCACGGAGTACGGAATCGCCTTCACGATTTTCTTGTTCGTCACTTTCACCGTCTCGGAGAAAATCAATCTCCGCCGGGTGCAGAAAGAGAAGAAAGGGCTGGAGCAATTCAACCTGGACCCGCAGGCGGTGGTCGATTCCCAAGCTTTGCACGCGCGCCCGGGCTGCATTGTCGTGGCGGTCCGCGATTTCCGCCGAATGGAGCATTTGAAGCGGGTCTTGGAAAAGACCAACCTTCGCAAGCACGATATCGTAGTGGCCACCGTGAGGCCGCTCTCCACCGGAGCGGCGGAGTACGATCTCGCCGAGGAGCAACTGTTCAGCGACTACGAAAAAGAGCTTTTCAGCCACGTGGTGCAGTTGGCGGAGAAGCAGGGCAAGCCGGTAAGCCTGCTGGTGGTCCCCGGAGTAAATCCCTTCGACGCCATCGTTCGCGCCGCCAACTCCCTGCAGGCGTCGCGGCTCGTCACAGGCGTCAGCGCTCGGATGGAATCCGACGAATTGGCCCGGAGAATCGGCCAGGCCTGGGAGGCGTTGCCTGACCCCAAGCACGCCTTCTCGCTGGAAATCATTAGTCCCGATCGCCAGTCGGTCTTTGTCAATTTGGGCCCGCATCCGCCGCGCTTGTGGCCCGAGGATATCGATTTGGTTCATGATCTGTGGCGGGAGTTGTGCGAAGTGTCCGGCCTGGGTTCGCGCCTGCATCATCGCGACGTGGTCGGCTTGGCTCTGCGTCGGCTCCAAAAAGACTTGCACAACGACCGCCGGATGGCTGCCGTGGACGAATTACAACGGGAGATACGGAAAAGCTAGGCACAAGGAAAAATTGGCGCGAAGCGGCATTCGCCGCGGCGATCCTTGCGCTGGCGACGGCGATCGCTCTGGCCTTGCGCCCCTATCTCGCGGCCACCAATCTGGCAATGGTGTATTTGCTGGGCGTGGTGGCTGTCGCGATCCGGTGCGGCCAGCGCGTCTCGGTGGCCGCGTCGGTGGTGAGCGTCGCCGCCTTCGACTTCTTTTGCGTCCCGCCTTACCTGACCTTCATCGTCAGCGATTACGAATACCTGGTTACGTTCGCGGGAATGCTGGTGGTGGCGCTGGTGATCAGCGCCCAAACCGCGCGCATTCGCGCCCAGGCCCTGCACGCGACACGGCGCGAAGCCCGCACCCAAGCCCTCTACCGGCTCTCCCGGGCTCTCGCCGGACAGACCCGCGTATTTGAGACTGCCCGGGCGGCGGCGGAGTTGGCCGAGGAGGTGTTTGAGGTTAAGGTCGTGATCTTTCTGCCGGATGAGGATCGCATCAGCTTCCGCAAACGGACTTCCGAGAGCCTTCCGGTTCCCCTTTCCGATGAAGCCATCGCTCAGTGGGCCTTCGAGCGCGGCGTGAAGGCGGGAGCGCGGATGGAAAACTTCCCCAACGCCACGGCCGTCTACGCGCCTCTACTCGGCGCGCGAGAGATTTGCGGCGTCATGTGCGTGATTCCGGACGCCGCCGGGCATATCTTTTCCGAGGACCAGCAGAATCTGGTGGATCTGTTCGCAAATCAAACCGCGCTGGCCATCGAACGGACTTTGAGCCAAAAAGCGGCGGAGGATACGCGCTTGCGCATGGAAACCGAACAAATGCGCAGCTCTTTGCTAAGCGCCATTTCGCACGATCTCCGAACGCCGCTGGCCTCCATTACCGGCGCGGCGTCCACCCTTCGCTCTCAGCACGACAAGCTGGCGCCCGAGGTGAAGCAGGAACTTCTGGAGAGCATCGCGGAAGAGGCGGAGAGGTTGAACCGTCTGGTCGGGAATCTTCTCGATATGACGCGCTTCGAGTCGGGCGCCGTGGAGCTGCGGCGCGATCTCTATCCGCTGGAAGAGATCGTGGGTTCCGCCCTTCAGCGCGTGGAACGCCAGCTTCAGGGCCGCGCGGTGACCGCCGTATTGCCTGGCGACTTGCCGCTCGTCTACGTCGACGACGTCCTCATCGGCCAGGTGGTGACAAACCTGGTTGAAAATGCGCTCAAATACACGCCAAAGGAAACGCCCTTGGAGATTGCGGCCGAGGCCACGCCGGATGCAGTCATCCTGGAAGTCCGCGATCGCGGGCCAGGGCTTCCCGCGGGCGACGAAGAACGGATTTTCGAAAAATTCTATCGCGGAAGCGCAAAAGGCGCGCGCGGCGCGGGCCTGGGCCTGGCGATTTGCCGGGCCATCGTGCAAGCCCACCAGGGAAAGATTCAGGCCTTCAACCGGCCCGGGGGCGGCGCGGCCTTCCGGATGAGCCTGCCGGCCAGGAGCCCCTCATGAAACCTCTCATCCTGATGGTGGAGGATGACCCGCAGATCCGGCGGTTCTTGCGCGCCGCGCTCGCCGCCGAAGGGTACCGTTTTCAGGAAGCGACCACCGCGCAAGACGGACTCACTCAGGCTGCGGCGCATCGCCCCGATTTGATCCTGCTGGATCTCGGCCTGCCGGATCGCGACGGCCTGGATGTGATCCGCGGCGTCCGGCAGTGGAGCTCCGCGCCGATTCTCGTGCTGTCGGCCCGCGGCCAGGAACGAGACAAGATCGAAGCGCTCGACTCGGGCGCCGACGACTACGTCGCCAAGCCTTTCACGGTGGGCGAGTTGCTGGCGCGTGTTCGAGCGGGATTGCGCAGATCGGCGACGGCCCCGGCCGGCGTAGCCTTTCAGTTTGGTCGAATCGAAGTGGATCTTGAGAAGCGGATCGTGAAAGTCGCAGGCGAAGAGGTCCATCTGACCCCTAACGAGTACAAGCTGCTGCAAGCTCTGATCAAGCATGCCGGCAAAGTTTTGACCCAGCGGCAGCTTTTGAGCGAAGTGTGGGGCCCGAACTCGACAGAGCAGGCCCAATATTTGCGCGTGTACATCGCCCAGCTTCGCCGGAAACTCGAGCAAGACCCGGCGCGGCCCAGGCACTTGCAGACCGAGCCGGGCGTCGGCTACCGCCTGGTTTTGGAAGAATAAGCCCGCCAGCTAATTTTTCGCCTTGCGCGCCTTCTTGGCTCCCGCGGAAATCTCGGCCGAAGAATTTTCTGCTGGGAGAGAATCGGCTGGAGAATCGCCTGGGGGCTCGCCGGCGGCCGCTGCGGGCGCGGCCTTGGACAGCACTTCGTTGAACAAAGCGGCCTTCTTCAGGTCTTTTTTGGAAGGGGGAGCTTGCTCGTGACGGTAATCGTGATCGCTATAGCAGGTGCGGCAGCGGACCTTCGCGGCTTGACCCTCCATCAACGAAACCACCGAATGGTTGGTAAGCCGCCTGCACTTAACGCAAAAATCGTCGATTACATCTCCGAGCCGTAAATCGTTCATACCGGCCTTTTGTGAGAATATCACACGGATCGCGTCTCATTTGCGGATACGCTCTTGCCTGCTCAGGCGCGCTGATCAAAAAAGTTCCCAGTCGCGCGGAATGCGCACCAAGGAGCGGTCTAACTCCCGAATCGAAGCGCAGCCGAGCAGAGTCAGAGTCCGATCCGCGTCGGCGCGAAGGATTTCGATAGCGCGGACTACCCCTGCCCTTCCCGCCGCGGCCAAGCCATAGCCATAAGCCCGGCCCGCCAGCACGGCCTTCGCTCCCAGACAAAGGGCCTTCAAAATGTCGCCGCCGCGCCGAATGCCGCCGTCCATCAGAACTTCGGCGCGTCCATCCACCGCTTTGACGACCTCGGGAAGCGCGCGCAGCGTAGCGGAACAACCGTCGAGCTGACGGCCGCCGTGATTGGACACGATGACGCCCGCGGCCCCTTCGTCGATGGACCGCCTGGCATCGTCGCCCGTGATCACGCCCTTCATCAGAATCGGGCCGGGCCAAGCCTCGCGGATCCATTTCATATCCGCCCAGCACACGGTTGACTGCCGCAGCATCTCTCGCACGTCGGTGACGTCCATCGCCCCCTGCTTTAAAACGATATTGGGGAACTTCATCACGTCGCGATCCAGAAGGTGGCGTATGAGCCATCGCGGGCGCGAAAGCAATGATGGAACGAAAGGCAGTTTTTTCAGCAGGCTTCCCGAGAGAAGTTGAGGAACGCCGTTGCGATGATCCCGCTCTCGATGGCCGGGGGTGTTGGTGTCGATGGTGACGGCAAGCGCGGAAAAGCCGGCTTTCCAGGCTCGCTCGAGCGAAGCCTCCACCACCTCGCGGCCGCCCGCAAGATAAAGCTGATACCAAAGCGGCCCAGAAGCGGCTTTGCGGAGCTGTTCAACGGAGTAGCCGGAAAAGCTGGACAGGCAGTAGGCGATGCCCGCCGCGCTGGCCGCCTGCGCCGCCCCCCGCTCGCCTTCCGGATGAAACAGCCGCGTGAAACCCAAGGGAGCGAGGATCAAGGGAAAAGACAGCTCGGTTCCGAGCGCCGTCGTGCGCAGATCGCATTGCGGCGGAGCGCAGGCGTTGCGCGGGCGAAAGATTACCTCCTCGAAGGCGCGCGCGTTTGCGCGAAGCGTGACTTCTCCGTCGGCGCCGCCATCGATGTAGTCGAAGACCGCCCGCGGAACGCGCTTCCATGCGAGGCGCCGGAGATCTTCGATATTCACCACTCGTGGAGCTTTCAGGGAAGGCAAACAAAAAAGTATACGGCTTTGTCCGCCGTCGCCGCTGGACGGCTCTCGGCTACACTGGCCCTTCATGCCTTTGTTGGCGCAACAGACCCGGCGGCGCGTCGACCGCCGCCTAATGCCCTTCATTTTTCTCCTTTATGTCGTGTCCTATTTGGACCGCGTGAACGTTGGATCGGCGGGCCTTCAAATGAGCCGGGAGCTAAACTTCTCGGATTCGGTGTTCGGGTTGGGCAGCGGTCTGTTCTTCATTGGCTACGTGCTGCTTGAAATCCCCGGCGCCGTTCTGGCGGAGACCTGGAGCGCCAAGAAATGGATCGCCCGTATCTTATTGACATGGGGTATGTTAGCTTCCGCAACGGGGTTGATCCACACTGCCCGCGAGTTCTATTGGCTTCGTTTTTTCTTGGGCGTGGCCGAGGCCGGATTTGTCCCCGCCATACTGGTTTACCTGAGTCACTGGTACCCGCCCCAGGATCGAGGCAAAGCCGTCGCGCTTTTTTTCGCCGGCATTCCGGCTTCGCAGATTCTGGGAGGTCCACTCGCCGCGGCGCTGCTCCGTCTCAACTGGCTTGGACTCAGCGGATGGCGCTGGCTCCTGCTACTGGAGGGATTGCCCGCGATCGCGCTCGGAGTTGTGACTTCGTTGTACCTGACCGAGCACCCGCGGGACGCCCGATGGCTGAAGCCGGAGGAGCGGGAATGGCTAGCCGCCGAACTTGCGCGCGAGCAGGCTTCAAAAGCCGGGCGCTCCACGGTGCGGCAGGCGATGGGCGACCCGCGCGTCTGGCTGTTGGGCGCAAGCCTCTTTTTCGGCCTCAATTCGGCCACCGGGATCGCCTTTTGGCTTCCTCAGATCGTGCAGCGGCTTTCCAGTTTCGGCGTCTCCAAGGTTAGTTTGATCGCCTCCATTCCGTCGCTATGCGCACTGCCGCTCATGCTTCTCGCCGGCTGGCATTCGGATCGCACCGCGGAGCGCATCTGGCACACGGCGATCCCGCGCCTGCTTTCGGCCGCGGCGCTGGCCGCAAGTTTCGTTTCGATCGCGAACCGAAACATGGTTCTGAGCGTAGCGCTATTCTCCCTGGCTTCCATTGGCTTCTATTGCGCCCACGCCGGCTTTTGGCCCCTCCCCAACGTCTTTTTGGGAAAGGCCGCCGCGGCCGCGGCGCTGGGGTTCATAAACTCCTGCGGCAACCTTGGCAGTTCTCTCGGGCCATACGTATTGGGCCTGCTCAGCGATCGCACGGGAGCATTTGGAGCGGGAGTGCTGTACCTGGCTGGATGTTCGCTCGCATCGGCGCTGCTGGTCTTGTTTTTACCCCGCGCCGCCGTTACCGCGCGCCCACAATCTGGCGCGGGTCTGGCTGAATCTGTTTGAATCCCTGCGGCGCCTCGAACTTGGAAGCGTCGGCCGGGCCGGACAAGAAATCCGAGAGGTCGGTGGCCGCTTCTGCTATGGGTTCCCCGCCTGGCATGGAAATCACCTTTGTAATCGACTGCACCGGCGCGCCGTCGATTTTGCTCAACTGCTCCGCCACCGCGTCGCGAAATTCGTTCACAACCAGACCGGAGCCGAAGCCGTATCCCAGTTTCTCGATGAGCTTGCGCTGAAAGCTTCGCACTTCGTCGTAACCGGGCGCCGTGGCGACCCAAAAATCCACCGTGACAGTCGCGCGGCCCTCCAGCGTCAGTGTGAGAATGTTCTCCTTCACGGCAAGCACGCCTATATTTTTCCTTCTTCCCGTCTGCACAGCCGGGCGCTCTATTTTCACTTGCGGAGCCACGGCGTTTAAGGTTTGTTTCATTTGGGCGAAGGTGAGCACAAAATACGTCTTTTTCAACAAGTCGATTTGCGTGATGGTTTCCTTGTCCAGGTCGACGACGGCTATGTGATCCTTGGCGACTTCCGCCATGCGGTCGCCCTTGACGATCTTCGTGAGACTGACCGGCCTCTTGCTTCCACGTATTCGCGTGGTCTCACGGTAGGTGAAATCGGCTTGCGCGGAGCTACACGCGGCGCACACAACGAACAAGAGGACGAAGGGCCGATTCATGTCTCCGGCGTATCGCCGCACAAAAGGCACAAGGCCAAAAGGATGCGCCGCAGGCCCAGTTCACGCCCTTCCGGCTGATACCACTCCGACATGGTGTGAGCGCCGCCGCCCTGGCCGCCGGCTCCAATGGAGACCGCGGGGAGGCCGAGCGATAGCGGCAAATTCGCGTCCGTCGACGAACAATCGAGCGAACCGCGGATCCCCAGATAGGCGTCCACCGCAAGCAAACACTTCAAAAGCGCCGAGCCCTCCGGGAGCGAGCCGCCGGGGCGCGAACCCACTTCCTTCAACCGGACGGCGATCCGCCCCGCGGCGCCGCGTCCGTTGGCCTCGACGCGAGCATTCTCCTCTTCCAAAGCCTTGTCCACGGAAGCCGACAGCAGCGCGGCCAGTTGATCCATGCGATCCACGCTTTCCGAGCGTAAGTCAACTTTGGCGCGCGCCTCGCTGGGAATCGCGTTGATGCTTGTGCCGCCCTCGACGATTCCAAAGTTGAAAGAGCCTTTCGGCTCTCCCGAAGGGGCGCTGTCCGTAAAATGAGTGATCGCTCGGCTTAAAGCATGTATGGGATTACCGGCGCCGTAGTCGCTCCAACTATGGCCGCCCGGGCCGGTGAAGGTCACCTCAAAACGGCGGCTGGCCAGCGCCTGGCAAGTGATGTGTCCTGTGTCTGGGCCATCGAGAACCAAAAATGACCGGAAACGCGCCGCCGCCGGAGCGCGGCAAAAGTAGCGCATGCCGCAGAGAT
>DATGLY010000123.1:0-9665 GCA_035293905.1 Bryobacteraceae bacterium
CAGCGCGTCCGTTCCTCGCGGTTCTCCTCGCTCAGTTTGGACACTCGATGATAGCGTCGCACATCCATGTGACGACGCAAACATCAACTGGCAACGACATGACTGGGACAGTCCACTAGCGGCTTTGAAGCTCGCTGAAGGCTTGCGTTTTCCGACGTGTGCCGTCGCCCAGAATCCGCGCCACCGCCAGCTTGGTGTTGTCGTAAAGGATCGTCCGTGGCGCTCCGCCGAAATACGAGAACGCCTGGGTGTGGCCTTCCAGAAACGCCTTTTCCGTGGTCTCGGCCGGAAACGCCTCGGACTGCGGCAGATCCACCCCTAGGTAGTGTGCTTTCCGCTCCACCCCGGCGATCCACCACCGGCGCCTCGCCGAAGTCAGCCTGGGCATGGCCTGGCGCATGCTTCAGCGGAACGAACATCTCCCGCTGCCTGAGTTTCTTCCGCCGCACGTAGGCCTTCACGATGGTCTAGCCGCCGGTATAACCGTGCTCGCTTTCAGACGATCACAAATCCGCTGGGCGGTGTGGCGCTGCTTGCGCGGTTGCTGCTTGTCCTGTTCCAGGATCTGATCGATGATCCCGACCTATTTGATCCAGCTTGGGCGGCCGCACCGGCTTGGGGCCTTGATACCCCGGCGGCACGGAGTAGCGCACCATCTTGCGCACCGTTTCCCGCGCCAGCCCGAACTCGCGGGCCGCTTCCCGTTCGCTCATTCCCTCGACGATGACCGCTCGCCGCCCTCCCGCATACAGTTCCACGGTGTACACCTCATGCGTGTTCCATAAAACATCGTGCTATGGGAATGTTCGATGGAACCAGTCCGCCGGTGGTCTGGTTTTCCTCCGGCGTTCACGCCGCTTCCGGCGTTTACTGGTCTATTTTTGCTCCGGCGATTACACCCGATTTTACAAGGTGGACGGCTCAGCCGATCCATCCGCGACTTCGGCCGGATCATGGAGATCCTCGAGAAGCACGGCGCAACGTTCGTGTCGGTCACGCAGCAGTTCAACACCGCCGCCTCCCCGGCCGCCTCACGCTGAACATCCTGCTTTCCTTCGGGCAATTCGAAAGGGAGATCATCTCCGAGCGCACCCGCGACAAGCAGGTCATGGCGCGCAAGCGCGGCAAGTGGACCGGCGGCCATGTGCCGCTCGGCTACGACCTCGTGGACGGCTGCCTCGTGATCAACGAAGAAGAGGCTGCCCGTGTGCGCCAGATCTTCGAGTGGTACCTGGAAGGCCACTCCCTCCATGGCATCGTGGCGCAATGCGAGGGCCTCGGTTGGCGCAACAAGGAGTGGGCCGCCTCCGAAGCTGCCGGGAGCGTAGTCGCTAGAGACGACAGCGCTTGGGACAAGCTCACGATCACCTGGGCTTTGCTTTTAGATCAAAGCTGCGCCGTTTCTAAGGTGTCTGCGTGACTCACCGGTTGTACTTGGGATGATGCCGAATGGCCTTATGGATCACTTTCCACTTGCGCTTCGTTTCAGCAGCCGCACGCTGATCCACGAAGCGTTCATGGTAGCGGGCTTCGGTCAGCAATTTATGGTAGCTGGCCCAGCGCGCCGGTTCGAGTTCGCCAGTTGTGAGCGCTTCGGACACCGCACAGCCCGGCTCGCCCGCGTGCGCGCAGTCGCGAAACCGACACTGGCGCGCGAGCTCGGCGATGTCGGCAAACACATCGTCGACCGAGTCCTGTCCCGCCCAAAGTGCTAGTTCACGCAGGCCAGGCGTGTCGATCAGCGCGCCACCGTCCGGCAGATCGATGAGCATGCGGCGTGTCGTCGTGTGGCGGCCGCGTGAATCGGATTCCCGCACAGGCTGGATAGCTTGGCGAGACTCGCCAAGCAAGGCGTTGGCGATCGTCGACTTGCCCGCGCCCGAGGAGCCGAGTAGCACCACAGTTCGTCCACGTACAACCTCAGCGATTGGCGCTACGGACTCGCGCGCCGACAGTGCCACTGCGTTGCTGGTTATGGCCCGTACATCAGCAAGGCGGGCAGGCCATTCCGCACAGACATCCATCTTGTTCAACGCCACCATTGCCTCCGCTCCGCTTGCGACGGCCAGTACGAGGTAGCGTTCGAGACGCCGGAGGTTATAGTCACCGTCGAGTCCCATCACGATGGCAATTAGGTCGACATTCGCCGCCAAGACTTGCTTCCCACCGCCGCCCGGGCGTTGGCGAGAAATGCAGGTTGTGCGCGGCTCCACGTCCTCGATCAGCGCCAGAGTGGCATCGGCTCGGCGCGCGCGGACCCAGTCGCCCACCGTCGGCAGTTCTGCGCTCCAACGCAAGGCGCCAGCGGGCGCCGCGTCACATTCGGCGCCGTCTTCAAATCGCAGGCAATAGTGTTCCTGGGCTGCTTCGCACACGCGCGCGCGTACTAAAGAATCGGAAGAGCAGTTCATTGCTTGTTCGCTCCACAAAGACACGTAGGGTAGGGTGAAAGTAGTCTTGGGGGACCGGCGCGCCTTGAGCGCCGCTTAGCGAACAATGGTCTGGGACAAATTACAGGATAGCATCGAAGAGGCGAGACCCGCGGCCAGAGGAGTGCCCGTGTTCGTTATCGATAGCGAGGAATCTCGAAGGGATCCTCCTGTCTAGTCGCCATATGCTTACTAATCCGGGCTGCTGCCGATTTCAGCCGATAGACATTCCTTACGTCTGAATCACCACCGTCAGATCTGCCCCTGGATCCGGCGGCGCGACGGTCAGAATGTCGAACGCCAGACCGTCGCCCTCGTTGAGCACAGGCGTCGGTCAGATGGTGGGCCGGATGCGCTCACCGGCGGCGTGGTCTTTCGTCACGATCGCGTCTAACGCCTGGTTCTCGGGATCGACGCTGATCACGCGAACGTACTCCTCGTTCACGCCGCCGGGATCGAGAAAGACGAAGCAGCCGGCCGCGAGGCCGAGCCGGGTCGCACCGTAAGATGCGTTCTGGATGGTCTGCGAATCGGGATTCGCGTGACGTCGGTCATCACCACCAGGCCATAGTCGGCGTATGGAAGGCGTCGCGTGGAGGGGAGCCCCGAGCCTTCGTTGTTCACCAGGAAGTCGTAGGTCGTCTTGTAGGCGTCGGGCAGGGCTTGCGCGATGCCCATGTACTTCGAGCGGCTCCCACGTCCCGCCGCCGTAGCCCATATAGCCGTAGCCCGTATAAACGAAGCAGAGCCTCCCGTAACAAAACTTCACAATTCGTCGAGCAACCCGGTTGGTAAACCCCTCGTCGTAAAGCTACAGACAAGCGAAAGTATTTGGTCTCGCGGCGGGGATGCTTCGGTTCTCCGCCACCCTGTTAGTCTCTGTCATGAAAGCCGCCGGACGCGTCCCGCCACAACTGCACCTAGCCCTGCTCTGTTTGCTGGCGGTGGACGCCTGGGCGCAGGACTCCGCGAGTCTGAGCGTTTTTGTGACGGACCCGAGTTCGGCGGTGACGCCGGGAGCTCGCGTGTCATTGGTCGATAACCATCGCGGAACGGTGACGCAGGCCGAGACAAGCGGATCGGGCAGAGCAGACTTCGATTCGCTGGCGCCGAGCGACTACACGATCGAGGTCGAGAAACCAGGATTCAACAAATATCGAATCGAAAG
Organism: Bryobacteraceae bacterium; assembly: GCA_035293905.1. Lineage (GTDB taxonomy): Bacteria > Acidobacteriota > Terriglobia > Bryobacterales > Bryobacteraceae > Palsa-187. Next base: position 3,598 of record DATGLY010000123.1, read on the forward strand.
CGTGAATCTTGCCGTTCGCGCGAGGGAAGAACTGCGTATTCAGTTACAGGTCGCCGCCGCCAGCGAAACCAAGGTGGACGTAGTGGAGCGAATCAGCAATATTACAACCGATCCCACCCAGGGAACGCCCATGGATCACGAGTTTCTGGAAAATCTTCCGGTGAACGGGCGGAATGTCGAGTCATTGGTGTTAATGACTCCCGGCATAAGCACGGCGCAGGGCGGCAGGGATGCGGGTGGATTCAACGCCAACGGGTTGGAAGCCAACATGAACTATTACACGCTGGATGGCGTCAGCGTGAATCAAACGGCGGGCGGGGGCGCTGCGGGCGGAGGAGGTTTTGCGGCGGGGCGCGGGGGCGGCGCTTTCGCGGGCGGGCCGGGCGGAGGACCGGGCGGCGGCGGGGCGGGCGCCGGAGGACCCATGGACATGATTTCCATGGACTCAATGCAAGAGATGAAGGTGCAGACTTCCTCCATCGCGCCCGAGTTCGGGCGAACGCCGGGGGCGCAGATTGTGATGAGCAGCCGGGGGGGATCGAATCAATTCCACGGATCGGCGTTCTATTACTTCCGCAACGGGCTCTTCGACGCCAACGACTGGTTTGCCAACGCGGGGGGCTATGGAAAAGGGACGGAGAGCCAGAACCGGCCGGGCGCGACGTTGGGCGGGCCCATCGTCAAGGACCGGACCTTGTTCTTTCTATCCTATGAGGACCTGCGCTTGACGGCGCCCTACACGGCGATCGCCGATGTGCCCGATATGGGCACACGAGCCGCGGCGCCGGCGGTTTTGCAGCCTTTTCTGAACGCTTATCCGATTCCCAATGGAGGCGAACTCACGAATGGAGCGGCGCTGTATCACGCTGTGGTTTCCGATCCGCTGAAGAGCTCGAGCAGCAGCGTCCGCCTGGATCAGATCGTCAACTCCAAGATGACGGCGTTTGCGCGCTTCAGCGTGACGCCCACGTCGTCGCAAGTGCGCGGATCGGACGCGATCAGCCCCAATTTGATCACCACCCGGTCGTCTCATTCCGATGCGGCCACGGCCGGGCTGACTCATTCCTTCTGGAGCGGCTTTCTCAACGATCTGAGAATGAATTATTCCGATTTTTCGAGCTATTCCAAGACAATTATGGATAATTACGGAGGCGCGATTCCTCTGACGGATGGCGAAGTTTTTCCGTCGGGCGTCCTTAGCGCTGACAGTTCATTTAACTTCAACATTATGGGCTTGGCCGGATACTCCTCTGGAGGGCAGTCGCGGACGCGCCAGGCACAATGGAACGTGGTGGATAGCGTAAGCAAGACGGAATCTGCCCATCAGATTAAGGCCGGCGTGGACATTCGCCAGATCCGGGACACCAATTACCCGAACATTTACTCCGAAAGCGTGTCATTTAACGGCTTGGAAACGACGAGCTCCACCCCCCAATACGCCTTTTTGACGGGCACGGCGTTGAACGCACAGGTGACGTCGAGCGTGGGGGAGGTGTATCCGACATACTTGAATTTTTCCGCGTACGGTCAGGATACTTGGCGGGTGACGAAATGGACCACGATTACGTGGGGATTGCGCTGGGACGTGAATCCGGCGCCGTATGCCCGCATCGGGCAGCAGCCGTTTGCACTTTCGAGCGATCCGGTGGCGGGCGTGACGCAGAACAACCCCTTGTACCCGACCAAATGGTGGAACATCGCGCCGCGATTTGGCGTGGCCTACAACATGAAGGAGCAGAGGGGCCACGAAATGATGCTGCGGGTGGGGGTGGGGCTGTTTTACGACGTAGGCTACGGCTCCACGGCGGGGGCGTTCAACGGCGCGCCATTTACGGACGTCCGAACCATATCGGAAGCGACGTTTCCGCTGGCGCCGAACCTGCTGATCGCCCCGCCCATGCCTCCGTTCCGCCCCTATGGGCTCATCAACTCCGCCGATCCCAGTTTAGTCGCGCCGCGCGTCTATCAGTGGAATGCGACCTGGGAGCACAACTACGGCGTCAACAATACCCTGACAGTGGGGCTGATCGGAAATGCCGGGCGCGATCTGGCGCTCACGCAGACGCAGCCGGCCTATACTTCCGCTTACAACCTGGCCATTCTGACCAGCAACGGCGCGGAGTCCGACTACAATGGGCTCCAGCTTCAATTCCGCAGACGCATGAGCTCGCGCTTGCAAATGCAGCTCAGTTACACCTGGTCCCACACCATCGACAGCACGAATCCCGGCGGGCCGGGCGGGGGCGGCGGATTTGGAAGTATTCTCACGGGACAGCGCGCCGACGCCGATTACGATATCCGGCAAAACTTTACCTGGAGCGGCTCCTACCAGCTTCCGGGAGTAAACAATCCCATTGGCGGGACATTGCTGCGGAATTGGTTTCTGGATTTCAACTTCTTTGCCCGAACCGGCTTGCCGTTCGACGTGCAGGGCGTAAGCAGTTGCACCAGCAATGCAGGCACGTCCAATACCTGCCCGACGACCAATAACACGGGGCTGTTCGCGCTGGTGCGGCCCAGCCTGACGGGCCAGCCGATTTGGATTTCCAATCCGAACGCGCCGGGGGGGCGCGTGTTGAATCCGGCGGCGTTCGCGCTCCCCACGGGCTATCAGCAAGGGAGCCTGGGCCGCAATACGTTGCGCGGCTTTGGAGCCAACCAATTGAATTTATCGCTGCGGCGGGTCATTGCTTTGACCGAGCGGGTGCGGCTGAACCTGGGCCTTCAGGCGTTCAACGTTTTCAATCATCCGAACTTCGCCAATCCATCGCCGCAAGAAGGCGGAAATCTGGCGAGTCCGGAGTTCGGGCAAGTCACGCGAATGCTGAACACGGGTTTGGGCGGCGCGAGCGCGCTATATCAGGCGGGAGGACCGCGCTCGATGGAGCTGGCGGTGCGGTTGCAGTTTTGATGGGCGTGACACGTTTCCTTCGAGACTTTGGCGCGGCCTGCTTGGGAATGGCGCTCGCCTCCGCGCCCTTGCTCGGGCAGCAGAAGGCCCCGTCTCCCGACACGGGCGCGGATACTGGCTTTCCAGCGGCCCTGCGGCGCTTCTATTTCGGAATCCGCGTGGAAGACTTTCCCCTGCGGCTTTTCAACACGACCACCGCGCAATCTTCGACCCAGCAACCGATCGCCGATTACACATACTCGGGCAGCTCCAGCTCGCAGAAAGCCGCGCCAGCCGCGACGTTTGAATACACGATCAACCCCCGCCTATCGGTCGGAGTGGAGTTCTATTTGACTCACGTTAAGTTCATCCAGACCACGCAGGTGCGCACGGGATTACCCAGCCCGAATTCGAGCACCGACGACCGGCCGGTGACGACCTACGTGGAGAGTTCGACCGCCGATTATTGGGTTCTTCCGTTTCTGGTCCGCTATAACGGCTTGCGGTCGCGCGGATTCCTGCGCCACTTATACGGAGTGGCCGGGGCTGAATACCGGCGCGTGGGACGGGTGCGGACCGGCACGGACATCTATTATCCAGACGGCGGCGCCGGCTATACGGAGATTCCCGCGATTCCCACGCACTCCAATCAAATGGGAGGCGTGGTGGGGCTAGGGCTACGCTTTGTGGACGATTTGGGATTGAAGGTCGCGCCCGAGGTGCGCTTTATCCGGTGGGACAGCGCTACGTTCGAGGGGCCCAGCTACGTTTCCGCTCGGAGCCAGGCGGAAATCAGCCTGGGCTTCGCATTTTAGAAATGTCTGGAAAAGGCAGATTGCTGGCGCTGATTCTGGCCGCCGGAGTGGCGCAGGCCCAATCGATCATTCAAACGGTGCTTGGCGGCTCGCCGGTAAACGTTCCGGCGCTCTCGGCGACCTTGAACACTCCGGTGGGAGTGGCGGGAGACGCCGACGGAAATTTGTATGTCTCGGTGCAGGGACTGAATCAAATCGTCAAGATTGATACGAGCGGGATGGCGAGTGTATTTGCGGGAACAGGCGCCAACGGGTTTTCCGGCGACGGAGGTCCGGCGGCGAAAGCGGAGTTGAACAACCCCGTTGGGTTGGCCATGGACGCCAGCGGCAACCTCTATATCGCCGATTCCGGCAACAATCGAATCCGCAAAATTGCTCCGGACGGAATCATTTCCACCGTGGCGGGCAATGGAAAAGAGGCTTACTCCGGCAATGGCGGGCCGGCTACCAGCGCCGCTCTGAACTTTCCGCTTGCGGTGGCGGTGGACGCCGGTGGCAACCTCTACATTGCCGACACATCGAACTCGGTGGTTCGAATGGTGACGCCGGCCGGGATTATCACGACCTTTGCGGGCGTGAACAACGCGGCCAACGGAGGCGACCACGGTCCGGCCACCAGCGCGGCGCTCAATCAGCCCCAAGGAGTGGCCGTGGATGGCGCCGGCAATGTGTATATTTCGGATACCGGCAACAATACGGTCCGCGTGGTCGGAACAAATGGAATCATCAATCAATTTGCTGGAAATTATGGCGCCGGAAACACCGGCGACGGGGGCTACGCAACGAGCGCGCTGCTAAACGGGCCTACTGGACTGGCGATCGATCCATCCGGGAACGTCTATATCGTCGATCAGAACAATTATCGAATCCGGCGGGTGACGCCGCAGGGGATTATCTCAAATTACGCCGGGGCCGGCGTGCAAGGGGGGGCGGGAGACGGAGGAGTGGCGACAGGCGCGACGATGAATCCGCGCAACATTTTCCTCGACCAAAACGGAAACTTGTTCATCGCCGACGGAGGCAACAACCGCGTGCGCGAAGTGACGGCGTCGAATGGCGTCATCAACACGATCGCAGGCAACGGTCTGGCGGCCATTACTCCTCGCGGCCTGGTGTTGAAGGGCGACATTCTGTACTACTCGGATCTGGCCAGCAACCGCATCCGGTCGCTCAATTTGACCACCGGGCAGACGTCGGTGGTGGCGGGCACGGGCGCGGCGTCGTTCTCGGGCGATGGGGGCAGCGCGCTCACAGCCACGTTAAACGCCCCCCGCGGCCTGGCCATGGACAGCTCCGGGAATTTTTACATCGCCGACACCGGAAATCAGCGCATCCGCAAGGTGGATACCTCCGGCAACATCAATACCGTGGCCGGCAACGGCACAGCCTCGTCCACCGGCGACGGAGGAAGCGGAACGAGCGCCACGCTGAACAATCCCAACGATGTCGCGGTCGATTCGCAAGGGAACTTGTACATCGCCGAGACCGGCGGCGAGCGAGTCCGGCAGTTGTCGCCATCGGGAGTGATTTCGACCGTAGTCGGAGGCGGGAGCGATCTGTCGGGGACGGGGCTGGGGACCAATCAAAGCCTGAGCGCACCGAGCGGCGTGGCGGTGGAGCCGGGCGGAACGGTGCTGATCGCCGACTCCAGCCACAATCGCGTGCTTCGCCTGCGCGGCGACGGGACCATCGTGACGGTGGCGGGGGGCAATGGACCAGGCTATAGCGGCGATGCCGGCCCGGCGGCCTCCGCCAAACTGAGAAGTCCGGTGGGCGTCAGCGCCGATCCCAACGGGAATATCTATATCGTCGATTCCACCAACGATGCCGTTCGCCAAGTTGGCGCGGATGGAATTATCGCATCCGTCGCGGGGCTGCCGCCGAACTCCAGCGGCAGTGGAACGCCCGGCTATGACGGAGACGGCAGCCCCGCCACGGCATACGCGCTCGACTTGCCCACGGGCGTCATCGCAACCCCCAACTGTACGGTCCTGATCTCCGATACCGGGAACCATCGCATACGCCAACTCACGGTTGGCGTGCAGTACACCGTCACAACGAATCCGCCCGGATTGCAGGTGCTGGTGGATGGGCAGGCGGCGACCACGCCCGCGAGCTTCAATTGGCTGCCGGGAACGCAGCATGTGGTAGCTACGCCGGCTACCCAAGCGGGAGCCAGCGGAACGCAATACGTGGGATCGCCGGCGCAGACCATTTCGGTTCCGTGCGGTCCGGCGCGCCAGATTGTTACCGCGCAGGTTTCGGCGCAATACCTTTTGACCGTCACGCCGAGCCTTGGAGGGTCAATCGCGCCCGCGCAGAGCTGGCAAGACGCCGGGACGCAAGTGGCCGTGACCGAGAGT
>DATGLY010000124.1:0-6213 GCA_035293905.1 Bryobacteraceae bacterium
CTTTTCGAAAGATTCGGCGTTCATGAAGCTGATCGGCGCGCCGGAGGGGACCGAGTTAAGAAGGCTCACAGGCGTCCTTCCCGGCCCTTCCGCTTACGTTGAATTCACTGAGTTTCGCGGCGTGCCGCGCACCAAGTTCCATTTGCGCGTCCGCGACCCTGGCGCGCCCGCCATGGCGGTTCAGGTGGTTAACCTCGACGGCATGATAGCCCAGATGAAGGCCGCGGGCGTTCATGTGATCTCCACCAACGCCCAGATTGTGGATTTTGGCGGCGGCACTCACACCATTTTTGTAGAAGATCCAAACGGCATGAATGTTGAAGTGTTTGAGCGGTCTGGCGGGCCACAGGGGAAGGGAAAGGCGAAGTAGGACTCCGGTCTTTCCGCGGGGAATCGCGAACCTGCGGCTCTTGAGCGGCTTAAGTTTCGGCTCCGGGGCGATGGTGATGCGATGGGAGCCGAGAAGCGCCATCCCCTAAACTGGAAAGCGTGGGGCGAGCGCGTCTTTTCTTTGCTCTGGCGTCGGTTACCCTCTCCGCGGCCGATCCCGATTACCAAAGCGCCGAGGCCAAGCTGGATCGCATTGCGAACTATCGGCTCAAGGCCGGCGAGACTGTGGTGTTCACTCCGCGTGAAACCAACGCTTGGGCGCGCGTCGCGGTTCCGGAAAACGTGCCCCAAGGCATTCGCGATCCGCGGGTGGAGCTAGGCTTCAATACCGCCAACGGCCTTGCATATGTCGATTTGCTCAAGATGCTTCAGGAGCAGGGCAAACCGGCGAATCCTCTTATGGGCCGGTTCCTCGAAGGCGAACGCTTACTGAAAATATCCGTGCGGGTCGAATCGGCCGGAGGCCGCTGCACGGTTTATCTCACGCGCGTAGACTTGGGCGACATCTCCGCCGAAGGGCCGGTCCTCGACCTCCTGCTCAGGACCTTCTTTCTTCCGCGGTTTCCCGACGCAAAAATCGGCGAGCCGTTTGACATTGGCTGGAATCTCGATCGAATTGAAGTCCGGTCTGATGGAATTCGCGTGACCGCGAAGCAATAGTCATTAACAGCCGCCCTTCCCGCTATCATAAAAGTGAATTCTCTCATGCCGGAACCGACTCCGCCTAGCATCAATAGTGGTTTAGAGGAAGAGCTTTTCTACGAATTTCACCACGACCGCCGCGCCGTGGACGCCTCCTGGACGCAGCTATTTGAAGGCAATGGCCACGCGACGCCGAAGATTAATGGCGCAGCCCCGCTGGAAGAGCCTCCCCGTGCGCCGGCCGCGCCCCAGACGCCGCCGGAACCGATCTCTGCCGGCGATCAGCTCATTCCTCTGCGCGGCCCCGCGCTGCGCATCGCCGAAAACATGGCGGCCAGCCTCGTCATCCCGGTCGCCACCAGCCAGCGCGTGATTGCCGCCAAAGCGATGGAGGAAAATCGGCGGCTGATTAATCAACACCGCACCGCCCGGTTGCAAAGCAAGATCTCCTACACCCACCTGGTGGCCTGGGCCATCGTTCGCGCGCTTGAACGGGTTCCGGCGCTGAATCAAGCCTATTTTCAAACCAGCGAAGGCGCCTTTCGCCTCGCGCGCCATCAAGTGAATCTGGGACTTGCCGTCGATGTTGAAGGCGGCAACGGGGCGCGTTCGCTCAAAGTTCCCTCTGTCAAAAACGCGCAGTCCATGAATTTTGCGCAATTCCTGGCGGCCTACGACGACATCGTCGCTCGCGCGCGCTCCAACAAGCTCACGCTCGCCGATTTCCAAGGAACCAGCATCTCGCTGACCAACCCGGGAACCGTGGGCACCGTTAGTTCTATTCCGCGCCTCATGCCCGGCCAAGGCGCGATCATCGCGGCCGGCGCCATCGACTATCCTCCCGAATACCGCGGCATGACCGAACAGGCTCGTCTGTCGCTCGGTTTAAGCAAAGTAATGATGGTCACCTGCACCTACGACCATCGCGTGATTCAGGGCGCCGAGTCGGGCCTGTTTTTGGCCAGGGTGCAGGCTTTGCTGGAAGGCGGCGACGAGTTCTACCAGCGTATTTTTGCCGATCTGAGCATTCCCCAGCGGCCGTTCCAGTGGGAGCCTGACCGCGCTGCTGCGCCTGCGGTCAATGCCGATCCAACCAAACAGGCCGCAATCGTGGCGCTGATCGAAGCCTGGCGCGAGCGAGGACACCTTCTTGCCGACATCGACCCGTTGGGAAGTTCTCGAGCGCCGCAGCCCGACCTGGAGCCTTCCGCCCACGGTCTCACGATGTGGGACCTCGACCGGTCCTTTCAAACCGATTCCTTCGGCGTGACCACTTTGCGCTCGCTGCTGGATCGCCTGCGCCAGATTTACGCGGGCAAGCTGGGCGTGCAGTTTATGCACATCGACAATCCGGCGGAGCGGCAGTGGTTCCGCGAGCGCTTGGAAAATCCGGCGGGGCCCGCCTCGCCCGAAGTCAAAAAGCGCGCCTTGCGGAGCATTGTTCTGGCCGAAGGCTTTGAGCAGTTCCTGGACAACCGCTTTAAGGGCCATAAGCGGTTTTCTCTGGAGGGCGGCGAAACCATGATCGCCGTGATCGAAGAATTGCTGGAGCGCGCCTCAGCTTCAGACGTAAACGAGGTCGTGATTGGCATGGCGCACCGCGGACGTTTGACGCTGCTCGCGAACGTCATTGGAAAGGGCGTCGCGCAGATGTTTTCCGAATTCGAGGGAGACATTGATCCCGAACTGAGCGACGGCCAGGGCGATGTGAAGTATCACTTGGGCGCTTCCAGCACGCGCACCATGTCTAACGGCCGCCAGATCACGGTTTCCGTGGCCGCCAACCCCAGCCACTTGGAAGCGGTGAACCCCGTGGTGGAAGGAATCGTCCGGCCCAAACAGGATCTGCGCCGCGACGCGGCGCGGGAGCGGGTGATTCCTGTGTTGATTCACGGCGACGCGGCCATGGCGGCTCAAGGAGTCGTACAAGAAACGCTGAATTTTTCTAAGATCGAAGGCTACGACACGGGCGGAACGATTCATTTGGTGGTGAATAATCAAATCGGCTTCACCACGCCGCCCCAAGCGGCGCGTTCCTCGCCATACTGCACGGATGTCGCGCTCATGGTGCAAGCGCCCATCCTTCACGCCAACGGCGACGACCCCGAAGCGTGCCTCCGCGCCGTCGAGCTGGCGTACGATTACCGGCAACGATTTCACCGCGATGTGGTTGTGGATATGGTCTGCTATCGCAAGCACGGCCACAACGAAGGCGATGAGCCCAGTTTCACTCAGCCGATTGTCGCCCGGACCATTCAAGCGCACCGGCCTGTAACTTCTACATACGCACAGAAGCTGGAGCGGGAAGGAGTCGCGAATGCAGCCGAAATCGAGGGTTGGCGCGAAGCCCAACGAAAGCTGTTGTATGAGATCTATGACCAGACCGTAAAGCAGAAGGAAGAATACGAACTGCTCGAGCTTGCCCCCGTGGCCGCCGGCGCCATGCCTACGGACCTTCCTCCCACCGCGGTCGATCGCGCCGTGCTGCAGCGGATCATCGAAGGCGTCACCAGCTTTCCTGCCGACTTTCAACCACACCCCAAGCTCGCCAAAATGATCGAGCGCCGGAGAGAAGCTCGCCAAGGAGGACCGCACATTGACTGGGCCCTCGCCGAGACTCTTGCCTTCGGCAGTCTGGTGCTCGAAGGAACGCCGGTGCGGCTAAGCGGACAGGATTCTGGCCGGGGCACTTTCAGCCAGCGTCACGCGGAATATCACGACGCTCGAACCGATCGGGTCTATGTGCCGCTCCAGCATCTGGCCCCCAATCAGGCGCGCTTTGAGGTCTATAACAGCCCTTTGAGCGAATACGGCGTCGTCGGCTTCGAGTTCGGCTACAGCATCGCGGATCCGTTCGCGCTCGTCTTGTGGGAAGCTCAGTACGGCGATTTCTCAAATGGCGCTCAGATCGTGATCGATCAGTTCATTTCCTCGGCGGAGTCGAAGTGGGGGCAGCCCAGCGGCATCGTGCTCCTGCTTCCGCATGGTCAGGAAGGCGGCGGACCGGAGCATTCCAGCGCGCGCTTGGAGCGGTACCTACAACTCTGCGCCGATAACAATATGCAGGTGGTCAATTGCACAACGCCCGCTCAATATTTCCATTTGCTGCGCCGCCAGATGCGGGGCGGACGCGATCGTCGCGGCTTGCGCAAACCTCTTATCGTCATGACGCCCAAGAGCCTGCTGCGTCATCCCAAGGTGGTTTCCTCCCTGGACGACCTGGCGAGCGGCGTTTTTCTTCCCGTGCTCGACGACCCCACGGTGAGCGATTCTTCCAGCATTCGCAAGATTTTAGTCTGCACCGGCAAAATCTACTGGGAGCTTCTGGCTGCCCGCGAAACGCGCAACGCAGCCGACACGGCGATCGTGCGTATCGAGCAGCTCTATCCTTTTCCGGAGGCGGAATTCGCGGCGGTGCTCCGGCGCTACGCACAATCCACCCAGGTGGTGTGGGCGCAGGAGGAGCCGCGCAATATGGGCGCGTGGGCGTTCGCGCGTGGCTACATCACGCCCATGCTGAACCGCGGCCAGGTCATCGGATATGCCGGCCGGCCGGAAAGCGCCAGTCCGGCGCCCGGACTGATCAAACAGCATCAGCGCGAGCAAGCCGATCTGATTGAGCAAGCCTTCGCCCCCGCCTCCGTCGCCCGCCGCCATCGAAAGAAATTAGTGAAGCGCCGGAAATCCCGCGCCTGATCCGCGGTTTTGCCGCCGCCGATTCTAAAGCCGATGCGGGCGGCATCTTCGCGCCGCCCGCTTGAAACTTCCGCGCGCGGCCCATACAATCGAACGAGTGCTTATGCAAGCGAACCTGAGCCATCGAATCCTTGCCCTGGCTGGCGCGATCGCGGCGCTATCCTTAATCGCTACTGTCACGCATGCGCAAAGCGGGCGTCCCGCCGCCCCGCCGTTGGTAGACGCCAAAGTCCTGAAGAACGCCGGCACGCCCGCCGATGCGCTCCCCGGATCTTGGTTGAGCTATGGCCGCTCTCAGGCCGAGACGCGCTATAGCCCGCTCAAGCAGATCGATGCCTCAAACGCGAGCCGGCTCGGCCTCGCCTGGACCTATGCCGTCGGCGCCGGCGGCGGCAATCAGGAAGGCACGCCGCTGGTCTGGAACAACACGATCTATGGCATCACCACCTGGAGCGTGGTGTTTGCCCTCGACGCGCGCACGGGCGAGCAGATTTGGCGCTGGGATCCTGAGATCAATCAAGCCGCCGTCCGCCCCAAAATCTGCTGCGGCATTGTCAATCGCGGCATCGCCCTGTACAACGGCCTCATCTACGCTCCCCTGAACGACGGAAGATTGCTTGCCCTAAACGCTCTCACCGGAAAGCCCGTTTGGGAGACGCGCGTCGCCTATCCGCAGGACAACTACACCCTCACCATGGCGCCCCGAATCGCAGGCGGCAAGGTGATCGTTGGAGCGAGCGGCGGCGACAGACCCACGCGCGGCTTCTTCGATGCCTATGACGCCGCCACCGGCTATCGCTCCTGGCGCTTTTACACCGTTCCAGGCGATCCTTCAAAGCCGTATGAAAATGAGGCTATGCGCGCCGCCGCCAAAACATGGGGCGGCGATTTCTACACCAAGGGCGGCGGAGGAGCGGTTTGGGACGGCTTCGCCTACGATCCCGAAGCCAACCTGGTCTACGTAGGCTCCGGCAACGCCGAGCCGTGGGTGCAGAAGTTCCGTGGCGCCCAGAACGTCGACAATCTCTATACTTGCTCGATCCTGGCCGTCGATCTCGCCACGGGCCTGCTCAAGTGGCATTTTCAAACCGTGCCCAACGACAATTGGGACTTTGACAGCGTGCAGCAACTAATGCTGCTGGATCTCAACATCAACGGACGCATGCGCAAGGTGATTACGCAGGCGCCGAAAAACGGCTTTTTTTATGTTCTGGACCGCATCACGGGCGAATTTATTTCCGCCGCGCCCTTCGTCAAGGTGACTTGGGCGCTGGGGCTTGACGAAAAAGGGCGGCCCAAGGTGAACCCCGACGCCTACTACGACAAGGACCCTATCGCGGTCTATCCGACCGGCGGCGGCGCGCACAATTGGTCGCCCATGTCTTACAACCCCGCCACTGGGCTCGTCTACATCCCGGTATCTTACTCGAGCTTTCCCTATCAAGCCACGGAAGAACTGAAGCCGGGAACGACCGGCTATGTTCG
>DATGLY010000125.1:0-17831 GCA_035293905.1 Bryobacteraceae bacterium
CCCGAATCGAGCCGCTGGAAGCCCTGCGTTACGAATAGCCGCAAGGTTCCCGAGCGCACATTTCGTGTTACCCTAAATCCAATCTGCGTTTGCCACAATCCCACTGAAATATTCCTTTGCCAGGAGGTTGGATGAGTCCGCAAGAAGTACTGGAATTCGCAAAAGCCAACGATGCCAAGCAGCTCGATTTACGGTTTACGGACATTCCGAGCTTGCAGCACCACGTATCCTATCCGATCAGTGAATTGGATGAAGGCAGCTTTGAAGAAGGTTTCGGCATGGACGGGTCGAGCATCCGCGGTTGGGCGGCGATCCACGAAAGCGACATGCTGCTGATCCCGGATCCGCAGACGGCGTTCATGGATCCGTTCGCCGAAACAGCCACGCTGGTGATGTACGGCGATGTGAAAGACCCGATCACCAAGCAGCGTTACGAACGCGATCCGCGCTGGATCGCGCAGAAGGCCGAATTATTCCTGAAGAACACCGGTATTGCCGACACTGCATACTTCGGCGCCGAAGCCGAGTTCTTCATTTTCGACAACGTGCGCTTCGATCAGAACCAGCACTCCGGCTTCTACTTCATCGATGCCGAAGAGGGTCGCTGGAATAGCGGCCGCGACGGAGGCGGCGGCAACCTGGGCTACCGGCCGCGCTACAAGGAAGGCTATTTCCCGGTTCCTCCCACGGATCACCACCAGGATCTGCGCGCCGAGATGGTGGAGACGATGATCAAGGCCGGCCTCAACATCGAGTGCCAACACCATGAGGTGGCCACCGGCGGCCAGGCCGAAATCGATCAGCGCTTCGACACGCTGCTGAAATCGGCCGACAACATGATGCTATACAAGTACATCATCCGTAATACGGCCTATCAGTACGGCAAGACAGTGACGTTTATGCCCAAGCCGTTGTTTGCGGACAACGGCAGCGGCATGCATACGCACCAGAGCCTGTGGAAGGACGGCAAGCCGCTGTTCGCCGGCGACTTGTATGCGGGCTTCAGCCAGATGGGGCTGTGGTACATCGGGGGGCTTTTGAAGCATGCGCGCGCGCTTTCGGCCATCATCGCGCCGACCACCAACAGCTACAAACGGCTGGTGCCGGGCTATGAAGCGCCGGTGAATCTCGCCTATTCGCGGCGTAACCGCTCGGCGGCGTGCCGGATTCCGATGTACTCGTCCAATCCAAAGGCGAAACGCGTGGAGTTCCGGCCGCCGGATCCTTCCTGCAACTGCTACCTGGCGTTCGCGGCGATGCTGATGGCGGGCCTGGATGGAGTGGTAAACAAGATCGATCCAGGAGAGCCGCTCGACAAGGATATTTACGATCTGTCGCCAGAGGAAATGAAGTCGGTTCCCTCCATGCCGGCTTCGTTGGAAGAGGCGCTGGCGGCGCTGGAAGACGATCATGCGTTCCTGCTGAAGGGGGACGTGTTCAGCGAGGAGTTGCTGGAGACTTACATCGGCTACAAGCGCAAGAACGAGGCCGATGCGGTGCGTCTGCGGCCGCATCCTTACGAGTTCGCGCTGTACTACGACATTTAACTTGTTTTCGGGGGGGATGGAGAATGGGGCCGGGGCGCTTTGCGCTTGCGGCCCTTTTCCGATTTTGGGAAGGCTTTTGGAGGCGGAGCAAGACGGTCCGCGGAGGCTACTTAGAGGCGCGCTCGGCCGAGCCGTAGATGCGACGGTAGACGTAAGCGTTGCGGAGAACGCTTTGGATGTAGTTGCGGGTCTGATAGAAGGGTACGGTTTCGATGAACTCGGCGGGCTCGCGGAAATCGCCCCAGCCGAGCCAGGAGCGGGCGCGGGAAAGGCCGGCGTTGTAGGCCGCGAGAGCCGCTTCGATCCGGCCGCCGGTTTGGCCGGTAAGCGATTGCAGATAGTAAGCCCCAAGCTGCAAGTTGAAGGCCGGCTGGAACAGCTTGGCGAGCGAATACGACAACTTAAGACGACGGCTGAGCTCGCGGGCCGTGGCGGGCATGATCTGCGTCAAGCCGCGCGCATTGGCGTAGGAGGTCACTTTGGGGTCGAACTCGGACTCCTGGCGGATGAGCGCGGCCATCAAAAAGAGGTCCAAGCCATTCTGCTTTGAAAACCGCTCGATTTCTTGGCGGAAGGGGAGCGGAAACGCGAGGGTCCAAAACCGGATTGGCGCGGACTCGATCGGCAGGAACAGATAATCGCCAGCGTAATGTTTGATGTAACGCATGGCCTGGTCCGGCCGCGAAGCGCTGTAAAGAGAAGCAAGCTCCATGGCCATGACGTGCGGCTGGTCTCCGGCGTCGGCCGCGAAGCGGAGTTCGTCACGGGCCCAATCGTCCAGGCCGGCCGAAGCCAGGATTTTGGAGCGCTCGATGCGGGCGGCGGCGCTGGGAGAAGGCTGAAAGCTCTCGATTCGCATGCGGGGCGGGAAGGAGACGGTCTTGAGAAATTCGATTGCCGAAGCGGACGGCACGCCGGGACCCAGTTGCTCCAAACGATCCCTGGCCTGGGTGGCGTAGAAGTGATTGGGATATTCGCGCGCCACCTCGCCGTAGTAGGCCAAGGCCGAAGCGGTATCGTGCGAATCCTCGGCGAGGCGGCCCAGGAAGTACAAGGCGGCAGAGGCCTCGTCGGAGGCGGGGAACAACCTTAGCTGCTGCCGCAACAGATCTTTCGCATCGGGCTGCCTTTGAATATAGTGCTGCCAGGCGGCCTTCCAATGGCAGCCCGAGGCCTCGGGTTCGTTGGGAAACGATTCGTAGCAGATGCGGAACAGAGGCTCGTAGGCGGCCGGCTTGTTGTCGATCAGATATTGATTGGCGGTGGCGACAAGGGCCTTCAGGCGCCAGGTGGAAGCGGGATAAAGCGAGTTCAAGCGTTCGAAAGCGGCGGCGCTTTCGTCCGGGCGGTTGAGCCGGCGAGCGCAGAGGGACAGGTAATACAGGCGCTCGGCATCGGGTTCCGGGGCCAGATTTGACAGCGATTTCAAATACGCCGACGCAGCCACAGTCTGCTTGGCGTCGTAATCCGCAACGCCGATCCGCACGCGGGCGAGATCGCGATCGGCGCCGTGGAGCAGAGATTCCAACGATTCCAGCTCCCTTCGGCCCTTCTGCGTCTGTCCGGCGTCGATGAGCTTGGCGGCGCGGCCGAGCATGGCGGCGGGCGAGGGAGACGGATAAGCGGCGCCGAGCGACGCCTTCAGGCGCTCCAACTCCGGCGCAGCCTGGTTAGCTTCGGCCGACGAGGGGAAACCGTAATAGACACGCTGGAAGTAGATAGCGGCGTTTTTGTAGTCTTCCGCCAAGGCGAGCGCCAGAGCCAGCGCCAGATCCGCCCGGGGCTGGGGCAGCGCGCCGTAGTGGGCGCGTATAACGTTGACGGCTTGCTGGGCCGCGCCCGTCTCACGGTAAGCGTCCGCCGCGAGCAAATAGGCTTTGGCGGCTAGCGGAGACGAAGGCGTTTGCTTCCAGACCGGGTCGAGCAATTGGGGGACTTGCGAATAGTCCTTCAAAGCAAATTCGGCGGAGGCGAGGATCCAGGCACAGTAGTCGGCCAGCTTCGGCAAGCGCTTGGCGAGAGGCTCAACGCTTTTGACGGCGAGCGCGTATTGCCTGGCTTCCAACTCCTGTTGGGCCCTTTTCAACTGGGCCAGAGGATCAGCCTGCGCGGCCGCAAAACAGAGGCTCGCCGTCAAGAAAGCCGCGGCAACGGTCCTAAACATCAGTCAGTCTCCTCAACAACTGGGGCGCCAACGGAAGTTCGCCGCAAGGATCTTCCGTTGGGGCGGCGCCTCGCACGATCTGCGCGCTTGGATGCAATCATCGGCGCTGGGGGTGTTCCGCTTTAGTCTCCGACACCCGAAAATTCTAGTTTCTCACGCCGTGCGGCAGCGCGGAAACCACCGAGATGGCGTGGGCGTCTTCCAAAAGGAGGAATAGAATGCCTAATAGAATGAGAAAACTACGAAAAGTGGTATTCAGGATGTTGCCCGCCTTGGCGGCCTTGCACGCGGTGGCTCAGGCGCCGCCTCCGCCGCCTCCTCCCCTGCTGCCGCCGGCGCAATTGGACAGCCTTGTGGATCGCATCGCGCTATATCCCGATCCGCTGCTTGCACAGGTGCTGGCGGCCGCAACATATTACACCGAAATTCCGGACGCAGCCCGCTGGGCCGATCAGCATCATTACCTTACCGGGCAGGCGCTCGCCAACGCCATTCAAGCGGATCAATTGCCCTGGGATCCTAGCGTGCAGGCGCTGCTGCCATTCCCCTCCGTGTTGGACATGATGGCGTCCGACCCGGGGTGGACGCAACAAATCGGCGCCGCGTTTATGACGCAACAGCAGGACGTGATGGACGCCGTGCAGCGGCGGCGCGCCCTTGCCCGCAACTACGGCTATCTTCGGACGAACGCGCAGATCGTGGTTAGCGGCGGACCTTATATCACGATTCTGCCGGCTAACCCAAATTTCATCGTTGTTCCGGCTTACGATCCGGCCGTGGTGTTTTTTCCGCCGCGCCCCGGCTTTGTCGTGGGAGGCGCGATCCACTTGGGCTTCGGGATCACGATCGGAGCGTTCTTTCGGCCGTGGGGTTGGGGTTACAACAGCTTCGACTGGGGACGGCATGTGGTGGTGATCAACAACGCTCCTTGGAGGCGCGCATGGGACCCTGGCCGGGCATACGTTCACCCGTACGCGGCTCCGGTCCGCAGGTTTGAGGGCGTGCGTCCCGCCGAGGCGCACCGATTATACGAGAGGACTCCGGCGGAGCGGGAGGCTCCGCGGCGGGGCGAGCGCGCGCCGCGCGAGGAGCACCGGGAGCGGCGTTAGCTCATCCGCAGGAGAATTTTTCCGATGTGTTCGCCCGACTCCATGCGGCGGTGCGCTTCGGCGACGTTTTCCATTGGGTAGAGGCTGTCGATAACGGGCTTGATTTTCCCGGCGGCAAACAAGGGCCAGACTTGCTGTTCGAGTTGGCGGGCGATTTGGGCTTTGCGCTCGACGCTCTGAGGGCGAAGGCCGGATCCGGTTATCGTCAATTGCTTGCCGAGAACCAGGGCAATATCGATCTCGGCCTTGTTCGATTCCATGTAATTGATGAAAACAAGCCGGCCGCGCGGGGCGAGCGAACGGAGGTTGCGCAACGTATAGCTTCCGCCCACCATGTCGAGAATCACGTCTACGCCTCGGCCGCCGGTGAGCCGGCGCAGGGATTGTTCGAAATCTTCCGTCCGGTAATTGATGGCGCTGGCGCCCAGATGGCGGCATGCCGCGCATTTCCGCTCCGAACCCGCGGTGGCGAAGACCGGCGAACCCAGGGCCCGAGCAAGCTGGATGGCGGTGACGCCGATGCCGCTCGATCCGCCGTGCACCAGCAGCGTTTCGCCTTCGCGAAGCCCGCCGAGGCCGAACACATCCAACCAGACGGTGAAGAAAGCTTCGGGAAGCGAAGCCGCCTCCAGCATGGAAACACCCGTAGGAATGGGGAGACATTGGACGGCCGGAGCGGCGGCGTATTCGGCATAGCCACCTCCCGTCAGAAGAGCGCAAACCGCGTCTCCGCGCTTCCAGCGCGACGCGCCCGGGCCCAGCGCGGCGATGGTTCCCGCCACTTCCAGACCCAAAACGGAAGGCATTCCCGGGCGAAGAGGATAGCGTCCCATTCGCTGAGAGAGGTCGGCGCGGTTGATCCCCGCCGCTTCGACCTGGATCAAAACTTCGCCTTCCCGCGGCTCGGGGATGGGAGCGGAGGCGATTTTTAAGACTTCCGGTCCTCCGGGACGCTCGATTTCGACCTGCCGCATGGCGGCCTGTTGACTCATGCCTGCCAGCGTAGCGTAGACTGAATCCGATGAATCGCGAGCAAGCCGGGCGGCCGCTTGGAGAACCACAGATAAGGATCAGAAAGAAAACCGCAGGTTGATG
The DNA here is from genome assembly GCA_035293905.1 of Bryobacteraceae bacterium. GTDB lineage: Bacteria > Acidobacteriota > Terriglobia > Bryobacterales > Bryobacteraceae > Palsa-187. Next base: position 5,916 of record DATGLY010000125.1, read on the forward strand.
TTCACACGCCGGTTGGCGAGCGCATTCAGGCCGTTACCGCCAACCAGGCTCTGGCCAAGGAAGGGGGACGTGAGAACCGCAACAGGAGCGGGCTGGTTAACGGTGTTGAAAACGTTTTCCAACTGAATGTTAAGATTGAGCGTGTAGCGCTGGCCGGAGCTTTGATTGCCGCCGCCGCCGCGCCCGCCGCGGCCGCCGCCGCCGAAGCCGCCGCGGCCGCCGCCGCCAAAGCCCGGCCCGCGGCCGCCGCCGCCGAAATTACCTCCTCCTTGGTCACCGGGATTGAAATTGCCCTGTGGATTGCTGCGGGAAACACGCTCGCCGAAGCCCCACGTCCGCCCGATGCGCAGATTGAAACGGAAGCTTCCATAGGCGGAGGCGTAGTTGCGCGGGATGATGACGGAGCCGCAGGCAGGGTTCTGAAGGGGGTTCTCATTGAACATGCCCCAGGGCGTGGAGATAATTCCCTGGCCGTTGCAACCGGCATTGGAAGGGGTGGCGAACGCCGGCCTAGCATTGAATTGGCCATCGCCATAGAGATCCTGACCGTCGGTGATGTTCAACGGAGGAGCGGTGGTGTAGTTGATGTTGGGGGAAAGGGTGATTCGGAAAGGCGCCGTGATGTTGCCGCCCAGTTGGATGGTTCCGCGCCGATCGAAGGACGTGCGGCCCCAATCTTGGGCGAAGTTGTAGGGGTTGGACGGGAAGCTTCCTCCTCCGTTGCCGCCATCGGCGTCTCCGTGCGCTTCGCCGAAGACGTAATAACCGAAGAGATTCACCCGATTATTAAGCTGCATTCTAATTTGATTCTGAACTTGAAGCTGCTTGAACAAACCGCTGGACTCGTAAAAGTTGACAATGCCGTTGCCGTAGAGAGCGGCGTATGGATAGACGGCGGCGGAAGGATTGCGAGGATTATAGGTGCCTGGAATGGGCGCGTTGAGATCCACGTCGCGCAGGACGTGCACGCCGCGCGTATCGATGACGTTGACCGAGAGGGTGATGTTCTTGGAGAGTTGCCGGTCCAGGCCGACGGCGGCCTGGAGGTACTGGGGCGCCTGAAGGCCGGCGTAAAGCTTTTGCAAATTCTGAGGCTGCTGAAATCCGGCAAGCTGGCTGGGAGTTAGAGCGTTGGGGTACACATCCAGCGCGGGATTGGCGGTTGGGTATTGAAGTAGATACGTCTGCTGAACGATTCCATTCTGGCGGATCGCGGCCAAGGGCAAGCCGATGGCGACGCGGTCATAGAAGACGCCGTAGCCGGCGCGAATGACAGTCTTGGGATTGCGGCCGCGTCCTTGCCCGCCGCCCAAGCCCCAGGCCAGGCCGACGCGCGGCGCCAAGGCATTCTTGTTGCCGATGTTGTCCTGGACTTCGTAGCGGAGGCCGAGGCTCAGCGTAATGCTGGGAACGATGCGCCAGTCGTCCTGAACAAACGGCGCGGCGTCCACCTGGCCGATAGTGGTCAGGGGCTGTCCGCCGGCGACGGAGTATTGCGTGGGACCGCCGCCCAGGGCGCGAATCTGGGCCATGGACATTCCTTGCGCGAGACCGAGCTGGGTGATGGCGTAAGATTGAAGGCTCGAAATCAGCCCGCCGGGATTGGCGGCGCAATAAGGATTGGAAGAAGCGCTCAGCAAGGACAAGCAATTCACGCCCGCGAATGTGTAGGTGCCGTTGAAATTGCCGTTGGTGAAGCTGGATTCCTGCTGGCCGCGAATGCGCACGCCGAATTTGATGAAGTGCTTGTTGCGGGTTAGCGAGGTTATGTTCTGGTATTCGTAATTGGTCCTGTGGAGGTAGGTCAAGGCCGCGGCGGCGCCGCCGATATCGAACGCTCCGGAGACGTTTACTTGGATGGGATCCACGGGAGTGACATTGGGCAGGGCGTTATTCCAAACGTTGTTGCTGTCGTTCTTTTGATATTGAAATCTGGACTCGTTCACGGCGCGCGCGCCGATCACCTGGGTTTCGGTGAGCTGGGCGGTGTGAGTATGACCGGTATTGACGGTTTCCTGGTTGGCCAAAGAACCGGTGGCGGGCGAATAGAAAGTGGGCAGGTTCAAATTCCCGATTCCGCCGTTAGGGCTGTTGGTGTGATTGAAGGAATAGCGGCCGGATAAGGTGATGTTCTTGGTTAATTGATAATCGATGCGAGGGCTCACCTGATAGCGGGTGGAGTAGTCGGGATACCAAGAGTAGATCGACGTTCCGGTAAACGAGGGGATCTCGGCGAAGGAGGCGGGCAGGTCGGTGGGATCCTTGGCCTGGATCAACGAGACCAGATCCTGCTTGCGGTATTGGAAATCGATATTGAAGGACGCTTTGCTGGTCAGAGGCCCTCTTAAGGTGGCTTGGGTCTGCTTTTGCGAATAGTTGGGCCGGGAAGTATTCGAGAAGGGATTCCGGGAGTTGAAGATGCCATCCATGTCTTCCAACAGGAGGCTGCCGCCGAATTTGTCGGTTCCCGGCTTGGTGAAGATTTCGATGCGCCCGAAGCCCATAGTGTCGAATTCGGCGGAGAACGGATTTGAATTGATGCGGATTTCGCGAATATTTTCTTTGGGAGGGAGCTGGCCGTTGCTGAAGCCATCGATATAAATTTGGCCGCCATTGGGGCCGACGGCGGGGCCGGCCAGGGCGAGAAGATCGGCTTGCAGATCGTCCGGATCGTCGGACAGGAAATCGAGATCTTCTCCCTTTAATATGATTGCGCCAGCATTCTTCTCGGGGTCGATTTGGATGCCCTGGCTGTCTTGAACCGTAACTTCCTGCTTTTCGACAGCCACGGTGAGGGGGACGTCGAGAGTCGCGCCGCGGCCGACGTTCAGCTCGAGATTGGTCTTCTCGAAGAGATTAAAGCCCGGAGCGGCCACGCGGACGGTGAATGTGCCGCCAGGGAGGCCCACGATGGTGTAAGCGCCGGTCGCATCGGTGGTGGCGACCTTGACGGTATTGGCTGGGCCGGTAAGAGTAACCGTGGCGCCAGGGATTCCGGCGCCGGAGGGATCGGTTACCTGACCCCGAAGACTTCCCGTGGATTGAGCCAGCAGGGAAGAGGCCGCCAGTGCGCTCAAACAGCCGGCGAGAAAGAATGTTTTGGTTGAATTCATCTAGATTCCTGTTCGAGTAAAATACGTTCCCGGGGAGGTCCGGGAGGGTTATTGTCCGCCGCCACCTCCGCCGCCGAACGCGCCGCCGAGATCCCAAGATCCGAGCGTCATCTCCTGCGTTCCGGGTTTGGTAAGGATCGGTTCGACGCCCGCCAAAAGCTTGATCGCGGTGATCTTGCCGGCGGTAGCGCCCACGGTGCTGGACACCACGATGGCGTCACCGACTTTGAGATCGGCAATCGTGATGTTAGGGCTGTTGTCCAAAATGGTTTGGATGTCGGCATTGCCCCCGCGAAAAGCGGCGGCGGATCCGCCGAAATCGCCCGCACGGCGGCTGAGCGGGGAGTCGTCTTGGGGGGCCGCATCTCGACCCTGCGCGGAGCCGCCGCGCCCACGGCCTGGGGCAGCGTCGCCATGAAGCTGGACGGCGATCCGCTGCGCCAACGCGGGCTGGATTTTCTTTACGCTCGAATCCGCCACCAGCTTCACGACCAGCGGCTTTTTGGCGTCGAGATCGCGGATTTGCAGCTCGCTGGCGGCAGCATTGATGGAGAGAATCACTCCCGCGACAGTGCGGAAGTTTCCGGAGACAATCTCTTCCGCGGACATTTTGGAATTGTCCGCGCTCTTATTGCCGCGGGCCCGCACCTGGTCGCCGGGCTTGAGTTCGGCCAGCGAAGACGGCTTGGCGTCCTGGAAGCTAACCGAATCGGGCGCATAGCGGCGGATAATCGCGTTGGGAGCGGGCGTGAGCGTCATGGGCTTGACGCCGGCGAGAGTGCGGACATTGATGGTCACCGAATCGGGCCCGACGGAGGTAACCAGGCCGGTTACGCCGCGGGCGGTCCAGTCCGCCTGATCGGCCTGCTGCTTTTTGGCGATGTCGCCCTGGGTCATCACTACAATCAAAGTCGCGGCCACGGTTTGGTTTTCGATTTGGCCGCGAGCCAGCACGCGGTCGCCGGTCTTGATTTGACCCAATTCGATGGGCTCGGCCTTGGTGAGATCGGTTGCGCCGGGCGCTACTCTTCGGAAGCTGGTGCGGGGCTGAAGAGCGACTTTGATTTCCTGGCCCGCATCGGTCTTCAAAGTCAGACGGGAGCCGGCGGCGTCCACGCCGGTCACGGTTCCACTGGCCGTTTGCGCGGACTGCGGCTGTTGAGCCCAAGCCGCCGCGGCGATCGTCGCCAAGCAGCAGAAGGCCAAACGGAACAGGCGTGGGGAGTGTTTGACCGAAATAAAGGGGTCGCGGCGCCGCTGGCTGGATAGCGCCGCAAACGATCGCGCTAAGACGTTATAAAAACACCGCATACTTGCCACCCGCAATCCGCAACTGCTAGTAAAGACTGCCCTCGCGGAAGCCAAGGTTACACCGTGGGGCGGGCTTTTTCACCCTGCCAAGCGGCCTATTTACTTTCGCTTACGGAGTTCCACCGGCCTTTAGGGGGGCTTCCCGCAGGCCGATGGCGGGCAGGTATTCGCCCAGAGGACGGCGCTCCCACCAGTTGCCTGTCCTGCGCCGGGTCTGCCAGTCCGTGAACCGGTAATCATATGCCTCGGCGCGAACATACATCGGCCGGCGCCCGGAAAAGGGATTGCGCTCCAGCAAACCGAGGACGTCGGGCGAACCCTGCAATAACCGGAGCGCGAGGCCCACAAACCAGGGATTGGACCGGTAATTTCCCAACGCGGCGAACCACATCTGCCAATCCAGGCGCGGCTGGTGAGGTTGGACCCATCGGGGCGCGCGGTCCAACGGGCCGGGCTTGTAGCGGAACTGGTAGGCTTGCCACCGCTCGCCATCGTCGGAGCCCTCGACAATAATTTCGGTTCGCGTGGTGGTCATCACGGCGAAGAGACCGTAAGGATTGACGATTTGAAAAGGGGCCAGCGCGCGGCCAAGGGAATGAAGCGGCTCGGGCGCGCCGCCTTCCACGGTTTCAAAGATGCGCGTGGCGCCGAGGGCCAGCAGAAGAGCCGTGAGCAGGGCGAGCCCGAGGCGGGCGGGCCTGGAGGCCGGAGGAGCTTTCGGGGGCCGCACAAAAGCGCGGGCCCAATTCAGAGCATGGTCGTCAAACAGGAAAAGGGTCACCGCCATCGTCAGAACATTGAAGAAAGCGTAGTTGCCGGTCAACAGAATCAGCAGTTGAAGCAAAAGGGTCGAAAACGCGCCGGCATGGCGCAGACGCCGAGGGGCGAAGATCAAAAACGGCGCCACGAGTTCTATGGCGAGCGTGGCGAAGGTCGCCGCGCGCAACATGGCAGGGGGAAGCTTGTCGGCGTACCAGGCAAGAACCGTGGGCAGCGGCTGGGTATGAAAATGATATTGCAGCGCCGTCAGGTTTCTCCAGGAGGGATCGCGACTGCCGAGCTTGACGTAGCCGGACAGGAAATAGAGCCGGAACGCCAGCCAGCGGTAGAGCCAGGCGATGGCGCGCTGGCCGGAACGGGAGCAACCAAAGAAGATGGCGAGAAAGCCGGCTTCGAGCAGCAGAGAATCCCACTGGAAGGAGAGGAATTCCTGGGCCACGGAGCAGAAGGAAAGGTAGAGCGCCCAGCAGGCGGCCAGGGCCAGCCGCTCCAGGCGGCCAAAGAAAGCCAGAACGCCGAAGGCGATGCCAGCCAGGGCTGCGCCTTCCAGGATGCGGTCCGTGGCGGCCAACCAGAACACGGAAGGCAACGCGAGGTAACGAATGGGACCGAAATCGGCTGAGAGGCGAGCGAGAAAATCGCCGACCGGCTGGATGCCGCGCGATCCCATGAGGCCGAGAGCCTGAACGGCCAGAGAAACGAAAGCCACGACGTAGACCGCCGCCAGCAGGCGCAGGAAAATCCACTGCGCGATGGCGAAGCGCTCCGGCTCTATGCGCGTTCCAAATGCGAGGCGGGTGATCCAGTAGAACAGATTCCGATGCCGGGCGATGAAGCGGTAGGAGGCCTCGGACAACAAGGCCAGCGGGCGCGACGATTCATACAGCTTGTGGCGGCCAAGACTTTCGAAAACGGCTCTGGCGCCGCTGGCGACGGAGCCGTCCCGGCGCACCAACTGGATGGCTTCCGCAAAAGCGCTGGGCGGGATTTGGGGGAACCGAGAGGCCGCTTGCTGCGAGGGCGCGTAGTCGACTTCGCCGGCTGTGAGGATCTTCCAATAATCGATCCAGATCCGGCAAAATCCGCAATTTCCGTCGTAGATGAGGAGCGGCTTGGCGAGCGGTTCGGGCGTTTTTCTACGCTAGCATGACCGAGGCGCGGGTGATGTCCTTGATGCGGGGCGCGCCGCACTGGCGCATGACGAGGGTGAGCTCGGAGCGGAGGATCTCGATCACGCGCTCGACGCCATCCTGGCCGAACGCCGACAAGCCATAGATGTAAGGGCGGCCGATTCCGACGGCGCGCGCGCCGAGCGCCAGAGCCTTGAAGATGTCGGTTCCGCGGCGGACGCCGCCATCGACCAACACGGGAATCTGGTTGCCCACGGCTTCCACCACTTCCGGGAGGCTTTCGATGGTGGGGCGGAGAGTCTCGGCGGCGCGGCCGCCGTGGTTGGAGACGATGATTCCGTCCACGCCGTGCTCGCGCGCCAGGCGGGCGTCCGCGGCGTTGTCGATGCCTTTTAGCAGCAGCTTCATCTTGGTGAGCTTCTTCAGGCGGTCCACCCAATCCCAGGTGGCGTTGGGCGGATTGTAGGACTGCGGAATTCCGTCAAACATGGGCAGTTCGCCATCGCGGCGGCCGCCGCGCATGGTGGTGTGGCATTCGACGCAGTTGCCCGAGTCGGAGCGGCGCAGGCGCTCAAAGGTTTCCGAGTTGCGTCCGGCCAACAGATCGATGGTCCAAGCCATGGCCGGGCAGCCGGCGTCCTCCACTCGCTTGACCAGTTTTTCGGTGGCGTCCCATGTGGCGGGGATGTAGAGCTGATACCAGGGGGGCCGGCCGAGGGCCTGGCTGACATCCTCGACCGAATAGGTAGTGACGGTGGAGAGAATTTGGAGGGACTTTTGGGCGCGGGCGGCGCGAGCTACGGCCAGCTCTCCTTGGGGATGAAACATTTTCTGGCCGCCGACGGGGCAGAGAAAAATCGGCGTTTCCCAAACGGCGCCGAAGATTTCGGTGGAAAGATCGGTTTGCGAGACATCCACGAGCCGGCGCGGCCGGAGTTGAATCCGTTTAAAAGCGGCCATGTTGGCCTTGAGCGTCAGGTCGTCATCCACGCCGGAAGCCATGTAGCCCCAGTGGGCGGGAGGCAGCGCCTTATGAGCGGGCTCTTCGAAATCCATCACGCTGATGGCGTCCTTGGCGGCGGCGAGGGCCGTTGCCGAGCCTTGCCCGAGGAGCGGGACGCGGGAATGCGCCAGCAAGGGACTCGCCGCGAGAAACCGCAAAAATCGACGGCGGCTTTCGGCGGGGCGAATCACGAGCGCCATTCTATCATTGCGGAGTCTGGGGGCCTAACCGGGGAAAGCCGCGCGCGGGGATTGGAGCGGGCGAGAAGCGGGCGGCGTCAGTTGGAATCGCGGGGCCGACGGGGCACCCAGCAAGAGGGAGAGTGAATCATCACGACTTCTCCTCTCTGATTCCGCGTCGTGACGGTGATTTTGACGATGCCGTAGGCTGGGTTGGACTTGGACGCGCGGGTGGCGACAACTTCGCTCTCGGACTGGATCGTATCGCCCGGGCGCACGGGATGGGGCCACTGAAGCTGCTCGACGCCCAACCCGAGGACCTCGGTATCTCCGAAAGGACGCGCCTCGGCGACCAGGCGCATCACCAAGGCGGCTGTATGCCAGCCGCTGGCGATCAACCCCTTGAAGGGTCCGCGTTCGGCCGCCTCGCGGTCGACGTGCATGGGCTGCGGATCGTAGGCGCGGGCGAAGGCGAGAATTTCGGCTTCGGTCACGCGCACCGCTGGCGATTGGTGACGTGACCCTACGCGCACATCCTCGAAATAGATTTTCATAACTTTCGGAACGCGCGCGGCGGGCTACAACTTGAGCAAGGCCCGCAAGCGCTTGGTCTGGACGCGGCTGACGGGAATTCCGGTCTGCCTTTTGTCGTCCATGCGCAGTTGAAAACTCGACTTGAACCAGGGAATAACTTCCTTGATCCGGTGAATGTTGACCAGATAGGAACGGTGCACGCGCCAAAACATGTCGGGATCGAGGTTGGACTGGAGCTCCTCGATGGTGCGGTAGTTGGATTGGCCTTCGATGTTGGCGGCAACGACGGTAATTAAGCCGTCTGCAATGGTGGCGTAAACCACTTCTTGCGCGTCGACGATAAAGTTGCGGTGGTTGCTCTTCACCAGAAGCTTGGTGCGCTGAAGGGCGGGTTTGGGGGGGGGCGGCTCGGGCGGGGCGGACTTCAGCCGTTCCGCAATGCTTTTTCGCGCGCGCTCGACTGCCAGCACGAGACGGTCCTTCTCCACGGGCTTAAGCAAGTAATCGAGCGCCTCCCAGCGGAAAGCCTCCACGGCGTACTGATCGTGCGCCGTCGCCATGACGAAATACGGCAAAGGGGCATCGGACTCGCGCAGTTTTCGTATGACGCCCAAGCCGTCGAGGCCGGGCATCTGAACGTCCAGGAAGACCAGATCCGGCTCCAGATCCTCAATCAGCTTGAGCGCTTCCAGGCCGTTGGAGGCGGTGGCGATGATGTCGATGCCGGGGAAATCGCGAAGCAGGTAGGCGAGCTCTTCGCGCGCGAGCGGTTCATCATCGACGAGAATCGTGGACAGAACCAAGGAGCCGGAATCTTCGGGAACGAGGGGAGACGGGGCGGCGCTTCGTTGTGCGCGTTTACTATAAATATCCGCGGCGGCGCGATTCTGCATGGCTCAAATTAGCCGTTTGATTTCGTGATCGAGGCCCGGCTCGGCCGAGCCGGCAGGGCGAAGCTGGGCGTCTTCCAGGTGCCTGGCCTCGCGCCACGTGAAAATCATACGATGAACCACCGTCAGGTTCGACAAGACCGCGATGACCCACAGCACTTGGGGCATGCGGTTGAATAGCGCTCCAATAATGACCAGCACAATTCGCTCCGGACGCTCCATAAAACCGACCTTGCAGGACGGAATCGAATTTTCCGCCCGGGCGCGCGTATAGCTAACCATGACGGAGCCGGTCATCGCCAGCGCGGTCAGCAGAACATAGGAATGACGATTGATGGAGCCATACCAGACCAGCAGGCCGGTTAAAAGGGCCAAGTCGGAATAACGGTCCAGCACGGAATCGAAGAAGCCGCCGAAGCGGGTGACGCGGTTGGTTTCGCGGGCCACGCGGCCATCCACCATGTCGAACAATCCGGCGCCGATGATGACGACGCCGGCCCAACGGAATTGCCCCACCCAGAGCAAGGCGCTGGCGCCCATGTTGATGAGCAGCCCCAGCAGGGTCAGAACATTGGGGTTGATGCGGGTCAGCGCCAGGCCGTGCACGATGACCAGGATCGCCTTGTCGCACACGCCGCCAATGGCGCGGGTAAGAGTCACTTGGAGTTGGCTCCCACTTCGTGAATCGTGATTAGCTCAATGATTTCCATTTCGCGGACGCCGCCCGGAATGTTGATTTTCACGGAGTCGCCCACCTGCTTTCCGAGCAGTCCCCGGCCGATGGGGGAGCTGGTGGAAATCAATCCCTTGGACACATCGACATCCTCGCTGGTTACGAGCTTATAGCGGATCTGCTCGTCTTTGGCTGTATCCAGCACGACCACCGTGGAGCCGAGTCCGACGCGGTCGCGCGGAATCTTGGAGACATCAATCATCGAGATTTCCCGCAACCGCGATTTTAACTGAGTCAGGCGGGCGTTCACGAAGGCCTGACGCTCCTTGGCCGCGTGGTATTCGGCATTTTCGCTCAGATCGCCATGGGCGCGCGCCTTGAGAATTTCCTTGGGAAGCTCGATGCGCAGCTCGGTTTCGAGCGCCGCTACTTCCTCTTCCAGTTTCCGCTTGAGCTCTTCCATGCTACTCCGTAGCCGATTATAGCGTGAGCAGGCTTGTTTTTCCGCATGGGGCCGCCGCGCTTACGCGCACCGCCGGGTCTGGTTGGGGACCTTAGGAGCGCGGGGCGGCGGGGCAAGAAAAAGCCAGCCATCGCGAGGCTGGCTTTCATAGCTCAACAAGACGCAATTCGCTAAGCGGATCAAAAAGAGCGACCGGGCGGCAAATTTTGCCTCATGCGGCAGATTTGGGGTGGTCCAACGCAATTCGCCGGGAGGCGTCGATGTTCATGTATATCAGGGCGCCCAGGGCGCACAGAGCCGAGGTCACCAAAAACGGCGTGCTCCACCCCGCCGCGGCGACCAAAATGGGCAGCAGTTGAGTGGAGACGGCCCCGCCAAGATTGCCCAAGCCGTTCATCACGGCCGACGCCGAGCCGGCGAAGTCGCCCGCAATATCCAGGGGAATCGCCCAGGAGACCGAGACGGTCAATTCGAGTCCGCCGAAGGCCAGGCAACTGAACGCCACGGAGGCTTTGGGATCGGGGGTGAAGGTGGCGGGAAGGATTCCGACCGCGGCGATGAGAAAACCGGCCACGCCAACGGTGCGGCGAGCGCGCTTGACATCGCCCGTGAAACGCAACAACAGGTCGGAGAACCAGCCGCCCGCCAGATCTCCCACGACGCCCGCCCACAAGGGAAGGCTGGCGTAAAAACCCATCTGCGCCAAAGTCATTCCACGGGACTCCCGCAAGTAGGTGGGGAACCAGTTGAGATAAACCTGCAAGGCCCACTGGTAGCAGACGTACATCAGCGAGATTCTCCAGATGGTGTGACTGGAAAGAATGCGCCGCCAGGGCACCGGCGCTCCGGCGCGTTTTAGAGGGCCGCCGCTGGCGGAATGGATCAGATCGAGCTCGGCGGCATTTACGCGATGGTGATCTTCCGGTGAATCGCGGTAGTAGACGTACCACCCGATAGCCCACAGCACGCCCACGAGGCCAAGGACGAAGAAGGGCATGCGCCAGCCGAAGGCGAGCATCAGAAACGCGACGACATTACGCCCGGCGGCTCCGCCCACGCGCGAACCGGCATGAGTAATTCCTTGGGCAAAGCCGCGCTCGCTGGGGCGCATCCAGCGGGAAAGCGAGCGCGTGGCGATGGGAAAGGCGCCGGCTTCGCCCATGCCGAAGATCCATTGGATCGCCGTCATGGAAGCGGCGCTCCATCCGAGGGCCGTGAGCGCGGTGAAAGCGCTCCACCAGCTTGCGATGAGGGTCAATGCGCGGCGCGGGCCGATGCGGTCGCCCAACCAGCCTCCGGGAATCTGGAACAAGGCGTAACTCAGGTTAAAGGCGGATTGAATCGTTCCGAACGCGACGAGCGAAATGCCCAATTCCTTCCGGATCATAGGGGCGGTGGTGGAAAGGACCACCCGATCCATGTAGGTGATCATGTAAATGAGCACCGTGAGCCCGAGCACGACGTGGCGGACGTAAGTCGGGCGCCCAAGGGGCGCGGGGGCTGGGGCGTAGGAACTCATGGGGCTTATTGTATGTCCAGACCGCCCATTTGATCGGCGACGATCTCGGCGAAATTGGCGCCGCTTTCCGACCACAGCTTGCGATGGTGCAGCGGCAAATTCTTTTCGATCTCGCTCACCAGATGAAGCAGGCTTCGAAGATTGGATTGGCCCATGCGGACGGAACCGCCGATTTGGGGAATCGGAAGGAAGCGAGAGTCGGGGCCGAAGTCGACGCGCAAATGGTCGTCGTTTTCGTTTTCAAAGCTCGGCCCCATGCACATTAGAGTGACCACGGCGGGGGCGAGCTTCCATTCCGCATCGAATTGCCACAAATCCCAG
>DATGLY010000126.1:0-10927 GCA_035293905.1 Bryobacteraceae bacterium
AACTTCCTCGCCTGGGCCGAGGATGACCTCATCGCCAAACCGGGCGGACAGGTCCTTCGCCATACCGGTCACGGTCTGTTTAATTAACTCCAGGCAGACGGACCGGGCAGAGTCTTCGCCGATCTCCCGCTGCTCCCTAGCCAACACACTCTTGGCCAGGGCATCCAGGGTTTCGGCGGACGCCGCGACCCAGATGGCTCCGTGCGGGAATTGAAACGACTGCCGCCACGTCAGATTTCGTTTTTCGGTCGCGCCAAACTCCGGCGGACCGGTAAGGTGTTCCCAGTGAACGGCCGGACGCTCGCCGCCTATGGTTTCTAATGCGCTGGCGAGGCCGTGCGCGATCGCCTCAAACAGCCAATCTTGAATGCCCAAGGATGGCTCCATGGCTTTGAATTATCCCCCCCGACTTTCCGACCCCCGCCGGGAAGGCCATCGGCGCTCCATGTAAGACCGAAGGCGCAGAATCGCCTGAGACTTGAGCTGGGAGATGCGCGACTCATGCAGGCGGACAATCTTGGAGATCTCGCGGAGCGTGAGTTCTTCGTAGTAGTAGAGGCTAAGGACCGTTTTTTCGATTTCCGGCATTTTGGAGATAGCGTCGGCTAACAGCTTTTGCAATTCGCTGCGCTCGAGCAAGCGCGATGGCCACTCCTCCTCATCGCCGGAAAGATAGCGCAGCAAGTCCCGGTTCTGCTCGTCATCGGAAGATGCCGTTTCCAGACTCCCCAGGCTGAGCCCGCGGATTTCCACCAGCCACTCGTGGTATTCCTCCAAGCGGAGGCCGAGCTCGGCGGCGATCTCTTCTTCGCTGGGGGTGCGATGCAGGCGCTGTTCGGCGATGGAAATCGCGGCTTCGATCTGCTTGGCGCGCTTGCGCTGCTGGCGCGGCGCCCAGTCCAGTCCCCGCAAGCTGTCCAGAATCGCCCCACGGATCTTGTACTCGGCGTAAGTCTTTAACTTTACATTGAGGGAAGGATCGAAGCGGTCGATGGCTGAGATCAACCCGATCGTTCCGGCTGAAATTAGATCGTCGAGGTTGACGCTTTCCGGGAGCCTCTCGTGTATCCGGCGCGCGATCAAACGCACCTGCGGTAGATGCTCCATAATCAGCCGCTCACGCTCCGCGCCAGAAGACGCACCGGCCGCTGGCCCGTCATAGGGGTGGGAAGGCGTTCTGTTTTCGGGTTCGCGTTGGGTGGCTTGCCTCATGCCGTGGCTCCACGCTTAAGGAGCGGCGGCGGGGCCGTGTCGAGCTCTTCGCGCAAAATCAACGTCCGCAGCAGCTCCGGCGTTGCGGCCTTGAGATCGTCGGGAATTTGCTGGCCCATGCCGAGAAAGGAAACGGGCAGCGACCAGCGATGAGCCGTCGAAATCAGCGCGCCGTAATGTTGCGTTTCATCCACGTGCGTGAACAAAAGTTTTTTCGGACCGAACGGCAAGAATTGGCCGATCACGCGGTTCATATCGACCGGACGCAGAAACGCGGGCAGCACCAGATGGGTATCGATGTCCGGGTGCGCCTTGAGGAAAAGCGCCAGGTCCGCCGCATCCTCCATGTCTGCGCGACTGAGGCCGGGCGTGTCGATAAGAACCAGACGCGCGGAATTTTGCTGCTCAAGCATCTGAGCCAGCGCGCCCGGAGTTTCGGCGACTTCGCAGCCGACGCCCAGGAGAGAAGCCAGGGAACGAAGCTGGTCCGCAGCCGCGATCCGGTGTACGTCGGCAGAGAGAATCCGCGCGGGCCCGCTGGCGTCCAAGCCATACAGCGCGGCGATTTTCACTATGCTCGCGGTCTTGCCCGCACCCGGCGGCCCCACGAAGGCGACCACTGGCCGCGCCGCATGGCCGCCGGCGACTCCCAGTCGCGAGTCGGTTTCAAATAGGGATTCGATCGGCGCGCCTTCGCTAATCCTTCGTGCGAGCGCCGGCTCCAGGTCCTGCTCGATCAGTGCTGAGTAAAGCGGGGTTGGATGCGCCGGCTCCGCCGGGCTCGTTCCAAACGTCAAGCCCGGCCCCAGTCTTTGCTCCATCCTCTCCAACGCGCCTTTCAGTTCGGCGAATTCCATAGCAAGATCGCCGTTGTCCGGACGTTCCGGCGGTTGGGCCGGCGCAGCGGTCTTCCGGCTTGAGTTTGAAGCGAATCCAGGCCGGACGCCGTCTGCGATCCCAAAAACGACTTCATAGGCGCCCAGATAGCGCGCCTCCGGCGCCGCGGGACGCGCATTTACCAGGAGAGCGTCCTCTCCCATTTCCTTCCGGGCCAATTCCATGGCCGCTTCCACCGTTCCCGAAAAATAACTTTTGAGCTGCATGATCTCGTGAACTTGCTCTTATCCATCGGCTGCGGCGAGCGGAAGCTTTACAGCGTCGCCGCGCCCTATTGAATCAGGCCCAGCGATACCACGCGCACGCCCGCGGGGATTTCGTTGTGCGAAAGAATTGCGACATTGGGCAAGGCGCCTTCGACAATCTGGCGGAGGAAATATCGAGCCGAGGTGCTGGTGAGCGCCGCCACTGGCGCATCCGCCGCGCCCACCGCGCGCGCGACGCGGTCGATTATATCCCGTATTTTTTGAGGCGTCAGATTCAAATTGCTCGATTGTTCGGTGTACTGGATCGCCGCCTCGATCGACTGCTCGACCGGCGCATCGACGAAATACGCCGGCAGCTCGCCTGCCGCGTTGAGATACGGTTTCACTAGCAGCCTCCGGATGGCCTGGCGCGCGTATTCAGTCAGCAGAATTGGATTTTTGGTTATGGCGCCGGCCTCGCCCAGCGCTTCCAAGATCGTCACAGAGTCCCGAATCGAGACGCGCTCTCGCAGGAGGTTTTGCAGCACCTTTTGAACCGTCGCCAAGGGCAGCAGCTTCGGAACGAGGTCCTCCGCGACTTTGGGATTGTCCTGCGCCACCCGGTCGAGAATGATCTTCGTGTCCTGCCGCGAGAGAAGCTCGAAGGCGTGCCTCCGGATGGCCTCCGCCAGGTGCGTCCCTAACACGCCCACCGAATCCACCACGGTATAGCCGTGAGCGCGGGCTTGATCGGCCTTTTGCGGAGCGATCCACAGGGCAGGCATATTGAAGGCGGGTTCGCGCGCGGGAGTCCCTCCGAGCGCCGCCGAAGCAGGAAGCTGCGCGGAAGCGGTGGGATGAATGGCTAGTTCGTGGTTCAGCAGCAGCTCGAACCTTCCAATCTCGGCTCCCTTGAGCAAAATCACGTATTCGGACGCCTTGAGTTGCAAATTGTCGGTGACGCGCACCGGAGGCAGTATGAATCCCAGGTCGCCGGCCAATTGCCTTCGGATCCCAGCGATGCGGCGCAGCAAGGGGGAATTCTGGCCGCCTTCCACCATCTGCACCAGGGCCAGCCCCACCTCAACGGCAAGCGGCTCGACGCGCAGCAGCGATTCCAGATTTTCTTTCGGCGGAGCGTCCGCGGCGGCAGGCTGCGCCATCTGCGCGGCGCTTCTCTGCCTCAGCTTCCAGCCCGCAAAGGCCACACCCGAGCCCAGTATGAGAAAAGGAAGATTTGGAAGGCCCGGAAAAGCCGCCATGGCGATCAGCACCCCGCCTCCCAATAGCAACGGCTGAGGATTGCTGAAGACCTGCCGGCGCACACCCGCTCCGAGCCGTTCTTCCGAGCTGGCGCGCGTAACGATCATTCCGCCCGAAACGGAAACCATCAGGGCCGGAATCACCGTGACCAGGCCGTCGCCGATGGTGAGCACGGTGTAGGTGGAGAAAGCTCGCGTCAAATCCATTCCGTTTTGGAAAACGCCAATGAGGAATCCAGCCACGATGTTGATGGCTGTGATCAGAATGCTGGCCACGGCGTCGCGCTGGGTGAAGCGGCTGGCGCCGTCCATGGCCCCGTAAAACTCGGCTTCGGCCGCCAGCTTCTTGCGGCGCTCGCGCGCCTCGCTTTCATCAATCAGCCCCGCGTTCAGATCCGAATCGATCGACATCTGCTTGCCTGGCAGAGCGTCCAGAGTGAAGCGCGCGGTGACTTCGGAGATCCGCACGGCGCCATGATTAATCACCACATACTGAATCGCGATCAACACCAGGAAAATCACCACGCCTACAACGTAGTTGCCGCCGACCACAAAATTGCCAAAAGCTTCAATCACTTGTCCGGCGGCGCGAGTCCCCGTATTGCCGTGAATCAGAATCAACCGAGACGAAGAGATGTTCAGAGCCAACCGGAACAGAGTCAGCAACAGAAGTGAGGTGGGAAAGACGCTGAATTCCACCGGCCGCGCGATGTGCATCGACACCAGGAGCACGATCACCGAAACCGTGATGTTTGCGCTGATCAGAATGTCCAGCAGGAAGCTAGGCATCGGCATGATCATTGCCAAAACGATTCCCAAAACGGCGAGGGGAACTCCCAAATCGGAGAGACCGGCGAAACGCGAGGAGCGCGCAGGCGGGCGGTCTAAGGCCGGAGGGCGGCGAAAGGCGCCTCCCCGAGCGTTTGTTTGTGCGGAGTTGGAGCTAGAGCCGCGGGGGGTTGCAGACCCGCCGGCGGAGCGGCCAGGAGCCGCCGCGACAATTTGAGATTGCGCCGCCATGCCTACAGCAATGCACATGGGCGGCCAGATGCGGTCTTCCGGGGTCAGGCTTCAGCCCGCTGACACTTCGCTTGGACCAAACAACGTGCGGCGGAAACAGAAACGGCGGCCCACTAGGAGATGATGGGCCGCCGTGGACCAACCTGGCCCCCCGCGAGCGCTGAAGGGGGACTGCGTCCAGGCGATCCAAAACGAAAGCTAGCGCTTCACGAGCGGACCTGAAGATGATTCTCGACAGAGAATACGTTCGGCACGCCGCTGGCGCGCATGAAGGCCATCTGCTTGTCCTGTTCGCTCGCTACCACGCCCTCCAAAGTCACATGCCCGTTCTTCACGATGATGTGAATCGACGGAACCACGCCCATGGCGTAGCGCTGGAGCGCGGGAAAACCATAAATCGCGCGGTAAGCGCTGCGCCGGATCTGATTGTCAAAAGGCGATGGCGGCAAAACCTCGATCTGATCGTTGACTGCGGTCACCCCTTCTACCCGTTTGACGGCGCTCACAGCATCGTCCTTCACTACCGGCCTGGTCACCTCTCCGAATAATGTGACCGCGCCGTCATCCACGCGGAACGAGAGGTTATCGAACACACTGTAATAGGGCAGCATCGCCAACTCATGCCGCACGCGGTCCTCGATCGTTCCACCGGCCTTAACTTGCTGTGAGCCATAGACGGAGGGTGCGATCGCAGCCATGATCATCGCCAGCGACAAGGCGAGGATTTTCCTTTTTTTAACCTCCATACGTCTCGTTTCCTCCACTCATTAGACGAGGGGTGCGGCGCCGGGGTTGCAAGAGCCGCCATTTCCGCAGCTTAAGTTCTGAGACGCCCGTTCATGAGCCGATAGATGTACGCCAGAATCTCGGCTACTGCGCGGTAGAGATGAGCCGGGATCTCCTGACCGACTTCGACTGATCCGTACAAGGCGCGAGCCAGCGGGGGGTTTTCGACGATCGGCACCTGATGCTCCAGGGCCCGCTGGCGGATGCGCAAAGCCAGATAGTTTTTACCCTTAGCGATCACGCGCGGAGCGCCCGGAGACTGCATCACATACTGGATCGCAACCGCGTAATGCGTCGGATTGACGATGACGGCCGTGGCTTCGGGGATCTTCTTCATCATGTGGCGCCGCGCCAGATCCCGCTGAATTCGGCGAATGCGCATTTTCATGTGCGGGCTGCTTTCCTGCTCCTTCACCTCTTCCCGGATTTCCTGTTTGGTCATGCGGAGCCGGCGTGTATAGCGGCGGCGATTCCAAATCAGGTCCGCGGCTCCGATCGCCAGAAAGACGCCCGAGGCGCGCCAAAGCAAGGTTGCGAAGGCTCCCCCGATCCGGGCTGCGGCGCTTCGAGGCTCCAGCCAAGAGAGTTCGAGAAAGGAATCGAGGTTCTCGGTGATCTCCCGGTAGACGGCCGCGGCCATGATCGACAGCAGAAAGATTCCTTGAACGAGCAGAAACCCGTTCTGAGACGGCAGTGACGTCAGCCGCCCGAAAGGGTTAAGGCGCCGGAAATCGGGAGCCAGCTTCTTTAAAGAAACGCCCATCCGCGTGCTCGCAAGCTGGGTCAGCAGGACCAACAGAAG
This sequence comes from Bryobacteraceae bacterium, assembly GCA_035293905.1. GTDB lineage: Bacteria > Acidobacteriota > Terriglobia > Bryobacterales > Bryobacteraceae > Palsa-187. The sequence continues at coordinate 6,165 of DATGLY010000126.1, forward strand.
AATCGCGCCGCCGGCTTCCGCCAGCGGGAACAGTTGTGGCGCAATCACCTCGCGCGCGAGTTCGACAACCGCCAGCTCGTTCAGATCTCCGCGAAATGCTAGCGCCAGCAGCTTCTGCATCAGCCGGGCGATTCGCACCAGGAATCCGGAACCGAGCCAGACAGCGGCGATGGTGAATCCGAGAAATTGAACGGCGGAGACTAATTCGCGGCTCGCCGGAAAATCGCCTTCGCGGCGGGCGCGTTCCAGCCTTCGCTGCGTGGGTTGTTCTGTACGCTGTCCGGAGTCCGCCATCCGCCTTATCCGCGCCGCAGGGAGCCGTTCGACGGGCCGCTACGCCAGTCTCGGCTTCAACCTCCCAAGATGCGCCAAAGCGCCGCCAGCGTTTTTTCGGCTTCCGTTGAGAAAATCTTCGGAACCACGGGCGCGAGCGCGGCCAGGAGAGCCAGCGCAGCCGCCATCTTGCCGGGGAAAGCGAGAGAGTGAAGTTGTAGTTGTTGCTGAACCCTGCTCACCAGAGCCAGCGCGAAGTCACTCAGCAGTAACAACGCGGCTACCGGAAACGCCAGCCGTAGCCCAGTGGCCAGCATAGCGCTGCCCAGCTTCAAGATTCCGTCCAAACTTGCGGATGCCGATGGGGTCGTGGCTCCCGAGGGAAATCGGGAAAAGCTCGCCGCCAGCGCCCGAATGAATTCATGGTCGAGGCCCGTAGCGAAAAAAAGCAGTCCGCTTGAGAGCGAGGCCATCACTTGGAGTACGCTGGAATCGGCTTCGCTATTTGGGTCGATTGTGGATGCATAACCGTAGCCCGCTTGAAGACCGGTTATTTGAGCGGCGATCTGAAACCCCTCCAAAAGCAGCGAAACGCTCACTCCCGCGGCCAATCCGAATCCAGCCTCGGCAAAAGCCCAATAGGTGAGGTTGCCGATCGAGGGGTCGCCGCTTGGCGGGACCGGCCAGACGGGAAATAGCGCAAGCGTGACCGCCAATGTCAATACCGCGCGCGCCGACTGGGGAGCGTTTCGGAAGCCCGGAACCGGCAGAAACGCCACGAATCCGCCAGCGCGAGCGAGCGCCAATAAGAAGGAGTAAAGCGTAGCCACCGGCAAATGGAGGGTCATGGCCGCCCGATCAATGGGCGAAGCGGCCCAGGTCTCCCAGCAGAACCGTGGTGTAAGAGATCAGCTTCATGAGCATCCAAGGCATGGCCACCAATAGCGTCGCCAGAAACGCGGTCAGCCGCGGCACGGCGCCAAAGCTTGCATCTTGAATGGAAGTCAGGATCTGTGCCAAGCTGACGAAAATTCCCACTACGAAACCCACGCACAGAACCGGCAAGCTTACCCAGAAAGCCGTAAGAAACGCGGTGCGCATCAAATCCACACTCTGAGAAGGCGTCATGATCTCCTTAGCTTGTTTCAGCCCGTAAAGCTCCGGCTCAATGAAAGCTCCGCACTAGCGACCCCACCACGAGATTCCAGCCGTCCACGAGCACGAACAGCAGAATTTTGAAAGGCGCCGAAACCATTACGGGAGGCAGCTGCACCATACCGACCGAAAGCGTTACTGAGGCGACTACCAGATCGATAATAAGAAAAGGCAGAAATAACACCGCGCCAATTTGAAACGCGGTTTTAAGCTCGCTTAGAACATAAGCCGGAACCAGAGCGCTCAACGGCACGCTCGCGGGATTTGCTGGGGCGGGCGCATGAGAAATCTCCATGAATAAACGGATATCTTTTTCCCGGGCGAATTTGAGCAGAAATTCCCGAATCGGCTCCGCAGCTCGGTCCCAGGCTTCGCCCGCCGTGATTTGACCGGATTCTAGCGGCTGCCAACTGCGCTGATAAACCTGGTCCGTAACCGGCTGCACAATCAGCAGCGCAAGAAACAGCGCCAGTCCGACCAAAACCTGGTTAGACGGAGTGGTTTGCGTTCCCAGGGCTTGCCGCAGAAAGTGCAACACCACCACCACCCGCAAAAATGGCGTCACCGACATAACGATCGCCGGCAAAAGCGTCAAAAGCGTCAGGAGCAGAACGATCTGCATGGGCACGCTCACGTTTTGCCCCGATTTGTTGGCGACCAGCGTTACGCCGAACACAGAATCGTTGGGTCCCGCGATTAACGGAAAGCCCAGCAAAAGCGTTGTGAAAAGCAGTTTCTTCAAGCGCCCACTCCCTTCAAGGCGCCCTGTGTGGCCAGTTCGCTAAAGTTCACAGGGTTCAGCAGGGTTGTGCAGCCTTGGGGATGCGTGGCCACCAGAAGTTCGCGTCCTTCTCCCTGGAACTCGACGCGCAGTAGGTGCAACGTATGGTGGGGAGTCAAAACCAACCGCTCAACCGCATAAATTGAGCGAGTCCGCCGCAAGGGATTTCGATCAGACATGGCAAACACGCCCCGGCGCCGAATCAACCACAGCGCCGCGAGCAACGCGAATACCAATACAATCGAGGCAGCCTGCCTTGCAAATCCCGGTTCCACTTTAGTCCTCCTCGGCGAAATCCGTGATCCGAACGCCCAGGGTCTCCTCGATGATCACGATTTCACCCGATGCGACGGGAGCACCGCCAATGAAAAGATCGATGTTTTCGCCCGCCGAACGGGTCATGTTGATCACGCTTCCTTCTTCCAACGCTAGGATTTCGCCGAGAGGCATAATTTTACGCGCAAGCTCGACATGCACATAGACCGGAATGTTCGATAGATGTCCGATTTGTTCAAGAGCGGTCACGGTCAAATCCTCACTTTTTCGGGCAAATCAAACCATTACTGTGGCTTCAGATTAATCGTGTCCTGGCTGAGCTGATCCACCGTGGTGACGACCTTGGCATTTGCCTCGTAGCTCCGCTGGAATACGATCAAGTTGGTGAATTCGGTGGCGATATCGGCGTTGGAGGATTCCAGAGCGCCCCCCAGCAATTGCCCCCTGCCGCCTGTGTTGGGTAAACCCACGGCGGGCAAAGCCGTATTTGCGCTAAGAGTGAAGTTGTTATCGCCGGCGGAGATGAGCGATTCGGGATTGAGGATGCTGGCCATGGCAATCTGTCCGACCACTACTTGATTGCCGCTGGAGTATTGCGCCAACACCTCGCCGCCGTTCTCAATGCTGACCTGCGTAAGGTTGGCCGCGGGAGAGCCATCCTGGTTCTCCGCCGACGTAGCCGAGGCCTGCGAGAATTGCGTGATCAGAGGCGTAGTTCCGTTGAATAGGTTCCAGTTGATGTTCATATTCGCCGCGCCATCGGCGAGATTTGAGACGGCCAGCGATGGCGGGGCGCTTCCCGCGGCAGGGCTGGTCAGCACGCCCGAACTATCGAAGGTTAGAGTGCCGGTAAGCGGAGTCCCGGGCGCAGTAAGGTCGCTATTGGGGAAGCTCACGGAATACTGCCATTGGTTCGCCGTGGAGGTCTTCGTGAATGTAAACGAAACCACGTGAGGGGTTCCCAGGGAGTCATAGACCTGCACTGAGGTGGAAAACGTCTCGCCTGCTGCAGCCGCGGCGTTCAGATTCAAATCCACGGACATATTGGAAGTGGGCTTGGCGGCTTGCAAGCTTCCCATTGGAACCGTGATATTTCCCGTCGGGCCGCTCGCGTTCAGCGCTCCGTTCACGGGAGTCCAGCCTTGCACGGCTTCTCCGGTGGCGGTGATCAGGTTGCCTTGGCTGTCGACCTGGAAATTTCCGGCCCGCGTGTACTCGGTTGCGCCGTTGGAATTCTGCACGATAAAGAAGCCTCCTCCTTGGATCGCTGCATCCAGCGCGCCACCCGTGGATTGAATAGAGCCCTGGCTAAAATCCATTTGAGTAGTTGGCGCGGCTACGCCCGAGCCGACCTGCGTTTGGCCGCCCGAGAGCGACTGAGCAACTAGGTCCTGAAACGAGACGTCGCTGGTCTTAAAACCAGTGGTGTTGAGGTTCGCCAAATTATTGCCAACCACATCAATCGCGGTGCTATCCGCATTTAAGGCGGAAAGGGCAGTAGAAAAAGAACTGAACATGAGGGCTCCTCTAGGAAATGCCGCTTGTACTTGAGTTTGGGGAAGGGGAACCGGAGGATGAATCGTTTGTCTCCGACGGAGCCGGGTCCTGCGGAACGGAATTCGAGCCGCTCAACTGCTGCTTGATCGCGTCCAGGTCCGCCCGGCTTTGCGTAACTTGCTCCAGGTCGGCGAATTGGGCAAGTTGCGTGACGAATTGCGTCCCGTCGGCCGGGCTCTCCGGGTCCTGATACTTCAATTGGGCGACCAGCAGTTGCAAAAATACCTGTTCATTGGCCAGCGGGTCCACTGAGGCTGCGGCGGCGCTAGAAGATCCCACGTTCGTCGTAGCTGCCGTATTGGCCTGGTTCGAAACCGATGATGCTGTCATTTTGTTTCCTCCATTGCTGCTCTCCACTCTTTGGATTCTGGTTGGTTCTGGTCCTGCCGTCTTTGGCCGCTGAAATCCCGTCCAGGCTGTCCCGATCCGCTCCAGCCGCCGTCGGATTCGCGTTTGTCCTGAGAGCCGGCGTTCGAAGCAGTTTGCGGCGGGGATTGCGCCGTCAACCCACCGTGCGGCAAAGCTGCGTCGGTCCGGTACCCGGCGCGTTCCAAAGAATTCACGAGCGTCCCGAGATCTTGCCGCAGCGAATTTTGAAGCCCGAGATCCGGAGTTCGAACGGCCACGTGAACCTGGCCGGCGCGCTCAATCAGATGAACATCTACCGAACTGGATTCAGAGCGGGTAATGCGTAGCGCGATCTCTTGGGCCGCTGGAGTTT
>DATGLY010000127.1:0-27173 GCA_035293905.1 Bryobacteraceae bacterium
TGCCTTGGAGAAACCCCATGAAGTCCATTCGCTACTCCCGCTACACCGGGGACGACTTCGGCCTCTCCGCCGAAGACCTGATGAAAGCCCTCGCCGATTTCCTCCTGCAAAGCGGCTTCGACAACCCCTACATGCAGTTCAGCGAGTGGAACCAACACACCCTGGAGGACCTCAAGCGCGCTATCGAGCAGGCGCTCGAACGCGGGGACTTCTTCGATCCGGAGCGCGCCGGGCAAATTCGCCAGAAGCTGGAAAGCATGTCGCAGGAAGAGCTCGATCAGATGCTCAACCGGCTGGTGCAAAAGCTGGTGGACGAAGGCTACATCACCACGGAACAGCCGCAGGGCGGCGGCAAAGGCAAAGGCGACGCCCGCGTCGAAGTCAAGGTGACCGACAAGAGCATCGACTTTCTCGGCTTCAAGACGCTGAAGGACCTGCTGGGGTCCCTCGGCCGTTCGAGCTTCGGCGCGCATGACACGCGCGACATGGCCACCGGCGTCGAATCGAGCGGAGCCGCCAAACAATACGAGTTCGGCGACACCATAAACCTGGACATCGGCCAGACGCTGTTCACGGCTATGCAGCGCGAAGGCGTGACGCTGCCGCTGAACCTCGAATACTCAGACCTCCACGTCCATCAGAGCGAATATCAAAGCTCCTGCGCCACCGTCCTGATGCTGGATTGCAGCCACAGCATGATCCTCTACGGCGAGGATCGCTTCACGCCCGCCAAGAAAGTCGCCCTCGCGCTGGCCCATCTCATCCGCACCCAATACCCCGGCGACAGCCTCCGCTGCGTTCTCTTTCATGACACCGCCGAGGAACTTCGTCTTGAGGACTTGGCTCGCGTTCAAGTCGGCCCCTATTACACCAACACCCGCGACGGCCTCATCCTCGCCCAGCGCCTGCTCGCGCGCGAGCGCAAGGACATGCGCCAGATCGTCATGATCACCGATGGAAAGCCCAGCGCTTTAACCCTCGACGACGGCCGCATCTACCGCAACGCCTTCGGTCTCGATCCCCTCGTCATCAGCCGCACCCTTGAAGAAGTCAGCCGCTGCAAGCGCCAGGGCGTGCTCATCAACACCTTCATGCTCGCCAGCGACTACGGTTTGGTTCAATTCGTCCAGAAAGTAACCGAGCTCTGCCGCGGCAAAGCCTACTTCACAACCCCTTATACGCTCGGCCAATATCTCCTGATGGACTACATGAACCGCAAAACTCGCACCATCCACTAGCCGCCCCTCCCCGCTCCCGCGCCGCTTGCGAGAAAGCCCCGTCACCCTCTTCTATAATCGTCCATTAAGGAACCCATCCTCCGTGTTGGTCGAGCTTGCGGTCGAAAACTATGCCGTCATCGAACGCGTCCGCGTGCGCTTCCATCCCGGCCTGAATCTCCTCACCGGCGAAACCGGCAGCGGCAAGTCCATCGTCGTCGACGCGCTCGGTTTGCTGTTCGGCGGCCGCGCTTCCGCCGGCATGGTCCGCGCCGGCGCCGATTGCGCGCGCATCTCCGGAGTCTTCGAAATCGGCCGCTCGCCCGCGCTGGCCAAGCTCCTCCAGGACGCCGCCGTCGCCGTGGAAAACGGCGAGATTCTCGTTGAGCGCGAAATCCAGTCCAACGGCAAGTCGCGCGCGCTGGTCGGAAACCGCCCCGCCACCGTCGCCCTGCTGCGCGATCTCGCCCCCCACCTCGGCGATATCCACGGCCAGCACGATCAGCAGCACCTCTTCTCGCCCTCCGTGCAATGTCAATTGTTGGACGCATTTGCCGGTTCAGGCGGCCTGCTCTCGGAAACCGCCGCGTTATATTGCCAGTGGCGCGAAGCTTCCGCCGAGCTCGAAGCTCTCGATCGAAGCGCGCAGGAGCGGTTGCGTCAGGCGGATCTCTTGGAATTTCAACGCAAAGAAATCGAATCGGTCTCGCCCCGTCCCGGCGAAGACGCCGAGCTCGAAAAGGAGCGCCGCATTCTTCGCAATATCGTCCGCCTTCAGGAGGTCTCCGCCGCCGCTTACGCCGCCCTCTATGAAGATCCGCAAAGCATTACCTCACAATTGCGAAGCGTCGCCAAACGGTTGGAAGAATTGGCCCGCGTCGATCCCGCCCTGTCGGAAATCGCCGACCTGCTGGCTCCCGCCTCGCTCGCCGTCGAGGAAGCTTCCCGCGCCTTGAGCCGATATTTAAGCCGCCTGGAGGCCGATCCGGCCCGCCTCGACCAAGTCGAGCAGCGCCTGGCCGCCCTTGAAAAATTGAAGCGCAAATATGGCCCCTCCATGGAGGAAGTGCTCGCTTTTCTCCAATCCGTGCGGACCGCTCTCGCCGCCGCCGGAGCTTCCGGCGAACGCCGCGATTTCCTCCAAACGCAGCTCGCCCGGCTCGCCGCCGCCTATGAATCGGCCGCCTCAAAGCTCACCGCCCTCCGCGCCCAAGCCGCCCGCCAGTTGAGCGAGCGCGTGCAAGCCGAGCTCGCCTTCCTGGCGATGGAGAAAACCCGCGTCCAAATCCGCCTTCATCCCGCCCCCTGGTCCGAGCGTGGCGCCGATGCCGTCGAGTTCCTCATCGCCCCCAACCTCGGCGAGGAGCTTAAACCCCTGGATCGCATCGCTTCCGGTGGGGAACTATCGCGCGTCGCCTTGGCGCTCAAAACTTGCGCCGCTCCGCGCGACGCCTCCTTCTCCCCCACTCTCGTCTTCGACGAAGTCGACTCCGGCGTCGGCGGCGCCGCCGCCGAATCCGTCGGCCGCCGCTTGAAAAAGCTTTCTCGCGCCGCCCAGGTCATCTGCGTAACTCACCTGCCCCAGATTGCCGGCTTCGCCGATCATCATTATTTTGTCGAAAAGCGCTCTATCCGCGGCCGCACCGTCGCCGCGATTCAAGAGTTGCCGCCCCACTCCCGAACCCGCGAAATCGGCCGCATGCTCTCCGGCGAGCGCCTGACCCCGGAAGCCCTCCGCCACGCCGAAAAATTGATGAAATTGGGAGCCGCCGAATAGTGTTCCCTCGGCGCGCATGGGCCCTGTTCCTGCTAGCCCACCAGGCCTCGGCCTGGAACGCGACAGGCCATCGCATCGCCTCCGCCATCGCCTATGACCGGCTGTCGGAAAAAGCGCGCTACCGGGTCGATGCCTTGCTCGCCGCCCATCCCGACTATGCCTCTTGGTCGCGCGATGCTCCTTCCGATCCGCGCCGCCGCGCCCGAGCCGTTTTCCTCGCCGCCTCCGTATGGCCGGACGAAATCCGCAGCGATAGCCGCTTCTATGACGACACCCGCCTCAACGCCCGCCCCACTCCTCTGCTGAACGGGTTTCCCTCCATGGCGCGTCACGTCAACTGGCATTACATCGACGTTCCCATCTCCGTCGGCGGCGCGCCCTCCCAGCCCCCTCGCGCCCCCAACGCCCTCATCGAATCGCGCCGTATATTAAAGGAAATTAACAAAATTTCCGAGATCCAGATCAAGGCTTACGACCTTCCCTGGCTCATTCATTTGGAGGAAGACCTCCACCAGCCCCTCCACTGCGTCACCCGTTTTCTCAAATCCCAGCCCAACGGCGATGCCGGAGGCAACAACGTCTATGTCACGCCTGGCCGCAATTTGCACGCTCTCTGGGATGGCGCCGCCGGCTCGGATTCCAGTGACGCCTATGTAAATCGAATGGCCGCGGAGATGTCCGCCGCCTTCATTCAGGAAAATGGCCTCCGCCCGCGCCTCTCAAAAGACCCTCGAAAATGGGTGAATGAAGGCGTGCAGCTCGCCATTCACGATGTTTACTCGTTCGGTTTCGAGGCCGGATTGCGCGATCGCCCCATCGCCTTGACCGAGCAATATCAGGCCACTGCGCGCCGCCTCGCGCGCGCTCGCATCGCCCTAGCCGGCTTCCGGTTAGCAGCCGTTCTCAATGATAAATTTAGATAAGCCGTCTCAGATAAATGACTTTGGTCTCTAACGTGCTATGGCTTGCCCTCCATAATAATCTCGAATGATGCAAGCAATTTTTTTTAATCGATCTCTGTACAACAATATTCTGAAATGTTAATATGAGAGTGTCCAGTTGTGACCTTTTCCAAGGCGCAACGCGTCTCTTTCCGTAGGGCGAATAGCCGACTGCCCGGCTAGCTGCCCGAAAGTTCGGCGCGCTACAACCTAGCGGTAGTGGTGAGCCGGCCGGTGAGTATCTTCCTCCGAGTACTCACCGGCTTTTTTAATGCCCGGCGCCTCACCCAAGCTTCCCTGTTCCGTCAAACGGCTATCGCGTCCGGCCAGTTGAAAACTGTATACTGGCCAGTTGTAGTACCTATTAGTCTGTACAGCACCAAGGAGAAACCCTGCGAATGAAAAGACTGATGTTGGTATCTATCCTCTCTCTATCCGCTGCGGCGTTGGCGAGCGCCGCCACCACCTGCACCTATCTCACCTCCGGAACCAGGATGGTTCTGCAAGCCGATTGCACCACCGACGCCCCCATCGTCATCCCCAACGGCATGACCCATGATGGCGCTGGCCACAGGATCACGGCCGTCGATCCGCCCGGCGACAATTTCCGGGGCGCGATCCTTGAAGCCGCCGGACTTTCCGCCGATGTCGTCAACACCGTAATCGCAACCGATGGTTTGGCGAACTTCTGCGCCGAGGGCGCCGACCGTCTGGCCGCCATTCGCTTCGACGGCGCTGCCGGCTCCATTCGCGGAAATACCATTCTCTCCGTCAACAAGAATCCCAGCGGCGGCCGTTCGAGCTGCCAGGAAGGCAACGCCATCGAAGTCGCCAATTTCACCTCGCCCGGACGCCTTTCGATCAACATCCAAGGCAATACCATTCGCGAATATCAAAAAAACGGCATCCTGCTCCGGGGCGACGTGGACGGAATCATCACGGATAATGCCATCGCGGGGGCCGGCCCCCAGGGCGTGATCGGACAGAACGGAATTGTGTTGGCCTCGGGCGCTTCGGCTCACATCCTCCGCAATCGAGTGTCGGGAAATGCCTACACCGGATCCGGGTGGGCTTCCGGCGGAATCGTCGTGGACTCCGGACCGCTTCACGGAACCAACTACAGTTTCGGAGTCGATATTGAATCCAATACCCTCGTCGGCAATGACGTGGGCGTCTGGCTCATGCAGATGAATGCCCGCAAGCAATCGCCCGAAACCCCCACGCGCGCCAGGGTCGCCAATAACCTGATCCAAAATGACGCCGTCACCAACGGCTACACCTATCAGGCCGGCATCGTCGACCATGGAAATAGGGATGTCATCGAAGGCAACAAAATCGTGGGCGCGGGCTACGACTCCGCTTCCGCTCCCGGCAAAATCCGCGCGATCGACGATTACCGCCAAGATTAGTCTTTCGCGATTTTCAGATCCACGAGCCCGCGCAGTTCTTCGATGAACTGCGCCACCGGCTTCGCGCCCATGTCCCCATGCTTGCGGTGCCGGACGGCCACCGAGCCGGCTTCGGCTTCCCGGTCGCCCACCACAAGCATGTAGGGAATTTTCTGCATCTGCGCTTCGCGAATCTTCAGATTGACCTTCTCTTTTCGATCGTCCAGTTGCGCCCGGAAACCCGCCTCCTCCAACTGCGTGTGCACTTTCTTGGCGTACTCTAGCTGCCGGTCCGTAATCGGCATCACCACCGCCTGCACCGGCGCGAGCCACGCCGGAAAGGCCCCCGCGTAGTGCTCCACCAGCGTGCCGAAAAAACGCTCCACGCTGCCGTAGAGCGCGCGATGCACCATGAGCGGCTGGCGCCGCTTGCCGTCGTCGGCCACGTACTCCAACTCGAAGCGCCGCGGCAGGTTGAAATCGAATTGGACCGTCGAAAGCTGCCACTTCCTTCCCAGCGCATCCAAGAGCTTTACGTCGATTTTCGGACCGTAAAACGCGGCCTCGTTCGCAACCACCGGAGCCTTTATCCCTAGCCGTTCCACCGCCCTTTTAAGGGCGTTCTCGGCGGTTTCCCATTGCTCCGCCGCGCCCATGTATTTGCCGCTTGCGCCCCCGTCCCAAGTGGAAATCTCCGCCTCGTATTCCTCGAAGCCGAAGGTCTTCAGAACGTCCAGCGCGAATTCCAAACACCCCGCCACCTCGCCCTCGATCTGGTCCGGAGTGCAAAAGATGTGGGCGTCGTCTTGCGTAAATCCCCGCACGCGCAAAAGCCCGTGCATCGTCCCGCTCCGTTCATAGCGGTAAACCGTTCCTAGCTCGCCTAGCCGCACCGGCAATTCGCGGTAGCTGCGCAGTTTGTCGCGATAAATCAAAATATGTCCTGGACAATTCATGGGTTTGAGCCGGTACTCGGCGTCGTCTAGCTCCATGCCTGCGAACATATTCTCGCCGAAGTTCTCCAAATGTCCGGAGGTCTGCCACAGATGAGCCCGCATAACGTGGGGCGTATAAACGAGCGAATACCCGCGCTTGAGGTACTGATCGCGCATCCAGTCTTCGATCAGCTTTCGCACAATCGCGCCTTTGGGATGAAAAAAAATCAGTCCCGGCCCCGCCAGTTCCTGGATGCTGAACAGGTCCAGTTCCTGCCCCAGCCTGCGGTGATCGCGCTTCTTGGCTTCCTCGAGTTTCTGGAGGTAATCTTCCAGATCCTTCTTGTTGAAAAAGGCCGTCCCGTAAATCCGCTGGAGCTTCTGGTTGCGTTCGTCGCCCTTCCAATAAGCGCCGGCGATAGAAAGCAGCTTGAAAGCTTTGATCTTCTTGGTCGAGGGGATATGCGGCCCGCGGCAGAAATCGATGAAGCCCGGCCCCAGCGTGTATTCGGAAAACACCTCGCCCGCGCGCTCGGTGATGAGCTCGCATTTCATCGGCTGATCCGCGTAAAGCTTCAGTCCTTCTTGCTTGGGCGTATATTTCCGTTCATAGGGCAAATCCCGCGCTTGGATTTCCCACATCCGCTTTTCGATTTTTTCCAAATCTTCCGGCGTAAACGCGGCGTCGCGTTGAAAATCGTAGTAAAAGCCCGTCTCAATCGGCGGGCCGATGCCGAGCTTGGTTTCCGGAAACAACTCCAACACCGCGGCGGCCAGCAAATGAGCCGTCGAATGCCGGTAAACTTCCAAGGCCTCCGGATTTTTGGGCGTCAAGATCTCCAGCTTGGAGTCCCCCTCCAGGCTCCGGTTGAGATCCCAGAGCTCGCCGTTCACGCGCGCGACGATTGCGTCGTCGGCCAGCCGCGGGCTGATGGAACGGGCAATATCGATAGGGCGCGTCCCTTGTGGCACGCTTTGGACGCTGCCGTCCGGCAAGGTCACCTGAAGACTGCTCATGAGTATTTATCAGCGTAGCAGAGAGGCCTGCAACCACTTGCCCTTGTCGCCGATTCAGCGGGCTTCCGGTTTGTTGTGTCTTTCAAACGCCATCTTCAGCAGCGGCGGAGTGAGGAATGTGCTGAGCATGATGACTAAAACGAGCGCGGAGAAGACGGCCGGCGTAAGAACGGGCTTGCCGGCGAGCGCCAGCGTGCCGCCCAGGCCAGCGAAGATAAGCCCAACCTCGCCGCGCGGAATCATTCCCACCCCGATCACCACGCGATCCACGCCCCGCTCCAGCACGCCCAGTCCGCAGACTTGCTTGCCGAGAATCGCCGCCAATGCGATCAGCGCGGCGAATCCAACCACCGCGGGCGAAGCGAAGCCGCGCAAATCCACCCGAAGGCCCATCAGCACGAAGAACACGGGCACGGCGAGAGTGGTGATGGGAAAAAGCAGTTCTTGGACGCGGCGCTCGCCCCGCTCCAGAAACGGCCGATAGTGGACTTCCTCCAGCACGACCCCGGCGGCGAAGGCGCCTACAATCGGCGCAAGCCCCGCCATTGCCGCGATTCCCGCCAAAACGAAGCAGAATGCGATACAGATGCCCAGCAGCACTCCGGCGACTTGCAGGCGAACTGCGTACGCGAAGATGCGCTGCGACCAGAACCGGCCGGCGATCACCGCCAAGGTCAAAAACAGCACGGCTTTCAACACAATCCACAGCGTTGCGATCCACGGAAGGGATGTCTTGCCGCGGGTTGCGGCCGCCACCAAGCCGCTGACCACCGCGAGAACGAGAAGTCCGATCACGTCGTCGGCGACGGCCGCGCCCAAGATGATGCGGGCCTCCTTGGTGTGGGCTCTACCGAGGTCCTTCAAGACGCGCGCCGTGATTCCCACGCTGGTCGCCGTGAGCGTTCCGCCGACGAACAGATGCGTAAGCCAGCTCGCGTCCGGATGGAGCCAGGCGGAGACGAAGCACCCCAGCGCCAGCGGCGCAACCACCCCCAAAGTGGCGACCAGGAGCGAAGACCACCCCACCGCCAGCAATTGCGGCAGGTCGGATTCGACGCCGACCTCGAACAGCAATAGAATTGCGCCGATCTCCGCCGCCACGCGCAACGTAGTATCCGCGCGCAAAGGATCCAAAATGGTGATGCCGAACAGATTCAGATTCCCCAGCAATACTCCTACCAGCAGCTCGCCCAGAACGGGCGGCTGGCCGATGCGGCCCAGCGCCTCCCCGCCGAGCTTAGCGCCGACGATGATCAGCGCCAGCCACAGGACCGACTGCCGGACCAGTTCGCTGACGTCTTGCACGGCCACGGCTGGAACAGCGGCCGTCAGAGGGCTCCTTCCCCGCGGTCTCCGTTGCGAATGCGAATCGCATCCTCTAGCGAAGAGATGAAGATCTTGCCGTCGCCGATCTTACCGCTGCGCGCCGCGTTCGCGATCGCCTCAATCACCTGTTCGGCTCGGATCTCCGGCACGGCCATGTCAATCTTCACTTTCGGGAGCAGATCGATTTTGTACTCCTGGCCGCGATAGGTTTCCGTGTGGCCTTTCTGCCGGCCGTGCCCTCGCACGTCGGTGACGGTCATGCCGTCCACTCCCATTCCTTGGAGGGCTTCTTTTACCGCCTCCAGCTTGTGGGGCTGAATAATGGCCTCGATTCGTTTCATAGGCTCCTTGTCTGCTGCTCGGTCTCTGTTCCGTCTACGGTTTCGTCTGGCGGCCAAATGGGCGGGCGGCCGTCCGCAGCTTGTAGAAATTCCACGCTGCCGCGAGAGCGAAGCCCGCCGCGCCCGCCGCCAGCGGAGCGCCCATGGCCGCCACCAGCCACCCCACCAGCAGACAGGCTCCGATGAAATAACGCCATCTCATTTGAAGACCGCCGCCAACGCGCAAAGAACGCAGGTAAGGGCCAGCAGCGCCAGCGACGGCGTCTTCAGCGGCCGATTCCATTCCGGTTTCTGAGTTCCTTCGCGGATCAGCTTCCGGATCGTCTGGAGTTGGTTGCGGGCCAGGGAGAGTTCCCATCCGTTCCGAGCCAATTCCAGCGCCTTGAGCGTCTCCTGCTCGGCCTTGGGAAGCGCCCGCAGGCGATACCACAGCTCGGAATACTTCAATTGAGCCCAAAAGTGCGTCGGATCGAGATGGATGGCCTCTTCCAGAGCGTCCATGGATTTGTACGCCTGGCAGTTCATCGCGTAGGCGATGGCCAGGCAGGTCCGCAGCTCAGGCGAACGGGGATCTTCTTCGCAGGCGCGCTCGAAAGCGCCGATATATTGAGCGAGCTGCGTCTTGGAAACGGTGTGCGGATCGCGCCATGGCAGCGGGAGAACGCGCACGGCGTTCTCCCCGGGAGTAAGCGCTGCGGGGCGAGAAAGTTCCAGCGCCATGGTGGACATAGACTAGACTCCCGCCGCCGCTTCCGACGCCCTGATCTCGAATTCGGGATAGCAGAGGGCGCCCATTTCCGGAAGATCCAGGCCCTTCAGTTCGCTCTCCTCGCCCACGCGCTGGCCGACGAAGAAATCGACCAGCAGGTTGACCACGAAGCTGAAGCTGAACACGAATCCGACCAGGGTGGCGCAGCCGATCAACTGGGCGACAAGCTGCCCGGCGTCGCCGTAGAATAAGCCCGTGACCGAGCCGTTGACGCCGTTCCAGGAGCCCCCGTAATTGCTTTTGCCGTCGGCAAACAGGCCGACCGAGATCACGCCCCACAGCCCGTTGGTTCCGTGCACCGAGATGGCGCCGACCGGGTCATCCACCTTCATCACTTTTTCGACGAATTCGACCGAGAGGCAGACCAGAACGCCCGCGATCAAGCCGATAATGACCGCGCCCACGGTGTTGACAAATCCGCTCGGCGCGGTGATCGCCACCAAGCCGGCCAAAAGTCCGTTGCCGGTCATGGAGGCGTCGGGCTTGCCATAGCGAAGCCACATGTACAACATGGCTCCAAAGCTTCCCGACATGCCAGCCAGCATGGTATTGACGGCGATAGAGCCGATGCGCAGATTGCCGTTGCTGGAGGCGCCCAGAGTGGATCCGGGGTTGAATCCAAACCAACCGAACGCGAGGATGAAGCATCCGGTGAGGACAATCACCAGATCGTGGCCGGGCATGGCCACCGGCTTGCCCTGCCGCGTGAATTTGCCGATGCGCGGTCCAATCATGATAGCCAGCGCCAAGGCGGTGATTCCGCCAACCGCATGCACCACGCCGGAGCCGGCGAAATCGGCGTAGCCGTGGCCCAGTCCGAAGTTCGTCCCGAGGTTGGCGAGCCAACCTCCGCCCCAGGCCCAATTGGCGTAAATCGGATAGGTAAAGGCGCCCATAATGAACGACGAAATCACAAACGCCGCATACTTCCACCGTTCCGCCGCCGCGCCGGTCACGATGGTCAGCGCCGTATCCATGAACACCATTTGGAACAGGAACAGCACCATAGCGAACACGTCATAGGCGCCGCCGTGCGTCAGGAAATATCCGCCTTGTCCCCAAAGCCCGAAGGGCTTGCCAAAGATATTGACCACGAATTCACGGCTAAGCACGGGGGAGTTGCCCAAATTCGCCACTCCGCCTACGCCTCCTTCCTGAATCGCGAACCCGATGAGCCAATACGCCAGCATGCCCACGCCGTAGACCATGAAGTTCATCATCATGGTGTGGTTGGCGTTTTTCGCGCGGGTCAGACCGGTTTCCACGATGGCGAAGCCAGCCTGCATGAACATGACCAGGAAGCCAGTGATCAGGGTCCAAACGAAGTTGATGGCGATTTTGTTCTGGCCGATTTGATTGGCGATGTCGCCAATGGTCAAACCCTTGGCCTTAGGCGTCTTATCGGTGATAGGATCGGCGACGGCAATATCCGAGACGTTGCCGGTAGAGTCGCCCGCGGGATCGCCCTTTGCGCGGACCTTGGGATCGGGAGCTGCAATTGCCTTGAGATCGGCGTCCGTAATGGGAGCGGGAGCGGCCGCAGGCTGCTGAGCCAAAGCCAACGAGCCCAGGCTCGCGGCAAACGTCAAAGAAAGCAGAAAAAGGGCAGTATTTTTCATTCTCTCCTCCAAATCGCTTTATTTACAAACGCGCGGTTCAGGACTCCGATAATGCCGGCGAGGCTGATTGCGAGTCCGGCCAGCACGATCGCCATCCGCGCTGCGACGCTGGAGGCGACTCCCACGCTGGCCAGGGCGACGAAAAAACCTAACAAGGTGACGACAATGCCTGCAACGATCATGGTTCGGTTTCCTTTCTTCTCCTTGAAGCCGGAGCCGCTATTTTTTGCCCTGTTCCAGGGGTTTGACCTTCATGAAAATAAAGAGAGACGCGCCTAAAAGAATCAAGAATCCGACCGCGAGAGGGACTCCGCCGCCGGCGAGAGCTCCGGCGAGCAGAGTGAATGCGATCAAAAATAGCGTGATCGCAACCGCCTGTGTGCTGTTTGCGCCCATGTTGGACTGCTCCTTTCCCCGCGTTGTATTCCGCAGGATGAATTGTAAGTGTAGGGTTGCGGGCAAGGAGTGTCCAATCAATATTTTCAATCGTTCCACAAAGATTTTGCGATTTTTGAGACAAAGGAGAGGATTCTATGTCCGAAAGATAGTCCGCAAAAGCAGGTCGACGGCGGAATTTGGCGCCCAAAGGACACATGGCGAAGGCGGAGGGGAAACCCGCGTGGCGAACCCGAGGCCGGATCGCCCTATCTTTTGGCCGCGAGAAGCATCCTTTGATCCGGCCCGGCGGGCGGGCGAGCTGTGTGATGCTGGAGTTTAACGGCCCATGCGGAAGGAAATAACCTTCGCGCTTTTGCAAGCGCGGAAGGCAAAAGTAGGGATCGCGGCCGTCCTATTGGTTTTGGTGGTCGCATGGTCGGATTGGCGTGTGGGTCATACGCTTTCTTTAGGAGTTCTCTATATCTTGCCGATGATGCTCGGCGCATTGGCGCTGCGTCCAGCCGAAATCGCGGGCTTGGCGATTTTGTGCGCATGGTTACGGTTTCTGTTCGACGTGCCGGGCGAGCGGCTGGAAACCATCCTCCGTTTCGTGTTTTCCAGCCTGGCATACTTCGTGTCGGGGTTGTTCGTTCTGGTTCTCGTGCGCAACCGCGACCTTGTGATTGAAAACCTCGCCAGGGTGCAAAAAGAGCAAGCGCTGCGCCATGAGGCGGAAGAACAACTGCGCGCGCTGGTGGAAAGCAGCCCGGCCGCCGTTTTGACGCTGGATCAACACGGCGTGGTGCTGGCAGCCAACAAGGCCGCGGACGCTCTGTTTGGGATACCGGAGGGCCAGGAGCTTCAAGGGCGCGTGATCGCCAGCTATCTTCCGCTGCTTTCCGATGCGTTGGGCCTGGATCGGGGCGGGGAGGGATTTCGCACCGCCGCGCAATGTTATGGGCGCCGCGAGGATGGCGAGATCTTTTTGGCGCATACGTGGTTTTCCACGTATCAGGGCGGGCAAGGGGCGCGCCTGGCGGCCATCGTGGTCGATTCTTCCGAAGAGATGCGCGACCGGGAAGAGCAGAATCTGCGGCAGTTGATGCGTTACAACCGGATTGGAGCGGCGGCGGTGTCGCATGAAGTCCGCAACCTATGCGGGGCGATTGTGATGCTGGCTTCGAATTTGGAGGACAAGGCGAATCTCGGCCAGGACGAAGATTTCCGGGGCCTAATGCAGCTGGTAAAAGGGTTGCAGCACACCGCCGAGTTCGATTTGCAGGCGCACGCGCAGGATTCGGCGGAAGCGGTCGGGTTGCGTGAGATTTTGGACAATCTTCGCATCGTGATCGAGCCAGACTGGCGCGAAGCAGGCGGCAAGGTGCGCTGGATGCTGCCGGCCGAAAATGCTCGGGTCATCGCCGATCCGCAAGGGCTGTTGCAGGCGTTCTTGAATGTGGCGCAGAACAGCCATCGGGCCGTGGAGGAAATGCCGGTCCGTGAGCTGACGATTTCCGTTGCAAAGCAGAACAGCAAAGTGGCGGTGCGGTTTGAAGACACGGGTCCGGGCGTAGCCGAGCCGGAGAAACTGTTTCAACCGTTTCAACCCGGCGCCCAAGGGAGCGGACTGGGCTTGTACGTCACTCGGGCGGTGCTGCGGAGCTACGGCGGCGAGCTTCGGTTCGAGCCATCCGAGAGCGGTTCCTGCTTCGTGGTGGAGTTGCAAGAGGCCGGACTGGAGACCGGTGGAGCGGATCAGGAGGAGGAATGACGCAGGCAGCGGCTCCGCTCATTCCTCTGTTTCTGTTGGACGATCACGCGATGTTCCGCGAGGGCTTGGCGCGTGTGCTCGAAAAAGAGCCGGACTTGAAGGTGACGGGACAGAGCTCATCGGCCGCGGAAGCGTTGGCCAAGCTTCCGGCGAGCGGCGCGAGCATGATTTTACTGGATGTCGACTTGGGCCCGGATCGCGCCGTGGATTTTGTCTTGCAAGCTCGGAAAAAAGGCTTCGAAGGGCAGATTTTGGTGTTGACGGCGGGAGTCAGCGGATCGGAAGCGGTCCAGTTGGTGCAGGCGGGAGTGGCTGGGATTCTACACAAACACCACTCCACAGACGTACTTTGCAAGATCATAAGGCAGGTGGCGGCTGGAGAAAGCTGCCTGGAAAAAGACTATCTGACGCCGCTGTTCCGCTCGATGGATCGCACCCGCGCCTCCGCTCAGCCAAAGCTGACCGAGCGCGACAAGACAGTTCTACGATTCATTTTCCAGGGCATGACGAACAAAGAAATCGCGGCGCGGCTGGAGATTTCCGAAGGCGCGGTCAAGGCGTCTTTGCGCCAATTGTTCGAAAAGTTGGGCGTGCGGACGCGGGCGCAGGTGGTGAAGATCGCGCTGGAGCAGTACCGCGACCAGCTCTAGAGGGCGCCCGGCCGGCGCCGCATGCCGCCTCGATCTTGATATGATTTGACCCGAGGAGGTTCACCATGAAGCGACTTCTAATCGTCTCCGGTTTCGCGTTCAACCTCGCGCTTTGCGTTTTTGCCCAGACGCAGAAAAGAGATGTGGATATCAAAGGGGCCGACGGCGTGAACTTGAAGGCCACGTATTATTCGCCGGGAAGGTCGGGCCCAGGAATGCTGCTGCTGCATCAGTGCAACATGGACCGCCACGCCTGGGATGGGCTGGCGCAAGATCTGGCGAACGCCGGGTTTCATGTTGTGACGCTCGATTTCCGCGGTTATGGCGAGAGCGGCGGAGAGCGCTCGCAGCGGGACAAGTGGCCTGGCGACGCCGATGCGGCCTACTCGTACCTGATCTCTCAAAAGGAAGTGGATAAGTCGCGGATCGCGGCGGGCGGCGCAAGCTGCGGCGTCACGCAGTCGTCGGATCTCGCCGCGCGCCACCACGAGATTAAAGCCTTGATGCTGCTTTCCGGCCAAGCCAGCGACGCAGCCAAGACGTATATCTCAACGACCCCCTCTTTGCCGGTCTTTGGCGCCGCCAGCGCCGGCGATACCGGAGCGGCCCAGGGGATCAAAGACGCCGTCGGCGCCTCGAAGAACCCGCAATCCACGGTAAAGATTTACGCGGGAACCGAGCACGGCGTGCCCATGTTCGCCAAGAATCCGGAGCTGGAGCCTTTCATTGTCACCTGGCTCAAGACGCAGCTCGCGGTAAAGACCAGCAGCCGATAAATTCTTTTGCGAGGAATTCCGCGCCCGAGCCACTAAACACTTGTGGCTCTATTTCGCATTCGCTCCGCGGCAACCTACGGCATCGACGCGCACCTGATCGACGTCGAAGTGGATATGTATCCAAGCTCGAGCCGCGATTTCATCACGGTGGGCATGCCGGATACGGCCGTGCGGGAAAGCCGGGAGCGAATCAAGTCGGCGCTTATTAACTCTGGATTCGGCTATCCCAGCAAAAGCGTGACGATCAACCTGGCGCCGGCCAACGTGAGGAAGGAGGGCGCGGGATTCGATCTGCCGATGGCGCTGGGAATTTTGGGGGCGATGGGCCGGGTGGCGTCCGCCGAAGATCACCTGTTTGTAGGCGAGCTTTCGCTGGACGGCGCGGTGCGGCCGGTGCGCGGCGCGCTCTCGATCGCCGCCTGCGCGCGCAAGAAGGGAATCGCCAACCTGGTGGCGCCGGCTGAAAACGCGGCAGAGGCGGCCGTGGCCGAAGGGGTTCGCGTATTCGGAGTGAAACATCTGGCCGAAGTGGTCCGGCTGTTGGAGAACCCCGCCGAGTTCACTCCCCATGCAAGCGCCTCAGTCGCCGGCGGGCTTAAGACCGGCCCGGCGCTGGACTTGCGCGAGGTTCGCGGCCAGACCACGGCGAAGCGGGCTTTGGAAGTGGCCGCAGCGGGAGGACACAACGTTCTGCTGGTGGGACCGCCGGGCTCGGGCAAAACCATGCTTGCCAAGCGCTTTGCGGGCATTTTGCCGCTGATGAGCTTCGCCGAGGCATTGGAAACGACGCAAATCTACAGCGTGGCGGGATTGCTGCCGCAGGGCGCGGGACTGATGTCAGAGCGGCCGTTTCGCGCTCCGCACCACACCGTTTCCGACGCCGGGCTGATCGGCGGCGGTTCAGGCACGCCCCGGCCGGGCGAAGTCAGCCTGGCTCACAACGGCGTCCTGTTCCTGGACGAATTGCCCGAATTCCCCCGCAACGTGCTGGAGCAATTGCGCCAGCCGCTGGAAGATGGGTGCGTGACTTTGGCGCGGGCTCAGATGACGCTCAGCTTTCCCGCCAAGTTCATGTTGATCGCGGCTATGAATCCGTGCCCGTGCGGATTTTACGGCGATCCCACGCGCGAATGCCGCTGCACGGGCGGCATCATCCAACGCTATCTCGGCAAAATCAGCGGACCTTTGCTCGACCGGATCGATTTGCACGTGGAAGTCCCGGCGGTTCCGTTCCAGGAGTTGCGCGGAGGCGACGCAGGCGCCGCGTCGGCCGAAATCGCCGGGCGCGTTCAAGAGGCGCGAGCGGTGCAAAGCTCGCGCGGATTTTATAATGCTCACATTCCCGTGCGGCAACTGCGAAAGCTGTGCGCGCTAGACGAGGCCGGCGAAAGGACGCTGGAAATGGCGGTGCGGCGCATGGGCCTCAGCGCCCGCGCCCATGACCGGATGCTGAAGGTGGCGCGCACCATCGCGGATCTGGATCATTCCGAGCGCGTCACTTCGAAACATTTAGCGGAAGCCGTCCAATACCGGAGCTTGGACCGGAACTATTGGCAATGAGGAATGCTTCCCAGACTTTATTGAATTCTCTATTGACTTTGAATTAGATTCGTCTTACACTCTCGACTGAGTCGCCTGTCCGGCCGTCCGCTGAAGGACCGCCAGGGCCGCAAGACATCGTCCGAGCCGGCTCCTCGTCAATTTTCCAGCCAAGTCAGTTTAATTTTTTGCGGAGAATCTATGGCAATGAGGGGCTATTGTTTTTCGAAGGCCGGGGCGAAAGCGCCAAACCGGCTGTTTTTATTGCTTATGCCGGCGGCGATTCTGGCGCCGTTGTTTGCGCAGCAGACGGGAATCAGCGGGCGAGTCGCGGATCCGACAAAGGCGGTTCTGGCGGGGGCCAAGGTGACCGCCACCGGGGAAGACGGCGCTCGAATCTTCACGACCACGAATGCCGCCGGACTTTATCAATTTCCGGGATTGCGCGCAGGCATCTACGTTCTCCGATTCGAGTCGCCTGGATTCGCCCCAGCGGAACGGACGGTAACGCTGCTGGTGGGGCAGACGCCGACGGTCGATATGGAATTGCAGATCTCAAAAATCAGTTCCACGGTGAACGTGGTGGCGGCCACGGAAGTAGTCGACACGTCGAACTCCACGGTTTCGGGCGAAGTGAGCCCCGCGGAAGTCTCGAAAATTCCGCTGAACGGGAGGAACTATTTGCAGCTCGCCATGATGGTTCCGGGCATCACCAGCAACGACGTTCAGAACTCTCCGCTGGGATCAACCGACAGCGGAAAGATGCAGATCAACGTAGATGGGCAGCAGGTGACGCAAAACTCGGCCGGGACGGGATTCGGCCAGCCGATCTTCAGCGAGGACGCCATCGACCAGTATCAGATCATCACGAACCGCTTCGACGCCACCATGGGACGCTCTTCGCGCCTGCAAGTCGT
Organism: Bryobacteraceae bacterium; assembly: GCA_035293905.1. Classification (GTDB taxonomy): domain Bacteria; phylum Acidobacteriota; class Terriglobia; order Bryobacterales; family Bryobacteraceae; genus Palsa-187. The sequence goes on from DATGLY010000127.1 coordinate 17,362, forward strand.
CGCACAGACGAAATCCGGGACAAACGCTTTCCATGGCTCCTTATTTGGGTACTTCCGGAACAGCGATTTCAACGCAGCGGACTCGGTGGCGCACAAGGTGCTTCCGTTTTCCGATCAGCAATTCGGCGGCACGGCAGGAGGGCCGATTCTGAAAAACAAATTGTTCTTTTTTTTCTCGTTTGAAGGCGAGCGGCAGCCTCTGACGTCGGTCGATTCACCGACCAACTACCTCAACGCGGCTGGCCAGCAGATCACGTTCACCTTTCCGAACTCCTACAACACGCGCGCCTACCTGCTGCACATGGACTGGCAACCCAGCCCGAATCAGCATCTTTCCGTGCGGGCGTCGGGATCGACATGGTCGATTCCCCACAACGGAGTGTCGGGGACGGTTTCGCCTCAAGGCGAGTATGCGGCGACACGGACGTTTTACGCCGTTGCCGGGACCTGGACCTGGAGCCTTAGTCCCGCCATGGTGAATGAGGCCAAAATAGGCTTTAATCACTACAGTTGGTCCAACACTCCCTTGCTTCAGACGATGGGGTTTCAAAATCTGGACGGCAACAGTTGGGGAGCGCCGTATAACTATCCACAAATGCTGGGACAAGACAACACCCAGTACCGAGACGACTTGTTCTGGCTGAAGGGAAATCACAGTTTCAAATTCGGCGCCGACTATCAGCATCTGCCGTATTCGGGAAACTTCGGACAATACGTGCGCGGGGTCGTCACGGGTTTTAGCCCCGGGGTAACCAGCGTACCGCTCATCAACGTGTTCCCCGTTTGGAACGACCCGAGCACCTGGAACATCGCGCTGCTGAATCCCTACGTCACGACGTTCGTGCAGGGCTTCGGCAATTTTCTTTATCGCATCCCAACCAACAACATGGGAGCCTGGGCGCAGGACGACTGGAAGCTGAGCAAGAAGCTGACGCTAAATTTGGGTCTTCGTTACGACAACGATCTGGGCATTTTCAATCCCGGTCTCCACCTGACGGGGGCCGGCGCTCCTCCAACGCCTCACTATAATCAGAACGCCCTGTTTCAGCCGCGGGTGGGGTTCACCCTTGATCCAACGGGCTCGCGCAGAACGGTAATCCGCGGCGGGGCGGGTTTGTTCTATGCGGATATACAAGCAAACCAGACGATTGACGGCGCGATTTTCAATGGGCAGACCACGCTATCGCCATCACTTTCGCCGACGGCCGCGAATCCCATCAATCTTCTGCAAGCGCCAAACCCGTTCGGCTACACGGCGGAGCAATTCCTTTCCGGCCAGGCGCCGGTGAGCATCCAAAGCATCCAGCCGCTCGGGCCCAACGTTCGCACTCCATACTCTTTTCAGATGAGCATGGGAGCAGAGCGCGAATTTGCAAACAATTGGAGCTTTTCGGCGGATTTCGTGCATTTCCGCATCTATCACGATTGGGAAAGGATCGATTCGAATCTCTACGAGAATCTGGCCACGGGGTTTGCCCAAAATCCGGCTACTTTCGGCCGTCCCAACACGCATTACTCGAACATTAAGGCGTTCACCACGCCGGACGCGGCGGGCTCCCTATACAACGGGTTGCAGATGGCGATTCAGCATCGCTTTTCGCAAAGCTTCTCCATGCAACTTGCGTATACGCTTTCGCGGCTCAAAGATTCGACCACCGGTCCTTTCTACTATCCGAACAACGAATTCAATCTCGCCGGGGAGTGGGGTCCTTCGCCCGACAATCAGACTCACACTCTGACGGTGGCGGGATCCTACGCCATTTGGAAGGGCATCGCCTTGAGCGGGCAGTTGCATTACGGATCTGGACAGAATTATCAGGTGCTGTCGAGCGTTACTCCTCTGGGGCTCGCCGGCGTGGTGGATAATCGGATGTTTCCCAGCAGCGCGACGTATTACATTTCCCCATCCTGCGTCAGCGCGGCGCCAGGATTTCCCGGCGAGGATATCGTGTCGAGGGACTGCTTTGTCGGCCAGCCAATCGTGCGAATCGATACGCGATTGTCGAAGACCTTCACGGTGAAGGAGCGGTTCCGCTTCATTCCGATGGTGGAAGCGTTCAACTTGTTCAACCACTCCAATTACGGAAACTACCAGACCACCGTCAATGTGGCGTCATTCGGTTCGCCGGCTCAGGTTACGACGGTCGGCGATCTGACTTACCAACCGAGAATGCTGCAATTCGCCGGGCGATTTGAGTTTTAGACATGAAAAGCCGGATTGCGTTGGTGGCTGCAGCGGCATTGGCAAATGCCGCCTCTGGAGCGTGGCTCGACCTGGCGGCGGCGGTCATGACGCCGGCCGAGAGAAAGATTTATCTTTCGATGAACGGCGAAGAGCGCGCAAAGTTCGAAGAGGAGTTTTGGTCGGGCAAGGCGATCACGGCGGAAGAGTACAAGGCGCGCGTCCAATACATCGACGCGCAGTTCGGATCCGGCAACTTGGGCTCCGGCGCGCATACCGACCAAGGCCGCGTATACCTGGCGCTGGGCCCTCCCGATGGAATTACCCGCATTGCCTCCTCGCGAACGTTCCAGCCCATTGAAATTTGGCGTTACTCGGCCGTTCCCGGCTTGATCGATACCGAGATCCGCCTCATGTTTTTCCAAAAGAACGGCGTGGGCGCGTTCAAGTTGTATTCTCCGGTGCGCGACACCATCCGCGCGCTTCTGCTTCCGCAAGCCTCCAATGCGCATCTGTTCGGACCGAATGACGACTTGAACGAATCTCAGATCAGAGAGAAACTGCAACCGGCGCCGGGCGAAGACGAAGTGGTTTCGGCCGCCGTGCATGTGTCCGCCGCCCTCCGCTATGAGGAAAACGACGAGATTCTTGGAAAAGCATCATCGCCGTCGTACATGCTGAGACGGCCGCTGAGGGCGCAAATTACCTCCCGGTTCATTCCTTTTCGCCCTAAGCTGGATATCGTGCAGACGCCGTCGCCATACGCCGGATCTCAGGTCGATCTCGGCCTTGAAGCCGGCGTTCAGAGGCAACTAGGCCTGGAGGTTATACAAGGCGAATCGACGCTCTATCAAAACCGCGTAAACTTCAAATTTACGCAGCTTCTTAATATACGCTACAAGCAGCGTTTAGATCTGCTTCCGGGCGCGTATCGTCTGATCTTCACGGTGGACGGCAAGCGTTTCCCTTACGCTTTGGACGTACCTGAGCGCGCGGAAATGGGGGAGATAGCGCGGGCGGATCAAACCGACGCGGCCGGCGATTTTCAATCGCCGTTCAGCTTTCAGGGAGCTCAGTTCGATTTAAATGCCGATGGGAACTTTGCTTTTCTTGCCGTGGCGCGGCCTCAGAGGGTGATGTGGACCATCCGGCGCGGAACGGAACTGGTATGGAGAGCGGTTTCCGAACCGGCTGTAGCGGCAACGGTCGCGTTGCCCACGAACCTTCCGCCGGGATCGTACACGATCGAAGCGAATGCGGCGGAGGGGGCGCGGCAAGCCGGGCTCGAGATCCGTCCGCGGAGTCCGGCCGTTCAAGTCACGGCGGTCTGTTATCGCGCGAATCTCGCACCCGGGGCGCGGCTCGCGTTCATCGGCCGCCAATGGCTGTTGAGAGGGCGGTTTGAGGAAGCCCGTAAGAGTTTAGCCGCATCGCTCGAGGAGGGAGCAAGCGAACAAGCGCAAATCGAGCTGGCGCGCGTGGACGCGGCGGAGGGGCGGCTCGACAATGCGCGAGACCTCGTAAGGCGCGTGCTTGCCGCGCACCCCGATAGTTTCGAGGGGCTTTCTGTTCTCGCTTACATCGAGGCCAAATTTCAGGATTATTCGGTGGCGGCCGATCTATACCGGCGGGCGCTTGCGGTGCAGGATTCGCCTGCTGTGCGAGCCGCGCTGGCGGAGGTCGATGGCCGGCTGCCAGGGAGATGAGGCATGTCTCAAGCGAGGATCGCAGGGCGGATCGCAGGATATGGCTCGATCTTCATTCTTAGCGCTTTCGCCGCCACGCCCATCGACGTTACCGTCAGCGAAGGCACTTCCATGTCGGTCGCGGCGTCACCCGACGGCCGGACGCTTGCGATCGACCTGCAAGGGAGCATCTGGACGCTTCCGGCCAGCGGCGGCGTGGCCAGGCGCATCACGGATCTATTCAACGATGCCCGCCAGCCGGTATGGTCGCCGGACGGGGAATGGATTGCGTTTTCCGGGTATCGAGACGGCGGTTACGATCTCTGGGCGATCGCGCCCGACGGCAGTCATCAGCATAAGCTCACCACGGGTCCGTTCGACGATCGCGAGCCGGCCTGGTCGCACGACGGCTCCCGTATTGCGTTTGCATCGGACCGGGGCAATCCATTGGGCGGCAGTTACAACATTTGGGTGCTCGATGTCGCCAGCGGCGTGGTGAGCCGGCTCACCCATGACCCTTCCGAAAACCGAATGCCAAGTTGGTCCCCGGACGACAGGGAGATCGCATTCCACTCCACGCGGGAGGATGGGCATAGCGTGTTTGCCGTGCGCGTATCGGATGGGTCGGAACGTAAAATTGAGACCGCGACGAGCTCGGTCGAAGCTCCTTCCTGGGGCCCCGGGGGCCAAATCGTTTATCATGCCGCTCCGCCGAACCAAAGCCGTCTGGAGATGGATGGCAAACCGCTCACAAGGCAAGAGAACGTCTTTCCATTCCGGGTTTCCTGGTTGTCGCCCACGGAGTTCTTCTATGTTTCCGATGGCAAGATTCGAAAACGAAACCTTTCGGGTGGGGAATCGCAGACCATCGAATTTCGGGCCACGCTTCAAGTCACCCGGCCGCAATACCAGCGGCGCAAGCGCGATTTCGATTCCACCGCTCCGCGTCAGGCGCTAGGCATTGTGCGTCCGGTCCTGTCGCCGGACGGCAAACGGATCGCGTTTGCGGCGCTGGGCGATATCTACGTCATGAGCATCGGGGGAAAGCCCGAAAACCTGACTCATGATAAATATCTCGATACGGACCCGGCTTGGTCGCCCGATGGAAATCAATTAGTTTATTCGTCCGACAAGGGCGGTCATTTGCTGGAGTTGTGGATTCGCGATCTGAGAACGAGCCAGGACCGGCAGCTCACGGCATTGAACACCCAGCCGATGGGCGCGACGTGGTCGCCGGACGGCAGGCGCATCGCTTTCTTCGACGTCGATGGCATGTGGCGCGCCGCGAGTCTCTCGATTGTCGATGTGGCGTCGGGCGAGGTGACCAAGGTTCACAACTCCCTCTTCGGCCCGGGAGATCCAAGCTGGTCGCCCGACGGAACTCGCCTCGCCCTCGCCATGGTCTCGCCCTATTCGAAGAGCTTCCGGGAAGGCACAAACCAGATTCTCACCGTTCCGGTTTCGGGCGGCGAAGATCAGTGGTTCGCTCCGGTTCCGAACCTATCCATCGACTCTCGTGGCGGATGCGGTCCGGTTTGGTCTCCCGACGGGAGCGAAATGGCCGCGATCTATGAGGGCCAGTTGGCCGTCTGGCCCGTATCGCGCAGTGGCGAACCGCAAGGTCCGCCGCGCCACGTGACTTCGGAAATCGCTTACTCGCCCAGTTGGTCCGGCGATTCGAAGCACATTCTCTATCAGTCCAACGACAAGCTGAAGATCATCGACATTGAGTCCGGCGAAGCGCGCGAGGTCCGCGTGGATTTGAAGTATGCTCCGGCGATTCCCCGAGGCCGCTTGGTGGTCCATGCCGGACAATTGGTGGACGGCAAGAGCCCTGCGGCCCGCGCAAACATGGACATCGTGATTGAGGGAAATCGGATTGTGGGCGTCGCGCAGCACAGCGGGAATCTGCATGCGGGCGCAGCCGTCCTCGACGCCGCAAACCTGACCGCCATGCCGGGTTTGATCGAATTCCATTCGCATCTCCAGAAGGATTTTGGCGAAGCGGAGGATCGCGCCTGGCTGGCGTTCGGGATCACCACGGTGAGAAGCCCGGGCAACACGCCCTATGAGGGAGTCGAGGATCGGGAAGCCAACGAAGCCGGCGTGCGGCTTGGTCCGCGAATATTTACGGCTGGGTATTTGATGGAATGGCAGCGAGTGTATTACAAAATGGGCGTCGCGATCTCGGGCCCGGCGCAGCTTGAGATGGAACTGGAGAGGTCGAAAATTCTTCAGCACGACTTGATCAAAAGCTACGTGCGGTTGCCGGACCTCCAGCAACAGCGACTGGTGGAATTCGCTCACGGCATCGGCGTGCCCGTGGCGACGCATGAAATCTATCCCGCCGCCTTTGTGGGCGTTGACAACACCGAGCACACCGCTGCGACGAGCCGCCGGGGCTACTCGCCGAAAGCGGCGACGCTCGCCCGCGCCTATGACGACGTAATCCAGATTTTCGGAAAATCGCAGCGGTATCTTACGCCAACACTGTTTGCGGGAACGGGAGCGCAGAAACTGTTCGCCGACGAGCCAGCCCTTCCATCCGACCCGCGGTTCGACTTATACCCAGCCTGGCTGCGCAAACAGATTCTGGATACAGGGGCCGGCATCCGGGCCCTGGGCGGACCTTCGGCGACGCAAGGAGCTTACAAGATGGTGATGGACGTCATGAAAGCGGGGGGAAAGATCGTCGCGGGGACGGATTCACCCAGCGCCTTCAATCTCCACGCGGAGCTTATGTCCTATGTCCTTGCCGGAATGACGCCGTATCAGGCGCTTCAGGCGGCCACAGTGAATCCGGCCGAGGCGCTCAATCTGGATTCTGGAAGGATCGAGCCTGGAATGCTGGCGGATATCGCCATCGTCGAAGGAAATCCGCTGGAGGATATCGCGAACGCGCACAAGGTAAAGCACGTTATCGCGAATGGCCGGGTTTTCCACCTGGAAGACTTAATCAAGGGCACGGCTGCGCCCTAGCGGCTCACGACAACAGCAACTCCAGATCCTCGCGCCGCAGGTTGCGGATCAGGCTGTTATCCGCACTGACGATGGCGGCGGCCAGGCCGCGCTTGCTCTTTTGCAACTCCAGAACTTTTTCTTCCACTGTGTCACGCGCGATCAGACGGTAGGCAAACACCGGGCGCTTCTGGCCAATGCGATGGGCGCGGTCCACCGCCTGCGCCTCCACGGCGGGATTCCACCAAGGATCGAGCAGGAAGACATATTCGGCGGCGGTGAGATTCAAACCCAGTCCGCCGGCTTTGAGGCTCACCAGAAACAAACGGCAATCGAGATCGTTCTGAAAGCGTTCCACGCGCGATTTGCGATCGCGCGTGGCGCCGTCCAGATACTCGTAGGTCACGCCCTCATTATCCAGGCGCTCGCGGACAATGGCCAGCAAGCTGGTGAACTGCGAAAATACCAGAGCTTTATGGCCCTCATCGAGAACCGCGCGCAACTGGTACAGGAGCGAATCCAGCTTGGCGCTGTTGTCGCCGCGGCGATGAGAATCGATCAAGCCGGGATGGCAGGCGGCCTGACGGAGGCGCAGCAAAGCTTCCAGCACTTGCATTTTGGATTTCGCGAGGCCTTGGGTCTCAAGCCGGTTTCGCAGCGTGGTCCGATAGTGGTCGCGCAACTGGTTGTAGAGCGTGCGCTGCTCGGGTTTCAGCTCGCAGTAAATGGTCTGCTCGGTCTTGGGCGGCAGCTCGCGCGCCACCTGCTCTTTCGTGCGGCGAAGGATAAACGGCCGCACGGCGTGCGCCAGCATTCGCCGCGTCTCTTCGTCCGGATTTCTAGCGGCCGGGCCCGCCAGCTTGAACGCCTGCGCAGCGCCCAGCATGCCGGGGTTCAAAAAGTCGAACAGAGCCCAGAGTTCGCCCAGATGATTTTCGACCGGAGTGCCGCTTAGCGCCAGCCTGTGCTCAGCCCGTAGAAGGCGCGCGGCTTTGGCCGACTCGGTTCCCGCGTTTTTGATGGCTTGCGCCTCGTCGAGGATTACGTAATCGAACTCGACGTCCTTCAAATCGGCGGCATCGCGTCGTAGCGCGCCATAGGTAGTCAGCACGAGGTCGTAGCCCGGCAAATTTTTTGCGTTGCGCCCGGCGCCAGTGTGATCGAGAACCTTCAAATTCGGCGTGAAGCGGGCGGCCTCCTCTTTCCAGTTGAAAACCAAAGAGCGCGGAACCACCGCCAGAGAAGGGCCAATTTTCTCGCCCGACTGGCGCGAGACGCGACGCGTTTCCAGCAACGCCAGCACCTGCGCGGTCTTGCCGACGCCCATGTCATCGGCAAGACAGCCGCCGAAGTGAAATCGGCGGAGAAACTCCATCCAGCCCAAGCCCTCGCGTTGGTAACCGCGCAGACAACCCACGAATCCGGCAGGCTGGGGAGCCGCCTTCACGCCTTCAAATTCGCGCAGTTGCCGGCGCAGGCGGCGGAAAGCTTCATCGCAGGTGGCTTCGGGCTGCGCCGCCAGCAGCGCATCCAACAACCCCGCTTGGCTGCGGCGAAATCGGATGTGGCCGTTTTCCGCCGAGCCGGCGCCGGCCAGCATCCCGATCCGGCGGAGCCACTCCTCCGGCAGCAGGCCATAGGCGCCGTCGCCCAGCCGGACCATGTTGTCGCCGCGGCGCAGAGCTTCCAATAGGGCCGGTAATTTTACCTCGGTCTCGCCGTAGTCCACGCGGCCATGCAGTTCAAACCAATCCAGGCCGCTCGAGACCGCCATATGGAATCCGCTCGGCCGCCTGAAGATCTTGCCTTCGGCTTCAATATGCCAGCCCGAGTCCAGCAGCGCCGGCACGGTGCGGGGAAGTTTGCCGGGCGCGACCTCCCAGTGGGCGTCCGGCTGCCAATACGTTCCGGCGCGATAACGCAGTCCCAGACCCTCCAGGAATTGGGCGGCAACCTTCTCGGCGGCCTCGTCCCGCCGCAGCAAGCGGCGTGAGGCGGGATCGTACAGGCCAGGAGTTTTCTCTCCGGCGGGCACACGCCATCCTTCATAATCGAAGGACAATTCCGCGGGCAATTTTTGTCCGCGCGGCGCTGCCCGAATCTTCAGCGCGGGCGTTGGCTTCGGCCTTGCCTCGTCGTAGCGCAACTCCTCCGGCAGCTCCAGCCTGGGCAGCCCAGGCGCGGAAAGCAGGGCCGCCAGCAGTTGATCGCGGTCTTTTTCGGGGGCCTCGATCGGCCCCGATTTTCGAAGAAGCGCAATCCAACCAAAAGGCGTTTCCTCCGCCAGGGGCGCCACGCAATCGCGGGTGAAAAGAAAGCCGCTGGCGCTGATCAACATGGGTGCGCTTAATTCCATTCGTTCCTCACCGCGCCGCAGCAAACCCCCAAGGGCCCAACCTTTCTTGTCGGCCCGCCGCAGTTGGAGTTCGAAGCGCCAGACGCCTTCGTCCCAGCGGAGAGGCTTCAAATCATTCCAGTCGTTGCCGCCTCGAAGGAAGAATCGTCCGCTGTTGGCCGCCAGCGGGATCACGATGCGGGCTAGGGGATGATCCAGCAGCCGGGAGCTGGAGATCGGATCGCTATCGCCCGCGTAGCCCCAGCCGAAGTACTGCACTCCGCCTGCGATCGCCGCAAGAATTTTCCGATCCGCATCGGGCATGCCGGCAATCTGGCTGCGCCGGGGGCTGAGCGCTTTGACCCGGTTATAGCCGTAGCCGTTGGCTTTGGAATCACGGCTGCCGAGCGATAGCACCAGCCGTCCCGCGGAGGCGCTCGCCGGTAGGTCCACCGCGTATAAAATCTCGCGTTTGGCCGGCCAAGCGTCGACAAGCCGCCGCTCCCGTTCGACCGGGTGAAGCAAGGAGTCAATTTGCGTCTTCCAATGAGGCTGTTTGGAAGGGGGCTTCGGAACTTTGACCCGTTCGCCGGGAGCGGGCGGCGGATCGTGAGCCGCTTGCTCGAAAATGGGCTGGGAAGAGGACGCCGCT
>DATGLY010000128.1:0-24733 GCA_035293905.1 Bryobacteraceae bacterium
CTGCAAACGCGCAAGCACATGATCCGGGCGACGGAGGCCGATTTCGTGCCGCCCGCGCGCGAGATCCTGGCTCACATCAGCTCCAACGGCGCAACCAGCGTGACGCTGCACGACGGCAGCGTGGTCCGCTTCACCTCGGCGCCCCCGGGCTACGATCCTACGGATCGCCGCAAGGTCTCGGAGTATCTGGATCGCCATCAGGACCAGGGCGAAGTTCTTACGGGGCTGCTCTATTTGGACGAATCCGCCGCCGATATGCACGAGCTATGCCAGACGTCGGAGACGCCCCTGGTCAACATCCCGTTTGAAACTCTATGCCCCGGATCGAAGGCGCTGGAAGAGTTGCAGGAAGAGTTTCGGTGACGATCGGGGCTGCCGCCGACGGGGCGCGTTTGGGAAAATAACGCGGACCGCCGGGGCGGATGACTTTCAGAATTGGAAGCGCGCGATGAGCTGACCGCTTCGCGGCAAATCGGAGCCGCCGTTTGGCCAGTTCACGTATCCATAGCCGCCGGACAACAGGCCCGTCACGCCGCCCAGCGTGTTGCCATGGGCTGTGGGAGTGGCGATGCTCCCGGTGGTCACCAAAAAGCCCGCGCCATCTTGCGGAAGCGAATAGAACAAGCGGTTGAAGATGTTCACGAACTCGGCGCGAATCTGGAGGGTCACGCTTTCGTGATTCTTCACGGGCCGGAAAATCCGCCCGAAGCCCATGTTTTCCGAGGGCTGGCGCTGCCAACGGAAATCGTTGAAGTAGGGCGCGGACGCGCCGAAGGTCCCATACGGAGGTTCTACCCAGGCCGCCGGATTCAATGCCAATTGCTTGGTGGGATCGAAATGCGAGTTCGGATCCACCAGAAACAGCGGCTGTCCGGGCACTCGGTTCAGGAACGTATACCCGCCGCCCCAAAGCGCGGGGTTGTTTGAAGGGCCTCGGCCCAGGTTCGAAAGCAGATTGTTGAGCGAGGGGGGGCTGGGCAGGATTTGGCCGCTTTGATATCGAAGAGCGGCGCTCCAGGTCCAGTCGCGCAAGAGCCAGGACGCCGCTTTCATGGAGCTTGAACGGGCCGAGATTTTAGGCGTTGTATAGCTCCAGGCGATCACTAATTCCTGCGGGATGCTGAAGCCGGAAATCTGCTTATCCAGCGCTTTGTTGAATACGTCGTTGATGAGGGGGGGAGACGGGGTCACATAGGAGGTGTTGGAGTTGGTTCCGTTGGTGAGTTCCTTCTGCCAGGTGTAAGCCACCTGCATGCTGAGGCCGCGATACAGGCGCTGGTTTCCTTTGACTTGGAGCGAGTCATACCAGGTGTTGCCCATGGGCGGTCCGAGGAAAGGGGGAATGCCGATCCATTGGGGATACGGGCGCAGGGCCTGTAACAGGGTCTGCGTGTTGGGGAATCCGGGATAGACGCTGGCTGGATTTGCGAGGTAGGGAAATCGCGCAAGCACCAGCGGCGAATTGATCTGCGTATTCAGAAGGGCGGTGTCGGCCGGGTTTTGCACGTTCAAGCCGTACTGCGACAACAGACCCTGGGGCGTAAAGGCGTTGTAATTCAGGCCGGCCAGCAAAGGCGCCGCCCAGTAGGCGCCCCGGTTGCCGACGTAAGCCGCGTCCACCACCAGGCTCCGCGTGAGCTGCTGCTGAAAGCCCAGGCTCCACTGAAAGGTGCGCGGGAGCCTGCCCGTATTGGGGGCAATGGAGACGAAGGGCGAGGAGGGCGGGATTACCCCGGGCGCGGCGGGAACGGGATATTGGGGAGTAAAGTTGGGCCAATGGACGACAGGATTTCCCAAGTGGTTTCCGGGCCCCTCCGGGTCGCCATACATCAAATTCCCCGCCGAGGCGCCGTAGGCCGCCGGACCGATGGTGTAGAAGTCGCCCGCGCTGCTGTTGAGCCCCGCTTGATCCGAGGTGGCGGCATAGGAGATGGCGCCGCCCGCGCGGAACACGGTCCTCGGCGTGATCTGATAGGCGACTCCCAGGTGCGGTCCGACCGCGTATGGGTAGTTGTGCTGAAATTGGCAGCGGCACGTGGCTCCGTACTCCACGCTGCCGATGCGTCCGCCGATCACCGGGTTGGGGAGGTTGAAAGCGGCATTCTGCATGCGCCCATATTGTTCGGTCCACTCCGTCGAGTAGTCGTACCGGATGCCGTAATCGAAGGTCAGTTTGCGCGTGATTTTCCAACTATCTTGCGCGTAGAAGCCGAAGCTGTGCATCCCCAAACGCACATCGGCGGGAGCCGCCGTGGAGACGCTGGAGGTCACGCCAAGGAAGAAGCTGGCGTATCCGAACCCGCTGCTGGCGGTATTCGCGAAGGGCTGGCCGTTTTGCCACGGGTCGGAGGTGGTTGACTGGGCAAATCCAAATTGCCCGTCCGCGCGGCTCTCGTTCACGCTTTGGATGCCCTCGAACAACCCAGTCGCGCCGAGTTTGTATGTGTGGTTGCCTTTGACCCAGGTCAGGCTGGCGTTGGCCGTGGGCTTGTAATCGTTTTGAACCGGGGTGAGAGTGAACGCGACGCCCGTATTCAGCGTGGGGAACGGGCCGCCGCCGGACCATCCGCCGCCAAGCCCGCTCCACATGCCGGCGAGGTAAGGAAAATAGTTGCTCACGGTAAAGGGCACGCCGTAGGGAAAAATTTGTTTCTGGTCGACGGCCGGGGCGGTCTGGGGATTCGAAGTGTGCAAATAGCCCACGCCGATGTGGAGCAGCAACGTCGGCGTGATGGTAGTGTCCAGGTTGACGCGGGTGGTCTGGGCCAAGGCGTTTTGCGGCTGCAAGGCGGTAAACGGTTGCGTGAAGCCATTGTTTTCCGGCGAAAAAGTCTTGTTCGCGGAATAGTACGCCGACAATTTCATCTTCTGGCGGATATTCTGATCGATTTTGAGCGAGGGAATGGTCGTATGCCGGAAATTCGAGTACGGCGGCACGTCGTAGTTGAACAGGCCAGGCGCGTTGGGCAGGGGAATCATGTTCTGAATGATCGACGCCGTTGGATCCATCCGGTTGAGCGGAACGATATTGCCGGGGAAGGGAGTCCGCACCTGGGCGCCATTGACGGTGCGCGTGCTGCTGGGGTCGAAGACTTCGTTGAGGCAAACCATTTGGCCGGCCGGATCCGGGCCGTTGCAAACGGGCGGGCCTTGCGCGTTCAGCGCGGCGGAGAAGTCGCCGCCGCGTTGCGCCAGCGTGGGAACCGTGGCATAGGAGCTGGTGGTCACGGCGCTTTGACGGAACTGCTCAAAGCTGAAAAAGAAGAACGTGCGGTCATGGCCGCTATAGATTTTGGGGAGGGAGAGCGGGCCGCCCAAAGTGAATCCATAATCGTTCTGCCGGAGCGGGTTTCGGACGAGTTGATTCGGTTTGTTGGGGTTGATCGTGAAGGGCAGGCCGGCGTTGAGGGCTTCATTGGCGAAATAGTCGTAACCGCTGCCGTGAAGCTGATTGGAGCCGGATTTCATCGTGTAATTAAAATAGCCGCCGCCGGCTTGGCCATACTCGGCGGAGAAATTACTGGTTTGGATGGCCACTTCCTGAATCGCCTCGACGCCGGCTTGGTTGATTTGGTTCTGCTGCTTGAAAAATCCGTTGGTGGCGTCTTGCCCTTCAATGTTTATGGATTGCGAGTTGGAGGGCATTCCGTTGATGCGCAAAATCGTATCCGTGGTGACGCGCGCGCCCGGCAGCAGTTGGACCGCGGAAAGCGGATTGCGGATATTGCCCAAGGCGTTGGCCGATCCGATGCCGGCGGCCGCGCCGAACATATTGAGGACCGGCAGGTCGTCCAGAGTGGAAGTGGGGAGATTGTAGCTTACCTCTCCGCCTTCGGTCTTGAGCGCCGGCGCCTCCGCCGTGATTGTGACGCTTTCGCTAGGCGCGCCGACCTCCAAGGAGGCGTCTACGCGGAGAGTTCCGGCCACTTCCACCGTCAGGCCGGTGCGGACGAACTTCTTGAAGCCCGTGACCGTGACGGTCAGCTCATAAGCGCCAGCCGGCAGTTGAGCGATGGTGTAATTGCCGGTTGTCGAAGTGGCGGCGGGATAAACCGCGTCGGTAGCGATATTTCTAGCTTCCACCGAGGCGCCGCTAATTACGGCGCCGGCGGGATCGGAAACCGTACCGGTAATTGTGCCGCGATCGGTTTGAGCGAAGGCGGCCAATCCGAACGCAACGAATCCAAACGCAACGTTGCGTATGGCGATAGACGGGGAGCGCATAAAGGGCCTCCGGAAAATAACAAAAAGTCCCGTTTAAACGGCCGGTCAATTGATGAAATCGCGCCGGTTGACCCCTTAGCCCTGTGAGGGTTCCACCTCCCCTTTGACGACAGAGACAGCGTATCCCAGACGCTTGGCAGAGTCAATTAAGCGGCGTCAAAACAGCGTCAAAAAGTAGACGCGGCCCGCCCGCCCTCGCGATTTGGTGAGACGGCCCGGCGAGATCCTATCCGCGCGGTTAGGCCCCAGGCGCTCTCTCTCCGTCGAATCAAAGGAATTCCGTTGGCCGGAAGAATGCAAGGAGCGAGAGGGCGCAACGAAATCGAGCAAAGCACGCCACACAAACAGGAGGACCGCGATGGCATTTACGGACAATTGCGATCTATTTCTCGCAGTGCATGAAGATGGGGTGAATCTGGTGGTCCAGCACGTCATGAGGCAGCGCCCTTCATGGTTCAATTTCGCCACGGCGGACGTGGCGAATAATCCGAAGCTGTGGTGCAGCCAGCCCCAGTTCACCAAGGACGTCGTCAGCCACAACAATCCGATCTTCCATGTCGAGCCGCCCGTGCCGTACATCGGAGCGGACTCGCCCCCTGCCTCCATTGGATTTTGCGCGCAGCTTACCAAGGCTTTGATTGATTTTCACCCCGGCAACAAGATCGCTCTGCCCGCCGAGCTTCATCCGCCCCTGCCGGCGCAGCGTTTCAGCTTTCAATTCCGCATCTGCGGCGGCCTGGAGTGTGCTCCGGACGAGGAGGTGCAAGTGATCCCGGTGGGCGGGACGCAGGCATCCGTAACTGGCGCCGCGCAAGGGGATGGGAAGCCCGTGACGTTGCGCGGCCGACCGGACTGCTTCTGCCTGGACGTATTCGTGATCGGCCACTTCGAGCACGCCAACGGAGCTCTGCTCGGCAAAGTGGACGATATCGACACGGTGGACATCAAGCCGGACAAATTGGAGGACAACTTCAACTGTTACGTCAAGACGGCGGCCAACATTATTTTGCGGGAGAAACTGGCCATCGCTCTGAGCGCGCTGGGACTCAGCTTCCCGCTATTTGGGCTGGCGACGGTGACGCTCGCGCCCACGCCCAACCCGCCTGTGCCCAACAATCCGGCCATCGAAAACGACACGCTCAAAGTCTTCATCACGATGGCGGTTTAGGAGAGACGCAATGAAACATATCACCATCGCTGCATCGGCAAACGCCTTCACGAAGCTGTTCAACGCGCTGCGAGACAAGTTTACTTTTTCGAAGTCCGACAGCGGGAGCTTCGGGCCGTTTTCCGCCAGCTATTCGGCGAGCATGCACTTAAGCGGAGGCTCGGTGCAACTCAACGACGACGATACGGTGGAAGTAAAAAATCTTTTGGTCGAGTGGGATACGCTCAAGCTAACTTTGTGCTTCAATCTGCCCTGCATCGGCCCTTATTGCGCGGTGCCCGATCCTTGGAACGGATGTCTGGTGGGAATACCGGAAATTTGCCTCGGCTCGATCTGCCTGCCGATCGATTTGAGCGGCCTGGTGTCGAAGATTTCGGACGTGAAAGCCAATCTGGCGGCGTCGTATTTCGTCGACCCGGCGCGCGATCCGAGTTGGACGGATCTGGATGCGGAGGACCACGGCCATCCCAACAAGTGGCGAATCTTTCTCAACCCGGTTTTCGTGCACGTAGATCCGATCGATCTTCCCGCGTCGCTGGCGAATATCATCGATAACCTGGTGACGGACGCCATCAAGAACCTTCTTCCGGGCCCGGACTGGCTGAAAGACGTCTTGCTGGCCTTGTTTGGGCCGATTCTCGACATGCTCAAGACCATCCTTGGGTTCGTCGACGACATCACCAGCTTCATCCAGGATCTGTTGGGCAACACCTTCGATCTGCTCGGCATCATCGAGACAGCGGTGGCGGATTATTTCGCCTCTCAGAATCCGATTTACGAATTCGAGGACCCGTTTCCCATCATTACGGGAGGAGGATTGATACCCGTGAAGATCCCGATTCGCGATCTCGATTCGCACGTAAACTCGAAGGAAATGATTGTCGAAGCCAATGTAGGAGCTTGAGCCATGCCATTCACCATTGATCCGAATCTTTACAATCAAATCGGGCTGGATAGCGGTTCGCTGACGATGCTGGGGTCGATCGTCCACTCGTTGGGGGCGCCGGGCCAGTACCGGGTGGCCTTGCACCGCGGAGAGACCGTGGAGGGAGTGTGTTTCATCACGGCGGACAATGACAGTCCGGCGGCGCAAGTGACGGTGGATTTGGCGTCGTCCGCAACTCCAGCGGCGGGCCCCGGCGCCTCGCCGGCAGGGGGGGCTGGTTGCGGCTGCGGCGGCCAAGGGGGTCCGGCCGGCAAGCATTTGACGGTAAATCCCAAGGGGTACGTGCTGTTCCGCGTCTCGGGCGGATCCGGCGGCTACTACGTTCACGTCCGGCGCATCGATGCGGACCAGAGCGACAAAGGCTACGACAGCAGGGTCCTGGGCGAAGGCGACCTGTTTACGGCGATCCTCTTGCGGCCGGGAACGTATTCCATCTCGAATACGCTGACCAAGGCGACGGGACAAATCGTGGTGCCGTATCCGAAGATCGGAACCAAACCATACGTTCCGCCGCCGCCCGCTCGGGTGTCTTGCGGAGCGAAATCGCTGGAACCGGCGAGGGTGGAGGCACAGCCGGGACAAGCCGTCATTTTCGAGGCCAAGGCGGCATCGCGAATCGTGGTGAAGCTGGAGAAGGCGGACGACGGCCCCGGCGGCGCGGGAAGATCCTCCCGGCCCGGGCTGCGAAGAATCGCGCTCAAGTAGCGGAGGCCGCGTGGCGACGCAAACCGTGTTTACCGCGGTGCGCGGAAAGCTGCTGCGGTTGACGGAGCGATTCGGGCTTTCCGGCCGCCGCGGAGAAATTCTCGACACTTACGACCGGATCTGCCGCGAATCGCTCTCGATGGCTCCGGGACGCCAGCGTCCAGAGGGGTGCCGGCTCAACCGGGACGGCACGGCCATTCAGTTTTCTCTGGCGCTGCAGCGCGGGCGCGCCGCCGCGCTCCAGTTCCTGGGCGAGGCGGGCTCGCCGTCATTGAATGACGCCGAGCGCGCCGAGGTTGGGGTGCAGACGATTGCGGATGTCTCAGAACGGCTGGGCCTGGAACCGGAGACGAAACGCGTGCTGGATCTGATGCCTCAGTTGGCGCCCCGAAAAGGGACCCGGAGGAGCGGGAGCGGGCCGGGCGTCTATTGGATTGGCGCGAGCTTTCCGCCCGCGGGCGGGCCGGCCCTGACGATCTACGTGAATACCCGATTCGGCGAGGATCAGCACCCCTGGAGTTGCGCGCAAACCGCGGCGGAGTTTTGCGGCCAAGGGGATTCGTGGAAGCGCGTTAAGGGAGCTCTTTCGCCGGCGCTCACGCCATTGGGAACAGCCTTCACCATTTCGGCGCACCATCCCGTAAGCGCGCGAACCTACTTTAGCGGCTATGGCTTGAGATGGCGCGACTACCGGGATCTGTTTGAGAATATTTCCGCTACGGCTCAAGCCGGCGACCTTATCGATCGCTATACGCTCGCCACAATTGGCGAGGAGCGGCAATATCCGTTGCGGTCCGCTGTCTGCTCGTTTCAATTCGAGCCGGGCGGGGCGATGAATCCAAAATTCGAGTTGTGCGCCCATTGCGCCTACTTGAACGACGCGGAGGCGGCGCGGCGCAGCCAAGCATGGATCGAGAGCGAAGGGATGGATTCCGGTTTGTATCTGGACATGGTCGAACTGCTCGGCGCAGCGCCCAAGGCGAGCGCGCCGAAGCTTCATGCCTACGTCGGCGTGGGCGTGCGCGGCGAGGAACCCTATTCGACCGTCTATCTGAATCCAGGCCCGGGAATCTCGGAATGACCGATTGGATCGAGCGCGCGGCGCTGAAGGGCCGGCAATTTCTGATTTCGCGGCAATCGGAAGGCGGTTTTTGGACGGACTGGCAATTGCCGCCGGGAGAATCGACAATCTGGACCACGGCCTACGTAGGTTACCGCCTAGCTCCGTTTGACAGCGAGACCGCATCCACGGCTTTGAAGAGAGCCGCCTTTTGGCTGCGCGCGCATGAGTTCGCTGAAGGAGGCTGGGGGTACCGGGAAGAGCTCGGGCCGGACGCGGATTCAACCGCGCTCGCGATTCTGTTCCTTTCCTCTGTGGGGTTTTCCGCGCCAGACCGGTGTTTCGAGCGGCTGCTCGCATTTCAGCGCGCGGACGGCGGCTTCGCTACGTTTCTGCCGCCCGGCGCATTTGGAGCATGGACCGCAGCCCACCCGGAAGTAACGGCTACGGCCGTGTCGGCTCTGCTGACGCGGTTCGGCGCCGGCGAGCGATGCGTGGCGCGCGGAGTGGAATGGCTGTTGGAAAACACGGCGCCGGACGGGCTCTGGCATTCCTACTGGTGGGATTCGCGGCTCTACTCGATTGAGGCCAGTCTAGCGGTGGTGCGGCGCGCAGATGAGGCCATAGACGCAGACAGGGCGCTGCGTGCGCTTCGGGCCATCGCAGCGCGGAATTGCTTTGAACAGAGCCTGCGGATTATGAGCAGCGCTCATTTGGGGCACGCGGACGAGGCTGGCGTCTCGGCGCTGGTGGCCGCGCAGGATCCCGATGGCGGCTGGCCTAGCTCCGCGCTGCTTCGTCTGACGGATCGCGCCTGCGAAGATCCGTGGAACCGGGAGCAAGCCGGCCCGCTATTCCTCGATGGCAACCGCATTTTCACGACGGCGACGGCTCTGGCGGCGCTGGCGGCCGCCAGAAGACGAACCGCGCATACAGGGGAGGACCGTTAGGAGAAATCGAGGCGGAATTTGGTTGCGGCCAAGGAATAAAGCCGTCTCCAGAGCAGGCGATTGACGGCGACCACCGTCAGGCTTACGGCGACGGTGGCTCCGAGCAAGAGCGGAAAGTCTCCCTTATCGGTGGCGCGGCTGATGATCGCGCCGAGACCCAGGATGGAAAACGTCTGGCCGCGAAAATGGAAATATTCCGCGATGATGCTGGCGTTCCAGGCTCCTCCGGAGGCAGTGACGAAGCCCGTGACCAAGTAGGGAAACACGGCGGGCAGCAGCAAAGTGCGCCAACGCTGAAGCTCCGTCAGGCGGAAAATGCCGCAAACCTCTTTTAGATCGGAGGGAATGGCGGCCGCTCCGGCGATCACGTTAAAGAGGATGTACCATTGGGTTCCGAGCAGCAGCAGAACAATGGAGGCGATGCCCAGCCCGCCTCCGATGCGGATCAACAGCATTAAAACGACCGGAAACAGGGCGGGGGCGGGGATGGAAGCCGCGATCTGCGCAAGCGGCTGAGCGAGCGCAGAAACCCTCGGTCTGAGTCCGATAAAGATTCCGGCCGGAATGGTCCACAGGGCGGCCAGGGCCAGAGCGAGCTCGACCCGAAGAAACGTGGCTCCCGCGCCCAACGCAATCTCGCGCAAATCCGGGCGGGAAAGCGCGCCCAGCATGGCGGTCATGCCAACGGCGGCGTACAAGACGACGGCCAGCGCGGCGGCGGGCAGAACCAGAGACGTCCCACGGCTCCGGCGGCGCGAGCCGGCGACGGTCCCTGGCCTGGCGTAAGCTCGCGCAAAATGCAGCGTCAATGCCTCCCGCGCCGGCGCAACCGCCAGATGCGCGGCCCGAGAGATCAATCGGGACCGGCGGAGGAAATCGAGCACCGGCGAGCGGGGAATCTCGGAAGCTTCCACTTGCTCGAACTTGAACTTTTCGCTCCAGGCGATCGCGGGACGCCAGACGAGCTGATCCAGGAGCACGATCACCGCCACCATGGCGGCGAGGCCCCAAGCGATCGCCCGGCTGTCGCCGGCATTGGAAGCCGATTGGAGGTAGGAGCCCAGGCCGGGAAGGCGCAGGTCACGGTTTCCCAAGGCGAACATTTCGCACACCATCAGCGAAAACC
Source organism: Bryobacteraceae bacterium (assembly GCA_035293905.1). Taxonomy (GTDB): domain Bacteria; phylum Acidobacteriota; class Terriglobia; order Bryobacterales; family Bryobacteraceae; genus Palsa-187. The sequence continues at coordinate 10,180 of DATGLY010000128.1, forward strand.
AACCCCCCGCCACCGACATCATCGAATTCCAGATCAGGCCGATGGCGGAATGCGGCAGCTCCAGTTGGAAGAATCTCTGCCACCGGCTCAAACGGTAGAGCCGGGCGGCCTCCAGCATCTCGCGCGGAATGCTTTTCAGCGAGGAGTAAACGCTGAAGGCCATATTCCAAACCTGGCCGGTGAAAATGAGCAAGATGGAGCCGAGTTCCAGCCCGAATTGGGTGGAGGGGAATAGCGCGGCCATGGATAGCATCACGCCGGGCAGGAAGCTCAATACGGGAATCGACTGCAAGGTGTCGAGAACGGGAATCATGAACCGCTCGGCTTGTGGGCTCTGCGAGGCGAGATAACCGTAGCCGAGGCTGAAAACCAGGCTGAAAAGATAGGCTGCGGCGATGCGCGCCAGGGAGAAGAGCGCGTACGCCGGCAGGGCCCGCGGGCTGAGGTCGATGTGAGCTTGAGGCTGGACTGGCGCGGCCCAATAGCGCGCCAGAAGCAGCAGGCCGTAAAACAGAGAGAATCCGGCCACCACGATGGGGATATCGGTGAACAAAGACGAGGCGCGGCGCGAAAGATTGGCCCAAGGCGGCCAATTGCGGGTGTGCATTTCCGTTCGGCCGAGCATCAGGGCAGAGGGGCCGCATCCGTTTCGGAGCCGCCCTGGGTCTGCGCCGACACCAAACGGCCGCTTTCAGAATCGTAAGTGAAAATATCGCCGTATCGGCCCCAGTTGAGCACCGTTTCGATTTGCCGCTCCACATCCTCCTGGGAAAAGTGCTCGTCGAGAATGTCGCGGAAGAACTCCAGCGGCATGGCGTGATCGGATTTGGCCGCCAGCGCGGCGTTGATTTGCTGGAGCAGAGTGACATGGGACAGCGCGGCTTGGCGGAACAGAGCCTTCCTTTCGGCGATATCCCCTTCGGCAAAGGCCCGGCCAGCGCGAGTGAGTTCGACGTCGCCGCGTTCGGATTTCGCAAAATCGAGCAGCATGGCGGATTCCACCACCGGCAGCAGATCGTCTACGTCCATTCGAAGCTCTTCCGCGATGCGATACAAATCCTCCTTTCCTCCGCGATCGTGCAGCAGTTCGATAAGACCGGCAAGGCCACCCTCCCTGGCGTGAGGCAACTTCTGGTACGGCGGCTTGCCTCCCGGAACGAACGCCGGCGGGGCGGCCTCCAGTTTCGGCTGGGTCATCAGCTTGTAAATGTAGTCGAGATAAAGCCGGAATTCGGGGGAATGGCGCTCGCGGGGCTGGGGCAGAGCGACGCGGAAATCGGCGCGAATCTTGGCGGGGTCCCGGCCGAGAACAATAATGCGATCGGCTAACAACACCGCCTCTTCGATGTTGTGGGTCACCATGAAAATGCTGCGAGTAGGGATCTTCTTTTCCATCCACAAATCCAACAACTCGCCGCGCAGATTCTCCGCCGTGAGAACGTCGAGGGCTGAAAACGGCTCGTCCATGAAGAGGATTTCGGGCTCCACGGCCAGAGCGCGAGCGAATCCCACGCGCTGCCTCATTCCGCCCGATAGCTCCTTTGGATAAGCGGCTTCGAAGCCCCGCAAGCCAACCGCGCGAAGGGTCTTGAGCGCGCGGCGATGCCGCTCTTCGCGATGCATGGCGCGGGCGAGCAGGGGGACCTCGACGTTTTCGAGAACACTCAGCCAAGGAAATAGGGCGAAGCTCTGGAAAACGATGGCCACATTGGGCTTTGCGCCATTCATCGGCTTGCCGTGCCAAAGAACTTCTCCGGCGGATGGCTCGGCAAGCCCGGCGAGCATCCGCAAAAGAGTGGACTTGCCGGAGCCGGAGGGTCCCAAAAGGGCGACGATGACGCCCGGCTCGACGATCAGGCTGGTGGGCGCGATCACCTCGATTTCGCCGCCGTCGGGCCGCTTGAATTTTTTTTCGATTTGGCGCGCTTCGATAATCGGCTCGACGGGCGGGGCCAGTCCCGGCGCCTCCGGCGCTTGGGCGGGAACGCCGGCTTCTCCATAAAGCTCGTGGACGATCTGCCGCCACGACTCCTCGGGAAGCTGTTCGAGAAAGTTCAGGCGCTCCTGAGGGTTCATCTTTTCCACGACCGCAGCCATCCTGGTGGGGGGGAGGGTGTGGAGAAGAGCGAAGGCGTGGAAATAGGGGAAAGCAGGCGCGAGCTTGGCGGCGAACTCGGCCGGCAATTCGCGAAACAGAATCTTTTGTTGCTCGTAGGGGAGGGCAAAGAAGGCGTCGGCGGCAACGGCGGGGTCGAGGCGCTCGAGGATGGCGGCTGCCTGGTCCCAGCGGCCGCGGTCAAGAATCGCCTGAAGCTCGTCTGTTTTTGCGGTTATCATTGAATGGCCAAATAGCCTACTATACGCTTGGTGTTTGAACAGAATATGAGAAGGGGGCGCGCCAGTCACGGTCCCCATTTGCCGTGCGCGCCAGGCAGATTGATGGGCAAAGCCGGTGCTTTTAGAGCTCGGTTAGGGGGCAGGGACCAGGAAAGTCTGCCGTTTCCGAGTCATCCCTTAGGTATAGAGGTCCAGTACTGCCTGGAGAAGATCTGGCGAAAGTAAAGTCCTGAAAATAAAAGTCTTGCAATCGATGGGCAAGGGGCGTTACATTAACTCAGTGGCCTAATGTGGCTTGAAGTGGCTAGAAATGGCCGAAACCGAGGATCGAAAAAACGAACCCACGACTTTCGTCTCCGCAGAGCCGCCGCATTCCATCGAGCCGGCGAGCGTGGACGACAAGGGGAGATTAAAGCTTCCGGCGAAGGTGGTGGAGTACCTGGCGGCGTCTGGAGTGACCAAGGTATTCATTACCACGGTGGATTTCCGTCAGGTTCGAATATACCCGCTAACGGAGTGGAAACGCAACGAAAATCTTGCGCGGAACGCGGGGGAAAACTCGGCCGCGGTGGAGAGATTGATGCGGCTGGCGAAGCACTACGGGGGGGACGCGGAGATCGACAAGTCGGGACGGGTGCTATTGCCTGCGCCGCTGCGGGAGGAGATGGGGCTGGAAAAACAGGCGGTTGTGGTGGATGTGCACAATGGACGGGTCAACGTGGTGAGCAAGAAGATTCACGACGAGCTGTTACAGGCGGCGCGCGCCAGCCTGGCGGAGGATTTGAGGACGCTCGAAAAGATGGGGTTCAACTAGCGTCGATGGCGGCCTATGCAGCACTATCCGGCGATGTTGGGCGAAAGCCTGGACTTTTTAAATATCCGGCCGGAGGGAATCTATTGCGACGCCACGGCGGGCTTAGGAGGGCATTCGGGGGCGATCGCGCGGCGGCTGACGAGCGGGCTGCTGCTGGCTTGCGACCGGGATGGAGAGAGTCTGGAGATGGCGCGCGCGAACACGCGGGATTGCGGGCCGCGCATTCATTTTCATCAAGCACTGTTTTCGGAACTGGGAGAGGTATTAGAAGCGGAAGGGATCGCGAAGCTGGACGGGCTGATGGCGGATCTTGGGGTATCACGGCATCAGTTAACGGTGGGGGAACGGGGGTTTTCGTTGCTGGCGGACGGTCCGCTGGACATGAGGATGTCGAGGGGTCAACGGCGGACCGCCGCGGACATCGTGAATTTGGAATCCGAACAGGAGCTCGCCCGGCTCATTTACACGCTGGGCGAAGAAAGGAGGAGCCGGAAGATAGCCAGAGCAATCGTACGGGGCCGGCCCATTACAACCACAGGTCAGTTGGCCAAGCTGATCGAGGGGGTTGCGCCCCGTGCGGGTAAGCTTCACCCGGCCACGCAGACGTTCATGGCGCTGCGGATGGCGGTGAACGATGAATTGGGGGAACTGGACGCGCTTTTGGAATCCATACCCAGATTGGTGGGCGCGGGCGGACGCGCCGTGGTGATTACGTTCACGTCGCTGGAGGACCGCAAGGTGAAGCGGAGCTTTCAGGCGATGGCCAAAGAAGGGCGAGCGAGGCTGCTGGCGCGGCATGTCGTGCGGCCAACGGCGGAAGAGGTCCGGGAGAATCCGGCGTCCCGGAGCGCGAAGTTGCGAGCCATCGAATTGTTATAAGAATCGAGCTTCAAATTTATCGGAGAACTAAGGGAAATGGCGACACTAGATCAAGTATGGGGAGGGCTGTTGGCGCGTTCCGGAGCGGAAAGAACGGCGCCGGCGGCGCGCCAGAAGGCTTCCACGCGGGTTCGCAGTTTTGCGAACGAGGACATTTTATTTTACGTGAAGCGGATCGATAACAGCCGGGTGGTGCGGCAAGCCGATCCGGCGGCGCGCGGCCGGGCGCTGAAGCTGGCGGGGAGCGTGTTCGGCACGGCGGTGCTCCTGATCGGGGTGCTGTTGCCGAGCGCGTATGGACTGCTGGCGGGCTACGAGATTCAGGCGTTGCGGCAGGAGGGCGACCGGCTGGCGGCGGAACGGGCATCGCTGGAACTGGAGGAATCGAAGCTGCTGTCGCCGGCGCGGATGGAGCAACTGGCGCGCGAGCAGCAGTTCGTGGACCCGGCGCCGCAGAAGGTGGTGTATCTGGAAGGAGCGCAGGGATCGCTGGCCATGAACCGGTAGCAAGAAGGGGCGGTTTGCGAGGTATCGAGTCGTGTTGGAGACGCAATCCACGCGCCGTTTGCGATGGCTGCTGAGGCTGCTGCTGGCGTGGGCCGGAGCCATATTCGCGCGGCTGCTATGGCTGCAGGTGATTCATCACGAGGAGCTGCTAAAGCTGGCGCAGCAGCAGCAGCAGAAAGTGGTGGAGGTTCCCGCGCTGCGGGGCACGATTTTCGACCGCATCGGCCAGCCATTGGCGAAGACGCTGCCGGCCGAATCCATCTGCGTCAATCCGCAGCGCATTCCCGACCCGGCGGTGGCGGCGGATTTGCTGGCGCCGCTGCTGGAGCTGGATGGCGGGCAACTGCTGGATCACATCCGGTGGGCGAAACTACGGGGGAGAGGCTTTTTGTGGGTGAAAAGGAAAGTGAGCGCGGAGGAGGCGGCGCGGGTGCGCAGCCTGAAGCTCGACTGGGTGGAGTTTCGCCCGGAGATGCGGCGCTTCTATCCGCGGGGAACGCTGGCGTCCCACGTGGTGGGGTCGACGGGGATGGTGGACGATGGGGATGTAGAGCGCGGCAACGCGGGGATCGAGCAGGCTTTCGACGAGGAGCTTTCCGGGCGGCCGGGGCTGGCGCGCGTGTATACGGACGTCAAGCAGAACGTGTACGACTCGGTGGTGACCCGCCCGCCCGATCCGGGCGAGGACATCACGCTCACGATCGATCCGAATCTGCAATACGTGGCGGAAAAGGAGCTGGACAAGACCATCGTCAGCAGCCACGCCAAGACGGGTTCGATCGTGGCCCTGGATCCGTCCACCGGCGAGGTGCTGGCGATGGCGAACTATCCGCGGTTCGATTCCAACGAGGCGCCGAGTCCGGAGGAACCGGCCGGAGCGCGGAGCAACCTAGCGATCACGACGCCGTTTGAGCCGGGGAGCGTCTTTAAGACGATCACGCTTTCGGCGGCGCTGGAAACGACGAATCTGCGGCCCGATTCGATCATCAACTGCGGCAACGGGACGATCAATCTTTTCGGCCGCATCATTCACGACCACAACAGCTACTCCGCATTGAGCATGGCCGACGTACTCGCGAAATCGAGCAACATCGGCGCGGTGAACATCGCGTTGAAGGTGGGCGAACGGGCGATGTACGATTATGTCCGGCGCTTCGGATTTGGAGAGAAGACGGGAATCGAGCTGCCGGGCGAATCGGCCGGGATGTTGCGGCGGGTGGAGCAATGGACGCCGAGCTCGATCGGGTCGATCGCCTTTGGGCATGAGGTAAGCGCGACGGCCTTGCAACTGGCGGTGGCGGGAGCGGTGATTGCCAACGGCGGGTTGCGCGTGCACCCGCAGATCGTGCTTTGCCGGCGCAAGCCGGGCCAGCCGGAGGAACGCTACAGGGCGGAAAAACCGGTTCGCGTGATTGCTCCGGAGACGGCGATCACGATGCGGCAGATGATGGAAGGGGTGGTGCTGCGCGGCACGGCCAAGGGCTTGGCGAATCTGCGCGGCTACACCTCGGGGGGCAAGACGGGAACAGCCCAGATATTCGACGTCAAAGGTCACGTTTACACGCACGCCTACAACGCAAGCTTTGTAGGGTTTGCGCCGGTCGCCGATCCGAAGATCGTGATCGCGGTGACGCTGAACAACACCACGGGGGGAACAGCGGGATATGGGGGACCGGTGGCGGCGCCGGTTTTCCGCGAAGTGGCGACGACCGCCTTGCGCATGCTGGACGTGCCCAAGGACCTGCCTGAAAAATCTCCGCAGGGCGACAAAGCCGAGGCGGGCGAAAAGACTTCGCCTGCCGGGACACAATCTGTATCCTCCGTCACTCCACCGCCGGTCCAGACGGACGCTCCGGCCGCCGATGCGGACGGAAGTCCGGCGATGAATCTGGACCGGCGGACTTTTTTTGACGCATCCGGCGCAAAGAGGACTCCCGATTTTCGCGGCATGTCGCTGCGCGCCGTGTTAGAGGAGTCTTCGGCCGCGGGCTTGCAGGTGGAAGTGGAAGGCAGCGGGCTGGCGCGGAATCAGGACCCGCCTCCGGGAGCGCCTTTGGGGACGCAGGGGCGGGTTCGGGTGCAGTTCGGACGTTGAACGCGCGACTTTTTTCAAGTAACGGCCGGCGAGGGAGCGGGCGGGGTGTTGGCTGGGGTTAAAGAAAGGGCGCCCGCCGGTTTTTTGCGGAGCGCGGGAGGCCGACCCATGACGGTGCGCGAGTTGCTGGCAGGCGTGAAGCTCCGGAGAGAGCTGCCCCGAGTTGTGGCGGAGGCGGCGGCCGCGGGCCTCGACTACGATTCCCGCCGGATTCAAAAGGATTTTGTGTTTTTCGCGTTTCCAGGATCCAGGGTAGACGGGGCGCGCTTTGCCTCCGAAGCGATGGCCAAGGGCGCGCTTGCCGTGGCGAGCGCGAGTCCGCGGCCTCCGGACTTTGAGGGGCCGTGGATCGAGCTGGAGGACGGCCGGAGGGCCTTGGCCACGGCTTCGGCCAATTTCTACAATCATCCGGATTTGCGCATCCGATTCAGCGGGATTACGGGCACCAACGGCAAAACCACGACGGCGTACCTGCTGGAGTCGATTCTGCGCGAGGCGGGTTTCACGACGGGACTGATCAGCACGGTGGAATACCGGATCCGGGACGATGTGTGGCCGGCCCCGAACACGACGCCCGAACCGCTGGATACGATGAGGTTCGCGGCGGAGCTGGAGAAGCGCCATGGCAGCCACCTGGTTTCGGAAGTCTCCTCGCACGCTCTGGCGCTGGGGCGGGTTTGGGGCTTCCGATACCATACGGCCGTTTTCACCAATTTGAGCCAGGATCACCTGGACTTCCACGGTACGATGGAGGCGTATGCGGCGGCCAAGCGTTTCCTGTTCGTTCCTCCGGAAGGACCGGGACCGGAATGGGCCATTCTCAACGCGGAGGATGAGGCCAGCGAATCGATGCGGCCGGCGGCGCCGGCGCAGACGATTTGGTATGGATTCTCGGCCCGCGCCGGGTTGCGGGCCGAGGGGGTGCGTTCGGATTTTCGGGGATTGTCTTTCGATTTGGACTGGGACGGGCAGCGGCAGAGGATTGAATCTCGGCTGGTAGGCCGCATCAACGTTTTAAATATTCTGGCCGCGGCGGGCGCGGCGCTGAGTTATGGGATCGGTCTATCCACGATCGCGCGGGGGGTTGCCGCCTGCCGCAGCGCGCCGGGCCGGTTCGAACGCATCGACGAAGGGCAGCCGTTTCTGGTGGTGGTGGATTTCGCGCATACGCCCGAGGCGCTGCGCAATGCGATTCTGATCGCGCGCGAGCTGGCCAGGGGCGGGCGGGTGATCACGCTGTTTGGATGCGGCGGCGACCGGGACCGGTCCAAGCGCCCGCTGATGGGGGCGGTGGCGGGAGAGCTGAGCGATTCCGTAGTGCTGACGTCGGACAACCCGCGGTCGGAGGACCCGATCGCCATCATGAACGATGCGCTGGTGGGCCTGGGGCGGACGGATACTCCGCACACCGCCGAGCCGGACCGGGGCAAAGCGGTTCGCCTGGCGATCAGGCAAGCGCTGCCGGGCGATGTCGTCTTGCTGGCGGGAAAGGGGCACGAGACGTATCAGATTATCGGGGACAAGGCGATTGTTTTCGACGACCGGGAAGCGGCGCGGGAAGCGCTTCGGGAGTTGGACTATGAATAGCCGGCCGCGGCGGGAGCGGGGGCGGCGGAGAAAGAACGGAAGTAGAGATGAAGTTTCGGTTGCGCCAAGTGGCGGAGTTTTTAGATCTTCCCGCTCCGGACGGGCCGGATGCGTGGGTGACGGGCTGGTCGGTGGATACGCGCTCGATTCAACCGGGCGATCTATTTTTTGCGCTGCGGGGGCCAAATCACAATGGGCATAAATACGTCGGGGAGGCATTCCGGAAGGGGGCGGTGGCCGTGGTCGTGGATCAGGACGTATCTGGCGGCTCGGCGTCGGCGGGCCGAATATTGCGGGTGGCGGACGCGCTTCAAGGGCTCCAGCGGGCGGCTTCGCGGGCGAGGCAAAGCTGGGGCGGCCGCGTGGTGGCGGTGACCGGAAGCGCAGGGAAGACCACGACAAAGGACATCATCGCGGAGATGCTGGCGGAGCGTTTCCATACGGCGAAGAACGAGGGCAATCTGAACAACCACGTGGGGCTGCCGCTGTCTTTGTTGCGATGCGACGAACGGGCGGAGGCAGCGGTGCTGGAAATGGGGATGAACCACGCGGGAGAGATCAGGCGACTGGCGGAGATCGCGCGGCCGGAGACAGGGGTGGTCACCAACGTAGGATGGGCTCACATTGAGGAGTTCGAGTCGATCGAAGGGATTGCGGCGGCGAAGCGCGAGTTGATCGAGGCGCTGCCGACAACGGGAACGGCGGTGTTGAACGCGGACGATGCGCGGGTGGCGGGATTTCAGAGCCATGGCCGGCCAGGGCGCGTTGTGACTTACGGGCAGTCGGCGAAAGCGCAGGTGAGAGCCGAGGAGGTTCAATATCTTTACAATGGCGTGAAATTCCGGGTGGGCGAGGCGCGATTCGAGAGCCCGCTGCTGGGACGGCACGGGATTTCCAACCTTCTCGCGGGGATCGCGACGGCGGGCGTGCATGGAATCGCGCCCGACCGGCTGGTGGAAAGCGTAAAAAAAATCGCGGTTGGAAAAATGCGTGGAGAACGCTTCCATCACGAGGGTATTTTGGTGTATAACGATTGTTACAACTCCAACCCAGACGCGGCGCGAGCCATGTTAGACGTGCTGCGGGATTCGCCTGCGGAACGGCGGATCGCGGTTCTGGGGGAGATGCTCGAGCTTGGCCGTTGGGCTGAGCCGCTTCACCGCGACGTAGGCAGCTACGCGGCGGAAAGCGGAATAAATGTGCTCGTTGGGATACGCGGCGCGGCCTATCACATGTTGGACGCAGCCAAGCGTGCCGGCCTTCGGGCCGACGCCGCGTTTTTTTTCGAAGATCCGGCGGAAGCGGGACGATTCACGCGCTCGCTGGCTCGAGCCGGGGACGCCATTTTATTCAAAGGCTCCCGCGGCGTACATGTCGAAGAAGCCCTCCAAGAATTTCTTAGCGCTGCCGGCGGCGCGGGAGCGTCCTCCGAAGGGAGTCATTGAAAAAGGCCAATGCTGTACTGGCTGGGTTATCAAAAGCTGTTCCATCTCTATTCGCCGTTCCGGGTTTTCCAATACACCACGTTTCGGACGGGGATGGCCAGCATCACGGCGCTGCTGATGGCCATCCTTCTGGGGCCGTGGCTGATCGAGCGCCTGCGGGAGTTTCAGATTGGCCAACCCATCCGCGAGGATGGACCCCAGTCTCACCACAAGAAGGAGGGAACTCCCACCATGGGCGGGCTGCTGATCGGGATTTCGATCCTGATTCCGACGCTGTTGTGGGCCGATCTGCGGACGCCCGCGATTTGGGTGGCGCTGGCGGGGCTGGTGGGGTTCGGCTCGATCGGCTTCCTAGACGACTATTTGAAGATCAAAAGGAAGCGGAACCTGGGGCTGAGGGTTCGGCAGAAGCTGGGGCTGGAGTTCATCGCCGCGATGCTGGTGGGAGTGCTGCTGTTGGGAATGCACGCCAAGGGCGTTTACTCCACCAATATGAACGTGCCGTTTTTCAAAAACTTCAAGCCGGACCTGCTGGTTCACGCGTGGCTGAAAAACGCGTGGACGTATCCGCTGGCGTTTGCGTTCTTTTTTGGCTTTCTGGCGCTGGTGTTGATCGGCTGCTCCGATTCGGTGAACCTGACCGACGGCTTGGACGGCTTGGCGATCGGCCTGATGGTGATCGCGGCGGGCGCGATGACGGCGCTGGCGTTTTTGTCCGGGCACGCCGAGTTCGCCCGCTACCTGGAGCTGTCGCGCACGCCGGGGGCGTCGGAGTTGGCGATTTTCTGCGGGACGATGACGGGCGCGTCGCTGGGATTTCTTTGGTACAACGCGCACCCGGCGCAGATTTTCATGGGCGACGTAGGCTCCTACGCCCTGGGGGGCAGCCTGGGCACGGTGGCGGTGCTGTTGAAGCAGGAGGTTTTGCTTTTCTTCATCGGAGGCATCTACGTCATAGAGGCGCTTTCGGTGATCTTGCAAGTGGGGAGCTACAAACTGCGGCGAAAGCGCCTTTTCAAGATGGCGCCGCTGCACCACCATTTCGAGCAACTGGGATGGGCGGAGTCCAAGGTGATTGCGCGGTTCTGGATCGCGGGCTTGATTCTGGCGCTGTTCGCGCTGACGACCTTGAAGCTGAGATGAAACTGGAAGGCGCAAGGGTCGCGGTGGTGGGGATGGGGCGGAGCGGGGCTGCGGCGTCCGAGCTGCTGGAGGCCAAGGGCGCGCGGGTGACGCGAGTGGATCAGAAGCTGGGCAATCAAGTTCCAAAATCTTTCTGCGGGAAGGACCTGATCGTGCTTTCGCCGGGAGTGCGCGCCGACTTGGAGGAGCTCGAGGGGGCGCGAAAAAAAGGGGTCGCCGTGATTGGAGATCTGGAGCTGGCGAGCTGGTTTCTGCAAGGCCCGATCATCGGAATCACCGGATCCAACGGGAAAACCACGACGACGGCCCTGACGGGCCACATTCTTTCCGGCTGTGGAATCCCGGCCCAGGTGGGGGGCAACATCGGCACGCCGCCCTGCGCGATGGTTGCGGCTTCGCGGGCGGACCAATGGAACGTTCTGGAGCTTTCCAGCTTTCAACTGGAAACGATCCAGCGATTTCACGCGCAAGTGGGCGCCTGTTTGAACATCACGCCCGACCATCTGGACCGCCACTACACTCTGGAGCGCTACGCCGCGGCGAAGGCGCGGCTGTTCGAAAATCAGACGGCGGAGGATTGGGCGGTGCTGAATGCGGACGACCCGATCACGCGGGATTTGGCGAAGTCTTTGAAATCGCGAGTGGCGTGGTTTTGCTCGCGGGAGCCATTTACAACCGAGGTTCCCCTGCGCGGGGCGCACAATCTGGACAACGCAACGGCGGCGGCTTTGATCGCGCGGCAGGCGGGAGCCAACGACGAACAGATCCGCGCGGCGATCCGGACCTTTCCGGGCGTCGAACACCGGCTGGAATTCGTGCGGACGCTGGACGGGGTGGACTGGTACAACGATTCGAAGGCCACCAACGTGGATGCGGCCATCAAGGCGCTGGAGGCGTTTCCGGGGCGGCTTTGGGTCATTATGGGGGGCAAAGACAAAGATTCCGATTACACGCCGCTGGGGCCGTTGTTAAAGGCGAAGGCGCACGCGATGCTGCTGATCGGCGAGGCCGCGGGCAAAATCGAGCGACAGGCAGGGGGAAACGTTCCGGCCATCGCGTGCGTCACGCTGGACAAGGCGGTGAGCGAAGCGCGCGCGCGCGCCCGCGCCCAAGACACCGTATTACTGGCCCCGGCCTGCGCAAGCTTCGATCAATTCGACAACTTCGAACATCGCGGACGCGAATTCAAGCGGCTGGTGAAGGAGCTGTAGGACGGCATGAAGCTGAAGACCGACTGGCTGCTGTTTGCGACGATTCTGACGCTGACGGGCTTGGGAATCGTGATGGTTTATAGCGCCTCGAGCGCGGCGGCGGAGCCGTTTTATCACGTGCCGCCGTATTATTTCGTCCTGCACCAGATGGGGTTCGCGGCGGTGTCGTTCGGGGCGATGATGTATTTCAAGCGCATGGATTACCGGCGGCTGAACACGCCGGCGTGGGCGTTCACGACGCTGAGCATCGTTTTGGCGCTGCTGGTGGCGGTGATTTTCGCCGATCCGCGGACGCACCGCTGGTTCCGCATTCCCGGGGTAGGCTCGTTACAGCCTTCGGAGTTCGCCAAGCCGGCGCTGATCCTGTTTTTGGCTTACTTTTTATCGCGGCGGGGGCAGGCCGTGAACCAACGAAAGACTCTACAGCAAGCCGCGCTGGCCGTGGCGGTGCTGGCCGCACTGGTGGTGGTGGGGGACCTGGGGACGGCGATGGTGCCGGTATTGACGACGGTGATCGTGTTCTGGATCGCCGGGCTCGAATGGAAGCACCTGCTTCGAGTGGGCGCGGTTGGGCTGGCGCTGTTCGCGGTGGCCGTATTTTCGCGCGGCTACCGGCTGGGGCGGGTGATCGCCTACATCGATCCGGATTACTCGCGGATCGAGCTGATCGACACGCATCAACGGATCCGCAAGTACGTGCAGCGGTCCACGACGGTGCGCGATGCGAGCTATCAGCCGCGGCAGTCGAAGATCGCGGTGGGAACGGGGGGTGTGTGGGGGGTGGGCTTGATGAAGAGCAAGCAGAAGCTGATGTTTCTGCCGGAGGCCCACACCGATTTCATTTACGCCACCATCGGCGAGGAACTGGGGCTGTGGGGCTCGACGGCGGTGCTGGCGGCGTTTTTGGTGGTGCTGTGGAGGGGAGTGCGGCTGTATTTGCTGGCGCGGGACGATTTCGGGCGTTATCTGGCGCTGGGCGTGACGGTGTCCATTGTGATCCAGGCGCTGATCAACATGACGGTGGTGCTGGATATGGCGCCCACGAAAGGCTTCCCGCTGCCGATGATCAGCTTTGGGGGAAGCTCGCTGGTGAGCACGCTGGGGTCGCTGGGAATGCTGCTGAGCGTGAGCGAGCATGAGGGGTGAAAGAGCAAGTGGCGACGTTCGTGATGGCCGGGGGCGGCACGGGGGGGCACGTATTTCCGCTGCTGGCGGTGGGGCGCGAATTAAGGGAACGCGGGCACTCGGTCCGGTTCATTGGGACGCGGCGGGGCGTGGAGGCCAGACTGGCGCCGGCGGAGAATTTTCCCATCGAATGGATCGAGATCGGGGGGCTGAAGCGGGTCGGGATGCGCAAGAGGCTGGCGACTCTGGCGGATCTGCCGGGGAGCGTATGGGAGGCGTGGCGGATGCTGCGGCGGGCGTCGCCGGCGGCGGTTTTTTCGATGGGCGGCTACGTGGCGGGGCCGGTTTTGCTGGCGGCTCTGTGGGGGCGGATTCCGGTGGTTGCGATGGAGCCGAACGCCGTGCCCGGGTTTACGCACCGGCGTTTGGCGCGTTTCGTGGCCCGGGCGCTGGTGAGCTTTCCGGAAACGGCGCGCTGGTTTCCGCGGGGCCGCGCCGAAGTCACCGGGCTTCCGGTGCGGCGAGAATTTTTCGCGATTCCGCCGAAGCCGCCGGGGCGGCCGCTCACGCTGCTGATCACCGGAGGGAGCCAGGGTTCGAGGACGCTGAATGGCGCGGTGGAGGAAAGCTGGGCGCTGTGGCCGGAAGGAGCCGTTCGGATCATCCATCAGACCGGGGCGGCGGCCTATGGGGACTTGGCGGGGCGGTCGCCATTCGAGGTTTGCGCGTTTATCGACGACATGCCGCAAGCCTATGCGCGCGCCGATTTGGTGTTGTGCCGCTCGGGCATGGGCACGCTGAGCGAGCTGGCGGCGGCGGGAAAGCCGTCCATTTTGGTGCCTTTGCCCACGGCCAGCGATCATCATCAGCTACGCAACGCGGAAGCTTTCGAGAAAGCGGGAGCGGCGCGGCTGGTGCCGGACGGCGAGATGAGGGGAACCCGGCTGGTGGAGGAGGTGATGCGGCTGGCGGCGGATCCGGACCGGCTGGCGGCGATGGGGCAAGCGGCGCGGGCCTTGGCCAAGCCGGGAGCGGCGCGGCGTGCGGCGGAGATTTTGGAATCCTGCGAGTAAACCATTGACATACGCCGCGAAAGCCGAAACAATACAAAAGGAAAATGTTTTTTAAGCCCCAGTCCGTTTACTTCGTGGGCATCGGCGGCATCGGCATGAGCGGCCTGGCGGAGGTGCTGCTGGAGATGGGGTATCGGGTGAGCGGCTCAGACCTGCGCCGCACGCCCATCACGGAGCGGCTGGGCAAGCGGGGCGCGAAGGTCTATCAGGGGCACGCGGCAAGCCATCTGGGCGACGCCAAGGCGCTGGTGGTGAGCTCCGCGGTGGGCGCGGACAATCCGGAGGTCCAAGAGGCGAGGAGGCGGGGGATTCCGGTCATTCCGAGGGGCGAGCTGCTG
>DATGLY010000129.1:0-43895 GCA_035293905.1 Bryobacteraceae bacterium
TGCCATTGATCGTCAAACTGCGCAGCGGCGGCGGAGACACGTCGAGGACCACGTTCATATCCTTGTCAATCGTGACCGCGGCGTCTTTGGCCGGCGCCTTTTTGTCAGGCCAGGTGGCTGGATCAGACCAGCGCTTCGCGCGCGCCGTCGAAGAAGTCTTTTGCTGAGCCTCAACGACGGCATATCCGCCCAGGACTAAAAACGCTGGAACCAGCAACGAAAGGAACATGAGAGAACGTTTTCGCATTGTTTGACCTCCCTGATCTAGAAATCGATTCCCGTGTTTGAAACGACGAATCGAGCGATTGTCTAACGCCGAGTTTATACCATTCACCAATGGGAGAACTGACGACAGAGCTTTCATACTATGTTACGCGCCGGGTGCTTATTCCTTCCAGCCTTCCGGCAAGTTGCTGCCGCTCGTGATCTGGCGGGTCTTGTACAGCCACTGGCCATTCACCTTGTCCAGGTCGCGTACTCCTTTCCCTGAGTCGTCATCTTCATCGGATCGCCCACCTTCTCCTGCCGGTACTCGGTGAAAATGACCTGCGAGGTGGCGGTGTCGCCATGCACGACGATCAGCGGATTCTCGATCGTCACATTGAAAGCGGTCCTTTCGCGGGGGGGCGCCGCGGCGGCAGCAGGCGCCACAGAACCACGGTTGTACGCCTGCCGGATGCCTTCCTTGCCCTTGTAGCGCCTTGTGCCGAGAATCAACTCGCAGTCCTCGGCATAGAAGCTCTCTTCGCTCTGCCGGTCCGCTTTGCCGAAGTTGTAATAGTAACGCGTGATCTGATCTAAAATCATCTGGCGGTCAATCAATGACTGCGCAGTCATTTTGTCTTGCGCACGCGCAGCCGGCGCGGTTGCCAGCGCGATTCCGCATAGCCCCAACGCGACCGCCCGAACGGTCGCCTGACGAATAGAATTCAGCCTCATGACATCTCCTGTTAACTGAACGGGTGTTTTCTGATCGGAAATCGGCTCCGTCGGTCGCTGATCCTGCCTTATAAACCATGCTGCCTTCGGCAAAACCTTGCGCTGCACGGTTTTACAAGACGGCATCTGCAGCCGTTCGCAGCTATAGTAACAGAACGTTGCGGAGAAATGGGTCATGCCCTTTTCCGCTCTGCGAAACGCCGTCGACGCCTTTTAACATTTCGATGTGTCCAATTGGCTTGAGCTTCGGGCTTGCGGGAAGCGGGCCCTAAGTCAAGAAATGGGAGTAATCTCGTACTTGCGCAACAGTTCCTCCCAATGGCCGTGGGCCTTCAGCAGCAACTCGCAGACTTCGCGGACGGCTCCGCGCCCTCCGGATGCGGCAGTAACATAGTTCGCGATTCGTTTCACTTCGGAGCGCGCGTTAGCCGGGGCGAGAGCCAAGCCGACGCGAGGCATCACGATAGCATCCGTTAAATCATCGCCCATATAGGCCATTTGATCGAGCGCAATTCCGCTCGATGCCTTAATTTGCTCCAGGATCGGAATTTTCTCGATGTATCCTTGGTAGACATATTTCATGCCTACCTGACGGGCCCGCTCTTCGGCAGCCGGGGAAACGCGGCCGCTGATGACTCCGGTCTGGATCCCGAACCATGCAAGCCACTGAAGCGCGATGCCATCCTGTGAATCGAACGCCTTGGTTTCCACCCCCTCGCCCTCCGGCTGCGGAAGATAGAACAGCCGGCCGTCGGTGAGGACTCCGTCGACATCCATTAGAAAAAGACGCACGCGGGCCGCGCGCCGCAAGATTTCGGGTTCCATGTCCATTTGGGCAGAGCCTCGGAATTAGAGGCGCTTTGCAAAACCAGCACGCTCGTGCGGCATTGCGCCTACTCGATGACGCGGTCCAGCAGCACTGAAAACTGGCGGGATTTTTCGCCGACGCGCGCTTTCAGGACAGAAAGTTCGCGCTCTATGGTGCGAAGGCGGTCGGCCAGATGCAAGCTGGCCAACACGGCTACACGGGTGGCGTCCACGTTTCCGGCTCGCTGCGCAATAGAAATCATCAACTCGTCCACATCGCGGGCAAGGGCTTCGATCTCTTTTGCTTCTTCAGGGGCGCTAACTGTGTACTGTTGATGGAAGATGGTGACGCGAACTGTTCTTGGCTCAGCCGCTGCGTCCATTAGAGCAGTTCCATTTGCCCGAGAAGTTTCTCGATGCGGCTGCGGACCTGTTTGCGCTCGCTGCGAAGAATCTCGATCTCTTCGCGAAGCTTCTGCGATTCCGCCACAGCCTCCCGCGCGGCCTTCTTGGCCGCATCCCGCTCAGCCAGGGCGGCGTCACGCTCTTCGCGCAACGTCGACAACATCTCTACAGCGCGGCGGATGCGGTCCTCCAGACTTGCCAGGGCGTCGTCTTCAGGCAGGGGCAGCAGGGAAGGGGCAACGGCTTCCATTACACACTCCTTGCGGGCTCGTGATCGAGCGCCTCTTTCGCCTGGTTGACTAATGCGCTGAAGGCGGCCGAATCGTTAAGAGCCAGATCGGCCAAGCTTTTCCGGTTGAGTTCGACGCCGGATTTCTTCAGTCCATCCATAAAGCGACTATAGGAAATTCCCGCGGACCGGCAGGCGGCGCCGATGCGAACAATCCACAGCGAGCGGAAATCGCGTTTCTTCAGCCGGCGGCCGACATAACCGTACCGCAACGACTTCTCGACGGCTTCCTGAGCAGCCCGATAAAGCTTGCTCTTGGTGAGAAAAAATCCCTTGGCTAGGGTCAGGGTCTTGCGCCGGCTGGCACGGCGCTTGGTTCCACGTTTAACTCTCGGCACGTTTTCTCTCCTTCTACAGTTTCTCTACAAGCGGATCAGGCACGTGCGGCGCGCTGTCCGCCTATGTGAGGAGGCTTTTAAGCCCGACAACTCAATAGGGAAGCATGCGCTGAATTTCGGGGCTGTTCGTCTCGTCGGCCACAGCGCCCTGGCCCAGCCGCCGCTTCCGGGACCGCGCTTTGGACGTTAAGATATGACGCGCAAATGCGTGCCGGCGCTTAATCTTGCCGGCACCGGTCTTCTTAAAACGCTTTGCCGCGCCCTTATGTGTTTTTAACTTCGGCATTGTATTGGGGCACTTCCGCTGTGGGAAATCGCCTCTATGATAGCACACCGGCTAGGCGGAATCCGTAGCGCATCCGCCGGTGAAAGGCGGCTGAGGCCGATTAACTCTCGATGGCGATGCGGCGTATCGCGGTCGCGCGGCCGGTGGCCTCATCGGCTTCCACTACCACCGCATGGAGCTCGGCTCCATGCCGCGCGGCCTCCATGCGCACCGGCAATTGCGTCAGAAACCGCCGCAACACGATGTCCTTGTCCACGCCGATGACGGAATTGTAGGGACCGGTCATGCCGACATCGGTTTGGTAAGCCGTGCCGTTCGGAAGAATGCGTGTGTCGGCCGTTGTGATATGCGTGTGCGTGCCGATCACGGCCGAGACGCGGCCATCCAAATACCACCCCATGGCCATCTTTTCGCTGGTTAGTTCGGCGTGGAAATCGAGGAAGCGGACTTTCGCCTCCGCGGGCAGCACGGCGAGCAATGCGTCGGCCTTACGAAAGGGACATTCCGTGGCTGGCATGTAGACCCGTCCTTGCAGATTCAGAATGGCGCAGGGTACTCCGTTTCGCGCCTCCACCACGATGAGACCGGCGCCGGGCAATTCCTCGACGTAATTCGCCGGACGGAGAAGGCGCGGCTGGCGCGGCAGGTAGTCGTAAATCTCCTTTTTGTCCCAGACATGGTTTCCGCTAGTCAGCACGTCGATGCCGTAACCGAATAGCTCGTCGGCCAAAGGAGGCGTAATGCCGAAACCGCCCGCGGCGTTTTCTCCGTTCGCGATGGTAAGTTGAATGTTTTCGGCGGCGACGATTTCGCGAAGATGGCGCGCCACCATGGCGCGTCCGGGCGAAGCGAAAATATCGCCTATGAATAAGAGATTGGTCAAGAGCGCACAAGACGCCGCGGCATCCTTATTTTCCCCGGAAACCGCCGCGGCGTTGCGTTGTGCGCGGTTTCATCAAAGAGCGTGGGTGAAACAGGAGCGCACCACCACGCCGTCCTAGCTTCCGTCATTTGACCCCGAACTCAGCAGGGTGGAGTCCTCCGCGCGCCTTCAGGCTTCTCCCTGGCGGCCATCCGCCGGAGCTTGCACACCAGCGCGTAACCGAGCCGGACTCCATGACATTGACTGTTGGATCAATTTTTGGAAGCCGCTCACAAACGCGGCAGGAACGCTCCCTGAAACATCCTAACAAAAAACCGCTGGGGAAAGTTCATAAACGTTAACTCCTTGGAAGAGGCTACAATGGAACTCAAGCACAAGCTGACGCGTCCAATTGGCTTCTTGCGTGTCCCGGGTTCAGGTGTCTTTAAATACATGTTCCAAATGAGGTTTTTCTTAGCGCTGGCATCGTGTGTTCCCCTGGCGGCTCAAACATATACGGTCACGACGATTGCCGGAGGGACGCCTGCGCCCGCCGTCGCCGCCGGCTCGAGCCTGGCTCTTGGCGGACTGGGTAGGGTGGGCGTGGATCCGGCGGGCGACGTTTATTTCACCGCTCTGAATTCCGTCTATCGCCTTTCGCAAGGCGGAACGGTAACCCGAGTCGCGGGCAACGGGCGCGCCGGATTTTCGGGCGACGGAGGGCCAGCGCTGGGCGCCCAATTGAACTCTCCGCAGGGCGTAGTCGTCGACACGCAGGGCAACATTTACATCTCGGACACGGGAAACAATCGTATCCGCTTGGTCTCAAACGGCGTTATCTCCACCTTCGCGGGCAATGGGAAAGCTGGCAGCAGTGGCGATTACGGCGATCCGCTTCAAGCCGAGCTCCACATTCCCCTAGGTTTGGCGTTGGATACGGCGGGCAATCTCTACATCGCCGACTCCGCCAACAACGTGATCCGGCAGGTGTCGGGCGGGATCATTTATCCTTTCGCGGGAAACTACATCCGGGGAGAATCGCACGATGGCGGTCCCGCCATTGATGCGGCCCTGAGCGTGCCCAGCGACCTCGCGTTCGATTCGTCCGGCAACCTTTATATAGCGGACACCGGCAACGGACGCATTCGGCAAGTGAACCCTTCCGGCATCATCAACACTGTGGTTGGCGGAGGCACGACTTACACGGAAGGAGGCGCGGCCAACGCCACGGTGCTCGCCGGACCCACGGGCGTCGCTATCGACTCCGCCGGCGATATTTTCATCGCGGATCGCGATGGCAACCATATTTACAAGGTCACCGCGTCCACTCAGAAGATTACGACTGTCATGGGCAATTCCGGTTCTGGCTTTGCTGGCGACGGGGGCTCGGCCGCGACTGCCGAGATGAATTCGCCCACCAGCATCCAAGTAGACCCAACCGGCGACATTTTCTTTGTCGATCTGTTGAACGCGCGCATACGCGAGATCAACGCGTCCGGCAATATCATGACGCTGGTAGGCAATGGCCTTGTCACCTATTCTGGCGATGGAGGTGCGGCGCAGAACGCTCTGATGAACGCGCCTTCCGGCGTCGTCATCGCGCCCAGCGGAGTGGTCTATATCGCCGACACGAACAATCAACGCGTCCGCATGATCGCAAGTGATGGAACCATCTCCACGGTGGCGGGCAATGGAACTCCCGGCTTTGCCGGCGATGGGTCCACTGGCGCCAGCGCACAAGTGAATTTCCCAACGGGCCTCGCCACGGATGCGTCCGGAAACGTGTACATCTCCGACACCGGAAATCAAAGAGTGCGGATGCTTTCCGGCGGCTCTATCACTACGGTCGCCGGAAACGGCGCAGCGGGTTATGGAGGGGATGGCGGGCCCGCGACCAGCGCCCAGATCAATTCGCCCGCGGGATTGGCTGTGGACAAGGCCGGTAATCTCTATATCGCGGACTTCAGCAATAACGCGGTGCGGAAGGTCGCGGGAGGCACAATCACTACGATCGCCGGAACGGGCGCGGCAGGCTATGCCGGAGACGGCGGTCCGGCCGCCCAAGCTCAATTGAACGGGCCTGCCGCTCTTGCGCTGGATTCCTCGGGCAATCTGTATATCGCCGACTCCGGTAATCACGTGGTGCGCAAAATCTCTCCGGGAGGAATCATCACCACAATCGCCGGCAACACCATGAGCGCTAGTTCGGGCGATGGAGGCTTAGCCACCGCGGCGTCGCTTGCCGTTCCTAATGCGCTCGCCGCCGATTCGCAGGGCAACGTTTATATTGCTGATGCAAGTGCGAACCGCGTGCGCATGGTGACGGCCGGCGGTCTAATCGTCACGATCGCCGGAGCCGGGACGGCCGGTTACTCCGGCGACAACGGCCCTGCGATTAACGCGCAGTTCAATGGGCTCGCCGGCATTTCGCTTGACGCCTCCGGCAACATCTATGTCGCCGACCGGGCCAACAATGCGATCCGCCTTATGCAACTGGTCTCGGCCGTGCCTTCGGCCGGGGCGGTCACCAATAGCGCGAGCAATCTTACCGGACCCATCGCTCCGGGCGAAGCTCTGGCCATCTACGGCAGCGGCCTCGGCCCCTCTCAATTGACCTTGTATCAGCCTGACGACAACGGCAATATTCCGACCCAAACCGGTGGGACGACGGTTTATGTGAACGGCGTGCCTGCGCCCGTCGTGTATTCATGGTCCAGTCAGGTGGGTATCGTCGTGCCTTACGAAGTCACGCCTGGAAGCGGAGGCATCACCGTTCAATACAGCGGACAGATCTCCTTGCAGCTTCCCGTAACGATCGCTCCTACTGCGCCGGGTTTGTTCACCGCCGACGCCTCCGGGAAAGGGCAAGCAGTGGCCATCAATGAAGCCGACGGGTCACTGAACACTGCATCGAATCCGGTTGAACAGGGCGGAGTGGTTCACCTCTACGCCACTGGCTACGGTTTGGTGACGCCCGTGGTTCCCGATGGCGCGCCCAATAACCGCGGTTTCGCATTCCCGCTGTTACCCGTGACTGCGACTGTGAATGGCCAGGCCGCTGTCGTTCAATATGCAGGCGGCGACCCCGGTCTTCCGGCGGGAACCATCCGCGTTGACGTTCGCATTCCTGCGGGCATCAGCGGGAGCGCGACGCCGGTTGCGATCTCCATTGGCGGCGTCAGCAGCCAACCGGGTGTCACGATTGCCGTAGCTTCGCAAGGCCAGGCCCACACGGCGGATATATTTCCGCGGCTCCAGAGAATGCGCTTTGCCAAAACATCTAAAGACCAATAGCCCCGGGTGTCGTGAGCGACTCGGACTGGCGGGCGCCTATTCTTGCCTAGCGTATGCAATAAGGCCGCCGATCCCTTGTTTCTGGGATTGCTGCTCAGCCGCCAAAAAATCGTGAGACTACGGGAGCGTAGCCTCTTCAATATCCTGACTGGACGTACTGGGCCGGCTTGCTAGCCACTAGGACGCGTTGCGCAGGCCCGGGCAATCATCCTAGAATACTTGCGTGCAGAGAAAGATTTTAGTCGTATTGGGCGGGATAGCGCTCTTTTGCAGTTGCAGTCGGGACCCGGCGGCGAAGGAAGCGCAATTTCTGGCGCGAGGCAGAAAATATCTCGATCAGAAAGATTACGCGCGCGCGGCGCTGGAATTTCGCAGCGCCAACCAGGCCAATCCTCGCGACGCCGAACCGTGGTACCAACTGGGGATCGCATATCTTGGCGCGAAGCAGCCCGATAACGCTTACATTGCATTTTTGAAGGCGACGCAGTTGAATCCGAATCACGCTCAGGCGCAAACCAAGGCGGCGGAAATGATGGTTCAGAGCCAGCAGCCGGAGGTGCTGCAAGAGGCTGTCAAGAGGCTGAACCAGGTGATGTCCGGGTCTGGGGAAAGTGCGTCCCAGGCCGAAGTGCTCGACGCGCTGGCCATCGCGGACATGAAACTGAAGAAGCCCGAGGAGGCGGTAGAACTGCTGCGGAAAGCGCTGAGCAAGTTCCCGAGCGATTTGAAGTCGGCAGGGGCGCTGGCGGCGATTCAATTCGAGCAGCACAATTTCGCGGATGCGGAAGAGACGCTCAAGAAGGCCGCGGCGCAGGCGCCTCAATCCGCGCAGGCGGCGCTGGCTCTGGCGAATCTGTATCTTCTGGAGCACAAGGCGCTCGAAGCGGAGCCCGAACTACGGCGGGCGATTCAGCTTGATTCTTCCAATGCGGCGGCGCTGCTCAGCCTGGGAGCGCTCCAGCTTCAAAGCGGCAGGGAGGCGGAGGCGGAGGAGACGTATCGCAAAGCCGCGGCCATTCCGGGAGCGAACCTGAGCCACATTCACGCAGCGTTTCTATTCCAACAGGGAAGAAAGGCGGAGGCGGTAGAGGAACTGGAAAAGCTGGCGAAAGCCGCCAAAGCGGATCACGCCGCGCGACTGAGGCTGGTGGGCGCGTATGTCGCGACGGGCCGCACCGACGATGCTTTGCATTACCTGGCGGATCTGTTGCAGAGCAATCCGAAAGATACCGATGCCCTCCTTCTTCGCGGCCGTGTTTACTTGACGCTATCACGGCCGGCGGATGCGGAAAAAGATCTCCAGGCGGTGCTGCGGATTCAGCCGAATTCGGCGGACGCCCATTACGGCCTTTCCAGAGCGGAGGGGATGCGGGGATCGGAAAAGGATCGGCAGCGGGAGCTGAACGAAGTGCTCCGGCTGAACCCCGAGTCTATTCAGGCGCGAATCGAGCTAGCGAGGTCTCAAATCGGCGGAGGCAAGGCGCAGGCGGCTTTGGAGTTGCTGGAGGCAGCGCCGAAAAATCAAAAATCTTCGGCGGCATTCGTGGCGGCGCGCAACTGGGCGCTGCTTGCGCTGAACCGCGCGGAGGAGGCGGGCGCGGCGGCGGACAATGCTCTTAAGGCGGGGCGAGTTCCCGAACTGGCTCTCCAGCGCGGCATCGTGAAACTTTTGAAGAAGGACTTTGCAGGCGCCCGAACGGAGGCGCAGGAGCTGTTGCGCGCGAATCCCGCCGACGCTGGCGCGTTGAGCCTGGCGATTCAGGCCTGCTTGGCCGACAAGCAAAATGCTCTGGCGGAGGAGATTTTGAAGGAATCGGAGGCGAAGAACTCGGGGTCGGCGCAGATGCAGTTGATTGCCGGCGAGTGGCTGCGGAGGCTTGGGAAGACCGCGGAGGCGCGCAAGGCCTTTGAGACGGCCCGGACGCTGAATCCGCGCTCCGCCGACGCCGATCTCGCTCTAGCGGCGCTCGACATGCAACAGGGGAAAATCGATGCGGCGCGTTCGGCCCTGACAGCGGTGCTTGCGGCCAATCCGAAAAACGAAGGGGCGAACCTGATATTGGCGGAGCTGGAATACTCACAAAAGAATTTTGCAGCGGCGGTGGTGCATTTCGACGCGGTGGTGGAGCAGGATCCCGATAATGTCGCGGCGCTGAATGCAGCGGCCTACCTGTCGGCATCGCAAGACATCAACACGGCGCTGAAGTATGCGCAACACGCCGCGGAGCTGGCTCCCGGCAACCCGGCGATTGAAGATACGCTCGGATGGGTTTACTACCGCAAGGGCGATTACCACAAGGCGGTGGAGTTTTTGGCCCCCTCGGTGGCAAAGCAGCCGAGCGCGGTTCGGCAGTTCCACCTGGCCATGGCCTATTTCAAGACCGGGGATCGCGATTTGGGGCAACAGTATTTGAGCAAGGCGCTGGCGCAGGATCCGAATCTATTCAAGACGGAAGAAGGCTGGCTGCCGTAAAAGCTATTTAGATTGCTGCTCGCGGAGAACCTGAAGAAAGGCGGCTTCTTCGAGGTTCACTTCGGTCTGGTAGCCTTCGGGATCGATAAACGGGTTGGGACCTCGGCCCAGCCTGGCGTATTTCTCCGCCAGGTTATACATGGCCGGGTGGGAACCCAGCGGGATATCGCAAGCCAAGCCGCGAAGCACGCGGAATCCGCGCTTGTACTCTTCGGCGATGTTCGGGACTTGCGGATTGCCGGCCAGCTTCGTCCCCGCGTTCACGCCCATGCTGCCGATGATCACCACATGGTAGGTCTTGCCGCCGTCCTGGACATTCAACGTCCAGGTGGTGCAGCCGCGAGTGTGGCCGGGCGTCAAGTGAGCCACCAGCGTGGAACCGCCCAGCGTTACTTCGCCGCCGTCACGCAAGACGCGGTCGATAGGATGAGGTTTGCCGCCGGGCGTCATTTTTTCCAGAGCCGGTATATCCTCGGCCATCGCCATCACCCTCGCGCCGGTCAGTTCTTTGACTAGCGCGTCGCCTTCCATGTGGTCGGAGTGGGCGTGGCTGCCAAGGACGATCTTTGTATCCGAGAAGTGGAACCCCAGGTCCTCGATGGATTGGCGGATGACGGGCAGGTTGCGTTCATAGGTAGTGTTGATGAGGATGTTGCCTTGCGGAGTCGCCACCAGGAAAGAGGCGAGCGATTCTGTGCCGACGTAATAGAGATTGCCGGCGATCTTGTGGGGCGGAAACGGGGTCTCCTGCTGCTGCTTGGTTCCGACATTCCGCTGGAAGAGCTCTTGCGCCGTCCAAACCTTGCTTTGAGGCCAGGCGGGGGCCGCCGCCGCAAACAGGATGAAGCTCAGGATGCGCGTCATGGTTGGCAGCATATCACGCGGAGCGATAGCTGCCCAGCACCCGGAGGAAATCGGCCAATTCGCCCAGGTGTCCCAGGGCGCGGCGAACCGCTTCGTCGCTTTGGCGGCCGATCAAGTCGAGATAGAACATGTATTCCCACGGCCGGCCGCGGAGAGGGCGCGATTCGAGCTTGGCGAGATTGAGATCGCGAAGGGCCAGCGCGCTCAAGGCGCGAAACAGCGCCCCCGGCACATTACGGGTGGAGAAAACCAGCGAAGTTTTCCATGGCTTGGCGCGCGAGCCTTTGGGATTACGGGGCGGCGCACCCTTGGGCTCCAGCAGGAAGAAGCGAGTGTAGTTCCGGCGGTCGTCCTCGATCTCGCGCTTGAGGATCTTGGCGCGGTAGATCCTAGCCGCAAGCTGCGAGGCGATGGCCGCCGCGCCGGGCATGCGGGTCTGCATCACCATCTTCACGCTTCCGGCGGTGTCGTAGAAAGGGACGCTCAGGATCTGTTTGTTGCGGCGGAAGAAATCCAGGCATTGATTCAGAGCGACCGGATGCGAATAGGCCTTGGTGACCTGCCGGAATTGGGTTTCCGGGGCGGCGATGAGATTATGGACGATGCGGACGCTAGTTTCGGCAGTGATGGTGAAGTCGTGCTTCAATAGCAGGTCGTAATTTTCGTGCACCGATCCATGGAGCGTATTTTCGATGGGCGCGACGGCGGCCGCCACCCGCCGCCGGGCGAGCGCCTCAAAGACTTGATCGAATCGCGGGCAGGGAACCGGCTGCGCCTTGGAGCCCAGAAGCTGCCGGATGGCCTGCTGGCTGAAGGCTCCCAATTCGCCTTGAAAGGCGACTTTCATTGTTCGGCTCCCTCAGGATCGCGGTTCAAGGGATCGCGTTGCCTGCCGCGGTCTCCCAACCTTGGGGGGCCATCCCACCGCCGGGCATCGGGCTCGGGAAGACCAAGCAGATCGAGAACCCGGTCCACGCTTTGATCGACCAGGTCCTCAATCGTCTGAGGGCGGTGATAAAAGCCGGGAACGGGAGGCGCGACGATCGCGCCCATCTCCGCAAGGGCGATCATGGAGCGCAAATGCCCCAAATGGAACGGCGACTCTCTGACCATCAAGACGAGTTTTCGGCGTTCCTTCAAAGTTACATCCGCGGCGCGGACGATGAGGTTGGAGCTGATTCCAGCGGCGATGGACGACATCGTGTGAATCGAGCAAGGCGCAATCACCATCGCCGAGGTAGGAAACGATCCGCTGGAAAGCCGGCAGCCGATGTCTTCCGGGGCGTAGCAGAAATCGGCCAACTTTCGGAAATCGGCCGCGGATTTTCCCAGTTCCAGATGAGCGGTGCGTTCGCCGGAGCGGGAAAGAATCAGGTGCAGCTCCACGGCTGGGCTCCGGCTTAGCTTTTCCAATATGCGCCAGCCGTAAATCGATCCGCTGGCCCCGGTCACGCCGATAATGATGCGCATTTGCTCGTTCGCCGCCTTCGGGTCTTCCTTTCCGTGTTCCAAAAATCCCAAAACCAGATTCTCTGTTCTGAAATCAGAACAAGAACCTTGCCAGCGCCCCATAAAGGCGGCTATAATTTAGCGAGATCTTGCGATGCAGGATCTCGCGGCCCTACATGGCTTTCGCATCTACGTCGCGTCCCGGCCCAACTCCCCGTGTCTCCATCATGGAAGAAGCGGGGCAGAAACTCAAGCGGATCAGAGAAAGATTGGCCCTGCGGTACCGGGATGTTGAGGAAGCGAGCGCCAAGATCGCGGCCGTGCACGACAACGACGAGTACGTGGTGGCGCTCAGCCGCCTTGCGGACATCGAAAATAAAGGCACTCTGCCCAGCATCTACCGGATCTATTCGCTGTGCGCCATTTATCGCTTGGATTTGAATGAAGTGCTTTCTTGGTATGGGATTTCTGTGGCGGGGTTGCCCGCCGACGCCGCGCTGGCCAGGCTGGAGCGGACCCATCCAATTGGTTTTCAATCGCCAGAGGAGGGTGAAATCCAGACACCCATCGCCCTTGATCCGGGAATCGACCTTGCCAAGACCGTGTTTCTCAGCCGGATGATTCAGAAGTGGGGCAAGATCCCCTTTCTGCTGCTGAAGCATGTCGACTTGCGCAGTCATCGCTACGGGCTCATCGGCACTGAAGATTGGTCTATGTTCCCGATCATCTATCCGGGCTCTCTGGTAGTGCTTGACGATACCCGGCGGATTCGTTCCACGGGCTGGCGCACGGAATTTGACCGGCCTATCTATTTCTTCGAGCACCGCGACGGATATGCCTGCTGCTGGTGCAGCTTACGGGGCAGCCGGCTTACACTTCAGCCACATCCCGCCTCCGCGTGCGAGCCCCAGTCGTTCGAATATCCATCCGAGATCGAAGTGATTGGCCAAGTAACGCAGGTCGCCATGAGTCTGGAGGGGGCTCATCGGCGGCGCCAGCGCGACTGAAAAACTCTGGCCTTCCGGAATCGGACGCTTTTTCGACAGGCTTGCGGCATGTTCGCCACGTGATTTTCCGCCTTTTTTAACAACAGCCGGCCGCCCGCCGCCATGCGGTTAATGAGGGAATTCCACAGCAAAACTGTTCTGATTCCAGAAAAGCTTGGCTTCATATTTTTAAGCAAGGCATTTAGCTTGTAAGCTGGCAGGCATAGGGTTCACACCCTACGTGAACTGGAGGCCCGAAACAATGTTGAAAAAAGCTTTAAGAGTCGCCGTACTCGCCTTACCTCTGCTGGCTGCGACCGTTGTGACCGCCGCCACCATTGACCCCCCGACCCCGAGCTGCTGGCCCTGCACGCCGGCGCCTACGCCGAATCCTGGACCCAGTCTTGTGGGGCAGACTCTGCTTCCATGAACGCCGCGGCGGTCGCCGAGGTTTTGCGCGGCGTGACTGCCAGGCGAGCGCATCGGGAAGCTGCCGATGCCCGATGAGTTAGTGTTCGTGAATGGAATTGGGGGGCAGAGCGAAAACGCTGCCCCCTCTTTCGTAGCCTTCCTCAAATTCCCCGCCTTCCTGGTCTGGCGTCCCCTCCGCCGCCATTCCGGCTTGCTTGCCGCTCCGCCCTCCATTGACTCGGCGCGGAGCACAGAGCGACAACTTTACATTCAGTGAGCGTTCTTCAGTATATACGCCCGCAAGCGTTTCGCGTCTGACTCCGTTAGAAACCGCTCCCTCACCATCTCATCGATGGATTGCGAAATTTTGTTGGAATAATCCTTCGCGTGCGGATACAGCTCTTTCAAGCGTGTCTGGTCAAAGGGAGCCGCATGCCCAAGTTCGGCGCAAGTTCCAGGACCCGGACTGGTGGTAAAGTAAGTGGCAACGGGGACATCGACAAACGGACTGCGCACGCCTCCCACGCCGTTGCCCCATTCGTCGAGGACGATTGCGCCGTCTTTCACCTGGATGCGGGCGGCTTTCGGCGGCTCGACTCCCTTGCGCACCCATTGATCCAAATTCAGGAAAGCCGCGTCGTACGAGTATTTGAGCAAAGGATTATCGCCCAAGGGAATCTCCGGATCGCACTTGGCGTTGAACGGCCATTGGGGAGTTCCTTGAGCGGCTCCCACGGCCGCAATCTGGTCAGCGAAGGAAGGAAGCGCGGAATAGGGGTATTTTTCGATGTGCGCCACACCGGCGATTTCGTAGAGGCGATACCGGCCAGCAGGGTCGTCGCTATCGGGGCGTCGGGAAGCCAGATTCCCGATCACTTCCCCTTGCGCCACGACGGCAACAATAGGAACGTTGACCGGCTTTACGAGGCGGCGGGGATCGCCTGGAGAAGGGGCCTGATCGCACTGGCTGATGCGCGCCGCGCCGGACGGGTTTTTGATCATATACCCGTCAAAAGCCGGCTTGCCGTTCGCCAAAATGGCGTGGGGATGGATGGCGTTGATATAGGTCACGATATCGCCGGCTTGCGTAGTCATGAAGACGCGGTCCACTTTGAATCCGGCCATGGGCGAGCCTGGAGCGCCGCTCTTCAAGGCCGCCGCCACCTGGCTGAAAAGATCCCACCTCAGGCCCTCTTCCTGATCGGGCGCGGCGTTTTTTCCGCCTGCAACGCATGCCGCGTCGGGATTGGCAAACGACAGGGCCGCATATCGCGCTGGATTGAATCTCTTTAAGCTCTGCACGGCTCCCGGCAGGGTGACGCCAACCCAAGCGTCGCCATGCTCCATGAAATAGTCGCGCGAATATCCCCACATCATCGGCCAGTCGAAGCGGCGGGCGTTGTTCATCAGCTCCACGACGACAGTTCCGCTGAAGCGGGCGCGAGAGGCTGGCCGGCGCACGAGGATGCGATCCGCGTAGGGGGCGTTGGGCGTTTTCACCGTAAGAGAGCCGTCCGCAGCCCATTGGTAAACGTTGGCCGAGCCGCTGATGATAAACTCTTCCTCGATATATCCACGCGAGGCTAGGTCGAGAGGTTGGAGATCGCGGCCAGCCGAGTTGAACGCATAGGAATCCGCGCGGAATGTGAGAGGCGAGGCTTGAGGCACGGGAACCGTCCCGGCAATGGCGGCGGCGGCGAACAGGACGCAGGCAGCGGATCTCATGGACTAGATTCTACAGCGAAACAGAGACCGCCGCCGGCGAAGGGCGACGGCTGCGTTGGGATTGGGCGATGAGCAGTCAGTAATAAGCTAGAGTCTCGACACCCGCGCCCGCCTTGAACGTCGAGGCGATTCTTCCCGCGGTTAGATCCACCACGGAGACGGTCCCGTCGCCATGGTTGGCCACTAACAGAGTTTTGCCGTCCGCGGAGGCCGCGAAGCCCATCGGATCCTTGCCCACGGCGAGCACGGTCTGCCGGGCGTGCAGGTTCTTCGCGTCGAGAACGTTCACGATGGCAGGGTTTTCGCTGCAAATTACCAGCTTGGATCCGTCCGGAGTGTAATAAGGCTTATAGGCGCCGCGCATTCCTCCTTCCAGCGCGATGGTATCCACGACCGAATCGGTTCGGGAGTCGATGACCAGGATTCGGGGCTCGCTATTATCGGCCACGATCACATATTTGCCATCCGGCGAGGCGACGATGCCTTGGGTTCCATTCGGCGCGGGAACCTTACCGACCATTTTGTTGGTCTTCAGATCCAATACGCTTACAAAAAGCCTGTCGCTTTTGTTGGCGACATACAATTTGCTCGCGTCCGGCAGGATGGCGATCCAATGGCCCGTACCCTCAGTATCGATCGCAGCTTGGATGGCGCGCGACTTTGTGTCGATCGCCAGCACCTTGCGGCTTAGATCGCAAGTCACGTAAATCGTGGCTCCGGTTTTATCGATTTGGATGCCGTGCGGCGCCCGATATGGCGAAATGTCGATGATGCCGTCCACCTTGCGAGCGGCGAGATCGACGACCGCGATGGTGTGCCCCGGGTTCGGGTTCCGGCCGTAGATTCCGTCCCCATAGACGGGGATATAAGCAAACTTGTGATCGGGCGAGATGGCGAAGTCGTGAGGGGCGACGCCTACTTCTACGCTGGAGATTTCCTTCAAGCTCGCGGGGTCGAAAAAGCGGACCTGGCGGCCGATTTTATCGATCATCATCAGGCCGGCCGAGCCGGTGGGAATGTTTGGATTGGGGCTGGCCGCCGCCGCGGAGAGCGCCCAGACAAGCGGAATCAAAAAAGGGATTCGCGTCATTCCGAAATTCCTTTCCACGACGATTCTAATCCAATCGCCGGACCCTATTCCGCCGGCGGCAACGGATGAACCGTGAACACAAACTCTTTCACGGGACGATTTCCGATCAAATGCTCCTGAAGAATGCGCTCAATCACTTCGGGAGTCGCCGAGTGATACCATACGCCGTCCGGATAGACTACGGCGATTGGTCCCTGCTCACAAATCTTCAGGCAATTCGCTTTCGTGCGGAAGACGCAATGTTCTCCCTGGGTCAATTTCAATTCTGCCAGACGCCGCTTGAGGTATTCCCAAGATTCGACGCTCGATTCTTTGGCGGAGCATTTCGGCTTAGTCTGATCGGCGCAGAGGAAGATGTGGCGCGCCAGGGAATTGATTCCGAGGTTGGCGGCGATCTGCGCTAGGCGCGGGCGGGGGTCTTCAGGAGTCATCGGGGCAATTATAGCGGGGAGTCCGGCCTCCTCTACAATCAGAAGAAATGAATCTGGGGCTTACGGGCAAGGTTGCGATGGTGGCGGGAGCCAGCCGCGGTCTGGGATTCGCGGTGGCCCGCGCGCTGGCAAAAGAGGGCGTTCGCGTTTCCATTTCCTCCCGGAACGCAGAAGCGATCGCGGCGGCGGCGGCCGCGATCGAGCGCGACGGGGGCGCAGAGGCGATGGCTATGCGCGTGGACGTGCGTTCGGCGGAAGACATTCAACATTGGCATGAGGCGACCAGGGATCGGTTTGGAGGCTTGGATTTTCTGTATCCCAATTCGGGTGGGCCGCCGCCAGGGCCCGCCCTTCAGTTCGACGACGCCGCGTGGCGAAACGCGTTCGATCTCCTGCTGCTCAGCGCCATTCGAATGATCCGCCTGGCGGCGCCCTCGATGGCGGAGCGGGGCGGAGGTTCGATCGTGCTTCCCACCTCGTCGGCCGTTAAGGAGCCGATTCCCAATATCTCGCTTTCGACGGTGATGCGCGCTTCGGTCTCGTCCCTCGCCAAGGCGCTGGCGCTGGAACTCGCTCCGAAGAAGATTCGCGTCAACCAGCTTATTCCCGGGCGCATCCGCACGGATCGAGTCGAGGAAATCGACGAAGAAAACGCGCGGCGGGCGGGGATATCTATTGAGGAGCAACGCCAGCGCGTGTGGGCGACGATTCCGATGGGGAAGTATGGGGAACCGGACGATTTTGCGGCCGCCGCGGTGTTTTTGTTTTCCAGCGCCGCTGCCTACATCACGGGCGCAAGCTTGCAGGTGGATGGGGGACTGATCCGGGGGATTTAGGCGCAGTCCGGCGGGTCAGCCGGCGGCCGGAAGTTCTGCGCCAGCGTCGTCGCTATCGTCCATCGAGCCGTCGCGGCCGGGGCCGGCTTGAATGCCGAGTTTCTTCATCTTGTAAAGGAGCGCTTTGTAGTCGATTTTGAGCAGCGCGGCGGCCTTCTTGCGATTCCAGCGCATGGTGTTTAAGGCCGCCAGAATCGCTTCGGTCTCGGCCTGGTGTTTGGCGCGCGTTACCTGTTCCAGAATCGGCTCGGGTTCGGGCGAGGCTTGCGCCGCGGCGATCGCTTCGCCTACCCCTGCAGCCACGCCCATAAACGTCCTGCGGGTGGCGCGCGTGGTCAGATCCCGGGCAATGGCGGCGGGGTTTCTGAGAATGGCGAACTTGCGCACTACATTTTCCAGCTCCCGGACATTGCCCGGCCAATCGTGGTTCAACAAGGCCTTCTCCAATTCGGGAGTAATTTCGGGCAACGGTTCCCGGCAATGCTTTTTCAGGAGAAATTCGGTGAGTGGGACGATATCGTCCCGGAGCTCCCGCAGCGGCGGCACATAGAGAGTGACAACGTTCAGGCGGTAGAAAAGATCCTGCCGGAACTTGTTGGCTGCAATGGCCGCTTCCAAATCGTTGTGCGTGGCCGCGATGACGCGCACGTCCACGCGCACGGTTTCCTTGCCGCCCAGCCTCTGGAACTCGTGATCCTGGAGCACTTGCAAGAGCTTGGCCTGAAGCTTGAAATCCATATCGCCGATCTCGTCCAGCAGCAGCGTGCCGCCATCGGCCAGCTCGAACATTCCAGGCTTGCGCTGAAAGGCTCCGGTGAACGCTCCGCGCTCATAGCCGAAAAGCTCGCTTTCCACCAGCTCGGAGGGCAGCGCCGCGCAATTGAGCTTGAAAAACGGCTTGTGCGAGCGCCGCGATAAAGCGTGCAACTGCCGGGCAAGGACTTCCTTTCCGACCCCGGTCTCTCCCTGAATGAGAACGGGCGCTTCCGACCAAGCCACGGGCGGAAGCAGTTTGTGGATCGAACGCATGTTGGGGCTGGAGCCGAGGTAAGCCTCATTGAGGGCTAGGCCCGCGCCCGGCGCCGCCGATTCGATGACGGGATCGGTGAAAAGGTTGCCCAGCGCGCGTTGCAGAGCCTCCGGGTTAAGCGGTTTGGTGAGAAAATCGCTGGCGCCGGCTCGCATTGCCTCCACCACGACGCCGGAAGAGATGTCGGAGGAAAAGGCGACGATTGCGAGATTGCGGTCGATGGCGCGGATGGCGCGCAGGACTTGGACGCCATTTTCCCAGGCGGAGGAAATATCCAGGAGAACCGCGCAGACGGGCGCGCCGCTGCGCAGGAAATGCAGGGCTTCTTCGGGGTTATCGATGGCCTCCACGCCGAAGCCTTCGCAGCGCAGAGCCATTTCCAGATAGCTGCGCGCCTCGGCGTCGTCGGACACCACCAAGATGACCTGGCTGTTCACGGCTGCAAGCATAAGCGAGTGCCCCGCGGGTGAGTTTCCAGCCTGTCCCGCGAAATAAATCCTCCGGCCACTTCTGATCCTCTACTGAATCGCCATGGTGACGATGTTGCTGCGGATTCCACCGAGCACTACATAGACCGGGACGGCGTTACCGGTTGGGGCGCTGGAAGGAATCTGCACGTTGACCTGCCACAGCCCCACAAAACCGGGCGCCAATCCCGAAAACTGGACGTTTCCAAAAACGCTATTACCAAAAATTACGCAAATCGCGGTCTGAGCCAGACAGCTTTGTGGGTCGGCGGCCGGTACGGTCACGCTGTAGGACAGCGGCGAGGCCGCCGCCGGTTGCCCATCCAAGGGGGACGGAGCGGTATTGACCGGTCCTTGCCCGGTTCCGTACAAGGAGACCACGGAGCCTCGAGGTGCGGGATGGCTGGCGCCGTTGGGAGTCACCCCGTCCTGGTTGAGGATCGCGCCCTGGCCCGCACCCGTGAAATTCGCCGAAAACAGACCGGGCCCGGTGGTGCTCGCGGCGAAGGCGCCGCCGGCGAGCAATTCGCCTGTGTTGGCGTCCCGGACGGCGATTCGATTCGCGCCGGAGGCAGTGGCCGCCGGGACCTGAAAGTTGATCTGTCCCAGGCCCGTGGCGTCGGCGCCGGCGAAGTACATGGGCGCGGTCAGGCTGTCGTTGACTGTAACCTGCCAGCCACCCAGAGACACGGGCCAGGGAACGCCGGAGACGGCGGTCTGGCCGGGCTGAATGGGGCTCTTCAGAGTCGCGATGCTGCCGGGAGCAACCGGGATGTTGGCCTGGTAATGCGCCGCATTTACGACCGGCGCGGCCTTTAGAAACTGCGCCACGCGATTGTTGAGCGCGTCGGCCACGTAAAGCGTGCTCCTGCGATCCAGGAAAATTCCCACAGGCCCGCACAGCGAGCTTGCGGTCGGCGCCGCGCAACTAGCGTTGGTGAGGCCGGTGGTGGCGGCCTGCCCCTGCTGCGTCGAAAACGCCAACGATGGAAAAATCATCACGCGGCTGTTGCCGGTATCGGAAACGAAAACCGAGTATTGCGCGCTGGCGCTATCGACGGCCACGTCGAGAGGCCCATTCAGGCTCGCGCCTCCGTTTCCGGCGCCTCCGGAAGTGAAGCTCGCCTGACCCAGCACCACTTGAGCCGACGGTCCGTTCCCCGGATTGGCGTTGACGTGGAGAAAAATCGCCACACGATTGGCTCCGGTGTCCGCCACGTACAAGTTGTAAGCGGAATCCACAAAAACTCCGCGCGGCGAGCTCAAGGTCTGTGGAGTGACTGCGCCGGGGGCTCCGCTGGAGCTGAAATTGGGCTGCCCATACACCTGAATCGCCGCCGCGCCGCTCGCCGGGTTGGGCGCGAACTGCAGAACACGGTTATTGCCGGTGTCCGCCACGAAAACTTCCCCTGCGGGGCCAATCGCCACGCTGGAGGGACCATTCAACGATGACGCGCTGGCGACCCCGGCCGAGGAAGAAGTGAAACTGGCCTGTCCCAGCACGGTATCCGCGGTAATCCTGCCTTGCTGATCCACGGGCCGAGGATATCGCAATACGCGGTTGTTGCCGAAATCCGCGACGTACAAATTCCCCGAGGCGTCCACGGCGATTCCGCGCGGAGCATATAGCGACGTCGCCGTGGGGGTCTGCGCGGCGGTGTCCACATTGTAAATGGCCGTATAAAGATCCGGTTGCCCGATGACCAGATCCGCCGGATCGCCGCTTTTGAAATGCACCGAGTCCTTCCAAACCAGGATGCGATGATTCGCCGCGTCCGAGACATAGAGCGGATAAGGCGATTTCGAATAATCGATGGCGGCTTTGTAGGGCGTGTTGATGCTGTTGGGCTTGACCTCGTTCACGCCGTTCTGCGTAAAGCTTGTCTGTCCCCAAACGCTGTTTGCCGAGCGTACGTTGCTTGACGAGGGAGGGTACCTCAGGACGCGATTGTTGCCGGAATCGACGACGTAGACGTTGCCGCTTGGGTCCAGCTTAACGTCGGTGGGCGTCCACAGACCATTTTGCGATGCAAACGGAGCCGAGCCCGCGTTGGCCGCCGAGGAGCTAAAGTTCGACTGTCCGTACACCAGGCTCGCCGCGCTTCCGAATGGAAACATCAGGACGCGGTTCTCCGCGGGCACCGCAACGTATAGAGTGTCAGACGCGGCGACGGCGATGCCGATTGGCCCGGCCATGCTGTTATTCGTGAGAGGATTGGGCGGGCTGATAATCACGCGGGCCGAGAAACTGGACTGCCCGATCACCACGCCGGCGGCCTGATTGATGGAGATCGGAGCGGCGAAGCGGAGCACACGGCCGTTCTGAAAATCGGCCACGTACAGGTTATTCTGCGGATCGGTCGCCAGGCCGCGGGGCGCGCTGAATCCGGTGGCCGACACCGCGCCGCCCGCGTTGGCCGCATTCGAGGTAAAGTCTTTCTGCCCCAGTACAATATCCGCTTGCGGCGAGCTTCTGCCGTCCAGCACCGAAGCCGGAAAGCGCAGCACCCGGTTGTTGCCCGTATCGGCCACCCACAAGTTGCCGGCCGTATCGAAGGCCAGGGCTTCCGGAGCGTTCAACGCGCTGGCGGAAACGCCTTTCGCATTGGTCGTGAAGTCGGCTTGCCCTATGACCGCGTCCGGCGAATAATTGCTCGGGTTGGAAAACGGGTTGGGAAACCGCAGAATGCGGTTGTTGCCGGAGTCGGCCACATAAAGATTGGCCGTAGCCGGATCCACCGCCATTCCCCAGGGCTGATTGAATCCCTTGTTGCCGATTCCCATCAACGCCGAATATTGCGGACCGGGCTGGCCCAGCACGACCGCGGGCGGGTCGCCGATCTGATAGGAAGCGGCGTCGGTCCAGCCCAGCACGCGCGAGTTGCCAAGATCTGCGATATAGATGTGCGTAGCACCGTTGCGGGGATCGATGGCGATCGACGTCGGCGACGCCAGTTCGAGACCTTGCACCAGGTTGGCTCCGTTTTGAGTCAGGCTTGGCTGTCCCAGAGCCCGGTATGCCGACGTGGAAAGCTGAGCCTGAAGGCCGGCGGAAACAGTCAGCATGAAAAAAGTCCCAAAAAAAGGCCGCATTTCGAAGATCTACTGATCGGCGTAAATATAGTCGCCTGGCCTAACCCAGACGTTCAACTCCGGATGTTCGCCGCGCAGCAGTTGTTTGTAATTGAATTCGATTCGGAACTGCCGGCCCTGCTCGGTGCGGATGATGTACATGTTCTTTTGCTTGGCGAATTCAGTAGGGCCGCCGGCTTCGATGATGGCGTCCACCACCCTGAGGGGATATTTCAACTCAACGGGGCCGTTTTTGCGGAGCGCGCCCACCACGAAGTAGCGCTTGCTGTGCACCTCTCGGACGTATACGCTGACGTCCGGCTCATTAATGAAGGGTTTGAGCTTAGCGGTGACGATCTGCTCGACTTGGGTGCTGGTGAGGCCGGCTACGGTCACATCCTTGATCAGCGGAAGCGTAATCTTGCCGTCGGCGCGCACCACCACGGATTGCACCGAAGCGTCCGGCTCTTTGTAAACCAAAACTCCCAAAACGTCGGCCTCGCCGATGACGTATTCGCCGCCCACTCCGCGGTCATCCTGATCGGGTTTTTTGGCCGAGGCGGGCAGCGTCTTGAGCGCTTCGTCCACCAGGTTCGACTTATAGCCGTTCTTAAGCGCGTTCATCCTGACAGTGTCGTTGTCCAGCCCCAGCGAGCGAGCCACTTGAATGTATTCGGCCAGATCGTCGGGGACCCCTTTCGTCTTTTGCGCCGACAGCGTCTGAGCCGCCACCAGCGCACAGAAGAAAAGAAAGCCGCAGCCGCTTCGAATCATGTCGTCAGCCCCCTTTCGGAAATATGCCGCGGAGCATGTTCGGGACCACAGTAGCCGGTAAGCCGCCGGGGCGGCTGCGAGGGCGGCCGCAGGACGCGAGTCGTGCGGCGAGCCGATGGAATCCTCCAGGCGTGAATCGGCTCAACAAGTCGAAGCTAGGCAAAGCCTGCCTCACACGTTGGACTAAGTCCCAAACTTTCGTTAGAAAAACTTTGGGGTTTCATCTTAGTGGACGAAGGCGGCGCGCCGGGGGACTGTTCGGAAGACAAATTGCACACTTATCGCACGGAATCCGAAAATCTGAATGAAACGAGTTCTTCCCTCCGGCGCCGCGCTGCTGCTTGTGTGGCAAACAGTTTACGCGCAAACGCCTACGCAGCTCAACATCGTGGTGGTGGCTGGGGAGGGAGCCTTGAACCGCACCCACGAGAAGGCGTCGCAGCCGCCCCGGGTTCGAGTGGAGGATCAGAATCACAAACCGGTGGAAGGGGCCACCGTGGCGTTTACGCTTCCTTCCAGCGGGGCCACTGGCGAGTTTGACGGGGGCGGCAAGACCACGACGGTGCTGACCGACGAAAACGGGATGGCGGCGGTTCGAGGCATGAAGCTGAACGACACGGCCGGAAAACTAGAGATTCTGGTAAACGCGGCCTATCGGGGCCAAAACGCGAATGCGGTCGTAACACAGTTCAGCAGCTCTCCCAACGGGACTCATCACGGCTCGGCCAAATGGATCATTCTAATCGCGGCCGCGGCGGGGGGCGGCGGAGCGGCGGCGGTTTTGGCCTCACATAAATCTTCGAGTTCGAACTCGGGGGGGGCGACAGGGGGAGGCGGCGCACTCATTGTTCTGACCGTAGGGTCTTCCAACGTTGGCGCTCCTCCCCACTAATAAAGTGTCCATGAGATCGAAATTCGTCTTTACCGCAATCCTGGTTTTTTCGGCGACGGCCTGTTGGACGATGGAAGCGCAGACCGCCTCGGTGGGGGGCGCGCCGGCGCTGGGATACATCTTCGACACATCGGTGGGCGCTTTTCGCCGCATTTTTGGCATCCCGCGCGCCGCGTCGGTAGGGGAGCCATTCGAATCCGGCTTTTCAATGCAAAGCGCCATTGTTTTGGGCGGATCTTCGACCGCCCTTGCGATGTCGCGCGAGGGTGCCGCGGCGGTAATCGATTTAAGCGGCCAGAGGCCCCCGGCGCTTGTTCCCATCGTCGGAAAAGCGCGGGCATTGTATTCGAGTCCGCGGGGAACGGCGGCGGCGGTGCTTACGGAGGACTGGGCCGGGTTGCTTACGGGAATGAACTCGGGGAATTTGCAGGTGGCGGGCCTGGTTCTGAATGCGCAGCCGATTGCGGCGAGCGTCAGCGACGATGGCTTATACCTGATGGCCGCGCTTCAGGACGGATCGATTTTGATGGCCGGCCGCGACGGCTCGCGCAACCCCATTGCGCCGCCTGCGCCGGTCTCGCAAGTTGTTTTCCGGCCCGGCGGCGCGGACGCCCTCGCGACAACGGCGGATAGCCGCGTCTGGCTAATTCAATCCGGCGTCTTGACGCAGATCGCCGGACCTGAGGACGGCGTGCTCCAACCGGTGGGCTTGGGTTTCCTGCCTGACGGGAACCGGGCGGTCGTGGCGAGCTCCAATGGAGTGGTTTTGACGGTTGACGTACGATCCGGCGTCAAGTCTTCGGCGAGCTGCTTGTGCAAGGCGACGCAGCTCGAGCCGATGACCGCGCCGGGGGTGTTCCGGCTGACCGAGGCGCTAGGGCAGCCGCAGTACATGTTCGACGGATCGTCGCTGCAGACTTTTTTTGTTCCCGCCGCAGCTAGCAGAGGCATTCGCGAGGCGAGGCCGCGAGAGCCCGGGCGGGGGCCGGAAGAGTAATGATGCGCCGGCTTTGCCTCTGTTTGGCCCTCTCGGCGGCGACCGCGATGGGCTTAGCGATCAGCCCGGCGCCGTGCGGCTCTCAAGCTCAACCGCCTTACACGTTGTGCGCGGCGACCGTGGGAACGGCCTACAGCTTTACATTTACGGCTCAGGGCGGAACGGGGCCGTTTACGTGGTCTATCAACAGCGGCACCGGGAGCCCTCCGGCGTGGGCGACGCTTACGGCTTCCGGAGCGGGGGCGGGAACATTTTCAGGCGTCCCAACGGCGGCCGGCTCGTTCTCGTTCGTGGTGGTGGTGACCGATAGCACGGGAGCCACCGCAAGCGCTCAATTCCTGCTCACGGTTAACCCGACGCCGCTGGCGATCACAACGATCTCGCCGTTATTTTCAGGGACCGTAGGCGTCGCGTACTCCCAAACGTTCCAGGCGGTTGGGGGAACCCAGCCCTACACGTGGACAATCACGAGCGGATCGGCGGGGCCGCTTACGTTAAACCCAAACACCGGCGCCCTGACCGGCACGCCTGCCGCTCAAGGCGCTTTGAACTTCACGGTTCAAGTGAAGGATTCCAGCACGCCCGTTCAGACGGTAAGTGCGCCGTTTTCGATCGCGATCGATTACCCGCCTCTGGTCATCACCAACGCGAGCCTCCAACCGGCGAACCTGGGCGTGCCGTATTCACAATCTCTGACGGCCAGCGGAGGGCTCCCGCCCTATAGCTGGAGCATCGTAAGCGGAGCGGTTCCGGGAATTTCGATCGATCCATCGAGCGGAGTTCTCTCCGGAACGCCAGCCACGGTGGGAGTCTATTCGACAAAGATTCAAGTGACGGATTCCGCGACAGCGCCCCAACACGCCACCAGCCGCACCTTCTCGATTACAGTCAATCCGCCCGCGCTGACAATCACCACGCAGTCACCGCTTGTCGGCGGCACGGCGGGAGTGGCGTACTCCCAGCCGATTGCGGCAGTGGGAGGCGCGCCGCCTTATACATGGTCGGCGACGGGGCTTCCTGCGGGTCTTACGATCGATCCCAATTCGGGGACCATATCCGGGACGCCGGCGGCGGCGGGAACGTTTCAGGTCCCGGTCACTGTTACAGACAGCAACCGCAACGTCACGGTGCAGCTTTTCTCGATAACCTTCGCGCTTCCTCCGCCGCCCAGCGTCAGCCTCGGAGGCGTTCCAAGCTCGGCCGGGCTCGCCAGCCAGGTGCAGGGCGTAGTGGTGTCCATCAGCCAGCCGTATTCCGGCGATATCACCGGCCAAGTCAGCCTTTCGTTCTCGCCTTCGCAACAAGGCGCCAACGACGCCACCATTGGATTTTCAACGGGAGGAACCACCGCCAATTTCACGATTCCGGCCGGACAGACTTCCATCGCCACGCCCCTTGCGTTTCAAACCGGAACGTTGCCCGGGACGATCACGGTCTCGGTTTCGCAACTAGTGGCTTATACCGTGAACGTAACTCCGTCGACTCCGCCTTCGCAAAACGTGACGCTTAAGACCTCTGCGCCGGTGATCACGAGCGCGCAGTTGAGCGTCAGTGGACAGACGATTTCGGTTCAAGTGGTAGGCTACACTCCGACGCGCGAGGCGAGTCAAGCCGTCTTCACGTTTGCGGCATCCGGCAACAACCAACTTCAAACCAGCCAGTTTACGGTTCAGACCGGCTCCGCCTTCTCGGCCTGGTTCGCCAGCTCGAACGCTTCCAACGCCAACCTGTACGGAAGCCTGTTTACTTACACACAAGTGTTTAACGTGACGGGCGACCCCACTGGCGTGACCCTGCAATCAGTGAGTTTGACCAACCAACAGGGCACTACTCAGTTCACTGCGCATTAGAACCCACCACTGCGCGTGGTGCCCCGGACCCTAGAAATCTGAGACCAGTTCGGTCCGATATTGGTGTATAGTAGATATAGCTTTTAATCGGGGCCGCGTTTGGGTGGCCAGATGCAACCGGTTATCGCATTTGCGAAGCTCCAAGAAGTTGAGTTCGCTTCTTTAGAATTTGGGACCTGGGTCAAGATGCAAACAAATGTCAGCAAGAAGGGCCGTGGCGAAAAGCGCGCGGCGGCCCGCAATCTGATGGAGCTACAGCGAGGGGAAAAGGGCATCCTCGAGCGCATTGACCTTCCCGAAGCCGATGCCCAGAGGCTGATGGAGCTCGGTTTTCTACCCGGGCATGCGGTGACTCCGGCGCACGCGGCGCCGGGCGGGGATCCTAGAGTTTTTCGCGTAGACGGCACGGAGATTGCGCTCCGGCGGGAGACCGCGCGGAGGATGATTCTGCGCGAGAAGGAAAGCCGCCTGCGATGAGCGATTGCCAGGGCTGCTCTATCGCAACCGCGGTTCTTCCGCCGCCTCCTCAGACAGACGCAAAACAACGGATTGTCGCGATTATTGGTCCTCCGAATTCGGGTAAATCGACTTTATTCAACCGGCTGACGGGATTGCGGCAGAAGGTTGCGAACTTTCCAGGAGTCACGGTGGAGCACCGGATGGGCCGGGTGAGACTCGAGCCCGGCCGCGAAGTTTTCGTGGTGGATCTGCCCGGCATTTATAGCCTGAATCCGCGCACCGAAGACGAGCGCGTCACGCATGACGTGCTGCTGGGTGAAATGAAGGACCTGCCGCGGCCTGAGGCCGTGCTGCTGATTCTAGATTCCACCAACTTGAGCCGGCATCTGGCGCTCGCGGCGCCCGTCCTGAGCCTGGGTCTGCCTACGTTGGTGGTGCTGAACATGGCCGACGATCTGGCGCGGCGGGGCGGCGGCGCCAATGTGCAGGACCTATCCGAACAACTGGGAACGCCGGTGGCGATGGTCAGCGCCACGAAGGGCGAGGGGATAGAAAAAGTTTTTCAATTTCTCGATGGCGCCACAGCCGTGCCTCATCGCAAGCCTCCGCTGATGGAGCTGCCGGTGATTCAGGATATCCCGCAGTGCCGGAAGTGGGCTTACAGGATCAGCCAGCAGTCGAAGTATCGCGATCCCGCGCCTCCTTTATGGACGCGCCGGCTGGACGCAATTTTTCTGCATCCGGTGGGCGGACCGCTGGTGTTTGCGCTGGTGGTGGTATTGGTCTTTCAGACGATCTTCTCGGCAGGCAAGCCTCTTACCGACGCCGTCCAGCCCGCCATCGACAAATCGGGGGCGTGGATCGGACATTTCATCGCCAGCGAGACTCTCCGGTCGTTGATCGTACAGGGCATTTGGGCCGGTGTGGGCAATGTGCTCGGCTTCCTGCCGCAGATTCTGCTGCTGTCGCTGTTCATCGGTTTGCTGGAGGACTCCGGTTATCTCGCTCGGGCGGCGCTGATTTCGGACCGCACCATGTCTGGTTTCGGCCTTCAGGGCAAGAGCTTCATTCCTCTGCTTTCAGCTTACGCTTGCGCGGTGCCCGCCATCATGGCTACGCGGACGATTGAAAGCAAGCGCGACCGCATCGCCACGATTTTGATTGCTCCGTTCATGACCTGCTCGGCGCGCCTGCCGGTCTACACCTTAGTGGTAGCGGCGTTCATTCCGGACCGGACGCTGATTCCGTATCTGCTGGGCGCGCGCACGGCGGCGATGCTAGGACTTTACGCGCTGGGACTGACTGCCGCGCTGGCCACCGCCCGCCTGCTCAAATCCACGATTCTCAAAAGCTCCCGATCCTCTTTCATGCTGGAGATGCCGCCGTACCGCTGGCCCACGGTGAGTTCTCTGGGATTGCGGCTGCTCGATAGATCTCGGGTGTTTTTGATGCGCGCGGGGACGGTAATTCTGGCTGTAGCGATCGGCATTTGGGCGCTGACG
Source organism: Bryobacteraceae bacterium (assembly GCA_035293905.1). GTDB lineage: Bacteria > Acidobacteriota > Terriglobia > Bryobacterales > Bryobacteraceae > Palsa-187. The sequence continues at coordinate 28,529 of DATGLY010000129.1, forward strand.
TATTTGCCGCCGTCGTCGCATGGCGACATCGGCGCGAGCTTTGCCGGCCACATCGGCCACGCCATCGAGCCGGCGATCCGCCCGCTGGGGTTCAATTGGAAAATCGGCATCGGCCTGATCACGTCGCTGGCGGCGCGCGAGACAATCGTCAGCACGCTGGGCACGATTTACGGAGTGGAGGGCGAAGGCGACGCGCATTCCGCGCCGTTGCAACAGGCGCTCCGCCACGACATGACGCCGGGCGGAGCTTTCGCGTTGCTCGTGTTTTTCGCGTTTGCCATGCAGTGCATGTCGACAATGGCCGTGGTGAGGCGTGAAACCAGCGGATGGAAATGGCCGGCCGCGCAGTTCGTTTATATGACGAGCCTGGCCTACGTTTGCGCCTTTGGGGCGAACCATCTGCTGGCGCGTTTCTGATATTTTTTTCGACTGCGGCTTGAGTATTTTCGTCTGATTCTCGACGCGCCGCATTTCGCCCTTCTTCGGCGGCGCGGGTTTCGCTATTGGTAAAAAGAAGAGACAAATCATCGATGAAAACCAAACTTATCTCCCAACCCCTCGCCCGGGCCGAGGCGGACGCCGTGGCAGTAGTTTTGTTCGAGGACGAAACGCCGCCTCCCGAACTCAAACCAGCGGCAACCTGGCTGGACGATTTGCGCGCTTCGGGCGAGTTTACCGGAAAACCCGGCGAGCTGGCGGTTCTGCATCGTCCGCAAGGCTTCGCGGCCAAGCGCCTGGCGGCGGTCGGCGGCGGCAAAAAAGAAGATTTCGATCTCGCCGCGCTGCGCCGGGCCGCAGCCTCGACCGCGCGAATCCTGAAACAGAAAGGCGTTAAGACGCTGGCTTGGAGTTTGGCGGGTGGCAACCTGCAAGGCGCCGCGGAGGCGGCGGTAGAGGGCGCCATCCTGGGCGAATTCGAGCCTGATCGATACAAGACTTTCACCAAGGAGAGCAAGGCGCTCGACGCCTTCCAGGTGATTGCGCCATGGGAAGGCTCGGAGCTTGCATCCGCCGTGGAGCGCGGAAAGATTCTGGCCGAGGCGCAAAATTTCGCCCGGGATCTGGCGAATGAGCCGGCCAACCGCTTGACGCCTATGCTGCTGGCCGACCGGGCGCGCGCCATGGCGTCGGAGGCTGGCCTGGAATGCGAAGTTCTCGACCAAGACCGCATGCGGCAGTTGGGGATGGGCGCGCTGCTGGGGGTGGCTCAGGGAAGCGCCGAGCCGCCCGCGCTTATCCTCGTTCGATATAAACCGGCGGAAACGCCGAAGAGCGGCGATCACCTCGCGCTGGTGGGCAAAGGCGTCACATTCGACACGGGCGGCGTCTCCATCAAGCCGGCCGACGGCATGGAGAAGATGAAGTACGATATGGCGGGAGGCGCCGCGGTGCTCGGCGCCATGCGCGCCTTGGCCGAGCTAAAGCCTGGGATCCCGGTGACGGCTCTGGTTCCGGCCGTGGAAAACATGGTTGGAGGCAAAGCTCAGCGCCCAGGCGATATTGTCACGTCGCTCGACGGAAAGACCATCGAGGTTTTGAATACCGACGCCGAAGGCCGGCTGATTTTGATCGACGCTCTCACCTACGCCAAGCGGCTAGGTTGCACGCACCTGGTGGACGCCGCGACGCTCACCGGCGCCATCGTGGTTGCGCTGGGGAATGTCAATATCGGCGTCTTCACCAACAATGAAGGGCTACTAGGACGGGTGATGGCGGCTGCCAAAACCGAGGGGGAAAAGGCGTGGCATATGCCGCTAGACGAAGAGTATAAAGATCTGCTCAAGAGCGCCTTCGCCGATTTGGCCAATATCGGCGGACGGTGGGGCGGCGCGGTGAGCGCGGCGTGGTTTCTCCGGGAGTTTGCCGGCGATACGCCCTGGGTGCACCTGGACATCGCTGGGACTGCCTGGCTTGACGACGCTAAGCCTTATATGGCCAAAGGTCCCACGGGCGTCTGCGTCCGCACGTTTGCGCGGCTGGCGATGGAGTGGTGACAACTGATCTTTCTTTGTAATCTTCGCGTACTCTGCGAGAAATTACGAAAACAACGACCGCAAAAAGGCCCCAAGCTGTAAATGCCGCCCGGGACACCGAGGCCAGGGGGCGAAGCTGATGACATTATTGGCCCGCTGAACCCAAAGCCCGATGTTTTCCGTGTTCGGATACGCCAAATCGAAGACCACACCGTCATTGCAAAAATCCACATGCTCGACCTTAAACGCGGCGGCGTTGGAATAGCGGCTCGATGGCCCCCAGTCCTTTGTGAATTCTTCGGGAGGATAGTATTTGCAGGGGGAGTCCTGGGTGCAGCCCCACAGCGTGTATGCGTCCTGATACTGCTGGCGCCGGAGATCGTCAAGGAACCGCTTCACGACCTGTTCCTGAGAGTGAGTGCGGAACGTGTAGAAGAGAACCGAACCGCCGATCACCGCCAGCAGACCCCCAAGCACCAGCCGCTTGACCACCTGCATGCGACGATGTTGCCGCTCGGCTTGGTTTTCGTAGGCGTCTAAAAAGCTGGTCATCGCTTTGGGTGGATCAAGGCGTGGCCTTCAACGGGTAGGCTTTATCGTAGGCGGCGGTGGCCTCGGCCGTGATTTCGACCGCGTCTTTGAAATAAAACGCCGCGGCCGAAGACAGCAGCACGTCGATTCCCTTTTCCTCGCAGAGCTTCTTCACAACTTCATACATTCGAGTCTGGGCGCGCTGCAAAATCGCCGTACGATCGTTGTTGACCTCGTCCTGCAAATCCTGGTTTAAGCGCTCCGCCTGCCGTTGCTTTTGCGCCCCTGTCGCCTCCAAGTCGGCTTGCTGGGACGGATTGAGCTTGCCCGATTGCAGTTGATTTTGGATATCGGCCATTTCCTTCTGGAGCCTTTCGAGCTGATCCTGTTGAGGCTTGTATTTCAGGGGCAGGTCGACCACGGCCTTTTTCAACTCAGCCGTGTCGAGCATGGCCTTTTCCAGATTGATAACGCCTACTTTGGTTTGGGCCGCGGCCGCGGAAGCGAGAAAAAAAACCGCCGCGCACACGGCCAATGCGCGGACTTGGAACGAGCGAAGCATGGGCGAATCCGACTCCTAGATTTTAAAAACTATTTTAACGCGGCGCGTTCCGGCCTTCCGATTTTCCCGGCTAGCGCTTGGCCGGCGCGGTTTCCTGCGCAAGGCTCTTGCGGGCGTTCTCCAGCTTGCTCTTCATCTTTGCGATTTCGGGCGGGTCAATGTCGGCCGGCGAGCTGGTGTCCCACTGCTTGAGAGCTTGCTGCCACTGCGCCACCGCTTCCCGCACCTTGCCCTGCCGCATCAAGGTCTCCGCCAGATGGTCGTGAACGGTGGGATCGTGGGAGGTTTTCTGCACGGCCCGGCGCAGGTTATCTTCCGCTTCTTGCAGCCGGCCCAGCCGGAAGTAGACCCAGCCCAAGCTATCGATGTAGGCGCCGTTCTCCGGGTCTTTCTCGACGGCCCGGGTGATAAAATCCAGGGCTTCCTGCAACCGGATGTTCCGGTCTGCAAGCATGTAGCCTAAATAATTCAGCGCTCCGGCGCTGTCGGGGTCCATCTCCAAAACCTTACGGAACTGCTGCTCCGCCAAGTCGATCTTCTTCATGCGCTCATACATCGCGCCACGCTGGAAAATGATGTTCTCCTTCTCGTCGTCGCTTTTGGAGAGCTTGTCGGCCTGATCCAGCGCCTTGCCCATGTCTTCCCACCGCTTCGCCTTGTCGTATACGGAAGCCAGCGTAAGATAGGCGTCGCGGTCTTCCTTGCCGCCTTTTCCGTTGAGCAGTTTTTTGGCTTCCGAAATAGCCTGATCGGTCTTGCCCAGCTCCGCCAGAAGGGTAGCGCGCCGCGAGCGCAGATCGCGATCGTCGGGCGATTTCTTCAGAGCGGCCTCCAATTCCTGCTGCGCTTTGGAATATTCGTGTGCGTCGGCGTAAGTCTCCACAATGGCCAGAGTTTCTTCGGTGGCCTTATCGGGATTCACTTCAGCCGCCTGACGCAGGGCTTCGACGGCCAAATCGGTCTGGTCTCCTTCGCGGTAGAAGGCGGAAAGCTGATTAAATAGATCGGCCCGGGAGGCGCGGTCGCCTTTCGTATAACTGGACTTTTCCGTCGAAGCGAGAAGGTCTTTGATGGTCTGCACCGCTTCGGCGATCTTTCCTTCGCCCTGGAGGATAAAGGCGTCATTGATTCGAATGTCCGGGCTCATGGGGTCCAAAGCGCGGGCTTTATCGGCGGCTTCGCGCGCCTTGGCGAAATCGCGCTGCTGCCGGTAGATCTGCGATACGCGCAGGTAGAATTGCGGATTTTCGGGATCTTCGTCGATCAACTCCTGATAAGCCGCAAGAGCGTCGGCGTAGCGGCCGCTAATAAGGAGAAACTCGGCCATCCGGCGCTTTAGATCGTCCGCGTTGGGGGGATTCAGAGCGAGCGCCTGCCGGAGGGTGTCCGCCGCCAAGCCCCACTGCCGCGACTGCCTGTAGAATTCCGCTAGCGCTTCCAAGCCGCGTCCGGAAGGATGCTTCTGAGCCAGTTCCTTCAAAAGGTCGCCGGCCTTTTTTACGTCTCCTTCGTCGGAATAAACCTGCGCCAGCCCAGTTAAAGCATCCTCGTTGTCCGGATCGAGCGCCAATGCTTTTTCGTAGGCGTTACGCGCCTCCACCGAATTGGAGGCGAAACTTTGCAACCGTCCCAGCATCACCAGGGAATTAATGTCTTTGGGATCCAGGGAGGCGATCTTCTGATATTGCTCGATCGCCCGCCGCAGCATGACCTGATCGATGCGATTCTGCGGCCCTTGAATTTGCGCTGAGTAAACCTTGGCCAGCAGTCTGAGCGCGTAAAGATCGTTGGGGTTGCTGCGCAGTTCCTCTTCGGCGTCGCTCTGGGCCTCGCGCGCCCGGCCGCTCTCGATATAAAAGGTGGAAAGCTCGTCGGCGACGGCGGCGCTGGAAGGATCCGCCTTCAGCGCAAGCTTGTAATTGTCGATGGCTTTAGAGACGTAGTCGCGGCTTCCGGTCTGACTGGCTAAGTCCGCATACATGTGCGCAACCGTGTAATAGTAATAGGCCGCTGCATGTTTCGCGGCCGAGGAATCGCCTTGAGGCTGGCCACTCGCCGGCGGCTGAGCCGTGTTCTGCCCCCAAGCCGCGGTTCCAAAGGCCGCCAAAACCATAAGTGTCCTGTGCATGCGTTGACTCGTTTCTCCAGCGGACCGGCTTTCCGACCGATAGACGCCGACTGGCGTTGTCTAGTTCCAGTATATGTCAGAGGACGATAGCCGGATTTGCGCGCTGTCCTAGAATGAAGAAATGGATTCAGAGCAGTTCTACCGGATCGGGAAGCTCCCACCGTACGTTTTCTCCGTGATCAACGAGATGAAGGCGAAGGCGCGGGCAGCCCAGCTCGATGTGGTGGACCTGGGCATGGGCAATCCCGACGGACCGACGCCGCGGGTGATCGTTTCCAAGCTGGTTGAAGCGGCGCGGAACCATCGCAATCACCGCTATTCCCTGTCGCGTGGAATCCCCAAGCTGCGGGAGGAGATCGTGCGGCGCTATAAGACGAAGTACGGCGCCGATCTCGATCCGGAAAAGGAAGCCATCGTTACCATTGGGGCTAAGGACGCGCTGGCGCACCTTCTGTTCGCCGTGATCGGGCCGGGCGATGCCGTCGTCTCTCCCAATCCGTGCTATCCCATCCATCAGTACGGCGTCATCATGGCGGAAGGCCATGCGTGCATGCTGCCGATGCCGGATCCGGCCGCGTTTCTGGATCGGCTCGAGGATCTTTACCGCAAGTCGGCGCGCAAGCCGCGCATGATCCTGATCTCATTTCCGCACAACCCGACTACGCAGTGTGTGGATCTCGATTTCTTTAAGGAGATCGTGCGTTTGGCGGCTCATCACGGCACAATGGTAGTTCACGATTTCGCCTATGCCGACCTCGGCTTCGATGGCTACAAGCCTCCCAGCATTCTCCAAGCGGAGGGAGCGAAAGAAGTAGCCGTGGAAATTTTCTCCATGTCGAAGAGCTACAACATGGCGGGATGGCGAGTGGGCTTCTGCCTGGGGAATGCGAAGATGATTGCCGCCCTGGCGCGCATCAAGAGTTATCTCGACTACGGAGTATTTCAACCCATTCAAATCGCTTCCATCATTGGATTGCGAGAATGCGAAGAAGATAGCAAGAAAATCTGCGCGGTTTACCAGAAACGGCGCGACGTGCTGATTCAGGGCCTGAATCGCGCCGGGTGGCCCGTGCAGCCGCCGCGGGGAACGATGTTCGTGTGGGCTCCGCTGCCGGAGCGGTTCCGCGAGATGGGTTCGCTGGAATTTTCCAAGCTCCTGTTGCAGAACGCCCTGGTCGCAGTATCGCCGGGAGTAGGGTTCGGTCCCATGGGTGAGGGCTACGTGCGGTTTGCGCTGATCGAAAATCCGCACCGCACGCGCCAGGCGACTTCGGCCATCAAGCGAATGCTGCAATCGGCCGAGCCGATTCCGATCGCCAAGTGAAGGAAGCCGTTCGTGGCTGCGTTGCCAGATCGATTCGTCGGGGAAAGCCAGACGGAATCCCTCATCGATCTTCGGGACCTGACGGTCGAGCACCTGTCCGGGCTGCTGGAGGAGGAAACCGAGTCCTGGCGCGCCGAGTTGGACTGGGATTTCCGTGCATCGGCCGATCTCGTGCGCCGCTTTGTCCAACTCCGTTCGCTGAATGGATTTGGGCTTGCGGTGGACGGCGTGATCGCCGGATATAGCTATTACGTAGCGGAAGACGGCAAAGGCCTGGTCGGCGATTTTTACGTGCGCGCCGCTTATCGCACGTTAGACCGGCACGCCCGGCTGCTGCAAGCCGTGCTCGACGCCATCTGGCGGACGCCTGGAACGCGGCGCGTGGAAGCCCAACTCATGATGCTTAGCGCCAATGGCCCGCAGAAAGCGCGGGGGGGCGATTTTGAGCCGCCGGAGATTTCGCAATGGAATCGCGCCGTGCCCTATGCGCGTTGGTTTCACGCTTACCCGCGTCAGTTTTTGGAAGCGCCGCTAGCGTCCATCCGCGGGCTTCCGGCGCGGGAAACCGGCGTCGCCTTCGGACCTTGGAGCGAAAGTTGGTACGACGCTGCCGCCCAATTGATTGCCTCCGCGTACCGCGGCCACACCGATAGCAGCATCAACGATCAATATCGTTCCGCTCAGGGCGCGCGGCGGTTCTTGACGAATATCGTACAATATCCTGGCTGCGGAGCTTTTTTCGCGCCCGCTTCCTTGGTTGGCTGGGACCGCAAGAATCGCGCCCTGTGCGGCCTCTCCTTGGCCAGCCTGGTCGCGCCGGAAGTAGGGCACATCACGCAGATTTGCGTGGGTCCGCAGCGCCAGGGCCAAGGGATCGGATATGAACTGCTGCGGCGGTCGCTGATTGCCCTGGCGGCGCACGGCTGCCGCGACGTCAGCCTCACCGTTACTTCAGCGAATGAGTCTGCGCTTCGGCTTTACCGGCAGGTGGGCTTCCGGCTGCGTCGGGAATTTTCGGCTTATGTATGGGAGATGGCGTGAGCGGGAACGGAATTTGGGCCGACGCGATCCCAGTTTCATGATCTAGCGAACCACTAGACCGACGGAGCATCCGGTGAGTGAGGCGGCTTAAGATCAAGCCGGCGCAAGCCTATTACGTAGAAGCTCAGAACGTTATCGCCCTGCCTCAACTCGCGCGTTCTGCGAAGAAGGCCGTAGGCATCGGCGAGTTTTTGGCGGACATCGTGCTGCACAATGACGAGCGCCGGCGGCGTGCCGGCGAGCAGATTCATGGCGGTCGCATATTCACGCTCAAGACGGTAGGGCGGATCGAGGAAAACCGTGTCCGCGCGAATCGCCCCGAGCACCCCGATGGCGCGCCCTTGCAACACCTGCGCGCGATCCGCCAACCCTAGCGACCGCAAGTTAGCGCGAATGACCTTGACGGCGCGGCGGTCTTGCTCGACGAAAATCACGCGCGCCGCGCCCCGGCTGAGAGCTTCGATGCCCACCGCGCCGGTTCCCGCATACACGTCTGCGAAGACGCTCCCCGAAATACTCGGCGCCAATACATTGAAAAGCGCCTCGCGAAGGCGATCCGGCGTAGGGCGAACGGTGAGGCCTGGAAGGCTCTTAAGCGCGCGGCTGCGGAACTCCCCTCCGATCACCCTCACTTCAGCCCACCTGGATCAGCCCGTAGCGGCGCTGCCAGTGATCGCGAATGAACTCAACCGCCCGGCGTAAATCCCGCTGTTCGGGCGGACGCGCGACGAAACCAGCCGCTTCGCTGCGGGCGACTTCCAAGATGTCGGCGTCGCGTACAATGTGGCCAATGCGCAAGGCGGGCAGGCCGGACTGCCGCGTGCCGAAAAACTCGCCCGGCCCGCGAAGCTTCATGTCCATTTCGGCGATGTAAAACCCGTCGTTCGATTCGACCAGCGTGCGGATGCGTTCGCGCGCCGCGGGATTGAGCCTTTCGGTGACCAGCACGCAATAACTCTGCTCCGCGCCGCGTCCCACGCGCCCGCGAAGCTGATGAAGTTGAGCCAGGCCAAAGCGCTCGGCCTGCTCAATCAACATCACGGTCGCGTTGGGGACGTCTACGCCCACTTCAATCACGGTTGTCGAGACCAGAATCTGAATCTCGCCCCGCTGGAACTTTTCCATTGTGGCTTCTTTTTCGGCCGCCCCGAGTTTGCCGTGGAGCAGCCCCACACAGAGGTCCGGAAACACTATGCGCGAAAGATGCTGGTGCATCTTCTGCGCCGCTTTCATAGCCTGCGTTTCCGACTCCTCAATCACCGGATACACGACATAGGCTTGCCGCCCGGCCTGGATCTGTTTCTTAAGGAAACTGTAGGCCTGTTCGATTTGCGTCTGTTCTACGTGGCGTGTGATGATCGGTTTGCGGCCTGGCGGCATTTCGTCGATGACGCTTACGTCCAGATCGCCGTAAACGGTCAGCGCCAGCGTGCGTGGAATCGGCGTCGCTGTCATCACGAGAACGTCGGGATGCGACCCTTTTTCCATCAATTTTCGCCTTTGCTCGACGCCGAAGCGATGCTGTTCGTCGACGATAGCCAAGCCGAGCTTGTGAAACTCGACATCGGATTCCAGCAGCGCGTGCGTGCCCACGATTACGTGGGCCAATCCTCGCGCCACAATCGTTTTGAGCCGCGCCTTATCGCGTTGCGTGTTCGACCCGGTCAGCAGCAACACAACGTATCCGAGTCTGTGAAAGAGCCTTCTGAAGTAAAAGAAATGTTGCGTGGCCAAAATTTCCGTGGGCGCCAGCACCGCCGCCTGGTAACCGTTTTCCACGGCGATGATGACGGCCTCCGCCGCCACAAGGGTCTTGCCGCTGCCCACGTCGCCTTGCAACAAGCGATACATAGGATGGGGCTGCGACATATCCCCGGCAATCTCCCGCAGCACTCGTTTCTGCGCCTCGGTGGGCTTGAAGGGCAGCATTTGCTTAATTTGCGCTCGAACGCGGCCGTTTAATTGGAACGTTATGCCGGGATAGAGCCGGGCTTTTGCTCGCTTCAGCTCCAGCCCGCACTCGAGCCAAAAAAACTCCTCAAAGATCAAGCGGTATTGGGCGGGAGAGCGGAACGAATTCAGGAGCCGCATATCGGAGCCGGCCGGCGGAAAGTGCAGAGCGCAGATGGCGCTCCAGCGATCCGGCAGCTTCAACTCGCGGAGCACGCGCTCGGGAAGCGGGTCTTGCTGCGGCGCGAGACTTTCGAGAACGCGATGCAGCAGCCCGCGGAACACGCGCGTCGTGACCTTTCCCGCAGCTTCATAAATCGGGACGATGCGGCCGGTGTGCAGGGACTGATCGCCATCTTCCTCTCCGGCGAGCACCTCAAACTCCGGGTGCATCATCACTAGGCTATGGGAATAGGAATCGAATTCAACTTTGCCATAGAGCGCGACCTTCAATCCCGGCGTCAGCACGTCCGCAAGGTAGCCGGCGCGGAACCATTTGCCGGCCAGAGTGGCGCTAGAGGCGTCTCGAAAAGTGGCTTCGAATAGGTCCAAATGCCCGCGCCGCAGCACGGAAGTGCGGGCGGAGTGAACTTCGGCCAGCACGGTGGCCATTTCCCCGGCAGCCAGCTCGCTGATCGGCTTCACATTACTGCGATCTTCATACCGAAAAGGCGCGTAAGCAAGCAGGTCTTCCACCACTCTCAGGCCCTTGGCTTCGAGCATCGCCGCGCGGGCCGGGCCAACGCCTTTAACGTAAGTAAGCGGTGTCGTAAGATCCATTTCTGTGAGGAGTCAGGAGCCAGAATAGCGGGCGTTCCGCGCTAACCACTACAATAGCTTTTTCATGTCACAACTCCTGGAAGGGAAAACAGCCCTTATTTTGGGCATCGCCAACAAATGGAGTCTTGCCTACGCGATCGCGCAGGCATTCCGGAGAGAAGGCGCCAAGCTGACTTTGACCTATCAGGGCGGGCGGCTGCGGGAAGCGGTGGAAGAGCTTGGCTTCGGATTGGGGGCCGCCGCGATCGCCAATTGCGACGTTACGAACAACGACGACTTGGCGCAGCTTGCCGAAATCCTAAAGCGACAAGGCCGGCTGGATTGCGTCGTGCATAGCGTCGCGTTCGCCGCCCGGGAGGATTTGAGCGGCCGCTTTGTGGAGACTTCGCGCGCGGGCTATCTGATGGCGCAGGAAGTGAGCGCATATTCCCTAGTGGCCGTGGCGCGCGCGGTTGCTCCGTTGATGACCTCCGGCGGCTCGCTGATGACGCTCACTTATTTGGGCGCTTCGCGGGTGGTTCCGAATTACAACGTGATGGGCGTGGCCAAGGCTGCGCTGGAGGCTTCCGTGCGCTATCTGGCCAGCGATCTCGGGCCGGATAATATTCGAGTCAACGCCATCTCCGCGGGACCGGTCAAAACCGCTTCGGCCCGGGGAATCAAGGATTTTTCTTCGGTGCTGGATAAGGTGGCGGCGCGGGCTCCCCTGCGCCGCAACTGCGACCCCGGGGAGGTAGCAGATACCGCGGTATTTCTGGCGAGCGATCTCGGCCGCGGGGTAACCGGAAACGTGATTTTCGTGGATGCCGGGTTTCAGGTTATGGCGCTATAGAAGCAGCCTGGTGTTCGCGGTAGTACCAGAGAATATCCGTAGCGGGCGGCTTGGCGCCCAATTGACGCATCATCGCGACAACCTGACCGCGATGCAAAGTCGCATGGTTGACCACATGATTGACGATCTGCCAAACCGGCAACTCACTCGAAGCGCCGTTCCGTAGCTTGAATTGCGCCACGCGCTCCAATCCGGCGTCTGAAACCGAATCCGCCCAAGCCTCCCACCTCCGCTGAAGATCCGGCCAGTTGGCCATCAAAGATTCCATGGAAGGCCGATCGTCGGGGCTGGGCACAGGCCGCGACGGATCGACCGCGCGCGTGTACCACACGCTGTCGGCAAAGTAGATGTGAGCCAAAGTTTGCTGCAAGCTTTCGTGAGAGACCTCCATGGAGCGGGTGCGTTGCTCCTCGGTCAGAGCCGCGGCGGCGTCCAACAACTTTTGTGATGCCCAACCCGAATATCGGATGTGCAAACGAGCTTCTCGTGCGGTCATAGTCCTATCTTATGATCGAAAGGAATGCTGGCGATCCAAATTACCAAGCTCCGCGAAGGCTTGACGTGGCAAAAGAAGAGCGCATTGGTAGGCGGCGCGGAATTTTTGGGGCGGCGGCGGACCTCGCTCTCGCGGTCGGCGATCGAGCTGCGTTGGGAAGCTTGATGCCGGAGTTGCCGGACGTCACCGTTTATCTGGAGGCTCTAGAGAAGCGCATCTTCCGCCATACTTTGCTGCGCGCGGTGATTGCAGGGCCGTCATTGCTGCGAACGGCCGATCCACCCGTTCAGGCCGCGGAAGGCCGCTCGGTTACCGGATTGCGGCGCATCGGCAAACGCATTGCCATCGGCATGGAAGGCGAACTGTGGCTGGTGCTGCATCTGATGATCGCGGGACGATTACATTGGAGCTTGCAACCGAAACGGCCGGACGGCCGGCGCACTCTGGCGGCTTTCCAGTTCGACTCCGGGTGTCTCACGCTAACTGAAGCGGGCACGCGGAAGAGGGCTACCTTATACGTGGTACAGGGCGGGGGAGCGCTCGAGATGCTGGACCCCGGAGGGATCGACGTCTTGAGCGCAGCGCCGGATCTGTTTGCGCGCGTTTTGCAATCGGAAAATCACACCCTGAAGCGCGCTCTGACCGATCCAAGATTGTTTTCAGGCATCGGCAACGCGTATTCGGACGAAATCCTTCACCGTGCCCGGCTATCGCCGGTCGCGCTGACTTCACGGCTTTCCGTCGAAGAAATCGGACGCCTGCATCAAGCAGTCCGTGAGACTCTAAAGGACTGGATTGATCGGCTGCGCCGCGACGCGGCCGGAGAGTTTCCAGAAAGAGTCATGGCCTTTCGCGAGGGCATGTCCGTCCATGGCCGCTATGGCCAGCCGTGTCCCCGCTGCCGTCAAAAGATCCAGAGAATCCGGTACGCCGGCAACGAGACCAATTACTGCGCCCGATGCCAGACGGGCGGGAAGCTGCTGGCGGACCGCGCGTTGAGCCGCCTGCTGGGCCAGGATTGGCCGAAAACTGTGGAAGAGCTGGAAGAACGCCGGATGGTTTGGAAACGGAAGTAGGCGCTATACTTGAAGCTCTGCCCGAGGCTGGAGTGGCGGAACTGGCAGACGCACGGGACTCAAAATCCCGCGCCCTTCACTGGGCATGTGGGTTCGACCCCCACCTCCAGCACCATTTATTCAAGTTCTTGAATAATGTCTGACGCGTTTCGGTTCGCGCATCTTGGCGTTACAGAAATGGCCTTAGAGTCGTCCGGTGAGCGGCCAGCTCACGTAAGCGCGGTTGGAAGGGAACACGATCCCAGGCCCGCCCGAGTACTTGCCGGGAATGGCATTTATGCAAAAACTTCAGCCCGCTAAATTGCTCCGGCTGCACATCACTGAGCGCGATCAGCATCACGGCAAACCACTCTACGAGGCCATCGTTCAGAAGTGCCTCGACCTCAGGATCGCCGGCGCGACGGTTTTTCGTGGGCTGGAAGGATTCGGCGACGCTGCGGAAATCCATCGCTCTCGCCTGGTTGGACACGATCTGCCGATCGTGGTTCAAATTGTGGATACGGATGAAAATATTCAGCGGCTCCTGCCCGCTTTGGAAGACATGATGGACAAGGGCCTCATCGCCATCTCCGACGTCCACACGCTGCGGATTCGAAAAACAGAGGGCGCGGCGGGTATTTAAAATGATCCCCGCGCGCTTCTGGCCGAAGTTCCTGAGAGGGCCGCGCGCCGGCGATGGAAACTCCCGGCAGCGGGAGATGATCTCGTTCGGCTACGGAAGAATTGGGGCCCGGCGAATGCTACGCAGCACGGCTACCAGGACTGGAATGGCGGCGACCTGAGCCGCCAAGCAAAAAGCGACAGTCGCGGCGAGGGAGGTCTTGTACAAAAGGCCAATCACGATGCTGCCGAGAAACCAACACAGGCCGTAGCCGGCGGTGACCAGGCCGTAGGCAGAAGCGCGACGGCGGCGGGGCGCCAGCGGCGCGACCGCCGCGGGGATGATGGATTCATGCACTCCCATGCCCAGTCCCCATAACGCCACGCCTGTCAGAGCCTCCCAGAAGCCGCCCCAGAATACCAGCGGGGCGAAGAGCGCGGCGGCTATGGTCAAAGCGATAAGGACAACAAAGCCCCAGCGATCATAGAGCCGGCCCAGAACTAGCGAGCCCATTCCGCTAACGCCCATGGCGACGGCGTAGAATACCGGCACGAATTCTTTCGAGATGGTGGAAGTTTGTTGCAAGTGATACGCCATCAGCGGGTAGTCCACAAAACCGGCGGCAACCAGTCCCGCCGCCGTCAGATACATCCAGAAGGCGCCGGTCAGGTTATGCGGCGCCACATTGGGAGGCTCGGCCTCCATATCTTCCGGCTTGGGATAGAGCAGGCGCGCAATCAGCACAAAGGTCAGGCAAATCAGAGCTGGGCCGAGCGTGGAGGCATAGGCGAGCCGGTAGTCTCCGCGCCGGGCCAGCAGCAGCGCGACCAGTAGCGGACCGAACAGCGCGCCGAGTTGATCGAGCGCCTCGTGCAGGCCAAAAGCCCAGCCGTGCCCGATCCGCTTGCCTGCGTGCGAAAGCATCACGTCGCGGGGAGGATTGCGGATCGCCTTACCGACTCGCTCGGCCACAATGAGCGCCGCCGCGGTCTGCCAGTTGCCTGCGAGCGCCAAGGCCGGCACGGACAACATCTGGATGAAATATCCGAAGATCGTGATGGGCCAAAATTTGCCTGAGCGGTCCGCTGCCCGGCCCGAGACCAGACGCAATGCGTAACCCAGCAGTTCTCCCAAGCCGCTTACGGTGGCGATGGCGACGGGGCCCGCCTGAAGCGTAGCGAGGTACGGACCCACGATGCTTCGCGAGCCTTCGTATGTGAAATCGGCGAAAAAGCTCAGGACGCCGATGAGGACAACGAATTTGAGCGCTCTCCGGCCGTTGGCGGGCACGATGCGTTTCGTCTCCTACTGGGCAAACCCGGCGTCAGCAGGCAAAGCAATACACATCGTATTGTCCCACCCTCACCGGCGTCGCGTTATCTACACATACTCGATTTTGGAACGGCAAAAACCGGCTAACGAACTAAGCCCTGACGCCTTAAAGAATAGTGAGAGCGAACTCAACATCTACCGTCGTGGGCGCCGTAGTCCACGCCGGCGTCACGATCACAGCCTGGAGATAATCCCCGGCGGATACGGAAAAGCTGCATGTCGCCCGTGCGGGCGTGCTCGGCCCGGCGGAAGAAAAACTCGCGGCCGTGGTGATGGTGCAGGCAGCGGCGCCGTTCTTGTAAATGTAGGCCGCCACGCTTCCCGCGCTCGCCAGAGTTCCACGGACCTGATCGACGAACGTCGCGCTCGTCACGGTGTGGGCGGCGTCCATGTAAATACGGCTGCGCAAATCCGTGCTGGTAGTGAAGTTTCCCTGGGTCGGGCTCAGCAAATCGATGTAATAGGTCGTGCTGGCGGCGTAGTTGGCGCCGGCATTCAGAAACGTCATCTGCGCTCCGGCCGCGTACGGCGTACAGTTCAGCGCATTGCCGCCCGTGTCCACGCCGCGCGGAGCTTGCCCGGAGCTGCACAGGGCCGGGGCGCTTGCCAATGCGGTGGCGGTCGCCGCGTTGCCCGTGGTGTTGGCTGCGTTGTTCGGAATATCGCCGCTCACCAGCGCCGGCAGTTGTGCATGCGGAAGCGTCCCGCTTGTGATGTTTGAGGCATTTGTCGTGTCCGTCG
>DATGLY010000130.1:0-64916 GCA_035293905.1 Bryobacteraceae bacterium
ATGCGGTGTACCGCGTCCGCATGGGGGTTAAAGGAGCGTTGCCGTATGCGCCGCAGGTACCCTAAGCATCCTCTGCTGGGCGTGGGCGCGCTGATCTTCACCCCCGCCGGGCGGCGGGGCCCCATTCTCCTGGTGGAACGCGGCGGCAAGCCGCTTAAAGGCTATTGGTCGCTGCCGGGAGGTTTGGTCGAGCCGGGCGAGCGACTGGAGGACGCGGTGCGCCGCGAGGTGCAGGAAGAAACCGGCCTCGAGATTCGGCCCTTGCGGCTATTCGAAATCTTCCAGCGCATCATGCGCGATGCGCACGGACGCGTGGAATATCACTACGTTCTGGCCGACTACGTTTGCAAAGTGGTTGGCGGCAGGCTTCGCGCGGGAGACGACGTAAGTCGCGCCGAATGGGCGCGCCGCTCCGAACTGGGCCGCTATCGGCTCACCGAAGGAACGCTTGAAGTGATTCGGCGCGCCTTTAAGAGCTAATTCTCCGGGGGATCCTGCTGCGGCGCGCCGCGGCCGCCTCTGCCTCCGCGCCCCCGGCCGCCGGCGGCTCCCGGTTGTGGCAATGCAAGAGCGACCAACTCCGCTCCTCCGCCCTGCTGGCCGCCAACCACAGCGACGATAAACTGGCGGCCGTTGAGCGAGTACGTCATCGTGCCGCCGGTGAGATTTGCGCCAAACGGCATTTCGTAGATCACCGACCCGGTCCTTTTGTCGATGAAGCGCAGATTATTGCTGCCTTCGATCAACAACGTCTTCGTGATCAGAATCGGCGAGCGCTGGCCGCCGCCCCAATTGCTGGCGTCGATGCCCGCGGCTTTGAGCGCCGCATTGTTCACAAGATTGTCGGCCGGTTTACCGTTGGGAATCATCCATTCGTGCTCGCCGGTATTCAAATTGATCGCTGTGATGCGGCCGTAAGGACCTTTGATAAGCGGCAAGCCCATAACTGTCGGGCCGCCCAGCCCGCCGGCGGCGATATAGGGCATCTCCGATCGCGTACCGCCCGGCTGAAGCGCGGAAATATAAGGACTCGTGGTGGACGGCACATACAGCATGCCGGTTTCCGGATCCACCGATGCTCCCATCCAATTCGCGCCGCCGCCCGCGCCGGGAAGCTGAATCGTGCCCAGCTTTCCTCCTTCGTCCTTCACGATGGGCGGCGTATAAATCGGCCCAAGAACGTATTGGGACGCAACCTTTAAAGCTTCCGCCTTAATCGCGGGCGTGTAATCGGCGAGATCGGCCTCGGTCACGCCTTGACGGTCGAACGGAGCGGGCTTGGTTGGGAAAGGCTGCGTCGGCGAATACCATTCGCCCGGCACGTTGCCTTGCGGGACGGGACGCTCCTCGATCGGCCAGACCGGCTGGCCGTTGGTGCGGTCGAAAACGAAAAGGAACGCCGACTTGTTCACCTGAGCCAGCGCCTTGATTTTTCTACCGTTCACGGTAATGTCGAGCAGCACGGGCGCGGCCGGGATGTCGTAATCCCACATCTCGTGATGAATGAGCTGGTAATGCCAAATTCGCTTGCCGGTTTTGGCGTCGAGACAAACGATGGTGTCGGAGAACAGGTTTGCGCCCGGACGCTGGCCGCCGAACGTGTCGCCGCTGGGCGCTTCCACCGGAATGTAGACGTAGCCCAGTTCCTCGTCTGCGGTAAGCGGTCCCCAGGCGCCGGTATTTCCCGTGAACTTCCACGAATCCTGGCCTGTTTGCGGATCTTTCAACCATGTCTCAACGCCAAATTCGCCTGCTTGGGGGACGGTGTGGAAGGTCCACAGGAGCTTGCCCGTATGGACGTCGTAGCCACGAATATATCCAGGCGTGTTCAGCTTGGTCGGCAGCGAGACGCCCACGCGCAGGGCGGCGCCAACCACCACCACATCGCGAATAATGATCGGCGGTGAAGTGGCGCCGATGGTCCCGTTCTCCACTTTGGCGCGATCCAGTCCGATCCAGAGGTCCACGTGGCCGTCTTGGCCGAAATTCGAAATGGGGATGCCGGTTTTGGCGTTCAGCGCGACCAACTGATAGCCCGGGGTCACGAAGAGGATGCGTTCTTCGCTGCCATCGGTCCAATAGCTGAGGCCGCGATTGTTGGCGCGCACGGCGCCGCGCTCTCTGGTGTCGTCGCCGCGGTACAGCCACAGTGTTTCGCCCGTGGCGGCGTCCGCCGCCACGACGGTCCGGCCCACTCCGGCAGTGAAGTACAGCTTGCCCCCCACCATAAGAGGCGTCACTTCCCACGCGGCTTGCGGGCTCGGGCCCATATTCTGCGCCTTCCAGCGCCAGACCACTTGCAGATTACGGACATTGGAAGCGTTGATTTGATCCAGGGGCGAATAGCGCGTGTTGCCGCTATCGCCTCCGTACGTGCGCCATTCGCCGGACGCGGGCGCTCCCTGCTGGCCGCGCGCCGGGCTCCATGTCCAAACAAGGGACGCGACCAGAGCGGGCGCCCACAGTCTCAGACGGGTCATCCATGTCCTCCCAAATCCCCAAGTGTAGGGGGAAACGGAAGACGGCGCAAGTGCAAGGCCCGTTGTTGGAGTGCCGAGCAGCGGCCGCCGGAAAATCGAAAGTCGCTATCCGAAAGGAGAGCCTTCTATCTTTCCGGGTTCGAGGACGCTTTGAAACGGCGCTATCCCCGGAACCTAAAAGACCAACGGCTTTAAGGAATTCTCGCGGTCTGTCCCGAATCGACGGAAGGGCCGTGAGCTTGCGACGGGAAAACCCAGGAGGTAATTGTATGCCCGTTAATGAAGACCTTTCCGTGGCCTATCATCAGCAAGACACCAATTATTATTGCGGAGCGGCATGCGCTCAGATGGTGCTGGACGAGATCGGCGCTGGCTTGCTTCCGCAGGACGATCTGTACAACGAGAACCATTCCCACAGCACCACCGAGCCCGGATGGGCCACCGCACCGGACGGATTGCAATACACGATGAACGATCGCCGTCCGGCGTCCTTCAATAACTGGTTCGCGCTGTTTACTCTGCCCAATGAGGACTCGATTTCCCGCAAGATTTGCTGGACGATTCATCACTATAAGGTGGCGCCCATCGCGCTGGTGTATGGCTGGCAACATTGGGTTGTCGTGCGCGGCTACGACGCCAGCGCGGCGCCGTCCAGCTCCGCCGATAACAGCTACACGATCACGGGGTTCGAGGTGAACAACCCATGGCCCCCGACTCCCTCCCCCGGGCCGCCTCCGCCGCATGGCGGCGCCGACGGCTGCGGGACCGGGGGATCGCGCGGCATCGCCAACGAACACATCAGTTATGCGGCCTGGCAGTCGACCTATATGACGGGCGTGCCGGCAGGACATTGGGCAGGCCAGTTCGTTGCGGTATGCGATCCGGAACCTCCGGCCCCTTTGCCCGCGCGGACCATGCCGGCGGCGCGCCGCTTCGACGGCGCTACTCTGTTGTCAGGCGAGCAATCCGGCCGCTTGGCGCTGGAGCTTCTCGAAGAGTGGAAGCTGGCGAAGCGCCCGGGGTGGGAGAAAGCGCTCGCACGGGTCAAGCCACAGACTCCCTTATTGGTGCAGCGCCTGGACCGCGAGGATTCCTACTACTACATCGTTCCGCTCGGCGCCTCCGCGGAGCGTTCCAGCGCGGCCGTGGCGCTGGACGCCCGCTACGGCGTCTACTTGCAATCGGCGGCCCTGCCGGACACGGCGAACTCCGTGATCGGGAGCCTGAATCCGAAAGCCGCGCTGGAGACGATCCTGAACCAGCGCTTCGATCTGGAGAACTTCGCGGGACGGGTTTTCGCGCGGCCCGGCGCAGTCTGCCCCTGCGACACGCTGGTCTGGAAGCCGTGCCTGGAATCGCTGTCGCCGTTCTTCCCCTTTTATCGCTTCACGGTAGGCGGCGCGATGTTATACGTACGCATCGACGGAGCGGTGTTCACGGCGTTGCACGACAATTATCGCGGCTTATAAACTGTGTAGGCGAGTGGATCAAGCGGAAGCCATCGCTCGGGCCCGGCAAGCGATCGGGATAGCGCCGCAGACGCCCGGTCGCGCGCACCGTGTGCGCCGCTTGGACAAAAGCGGGAAGACTTACTATCTGGTGGTTTTCGGGGAGCCCGGAAAGACCATTGCCGTCGCGGCCGTGAACGGCGCAAGCGGCGACATCGAGAGTTGGGCAAAAAGCCCCGGAGCGCGCGAACATCTGGAAGTGGATGAGGCTTATGCCCGCCGGCTTTGCCGCGCTCCTGCGTCCGCGAGCGCCGAGCTGGTTTGGAAGCCTGGCCGCGTGTCGCGCTCGCCGTTATACCCCATCTGGGAGGTGCGCTCCGGGCGGGACGTGTGTTACGTGGATCTACAGGGCAAAAAATTTTTCGCGATCGATCCGTAGCAGCGTGCGGTAGACGAGGCGCTCCCGAGAGCTCCACGTTCCGCATCAAATCAGACGCTGGTCAAGGCCGGATTGGCCGCATACGGCGCGTCAACCCGCGGCGCTAAGCTCGGGAGAGGAATGCCATGGGCTTCGCGGTTTGGATCGATCGGGCGAGCGGCGTGGTGTGGGCGCAAGGCACGCACGAATACCGGCCCATGGGCGCGGCCGCGATCGCCGCCACCGATCAATTCCGCGCCCGCGACTTCCGTCCGTCGCGCCGCTGCCCGCGCCGGCTGCGCCGCTCGTTCGCCGGCTTTTTCGGATCGCTCGAAGAAGTGAACGCAAGCCTGCGTTCGGGCCGCCGCCGGCGGCTTCGCTGGACTCCTTCTCACCTGTGGTAGGGCGCAAGCATCTGTTGCGGTCGCGAGCGTCGTTGTCGGCCGGCATGGCTCTTTGCAAATGCCATGCTGCTTGCGTGTTCTGCAAAGAAGTCCCCCGATGGGCTCCTTGTCTCAAGCCCTGGAAACCTCAACTCGGCCGCCCATAAGGCGGCGTGAATCTGAAATAATGATGGTCCGCCCTTGGAGGAGGATTTTATGCTTGTTTTCCGCGTCCCGCTCACGTTGGCCATCGTCTCTGGGCTCGCATCCGCTCAAACCGAAGACCCGGCGAAAGGCATTTTTCAGCGTATTAAAGTTCACGGCAAGTCGCTGGAAGGCAACCTCTCCAAGGAGCCTGCGGATCGCGATGTTTCGGTTTACTTGCCGCCGGGCTATGCACAGGAGACCAGCCGGCGCTACCCCGTGGTCTATTTGCTCCACGGTTACACCAATTCCGACATCGGATGGTTCGGGCCGGACTCGCGCGGCTCTTTCGCCAATGGCAACACCATGAGCGCGGCGGCGGACAGAGCGTTTGCCCTCGGCGGCGCGAACCAGCTCATCCTGGCGATGCCCAACGCCTACACCCTCTACCAGGGCAGCATGTTTTCCAACTCCGTCACCACCGGCGATTGGGAGAGCTTCATCGCAAAGGACCTGGTGGAGTACATGGACAGCCACTACCGCACGATCCCCGCGCGCGCCAGCCGCGGCCTGGCTGGGCATTCGATGGGAGGTTACGGGACCATTCGGATCGCGATGAAATATCCGCAAGTATTTTCGAGCATTTATATTTTGAGCGCGTGCTGCCTCACCCCCAACCTCAATCCGAATCCGCAAAGCTCCGCGCGGGCCGAAATTCTGAAGAGTCCTGAAGAAGCCGCGGGCGCCGAACGCGCGGTCGCGACCCTGCTCGCCGAGGCTGCGGCCTGGTCGCCGAATCCGCAAAATCCCCCGTTTTATTTCGATCTCCCGGCCAAAGACGGCAAGATTCAACCCGCTGTCGTAGCGCGGTGGATAGCAAACGCTCCCCTGGCGATGATCGATCAATATGCGACGAGTCTCAAGAATCTGCGGATCGGAATCGATGTGGGCGACAAAGATGGGCTGGCCGCCAGCAATCGGGAGCTGAATCGAGTCTTGAACGGCTACGGCATTCAAACGGCCTTCGAAGTCTACGACGGCGATCACACCAACCACATCGTGGATCGGATGGAGAAAGTCGTCCTGCCGTTCTTTGAAAAAAACTTGCAAAGCCGCTAAGGGGGCCATATGCGATTTGCGAACGTCCGGATTTCCGGTCTCGTTTTGGCGGGCCTGGGCGCATTCCAACTCTGCGCCCAGCAGGCGACGTTGTTTGAAGGGGCGCGCCTCATCACAGGCGATAGCGGCGTCACAATTGAAAACTCCGCCTTTTTAGTTCAGGGGGACAAGATCGCGCGCGTCGGCAAAAAGGGCGAGGTTCGGGCGCCGTCGGGCGCGCTGCGCGTGGACCTCACCGGCAAGACGGTGATGCCGGCGCTGATCGACGACCACGCTCACCTGGGATGGCAGATCGTCAAGACCAGCCAAATTGGAGCCGACACGTATTCCCGCCAAAATCTCGTGGATCACTTGCAGCGTTACGCCTATTACGGCATCGCCGCCGTGCAGAGCATGGGCATCGATCCGGGCGAGACGCCTTATCTTGTGCGGGCCGATCCAGGCCCCAACGCGGCGCTATTGCATATCGCGGGCCGCGGCATCGCCATGCCGAACGCCGGTCCTGGTCAAGCCTATTGGAAGCCGGTCGCTTATGGCGTATCCACGGAAGCCGAGGCGCGAAGAGCCGTTCAGGAATTGGCGGCCAAGAAGGTCGATCTGGTCAAAATCTGGGTTGACGACCGGAACGGAACCGTGCCCAAGCTCACTCCGCCGCTCTATCGCGCAATTATCGATGAAGCGCACAAACACGGCCTCCGCGTAGCGGCCCATATCTATTATTTGGCGGACGCCAAGGAGCTTCTACGATCCGGCGTGGATATTTTCGCTCATGGCATTCGCGACCGCGATGCCGATGACGAAGTCGTCGCACTCTTTAAACAGCATCCCAATGTGTATGTAATTCCGAATCTGCCGGAGCGCGAAACAACCGAAGAGGATCTGCGTTTCGCGGCGGAAACCGTTCCCGCCTCTGAGATCCAGAAAATCCGCGACGCCATCGCGCATCGCAAACCAGAGGACGTTCAGAAAGCCCGAGACTTCTACGGCGTTCAGGCTCGCAATCTAATGAGGCTGAACGCGGCGGGGGTGCGAATCGGCTTCGGCACGGATTCCAGCACCACCATCGGCTGGGCGGCCCATCAAGAAATGACCGACATGGCCGCGGCGGGAATGAGCCCATCTCAGGTATTGACCGCGGCGACGAAAACCGCGGCCGCGCTGATGAAGTTAGATCAATTGGGCGTGATCGCCGCGGGCAAAACCGCCGATTTCCTCGTGCTAGACGCCAATCCTCTGGAAAACGTCAACAACTCCCGGCGCATCTCAAAGGTTTATATGAACGGAAAGGAATTAAACCGGACGGCGATGCGGGCGATGTGGGTGAGCCAGTAGTGAGCTTGAGGCCGCCTCGAACGGAAAGCGTCTATGGGTGCGCCGCTGGTGGCTTCATAAAGCAATCTATCGCAAAAAAACGCCATTTCACGGCGCCTGGTCGGAGCCTTGTTCGCCGTTGTGACCCTGTTTTACCGCGCGGGATCATCGGCCTCGGCGGTGTACACTGGTTTGCCAGGATACCAGCATGCAGCAACTCAAGTCTGTCGATGTCGCAATCGCTGGCGGCGGTTTTGTCGGCCTCACATTGGCCAAAGAGATCACGGCGCGCACTTCGCTCTCGGTAGTAGTTCTCGAGCGGGGCCGGCCGCGCAAGACCTCCGATTATTCTACCGGCATGGACGAACTGGATTACGCCCTTCGCTTTCGCATGATGCAGAATCCCGCCGAGGAGACGGCCACGCATCGCCACTCTTCGCGCGCAAGCGCTGTCCCCATCCGCCAATACGGCTCCTTCAATCCCGGAACCGGCGTGGGAGGCGCGGGAGAGCACTGGGGCGCCATCTCTTACCGCTTTTATCCGGAGCATTTCAAGCTCGCCACATTCTTGCGCGAAAAGCACGGCAGCCGCCTGCCCGAGGGAATCGCCGTTCAGGACTGGGGCTTCGGTTACGACGAAATCGAGCCGTACTACTGGCGCGTCGAGCAGATGCTAGGCGTTGGCGGCAAGGCGGGAAACTTACAGGGCAAGCGCATCGATGGCGGCAATGTCTTTGAAGGGCCGCGCTCGCGCGAATATCCCAATCCCCCGCACAAAATGCCCTACGCGCCTCTCGTCTTTGAAAGGGCGGCGCGCGAACTTGGCTATCATCCCTACCCCATCCCCACCGCCACGCTCAGCCGCGCTTACGCCAACCCCGATGGCGTCTCGCGGCCGGGCTGCGCCTACTGCGGCTTTTGCTCGCGCTACGGTTGCATGATCGGCGCCAAGGCTCAGCCGACCAACATATTAATGCCGCTGCTGCAAAAACGGAAAAACTTTACGCTGCGAACCGGCTGCAACGTGCGCAGAATCGTCCACCAGGATGGCCGCGCAATTGGTTTGAGTTATTTCGACGCATCCGGTCAGGAGATTCTGCAACCGGCCGACATCGTCATTGTCGCCTCCTGGACATTGAACAACTCGCGCCTGCTGCTGCTTTCCAAGTTGGGCGAGCCCTACGATCCGGCGACCGGAAAGGGAACGGTGGGAAAAAATCTCACCCACCAGGTAAACCAGGCGACTCGAATCTTTTTCGACAAGCCGCTGAACGCTTTTATGGGAGCCGGCGGGCTGGGAATGGGCATCAGCGACTTCGACGGCAAAGAAGGCGTCGACGCATTTCCAGGCGTGCTGCGCGGCGGCAACATCCGTCTGATGAGCACGGGCGAAGGACAAGTTGCATCCTTCGGCGCGATTCCTCCGGGCGAGGCAAAATCGGACTGGGGATCGGAGTGGAAGAAAGCCGCGCTCAACTGGCACGATCATGCCGCCTCGATCAGCACCGAAGCCGAGCACCTCGCCTACCGCCAAAACTACATCGACCTCGACCCCGTCTACACCGATAAATTTGGCGATCCGCTGGCGCGCCTGACCCTCGACTGGACCGATCATGAACGGGCTCAGGGGGCAATGCTTACTCAGATTCATGCGCAAATCGCTAAGGCCATGAATGCGAAATCCGGCGGCGCCAATTCCCGCTTGCTGGAGCGCTACACCGTCACGCAGTATCAGAGCACCCACATCAACGGCGGCGCGATCATGGGCGCCTCTCCGGACGCCAGCGTCGTGAACCCGTGGCTTCAGCACTGGCAAGCGCAGAACCTCTGGGTGGTCGGAGGTTCGGCGTTTCCACAGAATGGCTCGGGCAATCCAACTCTGACGATTTTGGCGCTTACATTCCGCGCCGCCGATGCTTTGATCGACCGATATGTGAAGCGGCCGGGAGCGCTCGCATGAAACGTCGAGAGTTCATCGCCCTGCCCGCGAAAACCTTGGGCGGCGTGCTCCTTTACACTTTGGCCCGCGAGCCGATGCGCGTTCAAGCCCAAACCGGCCAAGTCCGAATCCCTCTGCGATTCTTCACCGCGGCCGAGGCGCGCGTCATCGAGGCTGCCTGCGAACGCATCTTTCCCAGCGACGAAAGCGGTCCCGGCGCCAAGGAGGCCGGCGTCGTCGTCTTTATCGACCGCCAGCTCGCCGGGCCTTATGGAAAAGACAAGTACCGCTACACCAAGCCTCCCTTTGTAGACTCCGTCCCGGAGCACGGCTACCAAGGAAAGGCGACCCCTCGCGAGATCTACCGCGAAGGAATCCAGAAGCTCGGGAATTTCGCCGAGCTCTCCCCGGATCAGCGCGATCAACGCCTGCGCTCCATCGAGAATACTCAGTTTTTCCGCCTGCTCCGCCAGCACACCGTCGAAGGAATGTTCAGCGATCCGATGCACGGCGGCAATGCCGGCCTGATTGGCTGGCAGCTCATCGGATATCCCGGGCCGCTGATGAGTTATCGCGACGAGATCGACAAATTTCACGGCCTTCCGTTCCGTAGAAAACCCGTCAGCCTGGCGCAGGCATCCGGCCGGCCTGTGACCGGCTGGGAAGAAGAGAAAGACTAACGGGATGCGTTCAGCATTCCGGCAATGTCAGGCTGCATCGGCTCTGCGCATCCGCCTGTGGAGCGAAAGACGGAGATTTCCAAGCGGCCCGCCTTCGATGTGCTATCAATTGAGAATCATGCCATCAGAAGAAGAATTGCAAGCGGAAATCGAGCGGCTTCGGAAAGAAAACGAAGCGCTGAAAAAGCCGGCGCGCGGACAGATCTCGCTAAGAGTAAGCGAAAAAGGCGCGCTTTCGGTATATGGCCTGGGCCGGTTCCCCGTCACCCTCTATCGCGAACAATGGGAAAAACTGCTGGGAATTGCGGATGAAATCACGGCGTTTATCCGCGATAATGACCGGTCGCTTAAGAGAAAGGAATAGCCTCAGAATCGTCGCATGGCGGCATCCGGCTCTGCTGGGCGGCTTATCCGGGAACATGATAGATTTGTCTCGAAGAAGGGAGAATGCCGCTATGCATTTTAAAAACAGGTATAGGTTTGGATTCGTAACGAACCTCGCGTTTGTCGGTCTCGTTCCATTAGCCCTCGCGCAGGGTCCGGCGCCGGCGCCGCTCATGGTCCACCAATTGACGGCCAACGTTTATTGGGTGGAAGGCGGGGGCGGAAATAGCGGCGTCATCGTCGGCGATAAGGGCGTCATCGTCGTGGACGCCAAGACCACGCCCGCCGGCGGCAAGGAACTGCTTGACGACATCGCGAAAATCACTCCGAAGCCGGTCACGGCGGTCATCCTCACGCACAGCGACGGCGATCACGTCAACGGCCTCGCGTCGTTCCCCAAGGGTATCGCGATCATCGCGCACGAAAACAACAAGAAGGAGCAGGAAGCGGCTCTTTCGGCGGGCGGCCGCGGCGCTCCCCCCGCCGGCCATCTTCCGACTCAAGTGATTTCGAAAAATCGAGAGAATCTCAAGATCGATGGCGTCAAAATCGAGGCCCTGCACTGGGCTCCCGCCCATACAAGCGGCGACTTGGTGCTCTATCTGCCCGACCAGAAAATCGTTTTCACGGGAGATATCATCGCCACGACGCTGCCGGACCCGCTCATTCATCTCGAAAAGAACGGCTCTTCGGAAGGCTGGATCGCCACGGTCAAAGGCATCGCCGCTCTGAATTCCGACAAGTTCGTCCCAGGGCATGGAGACGTGGAGACCAAGGCCGCCATTCAAAAGAGGCTCGCCAGCGCGGAGATGAAGCGGACCAAGATCATGGAACTCGTCGCGCAGGGCAAGTCTTTGGATGAGATTAAAGCCGCCGTCGGCGATCAGCCTCCAGCGCAAGGAAAAGGCAAAGGCGGACCCAACTTCCCCAGCTTCACCGAGGTGGTCTACCGCGAGCTGACTGGCAAAAAAGGCGCCTGAGACGAAGGAATGACGCCACACCCTCGAACTAAGAACCAAATCCCCGCCTTCGACCAACTACCCGTGAGGCCAGACGCTCCACCGGAGTCCAGTTGGGGCGTTTTCGGAGATGACGATGGAATCGGGTGCCTGAACTTCCTAACTCCCGAGGGCGTTGTCGAAGCGGCCCGCCTGATCCGGAATGGCAAAGTCTTCCGGCTCGACGCCAAGCTCAACTTCGCCACACCTACCCTGATGGGGCGCGCAACGGTCGAGCACAAAATCGTTCCTCTCGGACCCTTTGCCAACGACGACATTCTCGATCGCCTCAACACGCAATCCAGCACGCAATGGGATGGGCTCGGCCACGTAGGACATGGCCGCTATGAGCGCTTCTATAATGGCGTCACCGTCACCGATATTCGGCAGGGCGGCAATCGCAAGCTCGGCATTCATCGCTGGGCGGATCGCGTGGTGGGCCGGGGAGTCTTGATTGACGCGTTTGGCTTCCGCAAGTCTCAAGGCCGGCCGGTTAACCCTCTCGCTAAGGACGTTTACACGCTGGAAGAATTGCAGGCGTGCCTCGATACTCAGAACGTCGCGCTGAAGCCCGGAACCATCCTGCTGGTCCGCACGGGATGGATGGAGGAATATGCCAAGTGCACGCCGGAGCAGAAGGAAGCCCTCGCGCCTTTCGACAAGATCCAATCCGCGGGCGTCGAGGCCAGCCGCCGCATGGCCGCTTGGCTCTGGGACAATCGCGTGGCGGCCATCGCCGCCGACTGCCCGGCCGTCGAGGCGCTGCCCATGGAACTGCAAGATGACAATTTGCTGCATTATCGCGCTCTTCCGTTGTTGGGATTGCCTCTGGGCGAATTGTTCGTTCTTGCCCCGCTGGCCGAAGATTGCGCCCGCGACCGGCGCTATGAATTCATGATCGTTTCCGCGCCGCTTAACATAGAAGGCGGCATTGCTTCGCCGCCGAACGCAGTCGCGATCAAGTAACTGCCTGGGCCGGTCGGCTATGTCCCCGTCTTCTTGACTGCCTCGCCCGACAGCGCGTCGCGAACAGGCGCGTCCACCACTCGTGCGGCAAACCAATTGGGGTAGGTGGGCGCGGACGCGGTGAGTTGATCCAGTTCCGCCAGTTCTTCGCTTGTGAGCCGCAAGTCCGCCGCGGCGAGATTGTCTTCGAGTTGAGACGTCTTGTTGGCGCCCAGCAGGACCGATGAGACGCAAGGCTTCGACAGCAGCCAGGCCAGCGCAATTTGAGCAACGGAGGCGCCGCGCGCCCCGCCCAGCGCGCGCAGCCGGTCGACGACCCCGTAACTCTTTTCGCGATCGTGGGGAAGCATGTCGAAGCTAGTAAGGCGCCCGCCGTCTCCCTCGGGCCTCTCTCGCGTGTACTTGCCTGTTAAGAATCCGCCCGCCAGAGGACTCCACGCGAAAATCCCTATGCCTGCGTCCTGAACAAAGGGGAGGATTTCCTGTTCCAAGTCGCGCCCGATGAGTGAATAATACATCTCCGCGGCGCGGAATCTTGCCCAGCCGTTCCGGATCTGAACACCAACAGCTTTGGCTGCGCGCCAGGCGTTCCAGTTCGAGAAGCCGATATAACGCACTTTCCCGCTCCGAGCTAGGGTGTCCAGCGCTTCTGCGGTTTCCTCTACCGGCGTAAACGGGTCCGGCCTATGGACCAGATAGACGTCAATATAATCCGTGCCCAGACGGCGGAGACTCTCCTCCGCCGATTCGAGAATGTGGTGGCGCGAGAGGCCCTGATGAAGCAGCGCCGGGCCGGTGCGAAAGCCGACCTTCGTGGATATGACAACCGATTTGCGGCGCGCGCCCAGGGCCTTGCCCAGCATCCGCTCTGACTGGCCCTCCGTGTAGACGTCGGCGGTATTGAAGTGATTGACGCCCGCATCCAGGGCCTTTCCGACCAATTCGTTCGCGAGATTCTGACTATCGACCTTCGAGATGGGCTTGAACAGCCCCTCGGAACTGCCGAACGTCATTGCGCCGAGGGCAAAGCGCGATACAATCAGCCCCGTATCGCCAAGCCGGTTATATTGCATGGCGCTTCAGTTGGCCGCCGTTCCGGCGGATTTTCGCGCTTGCTGCACCTTCGGCGCGGAGATGTAGCCTACGATCAGGTCCTTGCGCACTTCGTTGACCACCAACTCATAAGGCTGTGCGGCGCGGGAAAGATAAAATTGCAGCGGCTCGTTGGTAGACCGGTCCTTCTTCTCGATGGTTTTGTCGTCGGCGATCAGATCGATGGTATACCTGTTCTTCTTCGGATCGGCGCTCTTCAGCCGCACCATCACATCGCCCACTTTAGTGGGATTCTTCTCTTTAGCCAGCTTGAATTCGGTGTAGTTGCGCTCCCCCAGCGCTTTCAAAGCCGCCAACTCCTTTTGGTTCGTCGCCACCAGGCCGCTCGTCACGCCCAGATCGCCCGTGGTGCGCTTTAAATCCGCGATCGTCTTTTCCAATTCCTGCCTGGTGGAAGCCTGCTCGGTTTTAAGAGTGTCGACTTGGCCGGAGACCTCGCCCACTTTGCCCTGGGTGGCCGTCGCCTGATCCTTCACTTGCGACAAATCCGCGGTGACGGCGCTGACCTGCTTGGCTTGTTGCTCTTGCGCCTGCTGAAGCCGCGCAGCGAGCTCATCGGCGTGCTTGGCCGCGTCAATTTTCGCCTGTCCCGCCAACTGGCTCGCCTGCGCGCGCGCCGCGTCCAGCTCTTTCTTAAGATTATCCACGTATCGCCGGCTGGTCTGGGAGGAAACGTTCGAGGCTTCCTGCGTCTGCGCGATCTTCTGGTCGAGCGAATCCAGCCGGTCGTTGAGCTGCGACCGAAGCTGGCTCAATTGCCCATTGAAGTAGTAGAATTGCCCGCCCGCGATCGCCGCCAGGGCGGCCACCGCAAGGATCAAGGGAGTCTTCCATCCCGAACCTGACGGCCCAGGCGCTGGATAGGCCGCCGGTGGATAAGCGGAAGGCGGATAGGCTGGCGGCGGTTGATAGGCCGGAGGAGTCTGAGACGAAGCTGGTTGTGGCTGCGTGCCGCCCGTAAACGGTCCGCCAATGATGGAACCCATGATTCTATCTCCTTAAACTGGCCAAAACCGATGGTAGCACCATCGGCTGGACGCTCAGAGGCGCCTCAGGAGGCCGCGGCTTTCTCGATGGCGACGGAAAAAGCCGCCCGCGTTAGGTTGCGGCGCAGACTTCCAGCGAGCCTCGAGTCTTTAGATGGCTGCCAGCGGCCGAGGGTTTCGTCTCTGACGCAGCCTTCCGTTCCGCGCCCTCCGCACGCGACGATTCTGGGTGTTGAGATTCTGCCTGCGCAGGGTATACATTGAACAGTTGGACATCCGGCTTGCTTTATCCGCGGCTCTGTCGCCGCGCCTGTTCGCTGGTTGGTTCCAACAACAAAGATCTAGGACGATCTAAAGGGAGATGCCCAAATGCGGAAATTGATTTTGATCGCGCTTGCTTCTGCACTGTGCATGCAGTTTGGTTTGGCGCAACGAGGAGGCGGAAAGGGCGGAGGAAAGAATGGTGGAGCGCCGCCGCCGCCCCCGCCCCCGCCTCCGGCCGGACTTGAATGCTTCGATAATCTGCCCACGCCCGAATTCCCAAAAGCCGCGCTTCAGGCCAAGGTGGACGGATCGGTATGGGAAACCATTCAGGTGGACGCACAGGGAGCCGTTGGCAAGATCGACACTCAGGTCACGTCGGCTTACGGTGACGGCGAGAAGCTGCTGAAGCCGCCGTCCGACGCCGCTGTTCGTGCGGCCAAGTTCAAATCCGATTGCAATGGCAAGACCGTGCTTGTGGTTTTTCGCTATGAGCTGCACGGCGACGCCATCGCCAATCCACAGGTCACCTCCCGTAGGGAGACGCCCTATATCGTGTGGATCGAAAGCCAGCCGATGGCCGCCGCGGCCGCTTCCGCTGGCAAGGCGGCGACCAAGAAATAGAGTCGATTTCCCGGGCAGAGCCGCGAATCCGCACAGCATGCCTTTGCGTTCTTTGCGGCTCTGCGAGAGGATTAAGGTCTATGGAATCCACTCGCAGGGACGTTTTGCTCGCCGGCGCCGCCGCCCTAGCCGCCCGCACGGCGGCGGCCCAGAACCCGGCGGCTTCGGCCGTTGAGCCCGCCTGGAAGCGCTTTTTCCCGCCAGGTTTCCGCAATCAACGGATCAAAACCTCCGGCGCCGAGATCAACGCAGTCATTGGCGGCTCAGGCCCCCCCGTGCTCTTGTGGCACGGCGCGCCCCAATCGCTTATCACCTGGCGGCTCATCGCGCCCGATCTTGCCAAGGATTTTACGCTGGTCATGTGCGATCTCCGCGGCTATGGCGATTCCAGCAAGCCTCCGGACGGCGAAAACCACGCAAATTATTCCAAACGCGCCATGGCGCTGGATGGGCTCGAGGTGATGCAGCAGTTAGGTTACGCCCGGTTTCCCGTGGTCGGCCATGACCGCGGAGGCCGGGTGGGACGTCGGCTCGCGCTCGACCACCCCGGCGCGATCACCAAGCTCGCCGTGCTCGATATCGTCCCGGCGCACTACCTCTATAGCCACTCCACTTGGCTCGACAAAGGCGGCCAACCCCATACGATCTTGGAGTTCGTGCGCGCCTATTTTCACTGGTTCAATTATCTGCGCGCCGCCCCTGGCCCGGAAAACGAGCTAAAGGCGCAAAACGACGCGGCCTTGGCGCGCGCCACCGACGAGGTCCAGCGGGAGTACCTCCGCACTTCCTCCACCATCGAAAATATTCACGCCATGTGCGAGGACTACCGGGCCTCCGCCACCATCGATCTGAACAACGACGAGGCTGACATCAAGGCCGGCAAGAAAATCCAGTGCCCTCTGTTGACTCTCTGGGCCGCCAATGGCGCCATGGGCCGCCTTTACGACGTGCTCGCCATCTGGAAACAAGAAGGCGTCGACGTTTCCGGCAAGGGATTGCCCGGAAATCACTCGTTGCAAGAGAGCGCGCCCAAGGAAACTCTGGAGGCGCTCCGAAGCTTCCTGAAGTCGTAGCCGCCCGCAAGGCCGGCAGGGTGGGTAAACGCGTTCTCGCCACTTGTACGGCCTTGCGAAGCGTTAGTCTTCTTCATTCGCCTCCCACTTGGCCGGCTTGTTGTGCTTCGGTTTTTTCCGCGCGCTTTCCGGAAGAATTGGCCGCGAAGGCTTCACAGTCCCCACGCGCTCCCGCGCCAACGCCCGGACCTCCTTTTTCTGATTGAATGTTTTCTTCTTCCTTCTCACGGCTTGTGTGCTAGACTCTTACCAAGGAGGCCGTATGGGTTTGCGTTCGATCGGCTTGCCTGAGCTATTGGTGATTTTGGTTGTCGCCGTCCTCCTGTTCGGCGGCAAGAAAATTCCGGAAGTCGCCAAGGGTCTGGGCGAGGGCATCCGCAACTTCAAGCATGCCTTGAAGGGCGAAGAGCATACCACACCAGTTCCCGACGACAAGAAGCCAGCGTAGGGCTTCCTGGCGCTTCCCGCAGTTTGTGGAGCGCGCCTCAATCGGTATCCAAGTCAAAAACCCCGCAACGGCCCCGGACGCCGGTAGCGGGGTTTTTCATTTGCTGCCCAATGCCGGCCCTTAACGGCCGGGGCCAATCGCTTGTTCGCTCGCTCCTACTTCTTTTTGGGCGGCACAATCGCATCCCGCACGGCTTTGGCGACGCGAAATTTCACCACTTTCTTGGCCGGAATCTTGATTGCTTCTCCCGTCGCCGGATTCCGCCCCATGCGCGCCTTTCGGTCCACGCGCACCAGTCGCCCTATGCCGGGCAGAACGCACATCCCGTTCTTTTTTGTCTCGCGAACGGCCATTTCGGCATAGGCGGTCGTGAAAGACTTCGCCACTTTGTTCGGCACGCCAACAGCCGCCGCCAGCTCTTTGACCATCTGCGATTGAGTCATCTTAGCTGCCATAGTTCTCCTTTGGACTTCTGATTCTCCCTGTTGTTGGATTGTCGCGGAACCCGCATGAATACTGCGCGAAACCGCATTCGTACTTACTGCATGATAAGGGATCTTGCGCCGCCCTGTAAAGAGGAAAATGCGTAAAAACCGCGATTTTCCGCAGGTTTTCGCGTATTTTTATCCCCTGCCGCGCGCCGCGGCGCAACGCGCCGCCCACATAAGCGCGCGGCGCGTTTGCCTAAACAATGCGGCGTCGCCGCGCGATAATTGGAGTTGCCCCCGTCGAGCGAAAAACAAGGCCCGCGAGCCGAGCGCCCGCGCCCTGCCTCCATCGCCATCATCGGCGCGCCCATGGATCTGGGCGCGGGACGCCGCGGCGTGGACATGGGGCCCTCGGCGCTGCGCGTGGCCGGCTTAAACGAGAAGCTCGCGGCCATCGGCTACCACGTCGAAGACCTCGGCAACGTGGTGGTCGAGCAGCCGGAATCGCTGCCCGCCGGTCCTTCCCACGCGCGCTATCTGCCACAGATCGCGCACACCTGCGCGCGCCTCGCCGACATGGTCGAAAACGCGGCCGATGGCGGCCGCGTTCCCCTGGTTCTCGGCGGCGATCACTCCGTGGCCGTAGGCACGGTGGCGGGCATGTCGCGGCGTTTTCGTAAGCAGGGCCGCAAGCTGGGCCTGATCTGGATCGACGCGCATGCCGACATGAACACTCCCGAATCGAGCCCCAGCGGCAACGTCCATGGAATGCCCTTGGCCTGCTGCATAGGAAACGGCCCGGAAGAGCTGACGCGTCTGGCTGGCGCCGCGCCGGCGGTTGAGCCGGGATCGGTGGCCATCGTGGGCCTCCGCAGCGTCGACCAGATCGAGCGCCTGAATGTCCGCGGCACGGGCGTCCATCCTTTCACCATGCGCGATATCGACGAGCGCGGTATGCGAGCCGTCCTTCAACAGGCCATTCACCTCGCTTCCCTCGACACCGCCGGATTTCATCTGTCTTTCGACCTCGACGCCGTGGACCCCAGCGAAGCCCCCGGCGTCGGCACGCCCGTTCACGGAGGCATCACCTATCGCGAAGCGCATCTGGCCATGGAGATGGTGTGCGACAGTGGGCTTATGGTTTCCATGGAGGCCGTGGAAGTCAATCCCGTGATGGATGAAGCCAACCGCACGGCGATTCTGGCCGTGGAGCTGATCTTGTCGGCCCTCGGAAAGAGGATTTTGTGACTCGCTTGCGCGTGGCGGTGATTTGCGGAGGCCGCAGCGGCGAGCACGAAATCTCCCTCCGCTCGGCCGAATCCGTCATCGCCGCTATGGATCCGCAGCGCTACCAGGTGCAGCGCATTCTCATCACCAAGCAAGGACGCTGGCTGCCCGCGCCCATTCTCCCCGAGCCTGGCTCGAACCCCGGCATCGATGTCGTGTTTCCCGTGCTGCATGGAACGTTCGGCGAAGACGGCACTGTGCAAGGCTTGCTGGAGTTAGCTGCCTTGCCATATGTCGGGGCCGGCGTGCTCGCCTCCTCGGTTTCCATGGATAAAGAGGTGATGAAGCGCCTGTGCCAGCAGCGCGGCCTGCCGGTTGCCGAATATCTGCTAGCGCGTCGCGGCCGTTTTTGCCTCGAGGAGATCTGCCGGCGCCTCCCCTATCCTCTTTTTGTCAAGCCTGCCAACCTCGGGTCTTCCGTCGGGATCTCCAAGGTCAAGGCGCGCGGCCAGCTCGAAGCGGCGCTTGAACTCGCAGCCCGCTACGATCGGAAAATTTTGATCGAGCGAGCCGTTCAAGGCCGCGAATTCGAATGCTCCGTGATGGGCAACGGTCAACCCATCGCCGCCATCCCTTGCGAAATTCTGCCTTCCCGCGATTTCTACGACTACGAAGACAAGTATCTGCTGAATAAGGCTAAAACGGTGCTTCCCGCAGACCTGACCAAAGAGCAGTTGCAGGAGATCCAACGGCTGGCTATAGCCTGTTATCAGGCGGTGGAGTGCGAAGGCATGGCGCGCGTGGATTTCCTCCTGGAGACCGCCACCGGAAAGCTCTACGTCAACGAAATCAACACGGTTCCCGGCTTTACTTCGATCAGCATGTTCCCCAAGATGTGGGAGGCGGCGGGGATTCCCTATCCCCAGCTCATCGACCGCCTGATCGAACTCGCGCTCGAGCGGCATCAAGAGCGCCAAGCCACGCATTACGAGCGATGAGAAGCGTGCTCGTCTCTGCCCTGCTGCTGTGCTTGCCGGCTCCGGCCGCGGACGATCCGCCCACGGATCCCGCCGGCAAACTGCTCCCCGGCGTCAAAAAGCTGATCGACCTCTATTCCATCGCCGAGAGCGAGGCCGCCGACGCCGTCGATCCCTCCACGGCTTTCTACCAAGGCGCGATTCCAGGAATGCTCCGCACGCTCGACCCGCATTCCAACTTCTTCGATCCCGGCCAGTTCCTCCAGTTGCAGCAGTTGGAGCGCAGCGAACAGAAGGGCTTCGGCAGCATCGTGAGCGTGCTGCCGGGTCGCGTGATCGTCTTGCAAACCCTCCCTGGAACGCCTTCGGCCAAGGCCGGGCTGTCGGGAGGAGATGAGATTGTCGCTATCAACGGCGTCGCGCTGGCCCGGCTTGAGTTCGATCAGCTCATCGATTTGCTCACACAAGCCCGGCAGCACGAGGTTGCCCTGGATGTTGTCAGACCCGGAAGCGCCCGGCCGGAGCGCATTGCGATGTCGCCCGCGCTGGTGGACACGCCAAGCGTAGATCGCGCCTTCTCGATCGCCCCTGGCGTCGCCTACATCCGCGTCACCGAGTTCGAGGATCCCACGGGAAGGCTGCTTCAGGAGACGATCGAAAAGCTGGGCGGGCCGAATCTGAAAGGATTGGTTCTGGATCTGCGCAACAACCCCGGCGGCGCCGTGAAAGCGGCAATGGAAGCGGCCGGTCTGTTTT
The DNA here is from genome assembly GCA_035293905.1 of Bryobacteraceae bacterium. Lineage (GTDB taxonomy): Bacteria > Acidobacteriota > Terriglobia > Bryobacterales > Bryobacteraceae > Palsa-187. The sequence goes on from DATGLY010000130.1 coordinate 20,164, forward strand.
TAAAGCCGGATCAGCTCGTTTTCTCGATTCGCGGGCGAAACGCCGAAGCCGAGGAGGTCCGCGTGCCCAAGCTGGCGCGCCCTTACAATTTCCCCTTGGTCGTTCTTGTCAATGGAAGGACCGCCAGCGCTTCGGAAATTCTCACCGGCGCGCTTCAGGACCATGATCGCGCCGTTGTGCTCGGCGAGCCAAGCTATGGCAAGGGACTTGTGCAGCAAGTCTATTCCCTGAGCGGCGGCGCGGGATTGGCCCTCACGACAGCCTTTTATTTCACTCCCAGCGGACGGTCGATTCAGAAACCGTTGGAGGGAGGCCAGCTTGGCGCGGCGACCGTGATGGCGCAAGGTCCCTTCAAGACGGATGCGGGGCGTGAAGTGCGCGGCGGCGGCGGCATTCAGCCCGACGAAGTGATTTACCCCGAGCCCCAAACCCCTTTGCGCTTGGCCCTGGACGCTTCGGGAGTGATCACTTCGTTTGCCGGAGAGTATGTCCGCACTCACGAAATCGATGCGAATTTCGAAGTTACGCCCGAGCTCCTGGACGACTTCAAAATCTACTGCTCGGCGCGCCAGATTCAGCCATCCGTGGGCCAGTGGTCCGTCGACCGCGATTGGATCCGCGCCCGGCTCACGCAAGAACTCGTCAACCTCAAATTCGGCGTGGCCAAAGGCGATGAAATCGAGTTGCGGCGCGACCCCGTCGTGCGCCGGGCCTTGGCGCGGCTGGGGTTGTGAGAACGCGGAACCACAACCCGTCTCCGGCGGCCGCCGCCGTCGTCGGCCAAGACAAACCCAGCGATAGTAATCTCAATTCGACCCCGGCAGCCGGGCCATCAAGACAAGCAATTCGGCCTGACGCGATACGCCGGTCTTGCTGAAGATGCGGCGCAAGTGAGTACGCGCCGTTTCATAGCGGATGGTTAGCTCTTGTGCGGCCTGCGCGACCGATTTTCCTTCCGACAGCTTGGCGGCAAGCGCCGCCTCTTTGCGAGTTAGGCCGTAAAACTGAATGAGAAGGTCCACGCTGGCGCTTGGCCGCCGCTCTGGATCGGTAATAAAAACGACCGCGGCCGGCGGCGGCATCCCCACAAACCAGCGAAACCGGGCCAGTAGGGGGGCGGCCACCACCTGGTACGGGGCGCGTAACGAAGGCCGCGCGATCTTTACGGCTGCGCGGCCAACCGGCCGGCTATCCGGACAAATGGCGCGATCAACCGCCTTGCCCAGCCGCGTATCCGTCGAAGGGTCCGCCGCGCACAATGCGCCTCGCCGGATCTCCAGTCCGTCTTTCGCGCAAAAAATCTCCTGCGCCGCGTGATTCGCGTAAACCACCCCGCGGCCGGGCGCGAGAAACGCCACGCCGTAAGGCAGCCCCTCCAGAACGGAAGTACCGCCCGCTAGTAACCCTAAGCGCCGATAGACCGTCCAGGCCCGCGTCAAATACGGCAGCAAGAATCGTGCGATTTCCCTCTCGTCCTCGCCGTATTCCCTCTTCTTACGCTGAGCGGATACGCTGACAACGCCCGTTTCCTCGGCGGAAATGACCATGCCGACTCCATAGGCTCCAATGTGCCGAATGTAGTCGTTGTAAAATTCGGACTTCTCCAGCACCTCGCGCGGGCATTGTTCTTCTGTCAGGTTGACTCGTCCAGGCGTTAACAGCGTGCGTCCGTGTTCCCGCCACAGATTCAGCTTGGAATAGTAGTCGTTGTAGGAGCGCCTAAGTGGGGAACTGAGGCCAAAACCGTGCAGAACCACGGACTTGGGCTGTTCGAGATCGTGAATCTGCAGGACCGTGAAGTCGGCCGCAACGACTTTTGCGTATTGCTCCAGGAAATCGGTCCATGAGTCCGGCTCGGCAGCCGCTTCATATGCCCTCAGCGCAAGCCGCAACAGCTCGGTCTCCGACGCCAAAGCTCAACCTCCGTAACGTGGTTGCCTATCGGAATAGGATACAATAGATCCTCGGCGTTGCGTCAGTCATAGTACTCCGGCGCGACCTTCCTCTTCATTCCGGCCGTGTAGTCGTGCTGAATCCACAACTGCGCCTTGTTTCTCTTGACGAAATCTTCGATCATCGCCCGGCTCCTGGCCGTCTGTTCCTTATCGAAGTCGAACGAGGGGATCCGCTTATAGGCGATCTCTTCCGGGTAATGATAAAGATCTCCCGATAACAGCACGGGGCCCGTCTTGGCAAGCTTCAAAAATAAAGATTGGTGGCCCGGGGTATGGCCGGGCGTGAACTTGATCGCCACCGTGCCGTCGCCGAAGACGTCGTAATCCTCGCCCTGGAGCAGAATGGTCTTGCTGCTGGCAAGCGCCTCAAAGTACTTTGGATCGGCCACGCCGCCCAGTTTTTTGCCGTTGTCCTGACGCGGCGCGAAGATCGCGTCCCGTTCCGGCTTCTGCACGATCCAGGTCGAGCCGGCAAACTGGCTCGCGTTGGCCACGTGATCGCCGTGATAATGCGATAGAGCCAGATACGTAATGTCTTTGGGTGTGTAGCCGAGGGCCGCCAGTTGCGGCAGCAGCGGCCGGTCTGCCACAAACGCCCCCTGCTTGACAGGCGGAGTCGCGTTCTGAAAAGCGCTATCGGGAATCTCGCCCGTATCCCAAATCATGGTCCCCCGCGGGTGCGCGATGAGAAAGCACGGCGTGATCATATCGGCTGTCTTCAGCTCGCCTGCTTTGAATCCCATCGAGTCTCCGCTGACTCCCGTGATTTTGCCGCAGTCAAGAACGTAGAGCCGCAACGACTTGGGCGGCTGTGGCTTGGCTTGTTGGCCTGTAGCGACAAAGGCGGCCATGGCGGCGGCCGCGAGAATGCGCAAGAGTTTCATGGCGGGATTCTATCACGCCCAGCGTCAGTTGAAGCAGGCCGGCGCCACAATTTGAAGATCTGTAACGTTCAGCCAATTCCCGCCCGCATCGCGGTACAGCAGCCCCTTCACCGCAACCGTCTGGCCTTGGTGCAAATGGGGTTGAAACCCCGCCGCGCTTGCCAATTGGAAAGTCTGCCCGCCGCCCGCGGCGGCGGGAGCGGGTGCGTTTTCCTTGGCCGCGCTCGGCTCCGTCGCCTTGGTGAGAATCCAGTTCCCCCCCGGACCCTTCGTCAGGCAGCCCGCCACTTGCACCAGCGCGAAATTCGGCAGGCCGGTCCGCCCCTTCTCCACGATCTGGATCGCTTCCAGTTGGTCCGGCTTCATTTCTAATTCCGCCGGCCCGGCGGGGAAGCCATTCTGCTGAAGCAGGTAGGCGACGATATCGAGCTTCGCTTCGTCGCTGACGGTTTCCGGATAGGTGGCCGGCATCGAATAGCGGATCTTACTGAACAGGTTGTTGACGCTTCCGTTCCGCCAGTCGAGCATGAATTTCTCGCCGCGCAGCGCCGGGCCGCGGACGCTGCCCGAAAGGTCGCGGTTGTGGCAGTTGATGCAGCTTGTTTCGAACGCCGCTTTGCCCCGGCCGGCCTGGGCCGCCGTGTAAACTCCTTCCCAGATGTTTTGGGCGCATAGGCTCGCGGCCGGAATCAGCAAAAAAATTCGCGCCAGCATGGTTACTTCGCCCCCTGCATCAACTGCCGGAGCAGGGCGGCCGTGCTTTCATGGCCGGGGCCGGAGGCCGCGCCGGCGTTGCGCGTGGGCTCGCGCGCCACATCCACCGGCATCCGGCCCTGTTTGTCCTTGAAGTCGAGCTTCGCGCCATGCTCCGCCAGAAAGCGGACCACTTGATCCGCTCCGCGCTGGGCTGCGCGATGAAGCGCGGTTTGGCCGTTGGCGTTGAACGAATTGACGTCGGCGCCGTGATCGATCAGCAGTTTCATGGCCTCGATCGTTCCGGCTTCGGTCACCGAGAGCGCCGCCGAGTAGGCCCCGGCTCTGGCTCCGCCCGCGGCGGCGATCATCAGCGGAGTCGTGTAATCCTTCTGCGTCAGGAACGGGCTCGCCCCGGCGTCGAGCAAAAGCTTCATCACTTCCACGTCATTGGCCTTTGTGGCGCGCATCAGCGGCGTGGTTCCCTCGCCGAGCGATGCGTCGCCGCCGTCGTGGTGGCGGCCGATCACGGGCCTTTTCAGCCTCGCGTTGGGATTCGCGCCGTGCGCCAGGAGGCGTTTTACCAAAGCTTCGGCGTCCAGATCATCCACCAGCTTCGGCGCCGGCCGGCTGATCATCGGCCCGAGCGTGTGCATGTCGACCGCGGCGTACAGCGCGGCCATTCCGGTTTCGTCGGCGATATTCGGATCGGCGCCTTTTTCGAGCAGCATCGCCGCAAGGTCGAAATGAGCGTTGATGATGGCGAAGACCAGCGCTGTGGTTCCATCGGGATCGGCCAGATTGAGATCGGCCCCCTTTTCCGCCAGGGTTCGGGCTGCGGCCATCGAATTTTGACGGGCCGCGTACATCAGCGCCGTCCAGCCCCCGCGGGGAAGCGTAGTGGAAACCATGCCGCTGGTGACCCACTGGAATGGCGTCAGGTGGAGGACAGTCGAGCGCGCGTTCTTATCGGCTCCGCCCGCGATGAGCGCTTCCACCGCTTCCGGATGATTCTCCGCCGCCGCCCACATGAGGGCCGTCTCGCCGAACGTGTGTTCCTTCGCGTTCGCATCCGCGCCGTGCGCCAGCAACGCTTTCACCGATGCCGCGTCGCCGGTGCGCGATGCCGTCATCAGCGCGGTTTCCCCTTCCGGCAAGGCCGCGTTGGGGTTCGCTCCGGCTCGCATCAGCGCCTCGATCATCCCCGCGCTGCCATTCGTAGCCGCCAGATGCAGCGGCGTCGTCCCGTAACGGTCCACGGCGTTGGGATTCGCTCCCCCGCCCAAAAGCAGCTTCGCCATCGCTTCGTCGTTGGCTTGAACGGCCAGATGCAGCGCCGTGAGGCCGCCCGGCTGGGACGCGTTCACATCGGCATGCTGTGCGATCAGCGAGCGTAGACCCTCCACGTCGCCGCTCTTCACGGCTTGAACGACACGAAGATCGGCCCCCGCGGCCGCCACCGCCAGCGCCACCAACCCCGCCGCGCGCCTCATGCTTCAAATTTGCCCGTGCTGATGCCGAACCGGTCGATTTCTACTCCAAACCGGTTGGCTACGCCCAGCAGAAAATTCGCGAAGGGCGTCTCCTTCCTAGCTTTGATGTGTTGGTTCCCCTTGCCGCCGCCCACCAAAATCGTCGGGATATCCAGACGGGAATGGGTGTTGCTTTCGCTCATGCCGCTGCCGAACAGTAATAGGGAACGATCCAGAAGCGAGCCCTCTCCTTCGCGCGCATCGCTCAGCTTCTTGACGAACTTCGCGAACAGATCCACATGATAGGTGTTGAGCTTCACCAGATTGGCGATCTTTTCGGGGTCGTTGCCGTGGTGCGACATGGAATGATGCGGCTCGGTGATGCCCAGATTGGGGTAAACCCGCTGGGTGGCGTCGCGGCTCATCATGAAGGTGAACACGCGCGTAATATCGGCCTGCCATGCCAGCGCCATCAGATCGAACTGCAACCCCACGTGCTCTTCGAAAGACTCGGGAATGCCCACCGGCGCGTCCGGAACCTGCACGTCCGTTTTGGCTTGTTTTTCCGCGCGTTGAATACGCTGTTCGACTTCCCGGACATTTTCCAAATAGTCCTCGATGCGGACGCGGTCGCGCGCGCCAAGGCCACGGCTGAGATCGCTCAGATCCTCCTTTATGGAGTCGAGGATGCTGCGATCGTTCCGCATCCGCTCCAGGCGTTGCGCCGCCGTGCCGGGCCGGCCGAACAGCCGCTCGAATACGGCGCGCGGATTGATTTCCATGGGGAGAGGCTCGGTGGGCGTGCGCCAGGAGAGAGTATTCATGTAGGCGCACGCATACGCCGGATCGCAGCCCCCGATATAGCCCGTGAAATCTTCCGTGGCGAGTTCCAGCGAGGGAAACACGGTCTCCCCGCCGATCTCGCGCGCCACCACCTGATCGATTGTGGTTCCCGCGTGAACGTCTTCCGCGATGGTGCGCTTGGGAATGCTCCCGCTGAGCCATGCGGCTACCGTCACGGCGTGGCCGTCCAGCGGGTCGCATAACTCCGAAATGACCGTCAGCGAGTTTCGAAAAGGTTCAAGCGGCTTGAGAATGGGGGAAAATTCAAAATCCGCGCCGGTCTGCTTGGGAGTCCAATAGCCCGGACGCTCGCCCAAGGGGACGAAGACGACGCCGAAGCGCTTGGGGGCGTCGGCTGGCGGCGTGGCGGCCGGCGACATGGAGTCCAGCAGCGGAAGCGCGATAGCCGCGCCCATGCCGCGTAAAAGCGTCCGGCGGGACAGCGATCGTTTGGTGAGGTACATGGCGTCAGTTCGCTCCTAAAATAGTACTCCCTTTGCGCGCCGGGCTCCAGCCGGGTCGCTAATCTATTGGGATGCCCTTGAGGCAGCTCATCTCCGCCCTGCGATGGAGCCTCCACAAACTGGACGCCGCGCTGGCGCGGGTGGAGACGGCTTCCGCTCCGGAGGTCCTTCCCCCTCCCCGCCGCTACCATGAGATCGCCGCGTTCGTGCGCTCGCTGGATCAGCCGGATCAGAGCACCCGAACCTATTTGGAAATCCACCTTCCACGCATCGCGCGCACGCTGGACCTGATTCCCCCGCCGCGGACTTCCGGCCGCGTTCTGGAGTTGGGCGCTTACATGCACATGACGCCCGCGCTCCAATGCGTCCTCGGATATAAAGAGGTGCGTGGAGCGTTTCTCGGCCCCCTAGGAAGGACCGACGAAAAATCCGCGACGGCCGGCGGCCGAGAGCTTTTCCGCTGCTTCGTCGATCTGTTCGACGCGGAGAAGGACCGCTATCCCTACCCCGACGGACGCTTCGAGTGCGTGCTCGCTTGCGAGATTTTCGAGCACATGATGCGCGATCCCATGCACATGCTGGTGGAGATCCATCGCGTGCTCGAGGAGGGCGGCGCGCTGGTGCTCAGCACTCCGAACGTGGCAAGCTATCTTGCCGTCGCGCGGGCTCTGGAGCAAAGCGGCAACCCGCAGCTTTTTTCCAAATACCCCGATCCTCGCGGCGAATTCGCCCAGAGCGAGCCTCCGCACGTGCGCGAATACACGCCGCTGGAATTGCGCGAGGCCGTGGAATCGGCCGGCTTTGACGTCGAGAATCTGTTCACCGAAGTGATCCCCGGCTATGGAACGGAAACTTGGGTGAAAATGTTTCTCGAACGCAATGGTTACTCTTCCGCCATGCGCGGCGAGCAATTGTATTGCCTGGCGCGCAAGCGCGGGCGCAAGAGGATCGTGAGATACCCGAAGTTCTTGTACGAGGGCGTGTGATCTTCTCGCCCAAAATCCGAAACCGCCGTTTTTTTCAATTAGCCGGTCGGCCACATGCGGCTTGTCGCCGCGCAATGCCGGAGCTTACGCCTTTCCGGCCTCTTCCTTCTTCAGCTTTTCGCGCTGCTCTTTGAGAATCGCTTTGCGGCTGAGCTTGATCTTGTTGCCTTCGAGCGCCAGCACCTTCACCAGGATCTGATCGCCTTCGTGCAATTCGTCGCGCACCTGTTTGATGCGGCTTTCCGAGATTTCGGAGATATGGAGCAACCCGTCCGTGCCCGGGAAGATCTCGACGAAGGCGCCAAAATCCACAATGCGAACGACTTTGCCCAGATAGGTTTTGCCCACCTCGGCCACGGCGCAGATATCGGTCACCATCTGGATGGCGCGGTCGGCCGCGGCCCCGTCCGCCGAGAAGATCTTCACGCTGCCGTCGTCTTCGACGTCGATCTTGCAACCGGTCGCCTCGACGATGCCCCGGATGACCTTGCCTCCCGGTCCGATCAGTTCGCGGATCTTATCTACCGGAATCTGCATGCTGAAGATCCGAGGTGCGTAGGGCGACAGAGTCGCGCGCGGCGTCTCGATCGCGGCCTTCATCTTTTCCAGAATGAACAAGCGCGCTTGCCGCGCCTGCTCCAGCGCTTCTTTCATAATGGCGCTGGTGACGTTGGGGACTTTAATGTCCATTTGCAGCGCGGTAATTCCCTCGCGCGTGCCGGCGACTTTGAAATCCATGTCTCCATAGTGGTCTTCCGCGCCGGCGATGTCGGTCAGAACGGCGTAGGCGTCGCCTTCCTTCACCAAGCCCATGGCGATGCCCGCGACGGGCGCGGAAATCGGCACCCCTGCATCCATCAGCGACAGCGTCGCGCCGCATACGGAAGCCATTGAGCTGGACCCGTTCGATTCCAAAATGTCGCTAACCACCCTGATCGTGTAGGGGAACTCCTTTTCGTCCGGGATCACCGCGGAAAGCGCGCGTTCGGCCAGCGCCCCGTGCCCGATCTCGCGCCGCCCCGCGCCCCGCATGAAGCCCACCTCACCCACGCTGAACGGCGGAAAATTGTAGTGCAACATGAAACGCTTGGACGTCTCGGAAGGGTCCAGCAGTTCAATCCGCTGCTCGTCTTCCTTGGTTCCCAACGTCGCCGTGACCAGGGCTTGCGTCTCGCCTCGCGTGAATAACGACGAGCCGTGGGTGCGCGGCAGCACGCCCACTTCGATATCGATTTTGCGGATCTGATCGAAGGCCCGGCCGTCCGGCCGGCGGCGGCCCTTCAGCATCTCGTCGCGGAAGATGCGCTCCTTCAAACGATCGAACAGGCCGGCCGCTTCTTCTTTCTGTTCGTCCGGGATCGCCTCCAAGGCCTTCGCTTTGCATTCGTCGACCCGCCGGTAGCTCTCGAGTTTTTCGTACTTCTCCGTATTCAGCGCGTCTTGTAGCTCGGCCCGGATGGATTTGTCAATCTGCGCATAAAGCTCCTGGTTAATCGCGGGCGGAGTAAAGACGCGCTTGGCTTTGCCTGCTTTCTGGGCCAGCTCGCGCACTCCCGCCGCCAGTCTTTTGCAACAATCATGCCCAAATTCGATGGCCGCCAGCACTTCGGCTTCCGTGGCTTCCTGTGAGCCCGACTCGACCATCACGATGCCTTCTTCCGTCCCCGCCACCACGATATTGATTTTGGCCGCCTTGGTCTCCTCGTAAGTGGGATTGGCGACCAGCTTGCCATCCACCATGCCGACCCGGACTCCGCCCAACAAATGATCGAACGGAATGTCGGAGATCGCCAAGGCGGCGCCCGCGCCGATGATGGCCAGCGTCGACGGGTCGCGCTGTGGATCGGCCGAAAGCACCATCCCGATCACCTGCGTCTCGTTGGAATATCCTTCTGGAAATAGAGGACGGATGGGCCGGTCGATCAGCCGGCTGGTCAGGATTTCCTTTTCGGTCGGACGTCCCTCGCGCTTTATGAAGCCGCCAGGAAAGCGTCCGGCCGAGTATGTGTATTCCCGGTAATCCACCGTGAGCGGGAAAAAACTCGCGCCGGGTTTTGGCTCCGGGGCTGTCACCGCCGTCACCAAAACGACGGAGTCCCCCGACCGGACGACCACCGCCCCATTGGCCTGCTTGGCCATCTTGCCGGTTTCAAGCGTGACAATTCGCCCGCCGCCTAAATCTACTTCAACAGATTGCAACATTTTTTAGTTTCCTTTTAATCTCGCCCAAATTGCTCGGGCCCGGCGCGCTTTTGGCGCGCTGGTCTGCTTCGATCAAGAGGAGACTGGGAGGTATCTCACGGTGGGCTGGCCGCCGGGGCCAGTTCTCGAGAATCGATCCGAATGCTAGCGGCGAATGCCCAAGCTTTGAATCAGAGTCTTGTAGCGTTCCGGACTACGGCTTCGCAAATAGTCCAGCAACCGCCGCCGCCGCGCGACCATTTGCAACAGTCCCCGGCGGGAATGGTGATCCTTCGCGTGACGCTTGAAATGCTCTTCCAAGTCTTTGATCCGCCGGCTCAGGATGGCAACCTGAACCTCCGGCGATCCCGAGTCGGTCTTGTGGATCCGGAACTGGGAAATTACCTTGGACTTCGCTTCTCTCGCCAACGCCATTCGGGAATCGATACTCCTCGTCTTTTCTTAACCGTTAATTCAGTTTTAAGAATACCATAGGCTTGACGCTTCCGCCGGGCGCCCGTTTTGGGTCTTGGCCGCCCTTCGTTGGTATGCAAGGCAAATCCAAGCCTGCGCCGCAGGAGCGGGCGCGGCAAAGCTCGCCGCCATCGCGGCCAATCCGGGCCTGCCGGACTATAAGCCGGTTTCTGTACCCGCCTCTGTTTCCAGAGCTCGGGCGGCAGTCATTCCTCTAGGCCGGAGATTACTCCCCGGCTCAAGCGACCTACCCGGAAGTCGTAACGGAGCGGACCGCTCCTGCTCCCCTATTTGGTCTTGCTCCGCATGGGGCTTGCCCTGCCAGCCGCATTACTGCGGCCGCGGTGCGCTCTTACCGCACCTTTTCACCCTTACCGCGGCCTCAGAACCAGCCGCGGCGGTCTGTTTTCTGTGGCGCTTTCCGTGAAATTCGCTTTGAGCGAACCCCCCCGGCCGTTAGCCGGCATGCCGTCCTGTGGAGACCGGACTTTCCTCTCCCTTTTGAAGGGAGCGACTGCCCATCCGGCAGGCCCACTACCAACTTATCAGTTCTCGCCCTTCTGCTTTCCCCCACCCGGGAACGCCAGACTAGCCCTTGAATCTCTCAACCCGCTCCATTCCTCGCACACCAGAATGGAGTTGGCGGGATTCCGGACCGTATATTTAAGACTCGCCGAACCAACGAGTCGTCCCAGGTTCTCCGGAAGTTTGTCCCTTAAGGCGGCGATATCCTGCGAGGCGCTATATTGCACCCCCTGAACCGAATAGTTGTAATAGACCAGCGCCCCCTCGATCTCGGTAATGAGAGCCTCCCCTAACCGGCCGTGACGATTCACGTACATTCTTCTGCGGCGCTCGCGTCTTTCGGGATTGCGCCGCGCCGCGTGGACGCCGATCCAGACAGCCAGCATTATAAGTCCGAGAGCCAGACAAGCCAACGCGGCCAGTTCAACCGGGGCGGACATTCACGAAATTGTAGCGCAGCCTAACCCGCGGCCGAAACGTCGTGGAAGACTTTGTTGTAGTCCTTCAGAAACTGATCGAGTCCCTTATCCGTAAGAGGATGGTTGAACAGGGAATCCATCACCTTGAAGGGCATCGTGCCCACGTGCGCCCCGGCTTTCGCGGCCTCGATGACGTGTCCGGAGTGGCGCAGCGAGGCGGCCAGAATCTGCGTGGCGAATCCGTAGTTTTTGTAAATGCCCACGATGGCCTGGATCAGCTCCATCCCGTTCCAGCCGGAATCGTCGATGCGTCCGACGAATGGGCTGACGAAATACGCGCCAGCCTTGGCGGCCAGAATCGCTTGCGCGGCGGAAAAGCACAAAGTCACGTTGACGCGGATGCCTTCCCCGCTTAGTTTGGCGCAAGCGCGAATGCCGTCCCGCGTCAGAGGCACCTTGACGACGACGTTCTTATGAATCCGGGCCAGCTTCCGGCCTTCCTCCAGCATCTCCTCGCTTTCCGTGGCGACCACTTCCGCGCTTATGTCGCCGTCCACTATCTCGCAGATCTTGCGGATCTGTTCCTCGATCGGAACGCCCTCCTTTGCGATCAGCGTCGGATTGGTGGTGACTCCATCCAGGATTCCCCAGGAAGCGCCCGTCCTCAGCTCGTCTAGATTCGCCGTGTCGAGAAAGAATCGCATGCCCCAGCTCCATAACATCGCGAGACAACCCAAGCGGGCCGCGATGCATTGATGAACTTCCGCCGAGCGCGCCCCCGCCGCTGCGCTCCGAGGTCGAGTATAGCATCGCTCGCGGCGTTTCATTGTATATAATGGATTCATTTCTGGCCCGCCGGGCAGTAAAGGTATTAGCTGCGAACCAACTCTAGGCCCGGCGAAGCGGCGGCTGCAAGCAGGGTGGGCCGCTGTGGCCCCGTGACATGTTCGCGAGCGCATTCACTCCAGGGTTGTTTCTGGCCACCGGACTCTCGTCCGTAGTGAATCGTTTGACCTACGCGCTCACCGACGACACCTTTAAGGGAATCCATCGGCTGGTCTTTTTCGACTGGGCCATGATGGTCCCTTATTTTTCGCTCTTGATCGTCCTTTCCTTCTACGGCTTGCATCGCTATGCCATGATCCGCGGGTATCTGAAGCATCGCGCCAAGTTCACCGGCGAGCCGCCCCGCCGCTTCACGCACTTGCCCCGGGTCACCATCCAGCTTCCGATTTATAACGAACAGTACGTGGTAGAACGCCTGCTCGAAGAAACCGTCCAGATCGATTATCCGCGCGAGTTGCTCCAGATCCAGGTGCTGGACGATTCCACCGACGAGACCGCCCCCTTCACCCGCCGGCTCGCTGCCGAATATAGGGCCGCGGGCTTCCCCGTCGACTATATCCATCGCGACAATCGCCACGGTTTCAAGGCGGGCGCCTTGCAGGAGGGCTTGAAGACGGCGACCGGCGAGTTCGTGGCGATCTTCGATGCCGACTTCCTTCCTCCCCGCAATTTCCTTCGGCGCACTGTGCATTTCTTCGCCGAGCCGAATGTCGGAATGGTGCAGACGCGCTGGGGTTATTTGAATCGCCGCTACAACGTGCTGACGGAAGTGCAAGCGATGCTGCTGGATGGGCACTTCGTTCTGGAGCACATAGCGCGGGCCGGCGGGGGCTTGTTTTTCAATTTCAACGGCACCGCGGGGATCTTGCGCAAATCCATGATCGAAGACGCCGGCGGCTGGCAGCACGATACCCTGACCGAGGACTCCGATCTGAGCTATCGCGCGCAGCTAAAGGGCTGGAAGTTCGTTTACGACCCGACGGTGGAATGCCTCTCGGAGCTCCCTGTGGAAACCTATGCATTCCAGGTGCAGCAGTCGCGCTGGGCCAAGGGTTTGACGCAAGTCGCCAAAAAGCTGCTGCTGCGCATTCTGCGCTCCGATCAGCCCTGGCGCGTAAAGCTGGAGGCGTTCTTCCACTTGACGCCGAACATTTCCTATCCGCTCATGATCGGCGTGAGCGTTCTTATCCTGCCGGTGATGATCGTGCGCTTTTACCAGGGCTGGTTTCAAATGTTATGGATCGATTTGCCCTTGATCGCGGCGTCGTTCTGGTCCATATCGGCCTTCTACATGGCCGCCCACCGCGCGTTGTTTCCCAACACCTGGAAACGCGGCTTTCTATTTCTTCCAGCCTTGCTCGCGGCGGGAGTGGCGCTCACGATTATCAACTCGCGCGCCGTGATCGAAGCCCTCATTGGCTACCAGACCGAATTCGCGCGCACCGCCAAATACGCAATCGCCGACAAGGAGCGCGTCCGGCTGCGCGAGACCAAATACCGGCGGCGCAGCGGATGGCTGCCTTACGCCGAGATTGCCGCCGGCGCCGCCTTTCTGTGGATCGCCGTCTACGCCATCGATTCGATGAACTACCTCGCCGCGCCCTTCCTGCTGCTTTTCGTGGGCGGTTATTTTTGGGCCGGCTTCACCACGCTATGGCAGGAGCATCAGGGCAAGCTCGCTTTTGAGCGCCAGCGGGAGCTGGCGGCCGAGCGCGCCGAAGCCTGAGCCTCGCCCCGCTATCGCCCTTCCAACTCCTCCAGCGGCTGGTAATTGTGCAGCAGGTCCTGGTAGCCGTTCATCGCCAGCCGGCAAGCGATTTCGGTTCCGGCGAAGCGGGCCCGATGCCAGGTTTGGGCCGGCGTGTAAACGATGTCGCCCTGATCGGCCACAAAGATCGGCAGCGAGCCGATCTTGTATTCGATCTTTCCCAGCAAAACCATCCAAAACTCCGGCGACGCTTCGTGAAAATGGCCCTTGTCGTTCTCCGCCGCCGGCCTTTGCGTCTTCGGGTCGCCGAGGATGATGTTCGCGACCGCGCGGTCGTCGGCGATAAAGCGCCGCTGCTTTTCCGTTCCCGCCACAACCGCGTTGAAATCGATATACGGCTTGTTGCCCTGATCGTATTTCCCTTTTCCGCTGATCCGCACCTTCACGAAATGGAATCCCGGGATGGCTTCCGGAGTTTCGTCGATGGGATACATGGTTTGCGCGCCTGCGATGTTCACTTCCAGGCGCAAGGAAGGCTTATCGCCGACCGTCTCCAGTTGGAAAACGTTGCGGTAGGGAACCTGCACCAGATAGCCCTTCGACGCGATAAACGGCTCCTGCCCCTCAATGGTGAAGCGGATCTGGCCGTCCTGCACGATCCACCAGGCGCGGTTGTCGGGGTGAAATTGCCGCGGCGTCTTCATGCCGGGCGCCATGGAAATGTAATCCGCCCGCAGCAGGTTGTCGCTGACCACCGTCTCGCTCCAGTTGCCCTGGCCCTTGTGCTTCGCAAGCAGCTCGGACAGCCGCCAGATCGGCTTATTGGGAGCCGTCCAGCTCGCCGGTTCGGCAGGCACGGGAGCCCAGGCCAGTTGCTCGCGCTGTTGCGCGAAAAGAGCCGAGAACAAACCTGCAACCCCGGCCGCCGCCGGTTTCCACCTTCGCATCTCGACCTCTCCTTTCTCGCGCTACCATATCACCGCGCCGCGGAAATGTAAATCGCGCCGCGCCAACAATCCGGCCGGATTAATACGTTTCCACCGCCGGGGCGTCGGCGGTGCGGGACTTCCAGCGCGCGTGATACACCAGCGCCCCGGTGACCACCGTGGCGATCGCCGCCAGCGAAATGTAGGGCTTAAGCTGGAGGCCGTAAAACGTCATCCAAGCCCCGAGCGCCAGAAACATCGCGGGAAACAGAGGATAACAAAAACTGACTACGCGTAGCTTTTGCCATCCCGGCCTTCGGCGGAACTGAAAGAGAGACGCCACGCTCATCACCGCGAAGAAATTTAAGGTGAAGCCAATGTAGACCACGAGTTGAGGAAACGGCGTCATGCTCATCAGCATCGCGCAGACGGCTTGCGCCACGATGGCGATCGCGGGCGTGCGCCACCGCGGATGCACCCGCGCCGCCGGCGCCGGAAAAGCCCCGTTTTTGGCCATCGCGTAATAGACTCGCGGCCCGATGGTCACCATGGCGTTTATGGTCGCCATCAGGGACAAAGCCATCAGCGCGCTAAAAATTCCGGCCACCTGCGGACCGAACAGGCGCGAGGCGGCGAAGGCGGCCACCGCCAGCTTGCCCTTCATATCCTCCAGTGGGGAGCCGTAGATAAACACCACATTCAGGGCCAGGTACAGAATTGCGACGATGGATGTCCCTATCGCCAGAGCCGCAGGTAGCGTGCGCGCCGGCTGCCGCAATTCTTCCGCCACGTATGTAGCGGCGTTCCACCCGCTATAGGCGACGTAAATCCAAAATAGGCTGATGGCGAACTGCGCCGCTAGCGGCGTGGAAACATCCCGAACCGCGCTGCGAGTGAAATTGCCGCCGTCGCCCCGGCCCGAAAATAAGGCCAGGCCGATGAAAGCCGCCAGCACGGCGACCTTAAGCGCCGTCAGAATATTTTGCACTCGCGCCGCTCTCTGGATTCCAAGCAGATTGAGGATCGTGAAAACCGCCACCAGCGTGCAAGCGACCCCTTGAGCCCATCCGAATTGAAGAGTCCATTCCCCCGACCCGGCCAGAACGTGCGCGCTTTCGGGTCGGAAGCGCTCGTCAAAATGCCCCAGATAGCCGGAAAAAGCCAAGGCCACGGTGGCAATCGGGGCCGAAAAGCCGGCGAAGAAAGATGCCCATCCCGTCATGAAACCCCACGTCGGGCCGAAGGCGCGCGTCAGATAAACATATTCGCCTCCGGAACTGGGAAAGTTGATGCCCAGCTCGGCATAGCATATGGCGCCCAGAAAGGCTGCCACCGCTCCCACAATCCAACTCCACAGCACCAGCGACGGCGACCCAAGCTGGCCGGCAAGAAATCCCGTGCTCGTGAAGATGCCCGTGCCGATCATGTTCGACACAACCAGCGCGGTTGCGCTGACCACGCCGAGTTGGCGAAGGAGCGCGAGGTTCGAGGACGCCAAACTCTATTCTAAGTCAGTTTTCCGCGGGCATTCCTCCCGGCCGGTCTAAATTACCGCACAAACAGCCGCAGCACGCTCGATCCGGCCACGCCGGTCAGAGCCGGAAAGAAAGCGGGCCTTGGGCCGCTTCGCCGCAGCTCGCCATGGATCGCATGACCGCCCAGGTAAAGGAAGCTTCCGCCGGCCAGCGCCAGCAAAACGTGAAGGCCTTGCGCGCCGAAGTACGGCGAGAGGACCGATTCCAGTCCAGCCCCCGCCAACGTCGCCGCCTGCGCCGCGGCGCACCAAATCAGCGCGGCCAACCGGCTCTGCATCGCGGCCCGCGCCATCACTCCCAGAGCCAGCCCTTCCGGGACCTTGTGCGCGGCGATTCCCAGGCCAAAAGCGGCCCCCAGTCCCGCAGCGGCATTCTGCCCCGCCATCAGTCCCCATCCGTCCAGCGCGCTATGCAGCGCGGCCGCCGCCAGCAGAGGCGTCGCGTAACCGTGCAGCCGAGCCGCGCAGTGGTCGTGATCGTGTTCCGGAGCGCAAGCCGGACAAACCGGATAAACGTAGCGGTCGATCAGGGCCAATGCCGCCGCCCCTCCCCCGATCCATGCCGCAGCCGCGGGCCAGCCGAAAAATTCCGCCATTTCCGGAAGCAGCCAGAACATGGCGACCCCCATCAGCACCCCTCCGCCGAATGCGACCCATCCTCTTGCGCGTATCCGCGCCGGCGCCGATTCCTCCAGCCAAACTCCCAATCCGGCGCTGCCCACCGCGGCTGCGAAGATCACAAGACTTAAGTAAAGCCCCACTTGTTCCCGAGTATACTATTGGGTTGGTCCCATATTGTAAGGAACAAGCCGCACCACAGAGTCTGCCCGCGGCGCGCGGCGGAGCGATCCCGTTCCGCGCGGCAAGCCCGAGGCGGCCTGGCGCGGCCGTTAGAGGTTATGTCCACTCCACAAACCACGCGCAGGTCGTTCTATTTGTTCATGATCAATCTGCTGGCAGGCCTTGTTGCCGTGGCGGCGGCGATTCCAACAGCGGTCTATCTTCTGCTGCGTCCCAAAAGCAGGGATGGCGCCAATTGGATCGAAGTCACCGATCTCTCTAAGCTCCGCGTAGGCGAGCCCGAAGAGATCGTTTACAACCGCAAGCGGATGGATGGCTGGCGGCGCATCGAGGAAAAGACCAGCGCCTGGCTGGTGCGCACCAGCGAGACGGCGGTGGTGGCCTTCAATCCCGCCTGCACGCACCTGGGATGCGCCTACCACTGGGAATCCGGCTCGGCCCAGTTTGAATGTCCTTGCCACGGCTCCATCTTCTCCATTGACGGCAAGGTGACCGCCGGCCCTGCTCCCCGGCCGCTGGATCGCTATCCTTCCAAGGTGGAAGGCGGCGCGGTTTACATCAACCCGGAATCTCCTTCTGCGGCGGCGCGCAGCCGAGCCCGTTCTGCGCCCTCCCAGGAAAGCGCCTAGCGATGTTGCGGCCCTTTTTGAATTTCATCGACCAGCGCACCGGCCTGGTTTCGGCGATCCGGGGTTTCCTGGACGAGGATATTCCCGCCTCCGCCGGCTGGCATCAAGTGCTGGGAAGCGTGGCTCTGTTCGCGTTCCTGTTGCAGATTTTCACCGGTTTCCTTCTGGCCCTCAACTACGCCCCCACGCCCGGAGAAGCCTGGGACAGTTTGCGCTATATCGTCACGCAAGTGGCCGCCGGCAGCGTCATCCGCGCCATGCACCATTGGGGCGCGAGCCTCATGATCGTCGTCGTCGTGCTGCACATGGCCCAGACCTTCTTGTGGGGCGCTTACAAGAAGCCCCGCGAGGCCACCTGGATTGCGGGCGTGCTGCTGCTGCTGTTGACCCTCGCTTTCGGCCTCAGCGGCTATCTGCTGACCTGGGACAACCGCGCTTATTGGGGCACCATCGTCACCACGCGCATCATGAGCCTGGCGCCGGGAGGATCGCTTCTGCTGCGCATGCTCGGAGCCGATGGAGGCGGGATTGGCCGCGTGGCCTTCGCCCGTTTTTACGCCGCTCATGTGACCTTGCTGCCGATCCTTACGCTCGGCTTGATCGCCCTCCACGTTTATCTGGTTCGCAAGCACGGCGTCACGCCCGCGCCCGGAGACGAGCGCCTTCCTAAGAAAAAATTCTTTCCCGAGCAGGTCTTTCGCGATACCGTAGCGGTCTTCGTCTGGTGCGTGGCCCTGGGCTTGATGGTGGCCCTGGTGAAGGTTCCCTTGGGACGCATCGCCGATCCTACGGATACCAGCTACGTGCCTCGGCCCGAATGGTACTTTCTGTTTCTCTTTCAATTCCTGAAGTTTTTCCAGGGCCCCCTGGAGGTGTTCGGGGCGGTGGTGCTGCCCGGCGCCGCCGTTGCGGTGCTGGTCCTGATCCCGTTTATCGACCGCGGCGCGGTCGTGAAGATCCAGCGCCGCATCGCCGCGATTTCCGTGGCTTGCGTGGCGGCCCTCGCCTGGACCGGCCTCACTACCGCCGCCGTGCTCACCACCCCGCGCCAGCCCGAGGAGGACGGCGCCCTGGAAACCGCCGCCTGGCAAAGAATCCCGGCTTCGCAGCTTGCCGGCATCGGCGTGTTTCGCCGTGAAAATTGCAGTAATTGCCACACCCCAGGCCGTTCCCAACCCGCTCCCGACTTGACCGCCATCGTCGTGGATAAAGACGCCAATTGGATGAAGAACCACTTCAAGAACCTCTCCGGCATGGAAATCGGCGCCCTGGTCCAGCTTTTGACCAAGCGCACCGAAGACACCGTGGAGGCGTGCCTGAAGGCCCCCGATGAGGCCGCGCGCGGCGCCATGATCTACTATGCCAGCCAGTGCTCCTCCTGCCACTCTTTGAATGGCGAAGGTGGCGATGTGGGACCCCCCCTGAACGGCTTGAGGCTGCGGCGCAGCCGCGATTGGGTCAAGGCCCATTTCGCCGCTCCCGATCAATTTACGCCCGGCTCCGAAATGCCTCCCTTCCATTTCAGCCCCGAAGATCTCGATCGCATCACCAATTACGTGATGTCCATTCCCAAGTAGCCTCGCCGCGGCTCTGTAACTCTGCCGTTATCCCCATCGTCCCTATTTGCAGCCGAGCGCCCGCGGTGGTACACTCAACGGCTGGTTGGCTCGGTTTCAGCGGTCGCCAGGTCGACTGTGATAGAGTGCCGATTACAAGTTCAAGTTGAGGAGATGCGCCCATGATTAGACGAACTCTCGGATGTGTGGCCCTGTTGGGCGGGTGGTTGATGGCGAGCGGCTTGTTGCAGGCTCACCATTCCCTCGCCGGCGTGTACGACATGAAAGCCGAAAAGGAGGTGAAGGGGACCGTCGAAAAAGTACAGTTCGTAAATCCCCACGGCTCCCTCACGATCGCGGTCAAAAATGACGATGGCACCTCAACCGATTGGACCTTTACGCTCGGCTCGGCCACGGCCCTGGCGCAGAAGGGCGTCGGTAAAATCGGACCCAATGCGCTCCACACCGGCGACACCATTACCGTGAAGTGCATTCCCGCCAAGGACGGCCATCCCTTAGGGTTTCTCAAATCGGTGACCTATCCCGACGGGCACACCATCGTCGTCTCCGGCGGCGGCCCGAACGATTAAAGAAAGGGGTTCGCCATGACGTCTCGAGAACAAACCATGTGGGTGCGTCTCGCCCTGGGCGCCATGCTCGCCGCCGCCCTGACTCCGTTCGCGAACGCTCAGGCTCCGGCCGCCGCCCCGGCGCAAGGTCAGGGTCGCGGACAAGGCCGCGGCCGCGGCGCAGGGGGCCGCGCCGCCGCTCCCCTCTACACCCCGGCGCCCGGCGCCAAGGATCTGAAATCGGTCCTTTTCAATTGGGCTTGGTATATGGGCATGCTCCGAAGCAGCGAGGAGCGTGACCTCATCATGACCCTCGAATATCAGGGCAAGGGCGTCGTTCAACTGGACGGACAGCCCTGCAATGTATCTAAGTATCGAACCAGCATCAGCTACCAAACCTCGGGCGAGCGCATTCAGTACGTCGGCGCACGGCCAAATGGCCAATCCTGCTCCAATGTCGAAGTCCTTAGTGGAGCCTATGCCTGGAACGAAGACATTCCCGGCGCCGAACTCGTCCCCGGCAAAGGCAAGGCCACCCCGATGCCCGGAGCCGTAGAGGAGCGTATGATTCGCCTGTGGGCCAGCCCGCAAGGAGCCTTCAAGGGCGCCATGGCGGGAATCAGCGATCCGCCGGAGATGGCGCCCAGGCCGCAACGCGTGCCTGCGGACGTCTCCATGGCGGGCAAAACCTCCGTTTCCTGGGACGGCAACAAGCCCACCGTGACCTTCCCGATTCCCGGCGTTCCCAACGCGATCGCGGCCGCGACGCTCAATGACAAGTTCATGGCCGAGCGCGTGGTCGTCAAGCACGGCGCCAAAACCTATGAGTTCGATTACAGCGACTATAAAGATTGGAACAATCCCCTTAATCCCGCCGAAGCGTTTTACGCGGGCCGGATGATTGAGAAACAGAACGGCGTCGTGGTTCGCGATATCGCCACCACCCTGACCGAAACCGGGCAGATGTACGTCGTCATGCCCGTCCCGGCTAGCGTCAGGGCCGCGATCAAGCCAACCAATCAGCCTCCCAAGTGGACTCTGAATGTGGACGCGCCGCCCAGGCCGGCTCCGACAGAGACCGCCGCGGTCGCTACCCCACGCCTGCCCGACGGACATCCAGACATGACCGGAAACTGGACTGGCCCCCCTCTTGCCATCACGGGCGGTGGCAACCGCCGGTGTGGTCCCACCCAGACCCCGGATGGGGGAATCAACCCCGGAATCGGCTGTAAAATCCCAATGGACAACTTCTGGGTGGATTATGAGTGGATCTCGCCTTCTCGCTTCGGTTTAACCGGCGACGGCAATGTCCCCAGCCATCCCGTTTACAAGCCTGAGTTTTGGGACAAGATTCAGGAACTCGATCAGTGGACCAACAAGTACGATCCCATCATGACCTGTCAGCCCATGGGAATGCCGCGGGAGGGCACTCCAGCGCGCATTATCCAGTCTCCGACCGACATCATCTTTTTCTACACCACCAGCGACTACGGCGGCGGAAATATCGAATTCCGCGACATCCCCACCGACGGCCGCGCTCGCCCCAATACCGTGGAAGCCTATTACAACGGCCTTTCGATCGGTCATTGGGAGGGCGACACCCTGGTGATCGACTCCACCAACTTCGTCGACACCACCTGGCTCGGACGCGGCGGCTTGCTCCATTCCGCCAACATGCATATCATCGAAAAATTGACCCGGAAGGGAAATGAAATTCTTTACCAAGAGACCATCGAGGACCCTGACGATCTCCTCGAGCCCTGGGTCATGCCGGACAAAACCCTGCGGTTACGCGCCGGCGCGCCGCAACTCATTCATGAGCGCGCCAATTGCGAAGTATACGAAGAAGGGAACATATCGACGCAGCTTCGGCATTAGGGTGGCAAACCCTCCTTTGATCGGGCGCGAGGGCGGCTCGCCCGTCCCGCGCCGGTCCTCCCCGCGCGCCGTTGAATATACCTTCGCGGATTCCCCCCATCTATTATGAATCTGGCCCACGCCCATCTTCTGTTAAATCATTTTCCTACCGTCGGCATGATTGTGGGGCTCGGCGTGTTTCTCGTGGCTCTTGTCGCTAAAAGCGACGATTTGAAGCGCGCCGGCCTGGTAATCTTTTTCTTGATCGCCCTGGTGACGATTCCCGCCTTTGTTACAGGCGCCGCCGCGCACTTGGTCCTTGAGAAGAACTCCGAAGTTTCCAAGAGCATGATCGACGCTCACGAAAACGCCGCGTTCGCGGCGCTCTGGCCCATGGAGCTAACTGGCGCCTTGGCCTGGCTAGGCCTTTGGCAGCGCCGCCGGTTGTCCCGCTGGCCCCAGGCTACGATGACGGCCGTGCTGCTTGCCGCCCTCGCCACCTTCGGCCTGATGACCCGCGCCGCGGACATGGGCGGAGAGATTCGCCATCTGGAGATTCGCACCGCCCCCGCCCAGGCCGATCCCCCAGCGGATCCCCCAGCCGGCCCTACATTGACTCGAGTAATCGGAGACGCCATGGTCAACTCTACGTGGACCTGGGCGGCCAGCGAGACGGTTCATTTCATCGGCCTGTCGCTCCTGTTTGGCGTCGTGCTCCTGGTGGATTTGCGCATGCTGGGTTTCATGAAGGCGATCCCGTATTCCACTCTGCATCGCCTGTTGCCCTGGGGAGTTTTGGGATTTGGCGTAAACGTGGTCACGGGCATGCTCTTCTTCATCGGCGCGCCGCTAAGTTTCTACGTCACCAACGCCACGTTCTTCTGGAAGCTCGCCTTGATCCTGGTGGCGGGCGTCAACGCCCTTTACTTCACCGTGTTCGAGCAGCCCTGGAATTTGAAGGCGGGCGACAATCCCCCGGTAACGGCGAAAGTGGCGGCTGCGTCCGGAATTTTTCTGTGGACCGCCGTCATCTTCTGCGGTCAGATGTTGCCGTTTCTCGGACACTCGTTCTGATGCTGGGGAGACTTAAATGACGCTCGCTCTCATTGTGACGTCCATTGCCATCGGCTCCGCCGTGTTGGTGGGAGTCTTGGGATACCTCATCGATCGAAGCGACGGCCGCGGCGGCGAGTCCCCGGAAACCAAAATTCAGAAAACGGGAGCACCGCGATGAGTTTCTTAGACACGCTCGAGCAGCTTGGCATCAGCACCTGGGTGAGCGAATCCAAATCGATCCTCGCCTACCCTACGGTTCTATGGCTGCACGTCATGGGAATGGGCGTCGTCGCCGGCGTCAGCAGCCTCATTAGTCTCCGGCTCCTCGGAATTTCTCCAAAAACGCCCCTGCAACCGCTGGAGCGACTGTATCCCCTCATGTGGGCGGGATTCTGGGTGAATGCAGTGACCGGCACCGCTCTCCTGCTCGCCAGCGCATCGAAACGGCTGGTCGATCCCACATTCTATATAAAGATGGTTTTCATCTTCGCGGGCGTGGCCGTGCTCCAGCTCACGCGTAAGAAAGTGTTCCGCAAACTCGATGCCGACGGCCGCCTGCCGGACAGCGCCAGGGCGCTGGCCTGGGCGGCGCTGATCTGCTGGTTGGGAGCGGTGACCGCCGGGCGGTTGCTCGCCTACATTTAGCCCCAAGGTGCAAACAGGAGCCCGGACGAAGAATGCTTAAGGCAATGTTCTTGATGGGAATTGCCGCCGCCGTCGCGGGGGCGGAGAATCCGGTGCTGACTTTAACGGGGACGGCCGATGCCGCCGGGACCATCAAAATCGACGTGCTGCGCTGGTCTTCCGATGAGGATCGCGACCGGTTGATTTCCGCCTGGACTCAGCCGGCTCCTGCCGCGCCCAAGCCGCCGCAGGGTCGAGGAGGCGGCCGCGGCGGCCGTGCGGGAGCGCGCGGAGGCAATCCGGGCGAGCCCGCCGCCCCCAAAACGCCGGAAAGCGCGCTTGCCGAGGCGCTCGCCGCCGCTCCCACAATCGGCTATCTTTGGTCTTCCTCCGAAGTTTCCGGCTATGCCCTGCGCTTCGCCGCGCGGTATGCGGAACAAGACGGCTCCGAGCGGATCGTTTTGATCACCGACCGTCCCCTCGGCGCATGGAACGATGTTTGGAAGTCCGCCGCCTTGGCCGGCTCCCCTAAGTACGACTTCTCCCTAATTGAGTTGCGGCTGAAACCGAAAGCCGCCGGCGAAGGAAAAACTTCGCTGGCCGGAACCATCGCCCTGGATGCCGCCGCGAAGTCTTTCGGCCTGGCGAATTACGCCGCGGCGCCCGTCACGCTCAAGAACCTCGCGCCGCGCTAGGACTTACAATATCCATGAAGGTCCCGCTGCGGCGCTGGTTCGGCCCGGCGCGATGGCGCTTATGGCTTTCCCCGATCCTGCCTTAGACGATCCAAACGCCATGGAAACGCAGACCGCGGTTCTGGCCGGCGGCTGCTTCTGGTGTCTGGAGGCCGTTTTTCAGCAGATTGAAGGAGTGGAAAAGGTGGTCTCCGGTTATTCCGGCGGCGACGCGGCTTCGGCCCGCTACGAAATCGTCTGCACCGGCTCAACCGGTCATGCCGAGGCGGTCCAGCTTGCCTTCGATCCCCAAAAAATCTCCTACGGCCGGCTGCTCAAGGTGTTCTTTGAAGTGGCCCACGATCCCACCCAGCTCAACCGCCAGGGCCCTGACATCGGGCCGCAATACCGCTCCGCGATTTTCTACAACAGCCCCGGGCAGAAGCGGATCGCCGAGGCGTATATCCGTCAACTGGATCTAGCCAAAGTGTTCCGCTCGCCCATTGTCACGCAGGTAGTGGAATTGATGGCGTTTTACCCGGCCGAAGGCTACCATCAAAACTACTGTAGCCGGAATCCCCGAAATCCCTACGTGCAGAGCGTGGCGAGGCCCAAGGTGGAGAAGGTAAAGGAAAAGTTGCCGGAGCTTGTGAAGCGAAACTGATTGCCCCCGGCCCCGCCGCTCCCTCGCGGCCCGGCTCAGAGCCGGCGCCCGAAGGGAGCGGTCCACTCAAAGCTTGGCGAACTTCTACTGCGGCACGGTATGGAAGCGGCCGACATAGGCCGCTTTGCCGATGACGTGCCCATCCATCGCCTTCATCAACTCCTCGCGCGTCGTATTGGCGGGAAGGTCGAGTTTGGTGTCCAGAGCATAAAACTCGAACACGTAGTGATGGAAAGGACCCACGCCCGCCCCGGGCCCGAAATACGATCCAGGATTGCCGCCGCGCGCCGCGATGCCCGGCCCGTTTTTCGTGCCGTCCGGCAGTTCCCCCGCGCCCAATCCCGCCGGAAGGCCCTTCGCCGTCCCCGGAATGTTGAACGCCGACCAGTGGAGCGTGTCCACCGTGGTTTTGTTGGTGGAATTTTCAATGTCGTGGAAAATCACGGCATAGCTTTGCAGGCCCTCGGGCGGATTTGTCGGATCGTTCCCCAGAGTCCAGTGGAACTCGAATTCCGGCGACTTATTGCCGCCCCGGCCGGCGTTTTGCATCGGCACTTCTCCCCCGTCCGGCCATGCGGGTGAGGTAACGGAAAGCACCGGCCGCGGCGGCCCGCCCTTAAACCCTCCCCCCTTCCCTGCCCCGCCTTGCGCCATCACCAGCGCGGCGGCCGCAAAGGCCAAAGCCGCGCCCAGCAGACTTTGTCGGATGATCTTCATTTGCGTTTCTCCTCGTGAGCGTTTTTCAAAACCGCTCATTGTAGTGTATACGAGAGTAGGGCGCTCGCGTGTGTTATAAGGTTATTCTCCGCCGTGAAAAGAGGCGGCGTAGGAGGAACCATGCAGCGTTCGATCTTTTTCTTGCCCATTCTCGCGGCGCCCGTGTTCGCCCAAAACGCGCCGCCCCCTCAGGACAATCCGCTTTCCACCTGGCTCCGCAACGCCTACACGGCCAACCGGAACAACATCGTCCGCACGGCGGAAAAAATGCCCGAAGAAAACTACGGCATGCGTCCCGGCGACCAGCAGGAAGTGCGCACCTTCGGGCAGCAGGTGGGGCACGTCGCGAATTTCAATTTTCTCTGGTGCTCGCAAGCCAAGGGCGAAAAGAACCCGAATTCCGCCAATCTCGAAAAGCTGGCCACCAAGGCCGAGTTGATGAAAGCGCTCAACGGCGCGTTTGCTTATTGCGATCCTGTTTACGCCGCCTTAACCGACGCCTCGGGCGCGCAAATGGTCGACCTCACCCTGGAAAGCGGCAAACAAGCCCGCAATTTGCGCATGGGCTTGCTCACTTTGAATTACGGCCACAATAACGAGATTTATGGAAGCTTGGTCGTCTATCTGCGGATGAAAAATATCGTGCCTCCCGCTTCCGAGCCCCGCGGGCAGCAAAAGAAATAGCCTCCCTAAGGCGGAAATAGGCCGCCCTCAAAGAGAATTTTCTTTCCCTCGGGCGACGCGAGAAACTTGAGAAGCTTCCGCGCCGTCTCCGCCTGCGCGCTCGATCTCAACACGCCGCCCGTTTGGCGCACCGGCGCGTGCCATTCTTGCGGAAGTAGAATTCCGCGGCCTTTAAGCAAGGTCCAGGACGTGATCACCGCCTCCGCGTTGCCGCTTTCCGCGAATTGAAGCGCCTGCGCTACGTTCTCTCCGTACACCAGCTTCGGCTCCACGGCTTTCCACAAATTGCGATGCTCCAGCGCCTGGCGCGCGGCGATTCCATAGGGTGCGTGCTCGGGATTCGCGATGGCCACATGCGCGATTTGCGGCTTCCGCAGATCCTCCAACGATCGCGCCAATCCATTTTTCGACCACAGCGCGATCCGTCCGTAAGCGTAAACGACGACCGTGGAAGAATCGACATATCCCTTTTGCACGGCGTCGGTAATGTAGCTTTCATTCGCCGATAGGAACACGTCGAAAGGCGCGGCCTGGGCGATCTGCTGCGCCAAAGACCCGCTGGAGGCCAGCGTGAAACGGACCCGCGCCCCCAGCGCTTGCGCCGCCGCCGGCGCGAGTTTTTCGGTAATTGGCCCCAGATCGCTCGCGGCTCCGATCAACAAATCCGCGCCCCGGGCCGGCGCCAGCGCCAGCCATAGCCACAGCAGTTTTTTCATCGCGGCCTCTGTTGTGATAACATAACATAGTCTCGTTATCACAACAGTCATGACAAAGCTACTTCTTGGACTCGGTTCGGTCCTGATTTGCGCCTCTTCGGCGCGGGCGCAGGTCTTCGCCGCGCTCTCTGGAACCGTCTCCGACCAATCCGGCGCGGCGGTCGCCGCCGTGGCCGTCACTGCGAAAAACGCCGAAACCGGCGCCGAGTTCGCCACCCAGACCGACTCCTCCGGCTACTACCGATTCTCGGCGCTTCCCGTTGGAGAGTATGAGATCCAGGCCCGCAAGGCGCAATTTACAGACGCCCTCCGCAAGGGCGTTCATTTGGCCGTCGGCCAGAGCGCTATCGTCAACCTGGAGCTCAAGGTGGGAGCGTCGGCCGAGCAGGTGACAGTAAGCGCCGATGCTCCCCTGGTGAACGCCGACCCGGCTAGCGCCTCCGGCCTGGTGGGCCAACGCCAGGTGAAGGATCTGCCTTTGAATGGCCGCAGTTTCGACGAGTTGATGACGCTCAATCCCGGCGTTGTCAATTTTACCTGGGAAAAGACCGGCGGCGTCGGCGTCTCCAATTCCACCAGCGGCAATAACTTCGTCGTTTCCGGCAACCGGCCCTAGCAAAATCTGTACTTGCTGAACGGCGTCGAGTTCACCGGCGCCGCCGAAAACAACATGCAGCCGGGCGGCGCAA
Organism: Bryobacteraceae bacterium; assembly: GCA_035293905.1. Taxonomy (GTDB): domain Bacteria; phylum Acidobacteriota; class Terriglobia; order Bryobacterales; family Bryobacteraceae; genus Palsa-187. The sequence goes on from DATGLY010000130.1 coordinate 47,310, forward strand.
GCCAGCAACTGCTGGGCGTAGACGCGGTGAGAGAATTTAATCTGCTCGCCGATTCTTACCCCGCTGAGTTCGGAAAGCATCCCGGCGCGCAGGTTTTGATCGTCACTCAGTCCGGCTCCAATGCGCTGCATGGATCGTTGTACGAATTTCTGCGAAACAACGTTTTTGACGCCCGAAATTTCTTCGACGGCGCTTCGGTCCCCGGTTTCGAGCGCAATCAGTTCGGCGGCGCCCTCGGCGGTCCGATCCAGCGGGACAAGACCTTCTTCTTTTTCAATTACGAAGGTTTTCGCCAGCGCCTCCATCAAACCGGCGTGGACCTTGTGCCGGACCAGCAAGCGCGCAGCGGGTTTTTGCCATGCAAGCTCATCAGCCCTTCCCCCAACCCATGCCCGGCGTCCGGATTCGCTTTCGTGGGAGTCTCGCCGTTTATCAACGCATGGCCTGCCCCAAGCCCGGGCGCTCCCGATTTCGGAGGAATTTCGGAAGCCTTCAATAATCCCTTGCAGACGATCCGGGATGATTTCGGGACCGCCCGGCTGGATCGCATCTTCTCGCCCAAAGACTCCTTGAGCGCCGCCTACACCATCGACGATAGCGCCGACTTCACCCCCACCAGCACCAACCTCTACAGCACCGACGTCGTCAGCCTTCGCGAGCAGGTCGCCAGCGTTCAGCAGACCCACGTCTTTTCCCCCGATCTGCTCAACACGGTCCGCGTGGGTTTTTCCCGCGCCGGCTATTTCTTTACGGGCGAGCCGACCCCCGGAACCCCCGCCGCCGGCTTGCCCGGCTTTCTCTCCGGCTTGCCCGTGGGCGCGCTCGTGGTCGGAGGCAGCGCCGCATCCAATCCCACCGCTCAATTGAGCCTGGCCGGAAGCAATAATGGCAGCAATCTCCACCTCGCCCGAAATCTCTTCACCTATGAAGACCGCGTGTCGTTCGTGAAGGGCCGCCACCAGATCTCCTTCGGCGCGTGGTTGCAACGCTTTCAATCCAACGAGGAGCTCGCCCTCAGCCAGTATGGGCAGGCGACCTTCACCAGCTTGCAGACCCTGCTGCAAGGAACCGTCGGCTCTCTCTTATTCGATCCCGCCCCCACGCCTCTCGGATGGCGTTCGTGGTTTGCGGCCCTGTACGTGCAAGACTCGATTCGCCTAAGCCCGCGGCTCACAATTTCCCTCGGCTTCCGAAGCGAGTCTTCAAGCGGATGGAACGAAGTGAGCGGCCGGGCTTCTACCTACACCTTCCCCGACGGAATCATCTCCACCCTGCCAACCGTCGGAAGCTCGGCCTTCACTGTGAACAACGCGAAATTCCTGCCGCAGCCGCGAGCCGGTCTGGCCTGGAGCCCCTTCGGCGGCAAGCATGCCACCGTCTTCCGCGCCGCCTTCGGCATGTACAACGATCTTCAGGATGCGCTCGGTTATCGCACCGATCAGAACGCGCCGTTCAATCCTACCTACAGCCTCCCTAACGTGCCCATCTCTCAGCTCCCTCTGCAGTCCTCCGCCGGCATTCCCGCCTCCGCCAAGCTGGTTCCCGGCGGCGTTCAGCCCGATCTGCAATCCCCCACCCTCATTTCCTGGTCCTTCCGCGTTCAACGGGAAATCACGCCCAACACCTCCTTTACCCTCGGATATGTTGGTTCGCACGGATATCACGAAATCCTCGGCATCGATGCCAATGAGCCATTCCCCGTGATCTGTCCCGCCTCGCCCTGCCCTTCCGTCTATCCCGCCAGCTTCCCCGCCCCTTTAGCCGGCGCCCCCGTTCCCGCCGGAACCTACTACGTCCCCACCGCAACCAGAGCCAATCCCGCGCTGGCCAATACCTGGACCTACTTCTCCGAAGCCGACAGCTCTTACAACGCCTTACAACTGGATTTCACCCATCGCTTTAGCTCCGGCCTTTCCCTGCGAGGCGTTTACACTTGGTCCAAGACGATCGACGATGGAGATTCCGTGAACGCAACTACGTCGGGCGGCGAGCCCGCGTTGGCCTCCAACCCCTTCGACCTCCGCGCGGATCGAGGCCTGGCCAACTTCGACGTGCGAAACGCGGCCGTCGCCAGCGCAAGCTATGCCTTGCCCATCGGGCGCGGAAAACCCTTCCTTAACGGCGCAAGCGGCGCCCTGAACGCATTTGCCGGCGGTTGGACCGTGAACTCCATCGTCACCTTACAGGGCGGCTTCCCCTTCACCCCGCAGCTCAGCTACAACCCTTCCAATAACGGCGACACCCGGAACCCCGTGCGTCCTTACCTGAATCCTGCCTTCACCGGCCCGGTCATTCTGGGAACCCCCTCGCAATGGTTCAATCCAGCCGCCTTTCTGCCTCCTCCCAACGGCAGCGGGTTTTATGGAAATCTTGGCCGCGATACCTTGATCGGCCCGGGATTGGCCACCTGGGACCTGTCGTTCCTTAAGAACATTCCTCTTCACGAACCCCTGAATCTTCAATTCCGCGCGGAATTGTTCAACGTTCTGAACCGGGCCAACTTCAATACCCCCAACGCTGTTGTGTTTACCCCGTCCGGAGTGTCTCCAACGGCCGGCCTTATTACCAGCACTTCCACCACGTCTCGGCAAATTCAGTTCGCGCTGAAGCTGCTTTGGTAGAGCCTGAGGTAGGCTGAAAAGAGTTATGTATACGCGACGCTGTTTCTTGGGAATCGTTGCCGCCTCCGCCCTTGCCTTCGCGCAGGACCCGCCCGCATCCATCCAAATTGCCGGCGACGTCAACCAGCCCCTCACTCTCACCGCCGCCGATCTCGCAAAGATGCCGCGCGCTTCCGTTCGCACCTCCAGCAACGGAATCGAGACCGTCTACGAAGGAGTGTGGCTGCACGAGGTGCTGAAGCGGGCCGGCGTGCCGCAGGGAAGCGAGCTTCGCGGCAAGGCTCTGGCGAGCTACGTGTTAGCCCAGGCGCAGGACGGCTATCAGGTGGTCTTCTCGCTCGGCGAGTTGGACCCGGCTTTTATCGACAACGAAATTCTTTTGGCCGATACCGCCAACGGCAAGCCCCTCTTTGGCGCGCAGGGCAGATTCCGCCTGGTCGTGCCCAAGGACAAGCCCGGCGCTCGGTCCGTTCGTATGCTCACCAAGCTGGAAGTCGTGCAGCTAAGGAAGTAGGGAGCATGAAAAATCAGGTCCAAAATCGTCTCGCCCCGCTTCGGAAGGGCCGCGGCTTGGGCGCATCCGAGCTGGCGCGCAGAGTCGGCGTCAGCCGCCAAACCATCTACGCCATTGAAGCCGGCACTTACGTTCCCAACACCGAAGTCGCTTTGCGCCTGGCGCGCGAATTGGAAGTAGGAGTCGACGACCTGTTTTCTCTCCAGCCCGGCGCCTTGAAATCGCCCGAGTCCTTGGCCGCTGAGGTGCTCAGCGCCGCGCCTTTGGCAAAAGGTCAGGCCGTCCGCATCTGCCAAATCGGCGCCCGCTGGATCGGCGTGCCGGTCAGCGCCTCTCCTTACTACCTTCCCGAAGCGGACGGCGCCGTCCAAAAATCCGCCCCCAAAGGCGGCCGTGCGGATCTGGTAGTCTTTGCCAAAGAAGAGGCGGCTCAGAAGCGGCTGATCCTGGCCGGCTGCGATCCCGCCACCGGTCTGCTGGCCCGCATGGTGGAAAGGGCCGGCGGCGTTGAGATCGTTTCCGCCGCCGCTTCAAGCAAACTCGCTCTCGCCTGGCTCAAGGAAGGCAAAGTGCACGTCGCCGGCTCGCACCTGGAGGATCCCAAGACCGGCGAGTTCAATCTTCCGTTTATTCGAAAAGAATTTCCAGACCATGACTTCTTCGTTATAACGTTCGCCCGCTGGGAGGAAGGTTTGGTCGTTGCCCCCAGCAATCCCAAGGCCATTCAGAACGTGGAAGATCTGGCCCGCAAAAATGTCCGATTCGTCAATCGCGAGCCCGGATCGGGCAGCCGGGCTCTGCTCGACAAGCTTTTGGAGGCCGCCGGAATGGATAAGCGGAAAATTCACGGCTATGATCGCGTTGCTTATGGCCACCTCGCCGCGGCCTACTGCGTTTTATCTCAGCAGGCCGATGTCTGCCTGGCCACCCGCTCCGCCGCGCAGACCTTCGGTTTGGATTTTATCGCCCTGCACAGCGCCCGCTACGATTTGGTCATGCGCAAGCGAACCGCCGATCTGCCCGCCGTCAAATCGTTCCTCGATATTTTGCAGCGCGCCACGCTGCGCCGCAAGCTCGAGGTCCTCGCCGGTTACGATACTTCCCAAACCGGAGCGCTGGTTGCTTAAGCCGCTTGTCTTCGCCATCGCCCTCGCCTCCGGCCTCATCGCCGCGGACTTCGACTGGAAACTTCCACAAGGCTTCCCACGCCCCCCCGTTCCCCCCAGCAACCCTTTGACCGCCGCCAAGGTCGAACTCGGCCGGTATTTGTTTTACGACAAGCGGATGTCCGTCAATGGAAAAGAATCCTGCGGAAGCTGTCATCGCCAGCAACTGGCCTTCACCGACGGACGCGCTCGCGCCCAAGGCGCCACCGGCCAGCTCCATCCCCGTAGCGCCATGAGTTTAGTCAACGTCGCCTACGCGTCATCCTTGACTTGGGCCAATCCCTCGCTTACTTCCTTGGAAGACCAGGCCCTCATACCGATGCTCGGCGATGACCCGGTCGAGCTCGGCCTGAAAGGCCGCCAGCCGCAGTTCCTGGCTCTCCTCCGCCGCGATCCTATCTATCGAAAATTGTTCCCACAAGCCTTCCCAGGCAAAAGCGATCCTTACGATCTCCCTCACATAACCAAAGCAATTGCGGCCTTTGAGCGCTCCATCGTTTCTATGCGATCCCCCTACGATCGCTATCGCTGGGGCGGCGACCCTTCGGCAATTTCAGACGCCGCCAAACGCGGCGAGCTGGTGTTTTTTTCAAGCGAACTCGGCGGCTGCTTTCAGTGCCACGGTGGCTGGAACTTCAGCGGCCCCATTCGCTTTGACGGCGAAGACCCGGCAAACGGCGGCGCTCCCTCCGCCTTCTTCAATACCGGTGTATCGTTCTACACCGCCCCCAACCGCGGCCTCTACGAGCAGACTCACAGGGCTGAGGATATCGGCAAGTTCCGGGTTCCCTCCTTGAGGAACATCGCGGTCACTGCCCCTTACATGCACGACGGCAGCCTGGCCACCCTCCAGGACGTCCTCGATCACTACGCCGCCGGCGGTAAATTCGATCACCCCAATAAGACCCGCCTCCTGCGCCCGCTCCCCCTCAGCGCCGGCGACAAGGCCGCCCTCGTCGAGTTCCTGAAATCGCTCACCGACGACGAGCTGCTTCGCGATCCCCGCTGGAGTGATCCCTGGCCCTCCGCCGCCGCTTCAGTCCCGGCCAACTGATCCGTTCGGCGCAGAGTCTGTTCCCCGAAAAAAATTCGAATCTCTTCGATACAAAAATAATGCGCCAAGCCTCCCGCCGAGTCATCTAAAGACTGACAACGGCAGTTCTGCGGAGTGACTCACGATGGCTTCCAACAGCACCGCGCTCGCAAATCCAGACTCGAAGCGTCCCGCGACGGGCAAGATTTTATCCATCACTTCGGCAGCCGGCCGAGCTGCCACGCTCTCCTCCTCCCCGCCGCCCGCTCCCGCCAAAACTCTCTATCAAGCCACGCTGCCAACCATGGTGCTCGCTTTCCGCGATAATCACGACTTCGCCGTGCCCATCGCCGCCGGCGAAGTGTTCGAGGTTGTCGGCGCGGCGCAAGACGACCGCTTCGTCATTGTTAACGTAAAGGGTCAGGAGTTCTTGATCTTCGCCGTCGACCTCAAGCGGACCTGCCAACGGGTAGCCCAGTGGCAGGCCCAGCGCGCGTAATATCGCCACTGCGCTCTACCGCGCGCCTTAGAAGTGGAATTCCGGCCCCGCCGTCGCCAGAAACTGATTCACAACTCCTCCTCCCAGCGCCACGATGCAGCCGCCCGCCGCGCATAACACGTTCTGCACGCTGGCGTTAACCACAATCGGCGAATATTCCGCCTGCACTCTGAATCCCCACCGGGGTTTGGGGAATATCTTCACGCCCGTCCCCAATCCGAACAGGAACCGCGTGAAGGTGGACTGCGGCGCCGCCAGCCGGGCCGCGCCCAGCGACAACGTAACAAAAGGCCGTACGATCGGATAATCTTCTATCTCAAATTCATGTGTGAAATCCACCATGAACCGGTTTACGCTCAGCGAGGGCCGCAATGCGGGGATGAAGTTGCTGGGAGATCCGGCGCTGAGATGCGTGTCCGGCTGCCACATCCACCGGAAATCGATCGCGTTGCAATTTAAGCACTCCTCGCCATTGAAGCGGAAGCCCGCGGCCAATCCCCAAGCGAAAGTATTGGCGATATTGGCGTCCCGGTTACGAAATCCTTCCTCGCCCAGCTTGATGGTCCCGCCGAATGCTCCGCCAAACAGCGCCGCCGCCTCAAATCTGTAGTCCTGCCAGCCGTAGGCCGGCCCCAAGCTGGCGACAAGAAGGAAAAGCAAGCCCCGCGCTCTCCACATGGCCGCAAGATGCCGCAACGGCCCGCGCCGCCGCAAAAAACTTTCCAAATAAATTTTCTCTCAGAACAGCTCTTTGCTGGCCAAAGCGGCCCCTTCCACCAGCGATTCGAATTTGGCCCACATCACCGCCGCCGGAACGCGCTCGATCGCGTCCACTTGCGCGAATCCGCAGTCGGTTCCGGCAATCACATTTTCCGGCCCGACCAGCTTGGCGTAGCGGACGATTCGATCCGCCACCAGCCTAGGGTGCTCCACCGTCACCGTATGGTGCGTGACCACGCCCGGTATCAGAATTTTTCCCCGCGGCAACCGCCCGTTTTCCCAAACCCGCCATTCGTGCTCGTGCCGCGGATTGGCGGCTTCGATCGAATACGCTCCGGCCCGAACCTGAACGATAAACCCCGCGATCTCCTCTAAAGGGGCGTCGGCCAGATGCGGAACATGCCAGCTTCCGAAGCACACGTGGTACCGGATGCGGTCTTCGGGAATGTCCCGCAGCGCGTGATTGAGGGCCTCGACTCGCAATTGCGCCCATTCCTGGTATTGCTCCGGACTCTGCCGAACCAGGCTGTCGTACATATTCGCCAGCACGGCGTCGTCTACTTGCAGCAACACTCCGGATCTGTAAATCTCCAGGTATTCCTCCCGCAAGGCTTCGGCGATTGCGAAAATGTAGTCCCTTTCCGAAGAATAATATTCATTCACTCCGTCGTAAGCCGTGCTGGCGGGCGCCACCGCCGTCAGAAACGCCTCTTCCACGCTAACCCTCTCGAGCGCGCTTTGAAAATTGCCGATCGCGCGCCGGATGGGTTCGCGGTCGCGATATTTGATCGGCCCCACGCAGGCTTCCGTGGGCCGCCCTCCGATCACGCTCGGCATCTCGCGCCCGATGACCTCGCCGAACCTCTCCAGGTCCCGCCCCAGCCATTGGACCGGGCGCAACTGGTCGGGCCGGATTTCAAATCCGGATATGCGGCTGAGAATATAGTTCGACCAACTGGATTTTCCGAATTCCCCGTCGCTGACGATGTCCACGCCGATTTCCGCCTGCTTCTTCACCACTTCGGCCGTCGCCCGTCTCAGCCTCTCGAAATCGTCGTGCGTCGGCCCTCCATCCCCGGGCCGGTCCTTGGTTTGCCCCAGCTTCTTGAGCTCGGGCGGACGCACTAGGCTTCCCACATGCGTGGTTAAAATTCGATTCTCGCTTCGCTTCATATCGGTGGGAGCCCAAAGGATATCACGAAAACTCTCGGCCCCGGAAGCGTTCTCAAACCGCCCTGTTTGCCCCATTTGTTATACACTTGCCCGTTGGAGGGTTCCTGTGCAAAAGCTCCCGCTTTCCATGCTGCTCCTCTCCGCCGTCGTTTTGGCTCCCGCCGCGGACCGCAACTTCGCCACTTGGAGCCAATACCTCGGCGGTCCGGATTCTTCGCAATATTCCTCGCTCAAGCAAATCAATAAATCCAACGTCAAGCAGCTCGAAATCGCTTGGAGCTATCCTACCGGCCCGGGCGCCTACACCTTTAATCCGCTGATCGTCGACGGCGTCATGTACGTGTTGGCGCGCAACAATTCCGTCGTGGCCCTCGACGCCGCCACCGGCAAGGAATTGTGGGTTCACCCCAATATGGGCCCCGTGGGACAGCGCGGCATGAACTATTGGGAAAGCAAGGATCGCTCCGACCGGCGGCTGTTCTATATCAACGCCGGATTTCTCACCGCCATCGACGCGCGCACCGGCAAGACCATTATGAGCTTCGGCGATAACGGCCGCGCCGATCTCCGCGACGGTCTCGGCCGCGATCCCGGACGCGCGCTCCAGACCAGCAACCCCGGCCGTATCTTCGAAAACATCATCATCACGCCGCTGCCGGCCGGCAGCGCGTCTTACGACTCCACCCCCGCCGATATCCACGCCTACGACGTCGTCAGCGGCAAGTTGCTGTGGGTTTTTCACGTGGTCCCCCACCCCGGCGAATTCGGCTACGACACCTGGCCTCCCGGCGCCTGGAAAACCTCCGGCGGCGTCCACAACTGGAGCGAGATGACCCTCGACGAAAAGCGCGGCATCGCCTATTTCCCCTTGGGAACCGCCCGCTACGATTTCTACGGCGCCAACCGCAAGGGCGACAACCTGTTCGGCAATTCCCTGCTGGCCCTGGACGCCCGCACCGGCAAGCGCTTGTGGCATTTCCAGATCGTCCACCACGACCTTTGGGATTACGATCTTACCGGCGCTCCCAAGCTGCTGACCGTCAAACACGGCGGCAAAAGCGTGGATGTCGTCGCCCAGCCCACCAAATTTGGCTTCTTGTACGTGTTCGATCGCGTCACCGGCCAGCCCCTCTGGCCTATTGATGAGCGCCCTGTTCCCCAATCCGACGTCCCCGGCGAATGGAGCTCGCCCACCCAGCCCTTCCCCACCAAGCCTCCGCCCTTCGCGCGCCAGTCTTTCACCGAAAAAGACATCAATCCCTTTGCGACCCTCCCTGAGCAAGCCGCCATTCGCGAACTTCTCACCCATTCCCGCAATGAAGGACTCTTCACCCCGCCCAGCCTCCGCGGCTCCATTTCCGCGCCCGGCCACAACGGCGGCGCCAATTGGGGCATGACCGCCGTCGATCCCCTGAAAGGATACTTGTACGTAATCACCAAGGAGCATCCCACCCTCGACAAATTGGTGCTCCCGGGTCAGGACCGGCCGGCAAAACAGCCCAAAGGCCCCGCCGCTCCCGTTCCTGTCCAGCCGCCTGCCCCCTTGGACAACAGCTTCATTCACTACAATTCCCCGGTCAATTTCATGACTCAGAGCCGCGGCCTTTCCGCCATGGGACCGCCCTGGTCCGTTCTCACGGCCTTCGACTTGAACGCCGGAACCATCCGCTGGCAGGTCCCCAATGGAGGCGTCCTGGAGCTGGAGAAGGAGGGCCACGCCGGCACGGGCGCCCGCGATCCCAGAGGCGGCCCCGTGGTGACCGCCGGCGGCTTGATTTTTGCAGCCACGGCTTCCGATCATAAGCTCCGCGCCTACGATGAAGACGCCGGCCAGGTGCTATGGGAATACGAGCTTTCCACCGGCTCCGACGGCGTTCCCTCTGTCTACCAGGTAGGCGGCCGCCAATACGTTGTCTTTTGCGTCGCCGCCGGAGACGGCCTCAATCTCGGAGGCCGCCGGCCCGCGCCAGACCCTCCTCCCCCCAGCGCTTATGTCGCCTTCGCTCTGCCCAAAAAGTGAAGCCCGCGGCCAAGTGCGAGGTTTCGCTTCCACCTCCTGCCTCCCCGATTTGGCCCGCCGCGTCTTGGACCACTTCCGGGCCAAGCTGTGGAATCTTGCCCCTGTCGGAGCGGCGCCGCTCCGCCGAACTAGCCCCGCCAGCTACTTCGGCCTCGGAGGCTGTTCGTTCTAGCAAGCACGCCATGCGCCGGAGAGAATTTCTCAAAATATCTGGCATGGCAATGATGGCCGCGAAATTCACAACCCCGCCCGCCCGGGCGGCCGATACTTCTTCCATCGCCCGATTCGCCCTCGGGCTCCGCTTCCAAACGCTTCCGCCGAAAGCCGTGGAATGGGCCAAAACCGCGATTCTCGACTGCCTCGGCGTGGCGGTTGCCGGAAGCCGGGAAACAAGCAGCCAGATCGCCGCCGAGCTGGCCCGCCAAGAAGCGGCAAGGCGACAAACCTCCGTCTATGGCCACGCCTTCCTGTCGTCGCCCGCGCAAGCCGCCTTCGTAAACGGAATTTCCGCCCACGCCAGCGATTTCGATCATAGTTTCGTCGTCGGCGGCCAGCCCTCGGCCCCCATTATTCCCGCCGTCTTTGCCCTCGGCGAGGCCCTCTCCTCCAGCGGCAAGCAGATTCTCGAGGCCTACGCGGCCGGTTTCGAGCTCGCCGCCAACCTCGCTTTGGCTGGACAAAGCGGCGAAGGCGGCGGCGTGCCTCCCGGCGCCTACGGCGCGGCCCTCGCCTGCGCCAAGCTCCTCCGCCTCTCCGAGCCTCAAATCCAAATGTCGCTCGCAATCGCCTCCGCCATGGTCAGCGGACTCGGCGCCACGCAAGGCGCCATGGGAAAACCGTTGGCCGTCGGCTTGGCCGCGCGCGCCGGAGTACAAGCCGCGCAGTTGGCCAAAAATGGATTCACCGCCGTCCCCGTGGACCTGCCGCCGCTCCCCAATCTGGGCCGCCAATCCGCCCTTGAGAAATACGGCGTGCGCTTGAAGCCCTATCCCTGCGGCGGCCTCGCGCACACCTCCATCTACGCCACCATCCAGCTCCGCAACCAGAACTCCATCGCGCCCGGCGCGGTGGAAAGCGTCGAAGTGCGCGTGCCCCAAAATACCGCCGACACCATCAAATACCGCATCCCCCAATCGGGCTTGGAGGGCAAGTTTTCCATGCCCTACCTCGTCGCCCGGGCCTTGCTGGATGGCCAGGTGACTCTGGATTCGTTCACCGACGCCGCCGTGCGCGATCCGAAAATCTTGGCGCTCCTTGAGAAGGTCGAGATGAAAGTGGATCTGTCCCTTCCCCCCAGCACCAGCCCCGACGGAAGCCGCGCCGCCGCCGTCGCGATCCGCATGAACAACGGCCAGACCTTCGCGCGCTACGAGCGCTTCCCCAAGGGCAGCTCGCAGTTTCCAATGACCCCGGACGAGCTCAACGATAAAGTCCGAACCTGCTTTCGCCCCGTTATCGGCCTCGGCCGCTGCGAACGCGTCATCGCCTACGTGTCCCGCTTGCAGACCCTCCCGGGCGTCAAACCGCTAGCCGCGCTGCTGCTCGGCAAATAGCGCCCTCCACAGTCCGCCTGATTTGAATCATCATAGAGACATGGTCCGGCCCTCGTGATTTATAACCGAATCCGCTCTCTGCTCCCTGCCCCCCTCGCCCGATATCTGTTGCACTTCGAGGCTGAAATCGAACGAGCCGTTCGCGATTTCGCTCGTTCGCTCCCCCCGGGACTCCGCCTGCTCGACGCCGGCGCCGGTGAATGCCGCCACAAATCCTGCTTCCCCGCCCAGCTCTACACCGGCGTCGATCTCGGCGTCGGCGATGCGGCCTGGAACTATTCGCAATTGGATGTCGTCGCCGAATTAACCGCCTTGCCGTTTCCCAGCCGTGTTTTCGGAGCCTGCATCAACATCGTGACTCTGGAGCATGTAAAAGAACCGGGCTGCGCCCTCCGCGAAATCGCCCGCACGCTCGCCCCCGGCGGCAAGCTGCTGCTGATCGCGCCGCACCAGTGGGAGGAGCACCAGCAGCCCCACGATTACTATCGCTACACCCGCTTTGGTCTCGACTATCTGCTGCGGCAGGCCGGATTGGAGCCCCTCGAAATTCGTCCCGTCGGCGGCCTCTTCCGCCTCATCTCGCGCCGCCTGCTGAACGCCCTGCAATTTTTCCCCGGACCCTCGATCGTGCTCGCGGCCCTGTTCTTCGCGCCGCCCGCGCTGCTTCTGCCCTTGCTCGATCCGCTGGACCGCCGCCAAAACTTTACACTGGGATATATATGCTCCGCCCGCAAATTGCCCTGACCGCCGCCTGCCTCTTCGCCGTCGGTCCGGCCTCCGCCGCCGGCTTCTCCGGCGCCGCCGCCTTCGAATACGCCCGCTACGCCGTTGGCCTTGGCCCCCGCCCGTCGGGCTCGGACGCCAACAAAAAATTGCAAGCCTACATCCTGGAGCAGACCCGCGTCAAAGGCGCCCAAGTCGCGCAAGATTCCTTCGTCGCGAAAACTCCGCGCGGCCCCGTTCCCATGACCAACCTCATCGTTAAGTTTCCCGGCTCCAGCGGCAAAGCCATCGCCATTACCGGCCACTTCGACACCAAATATTTCCCCGGCAGGCGTTTCGTCGGCGCCAACGACGGCGCATCCTCCACCGCCGTGTTGCTCGCATTAGCTCATGCCCTCGCCGGCATGCCTCGCCGCGACGACCTCTACCTCGTCTTTTTCGACGGCGAGGAGGCCGTCGGCGAATGGAGCGGCGACGATAGCGTCTACGGAAGCCGCCATCTGGCCCAAAAGTGGCGCACCGATGGCAATCTGCAAAAATTGAAAGCGCTGATCAACGTCGATATGATCGGCGACAAGCATCTCGATATTCTTCAAGACGAGAATTCCGATCCGAGCCTGCGCCGGCTGGTGTGGAAAGCCGCCTTCGATCTGGGCTACGCCGCTTACTTCACCGATCGAACCGAGCCCATGGACGACGACCACATGCCGTTTGTCCGCCTCGGCGTCCCGGCGCTGGACTTGATCGATTTCGATTACAGCCCGTGGCACAAGGACTCCGACACGCTCGATAAGATCTCGGGCCAAAGCATGGAGATCGTGGGCGCGGTGGTGTTGGAATCGATCCATCGCCTGGAAACTCGGTGAAGCCTTTGGCGCAGTTCGCGCTGCCTAGCTTGGTCTCCGGATTCTTTCGAATGCTCGGCGTTTACCATCTGCTCGGGCAAACCGTATCTTCGCCCGATCTGAACTCGGATCCCGGCATTCGTATCCCGCAAGGCAAATGGCTCCAGCCCCCGCTCTTTGTGCCCGCCGCGGGCCTGCTGCTGGCCAGACAACCGTGAACGCCCGCCGGCCCGCAGCCCTCTTCTGGATCTGCCTGTCCGCCGCCGTCCTGGCGTCCCGCCTCGCCCATTTGCATCTTCTCTGGGCCGACGAGGACTATCATTTGGCCGCCGCCCTCCAGTCCCTCGGCGGAAAGCTTCCCTATCGCGACTTTTGGTACGATAAGCCGCCGCTCAATCTGGCCTTCTATCTCGCCTTCGGCGCACGAACCGGCGCCGTGCTGCGCACTGTCGATGCCCTCTTCCTGATCCTCTGCTGCGCCCTCGCCTGCGAGTTCGCCGCCAAGCTCTGGTCGCGGCGCGAAGGATTTCTCGCCGCCTCGGCCATGGCGTTCTTTCTAATCTTCTATCTCCCTCCCGCCGTGCTTCCGCTGGAGCCGGACACGCTGATGCTCGCGCCTCACCTTGCCGCCGTATCCCTGGCTTGGCGCAAAAAACCCTTTCTCGCCGGAATCGCCGCGGGCGTCGCCTTCCAGTTCAATGTGAGGGGCGCGTTTGTGCTTGCCTTCGCCGCGCTTTTCTATCCCGCGGGAATCCCCGCGCTGGCCCTCGGATTTTTCCTCCCCAACGCCCTCGTCTTTCTCTGGCTGGCGGCGGCCGGCGCCTTAATGGACTACACAGGCCAGGTTTGGAAATGGGGATGGCTCTATCTCCGTAATGCCCCTTCCGGAGGCCCGCTCCGCTTGGCCGGCTGGTTTGGATTTCACCTCGCCCTTCTGATCCCCGCCCTCGCGCTCTGGTTGCGGGAGCGGTCTCGCACCCTCGTCTGGTTCGCTCTGGCCGTCCTGTTCTCGCTCTTTGGGCTCCGCAACGCCCCCCGCTATCTCAATCTCCTGCTGCCGCCTCTGGTCATCGCGGCTGCCGGCGGCGTCAAATGGATGAAGCCCCTGCCCGCCGCCCCTCTCCTGGCCGCCCTCCTCGCCATCCCTGCCATCCGTTTCGGGCCGCGCTATTTCCAACTATCTTCTTGGCGCGATACCGCCATGGATCGCGAAAGCCGCCAAGCCGCCGCCCTGATTGCCGCGGCTGCAAAACCCGGCGATTCCATTTTCGTTTGGGGCTATCGTCCCGATATTGTCGCCTTCGCCCGCCTGCCCGTAGCCGGCCGGTTTCTGGATTCTCAGCCGCTCACCGGCGTGCCCGCCGACCGCCACCTGTTTGATTCCCGTCCTGTCGCCGAAAACTGGGCCCGCGCCAACCGCCGCGAGCTGGCTCGCGCGCGCCCGTCTTTCCTGGTGGACGGTCTGAGCGCATATAATCCCAAGCTCGACATTCGCGGCTTTCCCGACCTGGCGCCCTGGCTCGCGCTCTATTGCCCCATCGCCCGCGCCGGCGCCACAACCATTTACGCTCGCTGCGCCCCTCCCTAGCGGGCCGTATACGTCTGCCGGAAATCGTTGCGCTGGTTCACCACCGTGAACTTCCCCTCCCGGCTCGCCGTCACTTTAATTCCCTTCCCCTGGTCCGCCGGCCCCTCTTCCAGATTCGCCGTCATCGCCTCGGAAGTATTGTGCGCCGCGTCGCTCATCGCCGCGCGATGAAGCTGCCAGATCCCCTCTACGCCGGGAATCTTCGAAAGCGTTTCATACGCCTCCGCGTTGAAGCCCTTGCGCGCCCCGTTGTTCACCACCACCACTTGCGGCCTCACCGCCCACACAAAAGCCGGCGCGCCCGAGGCGCCGTTGGAAAATCCGTGATGCGTCGCCTGGAACAGCGTCACCGTTCCAATCTTGTTCGCCGGACACGCCAGCATCATTTCGCGGTCCCACGTCAGATCGCCCAGGTCGAGAAACGTGAACTTTCCGTACCTCAAAAGAAAACCCACGCTGCGCGAATTTTCCGTGTTGTCCGCGGGCTTGGTCTGCGCGTTCTTGCAGAGATCGTTCGGCGCCCCCGCCCCCCGCAGCGGCTTCGAAAGCACCTCTCCGTTCGCGCTCACCACCGTGATGTCCAGGCCTTGAATCGGGATCTTGTCGCCCGGCTTCACCGTCGCGCGCTTGCCCGCCGATAGCGCCTTGTAGCCGTCATAAAGCGATGCGCCTTTGTCCGTATTCGCCTCGATGGAATCCCCGTGATCGTAAAATCTCTCGATCGGGACCAGTTTCGCGAGCGCCGCCGCGCCGCCTACGTGGTCGCCATGGAAATGCGTGATCTCGGCAATATCGATCTTCTTGATGCCCGCCGATCGCATCGTTTCCGCGATTCGCTTCGCATCGCGATCCTCGTTGCCCCCGAATCCTGTGTCTACCAGCAGCGCCTGCCCGGAAGGAGACACGATCAGCGTCGAGCCGCCCCCTTCCACATCGGTCCAGTAAATCTCCAGCTCGCGCGCCTGCCCCGCCGCCGCCGCCAGCAAAATCGGAATCCAGATCGTCCGCTTCATGCGGCTACACTATCACAGCGCTGTTCAGTTGTGTACCGCGGTGTACAGATTCTGGCAGCCCGTCGAGCCGCCCAGATTAAATGTCAGCGGCACCGTATCGCTGTTTGAAATGCTCGGCACCACTACGTTGAACTGATATAAGCCGACAGATCCTGGAGCCAGCCCCTCATAAGAGATCTTCGCCGCCGTCTGGCCGAACGCGATCTCAAGCGGCGTCGTGATTTGATCCGTCGCCGGCGTGATATAGCCCGCCGGAATTCCATCGCTCACCGGGCCGAAGCCGATCCCATACAGGGTGATCGTTTCGCCCGGTTTTGCCTGCCGCGAGGTCGCGTTCGGGATCGAGCCGGGCGGCGCCACAAATGTCCCGTCCGGAAGATATGCCGCGACGTATTGTTTTCCGTTGAGCATCAACGATGGCGGCGCGTAAAAGCCCGGCTCCACCGCGTTCACCCTGAGATTGTATTGCGCCGACGTCCCCTCGCTCGTGCTCAGAAACAAGGGCTGCACGCCCGTTCCGATCGTGCTGGGCACCTGAACGTTCACCTGCCTGCCGCTGATATAGCTCAGATACGCGTATTGGCCGCCGATCGTCACCGTCACGTCGTCAAGCTTGATGGGAGCATAACTGCCCGTGAAGTCGGCGGTCCCCCACGATCGCGCATCCGGCGCAAGGCTCGAACCATAAATCTCGATCCACGACCCCGGCGCCGCCGCAAGGCAAGCCCCAAATGCCCCCGCCTGCTGCACCCCGCCCTTGCTGAGGATCGGCGGGCTCGGCGCCGGCGTCAGAATTCGAATGGCGTTGTTCTGCGTATCGCTGACGTAAACGTTTCCGGAAGAGTCCACCGCCACCGCGGACGGAAAATTGAGCACCGCGTTGGTGGCCAGGCCCCCGTCGCCTCCATAACCGAAAACCGGCCCCGCCCCCCCCGCGATCGTCTGAATCGTCCCGTTCGAAATCACCCGGATGCGGCTGTTGTAGTAATCCGCGATATATAAATTCCCCGAGGAGTCGAACGCCAGCCCGCGCGGCGAATTCAGCGACGCGTTCCCCGCCGGTCCGCCATCCCCCGAAAAGCCCGCCACGCCGTTGCCCGCCACCGTCGAAATCTTACCCGTAACTGCGTCCACCCTTCGAATGACGTTGTTGTTGCTATCGGCGATAAAAACGTTGCCGGCGCTGTCGATCGCCACCCCGCGCGGCCCGTTCAGCGAAGCCAGCGTCGCCAGCCCTCCGTCGCCGGAGTACCCGCCGCTCCCATTATTGCCGGCGATGGTCTTGATGACGTTGGCGCTCCAGTTCACCTTGCGCACGCGGTTGTTCAGCGTGTCGGCGATGTAGAGATTTCCCGACGAATCCAGCGCAATCGGCCCAGGGTGATTAAAAACCGCGCTCGTGGGAGGCCCGTTGTCCCCGCCAAAATTGAAGCCCGAGCCATAATCGCCCACCGCCGTGTTAATGTTTCCGTCCGTCGTTACCTTTCGAATGACATCGTTGGCCGTGTCGGAAATATAGATGTTGCCCGAGGAGTCGGCCACCACCCCAAAAGGAGCGTTCAGATCGGCCGACGTCGCCTGGCCCCCGTCTCCCCCAAATCCCGCCGTTCCCGTCCCCGCAAACGTATTGATATTGCCGTCCGTGGTCACTTGCCGGATCCGGTTGTTGGCTTGATCCGCGATATACAGGTTTCCTTTGCTGTCCAGAGCCAGACCCGCCGGTTCGGCCAGTTGAGCCGCGTTCGCCGGCCCGCCATCCCCCGAAAATCCATAAAGGTTTAGCGTACCCGTCGAACCCCCCACCACGGTGTTGATGATATAGGCCTGCTGGATCTGCGCCCAGCCCAGCGCAGGCAGGAAAAACAGTGTGGCTAACCTCATTCTGGCGAGAAAGATCAGCTTAGCAGACGCGCGCAAGGCCCTCCCGGTTCCCCCTTAGGCGCTGCATTTCCCCTTCTGCAAATTCCCAAACTCCCGCCCCTTCACCAACATCCCACCAAAACCCGCCCTCTTCTCCCCTTTCCCCTCCTCAAAAACAAATCGGAGGTTCTTCTTATGAAACCGCAACTTGCCCCCGATTCCCAGCGCGCCGCCGCGAATCGCAACAACGCCGCCCGCTCCACCGGCCCCCGCACCGAG